>JBFWRS010000018.1:62597-64208 GCA_050248795.1 Burkholderiales bacterium | reverse complement strand
GCCACTTCGGTGCCGAAGGTATAGCCGGGCAGCACCGGCACCAGCGAGCCGTCCTCGAGCTGGCTGCGCACGTCCCAGGTGGATTTCAGCGCGATGCCCAGCCCCGCCAGTGCCCAGTCGCGCAGCACTTCCCAGTTGTCGCAGGCGTAGCGCCCGCGCACCCGTACGCTGCCTGACTTGCCCGAGGGTTCGCGGTAGTCCCACGACATCGAGAAGTCGTGCTCCCAGTTCGGGATCAGGCAGTTGTGCCGCGTCAGTTCGGCGGGCGTGCGCGGCGCGCCGTGGCGTTCCAGGTACGCGGGGCTTGCGCATACCACGCGCCGGTTGGGGGCGAGCTTGCGCGCCGCGAGCGAGGAGTCGGCCAGCTCGGCGATGCGGATGCCGAGGTCGAAGCCTTCCTCGACGATCGCCACCGGGCGGTCCGACAGTTGCAGCGCCAGTTCCACTTCCGGGTAGCGCTGCGCGAACACCGGGATCAGCGGCGCGATATGGCGATGGCCGAACGATGCCGGCATCGCCACCTTGAGTACGCCGCGCGGTTGCGCGCTGCCGGCGGACGCCGCGGCCTCTGCTTCCTCGACTTCGCGCAGGATGCGCAGCACCGATTCATGGAAGGTCGCGCCTTCATCGGTGAGCGCGATGCGGCGCGTGGTCCGGTGCAGCAGGCGGATGCCTAGCCGCGCTTCCAGCGCGGCCACGCGCCGGCTGACCACGGCGGTGGACACCCCGAGGTCGCGCGCTGCGGCGGAGAAGCTGCCGGCGGACACGACGCGCGCGAAGACGGACATATGTTGCATGGCTTCGTGCATATTGTTGCGAATATAGCAAAGGACTTTTGATCGTGCAGCCCATTGTTACGGCATCCGGCAGGAGTTATTGTTATTGCAACGCAGCAATGCGCGTGTCGTAACTGATTCCCGAACGCGCCCGCGGTGGCCTCCTCCTCCTCCTAAACCACCGCGGGGTTACGTCCCGCTCCGCGCCGTTAAAAGCCGGAGCGGGACCGCGCCTAACCGAACAGGGGGCGTTCCGGCGCCCCCCGTACCCCCCGACGGCGAGTTAGCGGCGTTCCGCCGCCCCCGTTCCCCCGACAAGAAGTCTGACGCCCGCAGGCGGGCGTCAATGGGTCAGCCAGGTATCGAGGGCGCGGTTGACGGCTTCGGGGGCCTCGATCGTCGCCATATGGCCGCAACCGGGGATGACCACCAGCTTCGCGCCGGGGATGGACTGCGCAATCTCCTCGTGGCGGTCGAGCGGCGTCAGAAGGTCGCTATCGCCGCACAGCACCAGCGTCGGGCAGCGGATCGCCGCCAGCGACGGGCGCGAGTCGATGCGCGCCATGATCGCCGTCTGCTGGCGCAGGAATGCGTCCTTGCCCACCGCCTGCGCCATGTCCTTGCACAGGCCGGTGAGCCGCTGGTCGTTCAGCCGCGAAGGGTGCAGGAACAGCGGCATCAGGCGGTCGCTCACGCCGACGAATTCGCCGCGGTTCGCGAGCGCCATGAGCGCGAGCCGGCGTTCCTTCGCCTCGGTGGTGTCGCTGCGCGCCTGGGTGTCGAGCAGCGCGAGGCGCTCGACGCGATCAGGCGCCTGCCGCATCGCCTCCATCGA
>JBFWRS010000018.1:0-62497 GCA_050248795.1 Burkholderiales bacterium | reverse complement strand
CGCGGTTCGCGAGCGCCATGAGCGCGAGCCGGCGTTCCTTCGCCTCGGTGGTGTCGCTGCGCGCCTGGGTGTCGAGCAGCGCGAGGCGCTCGACGCGATCAGGCGCCTGCCGCATCGCCTCCATCGAGACGTAGCCGCCCATGGACAGGCCGGCGAGCGAGAACGTCGGGAACGGGCATTCGGCGAGCGCGCGCGAGGCCATGCCTGCGATCGAGTCGTCGCGCGTGAAGTCGGCGACCCAGGGGTCGATCGTCGCGGACAGGGCTTCGATCTGCGGTGCCCACATGCGCGCATCGCAGAGCAGGCCGGGAAAGAACACGACCGGCTTCTTCATGCGATGCTCCTCCACATCTCGATGTCGCGGCGCGCGGTCCAGATGCGCGGGTGACTGATGCCGCGCGCCTCGTCGTAGGCGCGCGAGACGTCGAAGGGCATGCAGTGTTCGTAGATCGGGAACGCGCCGTACTTCGGGTCCAGGCGCCTGCGCGTCGAGCGATAGGTTTCCTTCAGCGATTTCCCCGCCGCGACGCCGCGCTTCGCCGACGCGTACAGCGCGCGCACGAACTCCTGCGTGTAGCGGATGCCCTTTTCGCACTGCGCGGGCGTGGCGAGCGCCGGGCCGCGCCCCGGCACCAGCGCGCGCGGCTTCAATGCGCGCAACCGCTCGAGCGTCGCGGGCCATTCTTCCAGGTGCGCATCCCCCGTATAGATGCCCGCCTGGTATTCGACCAGGTCCCCGGCGAACAGCACGCGCTGCGACGGCACCCACACCACGGTGTCGCCGCCGGTATGTCCCGGCCCGAGGTGGAGGATGCGCACCTCGAGCTTTCCCAACATCAGCGTCATCGAATCGCGGAAGGTTATCGTCGGCCAGGTCAGGCCGGGAATCGACCCGGCGCCGCGGAACAGCCGCGGGAAGCGGCCGATCTCGCTCGCCATGTCCTGCCGGCCGCGCTCGCGTATCAGGCCGAGGGTGCGCTCGCTGGCGATGATTTCGCGCGCCCGGTAGGCGGACGCGCCCAGCACCCGCACCGCGTGGTAGTGCGACAGCACCACGTACTTCACCGGCTTCGATGTCACCCTGCGAATTCGCCGCAGCACCTCGCGCGCCATCAGCGGCGTGGCCTGCGCGTCGATGACCATCACGCCATCGTCGCCGACGATGACGCCGGTGTTCGGGTCGCCCTCGGCGGTGAACGCGTAGCAGGACGGGGACAGGCGCGTGAAGCTGATCTTCTTCGGCTTCAGGTCTGATTGCGAGGCGAAGGCTTTGATGGCGGTCTCCGGGGTGGTGGCGCGGCCCCGGCCGCGGGGCGCGCTGCTCAGGCGGCGGCTGCGGCGTCCGCGGCGAGCTGCTCGAGGCGGTAGCCGTAGTTGTAGATCGGCACCACGCGGTAGCCCGACTCTGGCTTCAGGTCCAGCTTCTTGCGCACCTGGCTGACGTGCGTGTCCACGGTGCGCGTGACCAGGTCGCCGCTGCGCCCCCAGACCAGCTCCTGCAGGTGTCCGCGCGACATCAACCGGCCGATGTTGCGAAACAGCACCGTCGCCAGCCCGAATTCCTTCGGCGTCAGGTCGAGCTTGGTGCCGTCGCGGCGGATCTCGCCGTGCTGCACGTCGATCTCGAACGGCGGGAAGCTCAGCAGCATCTGCTCCTCGCGCGGATAGGCGCGGCGCAGCAGCGCGTGCAGTCGCGCCAGCATCTCCTGGCGGCGCACCGGCTTGATCATGTAGTCGTCGGCGCCGGTTTCGAGCGCGTGCACGATGTCCGCCTCGGTGTCGCGCACGGTGACGAACAGCACCGGCACCGTCTTCGACAGGTGTTCACGGATCCATACCAGCACCTCGGTGCCGGGAACGTCGGGCACCTGCCAGTCGAGCATGAACAGGTCGAAGCTCTCGCGGCCGGCATGCTTCATGGCTTCGCGGCCCGACTGGAAGGCGTGCACGTCGTGTCCGTCCTCCACGAGCCAGCGCTGCAGCAGCGCCGACTGGTCCGGGTCGTCTTCCAGCAATGCGATGCGCAACGTTCTGCTCCGTGGCGTTCCGAGTATCGGTCCAAAGTATAACGAACGCAATGTGTGCGCTCCGGCACACATTCGAACGAACTACTGTTGACCTGCCTCCCTGTCAGGCGCATTTTCTACCGCAAAAAGGACAAAATGACAAATGTGCGGAGCCGCTGGCGAACCGCGCCGGCGCCCGCGAGGGAGCGTGTCCGATGCTGCACCACGCGTCTGTCGAGACCGCCGACCTGGTCTGGGCGCTGTCGGGGCTGTGCGGGTCGCACAGGATTCCGTTCGAGCCGCGGCTCTTCCTGCAGCAGTTCCCGCCGCCGTTCACCATCGCCACCCTGGAGCGCGCCGGCCGCGCGTTCGGGTTGAAGCTGTGCGCGCAGGAACTCGCGGCGCCCTTGCGCGGCGCCGGGTTTCCGCTGCTTGCGATCGCGCGCGGCGGCGACGCCGCGCTGCCGCTGCGCCTGGGCCTGGTGCTCGGCATCGATGCGAACGAGGTGCTGGTCGCCGGCCGCGACGGCGCAGCGCGCAGCCTGCCGCGCGGCGAGTTCGCGTCGCTCTATGAACCCGAACTGCTTGCCGCGCAGGAGATCGCGCCCGCGCCTGCGCGCGACGAGGTGCTCGGCCCGGCGCGCTTCGGCCTCGGCTGGTTCATCCCCGAGCTGCTGCGCTACCGCGGCATCTGGCGCGACGTGCTGTTCGCGTCGCTCGCGCTGCAGGTGATCGCGCTGGCGACGCCGCTCGCCACGCAGGTGGTGATCGACAAGGTGGTGGTGCACCACACGCAGGCGACGCTGGCGGTGGTCGCCGCCGCGCTCGCCATCTTCCTCGTCTTCGGCGCGGCGCTGTCCTGGGCGCGGCAGACGCTGGTGCTGCATACGGGGATCCGCGTCGACGCGGTGCTCGGCATGCGCGTGTTCGAGCACCTGCTGCGATTGCCGCCGCGGTATTTCGAATCGCGCGCCACCGGCACGCTGATCGCGCGGCTGCAGGGCGTGGAGACCATCCGCGCCTTCATCACCAGCGCCGCCACCGCGGTGATGCTCGATGCGCCCTTCGTGCTGCTGTTCCTCGCGGTGATGCTCTACTACAGCGTGCCGCTGACGCTGATCGCGCTCGGCGCGGTGCTGCTGCTGGCGCTGGTCGGTGCCGCGGTGACGCCGCTCCTGAGGCGCCGCATCAACGCCGAATTCCACGCCGGCGCGCGCAACCAGGCCTTCCTCACCGAGTACGTGTCGGCGATCGAAACCGTGAAGTCGCTGCAGATGGAGCCGCAGCTCGCCGAGCGCCACGGTCGCAACCTCGCCGACTTCCTGCGCGCCGGCTTCGCCACGCGCCAGCTCGCCAACCACTACGGCGTCGCGGCGACCGCGATCGAGCAGGCGATGGCGCTGGGCATCCTGTGCGCGGGCGCGCTGCTGGTGATCCAGTCCGGCGAATTCACCATCGGCATGCTGGTGGCATTCCAGATGTTCGCCTCGCGCCTGGTGCAGCCGGTGATGCGCCTGGCCGGCCTGTGGCAGGAGTTCCAGCAGGCCGGCATCGCGGTGCAGCGCCTGGGCGACCTGATGGACGCGCCCACCGAGGCGCATGCGGCGAGCACCACACGCGCCGCCAGCGGCCCGGGCCGCATCGACATCGAGCACCTCGCCTTTCGCTACGCGCCCGACCGCGCGCCGGTGTACGAGGACCTCAACCTGACGCTGGCGCCCGGCGCCTGCGCCGCGCTGGTCGGCCCTTCGGGCAGCGGCAAGAGCACGCTGGCGCGGCTGCTGCAGGGCTTTTACCTGCCCGATCGCGGCGCGATCAGGATAGACGGCCACGACATCCGCCACCTGAGCGCCAACGAGCTGCGGCTGCACTTCGGCGTCGTGCCGCAGGAGACGCGGCTGTTCTCCGGCAGCATCTGGGACAACCTGGTGCTCGCGCAGCCGCACGCCACGCTGGCCGAAGTGATGGAAGCCTGCCGCGCCGCCGAGATCCACGATTTCATCGAAGGGCTGCCGCAGGGCTACCAGACCGCGATCGGCGAGCACGGCGCGGGGCTCTCCGGCGGGCAGAAGCAGCGCATCGCCATCGCGCGGGCGCTCTTGCGCCGGCCGCGCATCCTGATATTCGACGAAGCCACCGCGAGCCTGGACCGCGACACCGCCGAGGCGCTGGCGCGCACCGTCAACAGCCTGCGCGGGCGCGTCACCATGCTGTTCATCGCGCACCAAGTGCCCGAGAACCTTGCCGTGGACGCGGTGGCGACGCTGCAAGCACCCAGCGCGGTGCGCATCGCATGATTCCGGCGAAGGCACCGCACGCGCTGCCGGCGCAGGCCGCCGGGCACGACTTCGCGCCGGCGATCCTCGCGCTGCAGGCCGAGCCGCCATCGCCCCTGCCGCGCGCGGTGCTGTGGCTGGTGCTCTGCTTCCTCGCCGCGCTGGGCCTGTGGGCGGTGTACGGGCGCCTGGACGTGGTCGCCACCGCCGAAGGCCGGCTGGTGCCGGCGGCGCAACTGAAAATCGTGCAGCCGGCCGAAGGCGGCATCCTGCGCGCGTTGCTGGTGCGCGAGGGCGACCGCGTCACTGCCGGGCAGTTGCTGGCGCGCATGGACATCCACGCCGCGGAAGCCGATGCGCGCTCTGTCGGGGCGGAACTCGCACTGCGGCGGCTGCAACTGCGCCGCATCGAGGCCGAGCTTGCCGGCGTGCCGCTTGCGCCGCGCGAGGGCGACCCGGCCGAGCTGTACGCGCAGGTCGAGGCGCAGCGCGATGCGCGCGTGCGCGCCTACGAGAACAGCCTCGCCGAGGAGCGCGCGGTGATCGCGCGCTCGCGCCGCGAGATGCAGGCCGCCGCGGAGACACGGGAAAAGCTCGCCGCGGCGATGCCGCACCTGCGCGAGCAGGAGCAGGCCTTCGAGCGCCTGGCGCGCGAGGGCTTCGCCGGCAAGCTGATGCTGCAGCAGCGCACGCGCGAGCGGATCGAGGCCGAGCAGGACGTGCGCGCGCAGGAGCACAAGGTCGAGGGCGCGCGCGCCGCGATCGACCAGGCCGAGCGCCGCATGGCGCAACTGGCGGCCAACTACCGCGCGCAACTGCGCGGCGAGCGCGTGGAAACCCAGAACCAGGTGACGCGGCTGGCCGAAGAAGGTGAAAAACTGGCGTATCGCGCCCGCACCGCCGAGCTGCGCGCGCCCGCCGACGGCGTGATCAAGGACCTGGCCACGCACACCCAGGGCAGCGTGCTCGCGCCAGGCAGCGTGCTGATGACGCTGGTGCCGAGCGACGGCAGGCTGGTGGCCGAGGTGTGGTTGCAGAACCGCGACGCCGGCTTCGTGCGCGAGGGCCAGCCGGCGCGGCTGAAGCTTGCCGCCTACCCCTTCCAGAAGCACGGCATGCTCGATGGCCGCGTGCTGAGGATCTCGGCGGATGCCACCGAGCGCGGCCGCGAAGCAGGGCGCGAGGCGGGCTACGCCTACCGCGCGCTGGTCGAGCTGCCCGCGTCATCGCGCTTCGCGCTGCAGCCCGGCATGCAGCTCGCGGCCGAGATCCGCACCGACGAGCGCAGCGTGCTGGAGTACTTCCTGTCGCCGATCCAGAAGGCCGCGCACGAAGCCGGCCGCGAGCGCTGAAACCTACGCCGCCTTCGCGCGCGCCGCCTTGCGGTCGAGCAGCGCGTTGAAGTTGTCCAGCGACAAGAGGTGCGTGTAGATGCGGCCCATCACGCCCTTTCGCATCAGGTTCTTGATCTGGCTGGCGTTCAGGTGCTCGAGCTTCTTTTCGTCCACGCGGTACATGCCGGTGAGGTGCATGGCGCCGCCTGCGTTCAGCGTCGCCTGCATGGTGAACGGCTCGAGCAGCGCGTAGTCGGTGAGGATCGCGCACATCTCGCGGCTGCGCGCGAGGTCGGCTTCGAATTCGGTCAGCAGGCGCTCGATGTCGCGCCACTTCTCCAGCGGCTTGCCCTCGGCGTCGAACATCGCTTCGCCCTTGTCGTCCAGCCAGGCTTTCTCGACGCAGATCAGGCGATCCTCCTGCTGCGTCTTGTTCAGCGTCACCGTCGCCATGCAGAACGGGAAGCGCCGCACGTACGCCGGCACGTACACCCGGGGCGCCCAGGCCTTGCCGTCCATGAACAGGTTCTCCCCCTGCGTCATGCCGAGCACCGCCACCGCCGCGTAGCTTTCGCCGCGGTCGCCGGTGGTGAACACGATCGGGTACTCGCGCGCGATCAGCGGGAACTCGGTGAAGCTGACCGGAACCGCGTTCGCCTGGTGCACGAACTCCGGAATCTCCCCCGGCGCGGGCAGGCGCACCTTCTGGTTCTTGTACAGCGGAACGACGTCCTTGTAGCCGAAGGGCGGGTTGATCTGCATGCGGGCAATGATAACCGCGCCGCCGCCGCGACGATCACGGCTTGGCCGGCCCCCGCGTTTGGAGTAAAATCCGCGCCCTCTGTGGGGACGTAGCTCAGCTGGGAGAGCGTCGCGTTCGCAATGCGAAGGTCGGGAGTTCGATCCTCCTCGTCTCCACCAACTCCCTCAAGCACCAGTCGCAGCCGCAACGCCAGCCGCTACATCGGCGCGCGAGCGGTGCACTTTGTCACCCATAAGGCACTTCGCAGGTTGCGGCCCCGCGGCTGCCTCTGTATGTTCCCCTGACCAAGGGGGGAGGGCGTGACCAAGCCGGAAGAACAAGCCCGCGCAGGAATCGACCGGCTGCTCGCGGCTGCGGGCTGGGCCGTGCAGCCGTATGCGCAGGCCGACATCCACGCCGCACGCGGCGTGGCGCTGCGCGAGTTGCCGCTGCAAGCGGGTCATGGCGTCGCCGACTACCTGCTCTACGCAGGCGGTAAGGCCTGTGGGGTGAACGCCACCTACGACGGCTACCGTATCAAGGTCGCGATGAGACTCGCCGCATGAACAAGAAGGAACTCACCGAAGCGGACATCCGCACCAAGTTCATCACGCCCGCACTTGTCGGCCCCAATGGCGGCAAGTGGAACGTGATGACGCAGCTGCGCGAGGAGTTCTACTTCACCAAAGGGCGGGTGATCGTCCGCGGCAAGACAGTCAAGCGGGGGGAAGCCAAGAAGGCAGACTACATCCTTTACTACAAGCCCGGCATCCCCATCGCGGTTGTGGAGGCCAAAGACAACACGCATGCCGTCGGCGCCGGCATGCAGCAAGCGCTGGAATACGCCGAGATCCTCGACCTGCCGTTTGCATACAGCTCCAACGGCGATGCTTTCCTTGAGCACGACCGCACTGGCACCAGCGGCGCGGTCGAGCGTGAGATCGCGCTGGATCAGTTCCCGTCTCCCGACGATCTGTGGACGCGCCACAGCAAGGCCCGAGGTTACACGGCTGCCCAGCAAGCGGTGGCCACCCAGGACTACTACGACGACGGTTCCGGTAAGTCGCCCCGTTACTACCAGCTCATCGCGATCAACCGCACGATCGAGGCGATCTCGAAAGGCGAGAACCGCATCCTGCTGGTGATGGCTACGGGTACCGGCAAGACTTACACCGCCTTCCAGATCATCTGGCGCCTGTGGAAGTCGGGCGCCAAGAAGCGAATCCTCTTCCTCGTCGACCGCAACATACTCGCCGACCAGACGAAGACCAACGACTTCAAGCCCTTTGGTCAGGCGATGACCAAGATCACAAACCGCACGGTCGACAAGGCCTTCGAGATCTATCTGTCGCTCTACCAGGCGGTGACGGGCACCGAAGACGAGCAGAACATCTACAAGCAATTCTCGCCCGACTTCTTCGACCTGGTGATCGTCGACGAGTGCCATCGCGGCAGCGCCGACCAAGACGCCAACTGGCGCAAGGTGCTGGACTACTTTTCGTCGGCCACGCAGATCGGCATGACGGCCACGCCCAAGGAGACGAAGGACATTTCCAACATCGAGTACTTCGGCGACCCGCTCTACACCTACTCGCTCAAGCAGGGGATCGAAGACGGTTTTCTCGCGCCATACAAGGTGGTTCGCATCGGCATCGACAAGGATCTGGAGGGCTGGCGCCCCGAGAAAGGCAAGACCGACAAGTACGGCCAGGTCATCGAAGACCGCGAGTACAACGAGACCGACTTCGATCGCAACCTGATCCTGGAGAAGCGCACCGAACTAGTCGCCTCCAAGATCACCGAGTTCCTCAAGGCTACCGACCGGTTCGCCAAGACTATCGTCTTCTGCGAGAACATCGACCATGCCGAGCGCATGCGCCAGGCGCTGGTCAACGCCAATCCCGATCTGGCGGCCGCCAACAGCCGCTATGTGATGCGCATCACTGGCGACAACGACGAAGGCAAGGCGCAGCTCGACAACTTCATCGACCCGGAGGCCACCTTTCCGGTTATTGCCACCACCTCGCAGCTGATGTCCACTGGTGTGGATGCACAGACCTGTCGCCTCATCGTGCTGGACAAGCGCATCCAGTCGATGACCGAGTTCAAGCAGATCATCGGCCGAGGTACGCGTATCAACGAGGACTACAACAAGTTCTTCTTCACCATCATGGACTTCAAGCGGGCCACGGCGCTGTTCGCCGACCCGCACTTCGATGGCGACCCGGTCCAGGTGTACGAGCCCAAGCCCGGTGAGTCGCCGGTGCCGCCCGAGGAGCGGCCGGAAGCCGAGTCGCCCCCAGGCGATGGCTTTCCGCAGTCCCCAGAGGGGGCACTTCCGCAGGAGGCGCGCGAGCCAACGCCCAGGTACGTGGTGGACGACGTGGAGGTCAGCATCGTCAGCGAGCGGGTGCAGTACCTCGACGCCAACGGCAAGCTCATCACCGAGTCGCTGAAGGACTACACGCGCAAGGCTGTGCGCAAGGCGTACGCGTCCTTGAGCGCCTTCCTCAACGCCTGGAACGACGCCGACCGCAAGCAAGCCGTCATCGACGAGCTGGCAACCCACGGCGTGTTCCTCGATGAACTCGCTGAGCAAGTCGGCCGCGACCTCGACGCCTTCGATCTCGTCTGCCACGTCGCCTTCGACCAGCCGCCGCGCACGCGGCGGGAGCGTGCGGAAAAAGTGCGCAAGCGCAACGTCTTCGGGAAGTACGGCGACAAGGCGCGCGCCGTGCTCGAAGCGCTGCTGGTCAAGTACGCCGACGCCGGCCTCAAGAGCGTCGAGTCGCTCGAAATACTGAAAGTCGACCCGCTGACCAAGTTTGGGACGCCGGTCGAGATCGTCCACTTCTTTGGCGGCAAGCAGAACTACCTCGCCGCCATCCAGGAACTCGAAACCCAGCTCTACCGGGAAGCTGCCTGACCCATGGCCAACGTCTCAAACATCGTCAAGACCATCCAGGACATCATGCGCAAGGACGCCGGTACTTACGGCGACGCGCAACGGCTCGAACAACTCGGCTGGATGTTCTTTCTCAAGATCTTCGATGATCGCGAGAAGGAACTCGAACTCATCCGCGACAGCTACAAGTCACCGCTTCCAAAGCATCTGCGCTGGTCCGCTTGGGCGGCCGACGCCGAAGGCATCACCGGTGAGCCCCTGCTCGACTTTGTCAACAATACCTTGCTGCCCAAGCTCAAGGCGTTGACCGGCGGGGCGGACAAGATCGCCGGCCTCATCCGCATGGTCTTCGAGGATGCCAACAACTACATGAAGAACGGCACGTTGATGCGCCAGGTGATCAACAAGATCAACGGCATCGACTTCAACGCCTCCGATGACCGCCACATGTTCGGCGACATCTACGAGAAGCTGCTGCGGGACCTGCAGTCCGCCGGCAATGCGGGCGAGTTCTACACCCCGCGCGCCGTCACGCAGTTCATCGTCGACCAGGTGAACCCACGCCTCGGCGAGACCATCCTCGACCCTGCCTGCGGCACTGGCGGCTTCCTGGTATGCGCCATCGAGCACCTGCGCAAGCAGGCCAGGACCGAGGCCGACGAGCGCACGATCCAGGACTGCTTTGCCGGCATCGAGAAGAAGCACCTGCCGCATGTGCTGTGCATGACCAACCTGTTGCTGCATGGCATAGACGTTCCCTCCAACGTCCGCCACGACAACACGCTGGCACGGCCGCTGCGCGACTGGAGCCCAAAGGAACGTGTCGACGTCATTGTCACCAACCCTCCCTTCGGCGGCATGGAGGAGGATGGCATCGAGGCGAACTTTCCGGCCGAATTCCGCACCCGAGAGACGGCCGATCTATTCCTGGTACTCATCATGAAGCTACTCAAGGCCGGCGGCCGCGCCGGCCTTGTGTTGCCCGACGGCACGTTGTTCGGCGAAGGCGTGAAGACCCGCATCAAGGAAGCCCTCCTCACCGACTGCAACCTACACACCATCGTCCGGCTGCCCAACGGCGTCTTCAACCCCTATACCGGCATCCGCACCAATCTGCTCTTCTTCACCAAAGGCGCGCCGACCACCGCCGTCTGGTACTACGAGCACCCGTACCCTGCCGGTGCCAAGAGCTACAACAAGGGCAAGCCCATCCGTATTGAGGAATTCGAGGGCCAGAAGGCATGGTGGGGCACCGAGGCCGATGGCTTCGCCGCCCGTGTCGAGAACGAGCAGGCCTGGCGCGTTCCCATCGACGAGATCAAGGCCGGCAACTTCAACCTCGACCTCAAGAACCCGCACAATCCAGACACCGGCCCCGGCGACGTGGACCACCTGTTGCCCGAGTACGAGAAGTTGCTGGACCAGATCGCCGCCACCCGGGCCGCACTGAAAGCGGAACTTCAGAAAGCATTTATCGCCAGCGCCGGGAATCCTGAGTGAGGCTGGAAACCTTCTTCGAGAAGTTCGACCTCTTCGCCGACGCATCTGATGCAGTAACGAAGATGCGCGAGCTGGTGCTGGACCTGGCGATTCAGGGAAAGCTTGTTGGGCGGAGGGCCTCTGACGGTGAAGGTCACTCGCTGCTAGAAAAGCTGCGCACGCTGCCGCCTGAACGGAACTCGAAATCACGGTCGCCAAGAGACATCGCTGTAGAACCGGAAACGCCCTTAGAGATTCCGAATCACTGGGCACTCACGACCGTCGAGAACACCACGCGTGAAACAGGATTCTTCTGTGATGGTGACTGGGTTGAGAGCAAAGACCAAGACCCGCATGGTGACGTGCGGTTGATTCAGCTAGCAGACGTTGGAGATGGACAGTATCGCGACCGATCGTCGCGATTCTTGACCAAGGCAGCAGCGACGCGGCTCAACTGCTCCTATCTTGAAGCAGGCGACATTCTCGTTGCACGAATGCCTGACCCAATCGGGCGTTGTTGTCGCTTTCCCGGCGACCCGAAGCCCGCAGTCACCGTCGTGGATGTCTGCATCCTCCGACCAAACGTCACCTTCTTCGATGCAGATTTCTTGGTCGTCGCGATCAACAGCCCACGATTCCGACGGCTGGTGTTAGCACAAGCCACGGGCACGACGCGGAGCCGCATTTCACGAAGCAATCTTGGCGTGCTTCCGATTCCGCTCCCGCCCCTCGCTGAGCAGAAGCGGATCGTGGCGAAGGTGGATGAGTTGATGGCGTTGTGTGATCAGCTGGAGGCGCAGCAGCAGGAACGGGAGACGCGGCACGCCGCGCTTGCCCGCGCGTCGCTGGCCCGGTTTGCGGAGGCGCCGACTCCGGCCAACCTCGACTTGCTCTTCCACAAGTCCTACAGCATCGCCCCAGACGACCTCCGCAAGTCCATTCTCACCCTCGCTGTCCAAGGCAAGCTCGTCCCCCAATATCCCAACGAGGAATCGGCAAAGGAGTGCCTCGCGCGCATTGGCTTGACGAACACGCATTCAGTTGACGAAGCGGAAGACTCGTTGCCATCGTCGTGGGATCGCGTTCGATTTGAAGACATTGCTCTCATTGCCGGAGGTGTCACACTTGGTCGCAAGCTCGGTAACCGAAGAACAGTCTCGCTCCCATATCTCCGCGTTGCCAACGTCAAGCGAGGCGAGATTGACCTTGGTGTCGTAAAGGAAGTGATTATCGCTAGAGACGAAATTGAAAGGTATGCCCTTCGCGAGCACGATCTCTTGATGACCGAGGGTGGCGATTGGGACAAAGTCGGCCGCGCCGCAGTGTGGAAGGGGCAAATTCCAATCTGCCTTCACCAGAACCACGTATTCCGTTCGCGGATGCGGTCTGACGAGATTTCACCATTGTGGTTCGAGCGCTACTTTAATTCTCCTGAAGGGCGTCGTTACTTCGAATCGGCATCGAAACAGACTACCAACTTGGCATCGATCAATATGCGACAGGTTCGAGGGTGCCCCGTGCCATTTCCACCTCTCGCCGAGCAACGCCGTATCGTGGTGAAAGTGAACGAGCTGATGGCCTTGGTGGACGCGTTGGAATCCCAACAGGCGGCCGCTGGAATCGCGGGCGCAAAGCTTGTGGAAGCAGTGGTAGCAGAGTTGACTGCGGTAGCCCGACCAAGACCAGATCGCCGATGTCCAACCGTCGACCGGGAACGTAGCGTTGAAGAGCTCGTCGGGGCAGCGAAGTAGAGCGAGCCGATCTCAACGGCACCGGGGAATCTTGAGCGCAGGGGTCACCAACATGGTGTTCGGAGAAGTTAGCGCAGCACTTTCGATCCTGGAACGCCTGAAGAAATGGTGGGACAGCAGCAAACGCGGGCCGGTCGAGAGTGTGGCGACCCGCTTCGTCCGCGTCTTCGAGTCCCATGGTGTGCACCGGAACCAGATCCCTCGCTTCTTGGAGCACGGACTGACGCTCGTTGATGTTCAGGACGATGCCTCGCTGCTGAGCAGGCTGGATGAACGGCTTTTGGACATGACCTGCACCCGTTTAGCGGTTCGGCGTGAATGGTTGGATGGAGCGGAGCGCCAAGTCCACCCGACGCATGACTTCTACAAGTGGCCGGAGGAGTTCGCGGCGTTTCTCGACGAGAAACTTTCCGGCAACCCCAAAGGGCTGAGCACCGGAGTGCTGCTGGTACCCGCCGAGAAGAGCTCGAACGGGGAGACATTGATGATCCTGGAGGAGTCGATCGGATTGGTAGGTGACAAGCCCATTCATCGCTATCACCTTGTCCAAGGCGGACTGTTCGGCTACTGGAAGTCGCGCGCGTACCTGGCGGCGTGCATTGCCATAGCCTGGAAGCGGCACGTCTATGTGCGCGGCGCCTTTCTTTCAGGCCAGGAGATCCAAGAGCTGGCAGAAGGAACAACACTGCTCGGCTGGCAAGGCGAAGGTATCGGTCACTTGGGCTCCAAGCGCTGGTACCCGGAAGACATGGCCTTGCAGCCCGAAGCCTTCCTCGATGGGCTTGAGTCTGAGCGGGACAATTTCGGAATCAAAGCCGGATTGCAGCTATGGCTCGACTTGGAGAAGCGGGGTTTGATGAATACCGGCGGCGCCAGCCCCGATGCGCGAGCGAAGTTCGAGCAAGCATTGGCCAAGTATCTGACTCGATAGCGCCTTCGACTGACGAGCCCCAACCAATCTGGAGGACCCCCATGCCAATTCAACACGCTATCTGGACCGTCAGTGACGCACCTAGGCCCCTGACGGTGAGTCGTCTGAATAGCGAGCAGAAGCTGGAGGAGATGATCGTTTGCGATCCGCGCATCCTATCCAGCGAGTGGATGCTGATTGGGCGACAGGAGGTCACGGGCTTCGGCGGCCGAATCGACCTGCTGGCCATCGCGCCCGACGGCTCGCTGGTGCTGATCGAGCTGAAGCGCGACCGCACGCCACGCGAGATCATTGCGCAGGCGCTGGACTATGCGTCATGGGTGGAGCAATTGGGCGCCGATAAGATCGCGCAGATCTACCAGCGATTCTCCGGCGGAGGCAGCCTGGATGAGGCGTTCCGCAATCGCTTCGGGATGGCGCTTGATGAAGAGACCTTGAATCAGTCGCATCAGATCATCATTCTCGCTGCCGAACTAGACGCGTCTACCGAGCGGATCATCAGCTACCTCAACGCGCGCGACATTGCTGTCAATGCAGTGTTCTTCCAGGTGTTCGATCATGAGGGAGAGCAACTGCTCAGCCGTGCCTGGCTCATCGACCCGGGTGAAACGCAGGCGAACGTCGCAAGCTCTACGACCGGCAGGGGCGAGAAGGAACCCTGGAACGGCGAGTACTACGTCTCTTTCGGCGATCCTGAGGGGCGCAGCTGGGAAGACGCACGCAAGTTCGGCTTCGTCAGCGCGGGGGGCGGGAGCTGGTACTCGCAGACGCTGAAGATGCTAACGCCGGGCGACCGGATTTGGGTCAAGATTCCCCAGACGGGATACGTTGGCGTCGGCAGGGTAAGCGAGGCAGTCCAGCCAGCGAAGGCGTTCAACGTTGACACGCCGGACGGGAATCTCTCGGCACTGGATGCGCTGAAACATGGAGCGAAGTACAAGCAGAATGCAGACGATCCGGAAACAACTGAGTACTTCGTCCGGGTGAACTGGCTAGACACGGTGCCGGAGACGGAAGCGGTCGACGAGGTGGGATTGTTCGGCAACCAGAACACTGTCTGCCAGCCGGTTACACCGAAATGGCGGCACACGATCGATCGGCTCAAGACCTACTTCCGGAAATGGGACGATTCCGCAACCGGGCGACGGCAGTGAAATCAGGTTGGTAGAGAGTCGCACAGTCCAGGAAAAAGGGGGGGTTAACCATGCAGGAAGGCGAACTCGGCAGATCGATACGGCTCAATGGCATGGCGTATGCGCCGACCAACGAGCAGGGCGTGGTGTATCTCTTCGGGCGTCTCGCACCGAAGATCGGCTTTCATGTCGAGTCGGTACAGGTACGGTTTCCGGACTGCATCGCAGTGCGCAGGGGCAAGCGCTGTCGCATTGAGTTCGAATACTGGGCGAGTACGTACAGGACGCATCGCCATCCGCCGAAGGGCGCCGACATCATCGTCTGCTGGGACAACGACTGGGAGCATCGGCCCCCACAGTACAAACACCTGGAGATCATCGAGCTTAAGCGATACGTCGGCGCGTTGCCGAGGATTTTCGCGGTCGGCTGCGACGAGAACGTAAGAGGGCATGTCGTGGACAAGAACTACGTTCTGGGATGGTCACTGCCGCGGAAGGCGCAGGTAGGAGATCTCATCCTCATGTATCGCAGCCGGCCGGCGTCTGAAATTCGTGACCTGTGGGCTGTGCGGGGCCCGTTCTACGAGGAGAAAAAATGGGGTTTCGGAGGCGAAATCCGCCGCCTCGCGCGGCTGGACAATCCGCTCACCTACAAGGACATGAAGGCGGACTTCAATGCGCGCTCGATGGCGGTCGTGCGTAAGCAGTTCATGGGCAAGACCGATGTCACCGATGACTGGCCGATCCTGCACTCAATGATCGTTGCCCGGAATCCCTGGGTTGGAAAAGTCCTCCGCCCCTATCGCATCGACTGAGTCGGCGCCTGTCGCCGCCGAGGCCGAGGTGACGGTGGCACTGGCGCCTGCTATAGAGAGAAATCCCCACGTCCGGAGCTCGCGATGCTGGCCAGGTTAACCTCGAAGAACCAGCTCACCCTGCCGAAGGCCGCGGTGCAGGCGGTGGGGGCCGCGGAGTATTTCGACGTCGCGGTGCGCGAGGGGCAGATCGTGCTGACGCCGGTGCGCATCCAGCGCGGCGACGCGGTACGCGCCAAGCTGGCTGCGCTCGGAGTGGCCGAAACCGACGTGGCCGATGCGGTGCGCTGGGCACGCTCGAGCACTGGCGAGGGCGCGGCCCCGAAGGCAGCGGAGCCCGCCGCAGGCTACCGGCCAGGCGGGACGCGCGGGGGGCAAGCCGGCAGCTAAGAAGAAGCCGGCGCGCCGCGCGTGACGACGAAGGCGCCGGCGCGCGTCGTGCTGGACACCAATGTCGTGCTGTCGGCGCTGCTATTCGGCGGCGCGCCGGCAGCGCGCGTGCGCGCAGGCTGGGCGCTTCGTGCCCCTGGCCAGCACGGCCACCGCGCAGGAACTGGTGCGTGTGCTCGGCTACCCGAAGTTCGGGCTGTCCGCCGGTGAGCGGGACGAACTGCTCGCGGACTTCATGCCGTGGGTCGAGGTGGTGCGCGTTCCCGATCCGCCGCCCGCCGTGCCGCCCTGCCGCGACCCGTTCGACCTGCCGTTTCGTCAGCTTGCGATGGCCGGCCGGGCGCGGGCACGCGTGTCCGGCGACCGCGACCTGCTCGCACTGGCCGGTACGCGCGGGCTGTGCCCGGTGCTCGGCATCGACGACTTCTGCCGGCAGTTCCTGGGCGACTGAACGGGCACTGCGACGGTTCCCGATCGTGCGGCAATCCCGGGCGCTGGCCTACAATGCGCTGGTGAACAGAGGGCAGCCTGAAACAGCCGGGCGGGAGACGCAATTGAAAGTCCGAGCAGGGCACGTACCCGTGAATCGGAACGACAAATGGACATCCTGAATCAGGCTGGCGACGCACTGGCGCGGATCTGCCGGCGGCACGGTATCCGCCGCTTGTCGCTGTTCGGCTCGGTGCTGGCGGAGACCGCCCGGCCTGACAGCGATATCGACCTGCTCGTGGAATTCGAACCGGACCGCGTCCCGGGAATGCTCGGCATCAGCGGCATCGAGATCGAACTCGGCAAGGTTCTGGGCAGGAAGGTCGATTTGCGCACGGCCGAGGACCTCAGCCCTCACTTTCGTGACGAGGTGTTGCGCCGGGCCCGGCTCGCCTATGCAGGCTGAGGATCGCATCCGTGTTCAGCACATGATCGAAGCCGCGCGGGCGGTGCTGGACTCGGAGTAGGCGCGAAGCGAAGACTGATGCGGAGTTGTAGTCACGGGTGACCGTTCAGGCGCCAGGCAAGCGCCTGAGTGCCTCCGAGACGCCGCTATTGCACGTCCAGCGCCTTCTTCTTCAGTTCCGCCAGCGGCACAACCGCCAGCGCTTCTTCGTGCGTCGCCGCCAGCACTACCGACGGCGCGGCGCCGGCGTCCAGGGCTTCCTTCCAGCGCGACACGCACAGGCACCAGCGGTCGCCGGGCTTGAGGCCCGGGAAGCCGTGCTCGGGCGCGGGCGTGGACAGGTCGTTGCCGCGCTTTTTCGAGAATGCGAGGAATTCCGCCGTCACCTGCACGCACACGGTGTGCATGCCGATGTCGTCGTAGCCGGTGTTGCAGCAGCCGTCGCGATAGAACCCGGTCAGCGGCCGCATGCTGCAGGTTTCCAGTTCGCCGCCCAGCACGTTCCTGCCTTCGATTCTTTCCATTGCCCTAGCCGCCTTTCGCCAGTCGCTTCATGAATACCGCCATCGTCTTCTCCGCCTGCTTGTCGCCGCGCTTGTGCGCCGCTGCGATGCCGTTCTCCCACGCCTGCCGCGCCTCGTCTGTGCGGCCGGCGTCGGCGTAGAGCTTGCCGAGCAGGCTCCACGCCGCCGAGTAGGCCGGGTCGAACTCCACCGCCTTCGCCAGGTGCGCGATCGCCTGCGCCGCGTCGCCCGACTTTTCGTATTCCATCCCCAGCCCGTAGCGCAGCAGCGCACCGTCGCGCGGCGTGCCGACGAGTTTTTCCAGGCTGGCGATGCGATCCGAGGACATTTAAGATGAACGCTTATCCATTCTACTGCGCGAACCCATGAAAACTCCCATTCACACCAATGATGCTCCCGCCGCCATCGGCACTTACTCGCAGGCTGTCCGCGCCGGCGACACGGTCTACGTGTCCGGGCAGATCGGCTTCGACCCGGCGACGATGCAGCTCGTGGAAGGGATAGACGCGCAGATCGACCGCGTGTTCCGCAACCTCGCCGCGGTAGCGAAGGGCGCCGGGCTGAGCCTGGATCACGCTGTGCGCGTCAGCGTGTACCTCACCGACCTCGGCCACTTCGCCAAGGTAAACGAAGCGATGGCGAAGTACATGAAGGAGCCGTACCCCGCGCGCGCGGCGATCGGCGTGGCCAGCCTGCCGCGCGGCGCGCTGGTGGAAGTGGACTGCATCCTGCACGCCGGGTGAGCGAGGGCGCCGCCCCGCAAGGCATACCCCCGGCGCTCGCCGGGAAGCTGGCAAAGCTCGGCATCCGCAGCCGCTTCGACCTCGTGCTGCACCTGCCGCAGCGCTACGAGGACGAAACCGTGCTGACGCTGCCGTCGCGGGCGCCCGCGGGCAGGCCGGTGCAGGTCGAAGCGCGCGTGGTGCGCGTCGAAGTCGCCTACCGGCCGCGCCGGCAGTTGCTGGTGCACGCGCAGGCGGACGACGGGCCGCTGGTGCTGCGCTTCTTCAATTTCTACGGCAGCCAGCAAAAGCAGCTTCAGCGCGCAGCCGAAGACGGCCTCGCGGTGCGCGCGTTCGGCGAAGTGCGCCCGGGCTGGTTCGGCGCCGAGATGGCGCACCCGCGCTACCGCGTCGTGCGCGCGGGCGAGCCGTTGCCGGATGCGCTGACGCCGGTGTACCCGGCCACCGCCGGCGTGTCGCAGGCGCTGTTGCGCAAGCTCATCGCCGCGGCGCTGGATGAGCTGGACCTGGACGAAACCCTGCCGGCGGCGCTGCTCGCGCGCCACGCGCTGCCGGGTTTCGCGGCAAGCGTGCGCGCGCTGCACCGGCCACCGCCCGGCGCCGACGTCGACGCGCTGGAGGGCCGCACGCACGAGGCCTGGCGGCGCATGAAGTTCGACGAGCTCCTCGCGCAGCAGATTTCGATGCGCAAGGCCTACCGCGAAAGGAAGGCGCGCAACGCGCCGGCGTTCAAGCCGGGCGGCCCGCTGCTGCGGCATTTCCTCGGCGCGCTGCCGTTCCGGCTCACGCACGCGCAGGCGCGCGCGATGAACCAGATCCTCGGCGACCTCGCGCTGCCGCACCCGATGCAGCGCCTGCTGCAGGGCGACGTCGGCAGCGGCAAGACCATCCTTGCCGCGGTGGCCTGCGTCGCCGCGGCGGACGCGGGCTGGCAATCGGTAGTGATGGCGCCCACCGAACTGCTGGCCGAGCAGCACCACAGGAAGTTCAGCGAATGGCTCGCGCCGCTCGGCCTGCGGATCGCGTGGCTGCACGGCGCGCTGGCGGCGAAGGAAAAGAAAGCCGCGCTCGCCGCGGTGGCCGAAGGCCAGGCCGCGGTGGCGATAGGCACGCACGCGCTGTTCCAGAAGGGCGTGGAATTCAGGAAGCTGGGACTCGCCATCGTCGACGAGCAGCACCGCTTCGGCGTGCAGCAGCGCCTCGCGCTGCGCAGGAAGGCTGCCGATGGCACGCTGCCGCACCAGTTGATGATGAGCGCGACGCCGATCCCGCGCACGCTGTCGATGAGCGTCTACGCCGACCTCGACGTTTCGGTGATCGACGAACTGCCGCCCGGGCGCCGCCCGGTGGCGACGCGGCTGGTGTCGAACGCGCGCCGCGACGAAGTGCTCGCGCGCATCCGCGCCGCCTGCGCCGAGGGCGGGCAGGCGTACTGGGTGTGCCCGCTGATCGAAGAGTCGGAAGACGTCGACCTGCAACCGGCGCTGGACGCGCACGCGGAAATGCGCGCCGCGTTCCCCGAGCTCGCGGTGGGACTGCTGCACGGGCGCATGCCGCCGGCGGCGAAGGCCGAAGTCATGGCGGCGTTTGCCGCCGGCAAGCTGTCGCTGCTGGTGTCGACCACGGTGATCGAGGTCGGCGTCGACGTGCCGAACGCGACGCTGATGGTGATCGAGCACGCCGAGCGCTTCGGCCTCGCGCAACTGCACCAGTTGCGCGGCCGCGTCGGCCGCGGCAGCCGGGAGAGCGTCTGCATCCTGCTGTATGCCGCGCCGCTGTCGGCGGCGGCGCGCGCGCGGCTCAAGGTGATCTACGAAAACGCCGACGGCTTCGCCATCGCGCAGCGCGACCTCGAGCTGCGCGGCCCGGGCGAGGTGCTGGGCGAGCGCCAGAGCGGCAGCCCGCTGTTCCGCTTCGCCGACCTCGAGCGCGATGTCGCGCTGGTGGAAGCCGCGCACGCCGCCGCCGAGGAGCTGCTCGCGCGTGCGCCGCGGGCCGCCGCGCGGCACATGCAGCGCTGGCTGGCCGGCAGGCAGGAACTTTCCCGCGTGTGATTAAATGCCCGCATGAGCGCGAATGACAGGTACGCGGCGATCGCGCGACGCATCGACGCCTACGAGCGGCTCATCAGGCTGGACAAGCCGGTGGGCACGCTGCTGCTCTTGTGGCCGACCTTGTGGGCGCTGTGGCTGGCGCACGGCGGCTGGCCGGGACTGGAACTGGTGATCATCTTCTGCGTCGGCACGCTGCTGATGCGCTCGGCCGGGTGCGCGATGAACGACTACGCCGACCGGAACTTCGACGGCCACGTGAAGCGCACGCGAGACCGCCCGCTCGCGGCGGGCGAGATCGCGCCGCGCGAGGCGCTGGCGGTGGCGGCGGTGCTGGCGCTGCTGGCGTTCGCGCTGGTGCTGTTCCTCAACCGCCTGGCGATCGTGCTGTCGTTCGTCGGCCTCGCGGTGGCGATCACGTATCCGTACACCAAGCGCTTCTTCGCGTTGCCGCAGGCGTACCTGGGAATCGCGTTCGGATTCGGCATCCCGATGGCCTACGCCGCGGTGCTCGGCAAGCTGCCGTTCGACTGCTGGGTAGTGCTGGCGGCCAACGTGTTCTGGGCCTTCGCCTACGACACCGAGTACGCCATGGTGGACCGCGACGACGACGCAAAGCTCGGCATCCGCACCTCGGCGCTGACGCTCGGCCGCTGGGACGTCGCCGCGGTGATGGCGAGCTATGCCGGCATGCTCGCGCTGCTCGCCTGGGCGGGCACCATGCTGTCGCTGCGCTGGCCGTACTACGCCGGGCTGGGGCTTGCCGCGGCGATGGCGCTGTATCACTGGACCCTGATCCGCGGCCGCACGCGCGAGGGCTGCTTCAGGGCATTCCGGCACAATGTGTGGTTGGGGGCGGCGATCTTCGCCGGTACCGTGCTGGCCTACATCCGATGGTAGACGCGAACATGACGAACGACACCATGATCACCGAATACACCTTCGCCGGCGGCCCGCAGCGCGGCTCGCGGCTGACGCTGCACGCCGGCCGCCTGGTGCACCATGGCGGCGACGTCTCCGAGCACATGCCGCTGGCGCAGCTCGCGGCGCTGCGCATCGAGTTCATGCGCGAACCGCGCAAGCTGAAGTGGGCGCTGATCCTGCTGGTCGCTGCGCTGGTGCTGTATGCGGTGGCAGGCCCGCTGCAGGGGCTGGCGACGAACGCCGCCAATGAAGTGGTCGAGCATGCCAAGCGCGAAGGCGTGAGCGGCGGCACGCCGAAGGTGCTGGCGGCGACCTTTCAGGTACTCGCGCGCGTCGCGGCCTTCCTGCCCACCATCGGCACGGTGGCTGCGGCCTGCGGCGTGGTGCTGCTGTTCTTCTTCTGGCGCGGACTCACGCTGTTGACGCTGGTGGCCGGCGCCGCCGAGCGCGTCTACGCCGTGCCCGGGCGTAACCGCGCGCTGATGGCGTTCGCGGACACCGCGGCGGAACGGCTCGCCGAACTGTCCGGCTGAGCCGGATGCAGTACGCCGACCTGCGGGATTTCATCGCCAGGCTGGAAGCGTTGGGCGAGCTGCGGCGCATCCGCGCGCCGGTATCGCCGCGCCTGGAGATGACCGAGGTCTGCGACCGCGTGCTGAAGGCCGGCGGGCCGGCGCTGCTGTTCGAGCGCCCCGCGGGCCATTCGATGCCGGTGCTGGCGAACCTGTTCGGCAGCGTGCGGCGCGTGGCGCTGGCGATGGGCGTGGATGCGGGCGCGGACGCCCCGGCGGCGCTGCGCGGCATCGGCAGCCTGCTCGCGGCATTGAAGGAACCCGATCCGCCCAAGGGCCTGCGCGAGCTGTGGACGCGGCTGCCGCAGTTGAAGGAACTCGCCGGCAAGGTGCTGGACATGGCGCCGAAAGCGGTGAGCACGGCGCCGTGCCAGAGCGTGGTGCTGGAAGGCGCCGACGTGGACCTCGCGCGGCTGCCGGTGCAGACCTGCTGGCCGGGGGATGCCGGGCCGCTCATCACCTGGGGGCTGACGGTGACGCGCGGGCCGGCCAAGCCGCGGCAGAACCTGGGCATCTATCGCCAGCAGGTGATCGCGCCGAACAAACTCATCATGCGCTGGCTCGCGCATCGCGGCGGCGCACTGGATTTCCGCGAACACGCGCTGGCGCATCCGGGCGAGCCTTTCCCGGTTGCAGTGGCCCTGGGCGCCGACCCCGCCACCATCCTCGCCGCGGTGACGCCGGTGCCGGACACGCTGGGCGAGTACCAGTTCGCCGGATTGCTGCGCGGCGCGCGCACCGAAGTGGTCAAGTGCATCGGCAGCGAGCTGCAGGTGCCGGCGGCCGCCGAGATCGTGCTGGAAGGCGTCATCCATCCTGGTGAGGATGCGCTGGAAGGACCATTCGGTGATCACACCGGCTACTACAACGAGCAGGAGCGCTTCCCGGTTTTCACCATCGAGCGCATGACGATGCGCAAGGACCCGATCTACCACGGCACCTACACCGGCAAGCCGCCGGACGAGCCGGCGATGCTGGGCGTGGCGCTGAACGAGGTGTTCGTGCCGCTGCTGGTGAAGCAGTTTCCGGAAATCGTCGATTTCTACCTGCCGCCCGAGGGCTGCTCGTACCGGCTGGCGGTGGTGACGATGAAGAAGCAGTACCCGGGGCACGCCAAGCGGGTGATGTTCGGCGTCTGGAGCTTCCTGCGGCAGTTCATGTACACCAAGTTCATCATCGTCACCGACGACGACATCGATGCGCGCGACTGGAAGGAAGTGGTGTGGGCGCTCACCACCCGCGTCGACCCGGCGCGCGACACGCTGATCGCCGAGAACACGCCGATCGACTACCTGGATTTCGCCAGCCCGGTGTCCGGCCTGGGTTCGAAGATGGGCATCGACGCGACGGCCAAGTGGCCGGGCGAGACTTCGCGCCGCTGGGGCACGCCGATTGAGATGGACGCCGACACCAAGCGCCGCGTCGACGCGATGTGGCAGGAGCTCGGGCTCTAGGCCTAGCCCCGGTCGTAGGTCCAGCGGATCATGGCTTCCAGCGCCGGCATTGCCGCGCCGGCGTTGGCGTGGTTGATGATCATCACCACCGCGTGGCGCCTGCCCTCGCGGTCGAGCACGTAGCCCGAGATCGCGCGCACGTCGGCAAGCGCGCCGGTCTTGATGTGCGCCTGCCCCGCCACCTCTTCGCCCTTCAAACGCCTGCGCATGGTGCCATCCACCGCCACCAGCGGCATCGAGGCCATGAATTCCGGCATCGTCGCGCTGCGGAACGCCGCCACCAGCATGCGCGCCATGCTCTGCGCGCTGATGCGCTCGATCCTCGACAGCCCCGAGCCGTTCTCGATCACCAGTTCCGGGAAGTCCAGCCCCTTTAGCGCGAGCCAGCCCTGTACCGCCCTGAATGCGCTGGCGGTGTTCGCCGGCGCGCTCGACGCCTGCGCCGCGAGCGACAGGTACAACTGCCGCGCCATGACGTTATTGGAGAACTTGTTGATGTCGCGCACCACTTCCGACAGCGGCCGCGACACGTGCGTGTACAGCAGCTTCGCGCCGGCCGGCACCGCTTCGCTGCGCGTCGTGCCGGTCCATGTGCCGCCCGACTCTTCCCACAGGTGGCGGAACAGGCCGGCGACGTAGTTCGTATGCGAGAAGATCGACACGTTCCAGGTTTTCTCGCCGCATCTCGCCGGGTAGCTGCCGCTGAAAATGGCGTGAAAGCCCTGGCGGCCGGCGGGCGCGGGCTGGAAATCCGGCCGGATCTGGCGGCGCCAGTCGCCGCAGCCGCCGTTGGCGAGCTTCAGCACGTTGACCACGCCCAGCGGATGCAGCCGCGGCTCGGCGAGCACGCTCACCGTACCGGCATCGGGCTGCGGCAGGAAATGGAAGCGTACCGACTTGAAGTTCACCAGCAGCGCGTCCGGCCCGACGTTGTAGGGCCGGAAAGGCTCCGAATCGAAGCGTGCCGGGTCGTGCTCCAGCGGCGCGAAGCGGCTGCGATCCAGCACCAGGTCGCCGCGCAGTTCGCGCAGGCCGCGCTCGCGGATGTTCTTCAGCAGCAGCCAGAAGTCTTCCAGCACCAGCTTGGGGTCGCCGCCGCCCTTGAGCGCCAGGTCGCCTTCCAGTACGCCGTCCCTCAGCGTGCCGCTGGTCCAGGCCTCGGTCTTCCAGCGGTACGCGGGGCCGAGGATCTCCAGCCCGGCGTAGGTGGTCACCAGCTTCATCACCGAGGCCGGGTTCATCGGCTCGGCGGCGTTCACCGCCAGGCTGGGGCGGGGGCCGTCCACCGGTTGCACGACGATGCCGACCGCCGACTGCGGCACGTTGGCGGCGCGCAGCGCCTGGGCTACCGCTTCGGGCACCTGGGCCCGGGCCGCGGTGGCGCACAGCAACATTGAGAGCAGCAAAAGGGGCCTGAGCATGGGGGGGATTCTAGTGGACAGCGATGTTAGCCAGTGCTCACACAGCATTTCGCCCTTGAAGCCGGGCTGGGATGCCGCTATTATTAGCACTCGAAAGAATTGAGTGCTAACAGCACTCTCGCTACAAGCGCAGCCGGGGTGTCCCGGCCGCCAGTTCGATCAACCAAAGGACCAAGGAGAAACGAATGAAGATCCGTCCGCTGCACGACCGCGTGATCGTCAAGCGCATCGAAGAGGAGCGCAAGTCCGCGGGGGGCATCGTGATCCCCGATACCGCAGCCGAGAAGCCCGACCAGGGCGAAATCATCGCCGTCGGCAAGGGCAAGAAGGACGACAACGGCAAGCTGATCCCGCTGGACGTGAAAGTCGGCGACAAGGTGCTGTTCGGCAAGTACTCGGGCCAGACCGTCAAGGTCAAGGGCGAAGAGCTCCTCGTGATGCGCGAGGAAGACCTCATGGGCGTGATCGAGTAAGCCCGCACTTAGCCACCGCACACCACAGAACACTCAGGAGAACCACGCAATGGCAGCCAAAGAAGTACGTTTCCACGACAGCGCCCGCGGGCGCATGGTGCACGGCCTGAACATCCTCGCCGATGCAGTCAAGGTCACCCTCGGCCCGAAAGGCCGCAATGTCGTGCTCGAGCGCTCGTTCGGCGCCCCCACGGTCACCAAGGACGGCGTATCGGTCGCCAAGGAGATCGAACTGAAGGACAAGTTCGAGAACATGGGCGCGCAGATGGTGAAGGAAGTCGCCTCGAAGACCTCCGACGTGGCCGGTGACGGCACGACGACTGCCACGGTCCTCGCCCAGGCGATCGTGCGCGAAGGCATGAAGTACGTTGCCGCCGGCATGAACCCGATGGACCTGAAGCGCGGCATCGACAAGGCCGTGATCGCGGTCACCGAGGAACTGAAGAAGATCTCCAAGCCCTGCACGACGTCGAAGGAAATCGCCCAGGTCGGCTCGATCTCGGCGAACTCCGACGCCGACATCGGCAAGATCATCGCCGACGCGATGGACAAGGTCGGCAAGGAAGGTGTGATCACGGTCGAAGACGGCAAGAGCCTCGCCAACGAGCTCGAAGTCGTCGAAGGCATGCAGTTCGACCGCGGCTACCTGTCGCCGTACTTCATCAACAATCCCGACAAGCAGATCGCCGTGCTGGATGACCCGTACATCCTGCTGCACGACAAGAAGATCAGCTCGATCCGCGAACTGCTGCCGCTGCTGGAGCAGGTGGCCAAGTCCGGCAAGCCCCTCTTCATCATCGCCGAGGAAGTCGAAGGCGAGGCGCTGGCGACGCTGGTGGTCAACAACATCCGCGGCATTCTGAAGACGGTTGCCGTGAAGGCGCCTGGCTTCGGCGACCGCCGCAAGGCGATGCTGGAAGACATGGCGATCCTCACCGGCGGCACGGTGATCAGCGAGGAACTCGGCCTCAAGCTCGAGAACGCCACGCTGAAGGACCTGGGCCGCGCGAAGAAGGTCGAGGCCGGCAAGGAAAACACCACCATCATCGACGGCCGCGGCGACAAGAAGCAGATCGAAGGCCGCGTGAAGCAGATCCGCGTGCAGATCGACGAAGCCACCAGCGACTACGACCGCGAGAAGCTGCAGGAGCGCGTGGCGAAGCTCGCCGGCGGCGTTGCGCTGATCAAGGTCGGCGCCGCGACGGAAGTCGAGATGAAGGAGAAGAAGGCCCGCGTCGAGGACGCCCTGCACGCGACCCGTGCGGCGGTGGAAGAAGGCGTGGTGCCCGGCGGCGGCGTTGCCTACCTGCGTGCCCGCAGCGCGATCGCGCGCATGAAGGGTTCCAACGAAGACCAGGAGGCTGGCGTCAAGATCGTGCTGCGTGCCCTGGAAGAGCCGATGCGCCAGATCGTTTCCAACTCCGGTGCCGAGCCCTCGGTGGTCCTGAACAAGGTCATGGAAGGCAAGGGCGCGAACTACGGCTACAACGCGCAGACCGAGGAGTACGGCGATCTCGTCGACATGGGCGTGATCGACCCGACCAAGGTGTCGCGCACCGCGCTGCAGAACGCGGCTTCGGTCGCAGCCCTGATGCTCACCACCGACGCGATGGTCGCGGAACTGGTGGAAGACAAGAAGGGTGGCGGCGGCGGCATGCCCGGCGGCATGGGTGGCATGGGCGGCATGGGTGGCATGGACGGCATGGATATGTAACTCGCCGTCGGCGAGTTACATACCCGGGAAGGATACGAACAGGGGGAACCGAGGTTCCCCCCGTACCCCCTTCCGAAGTGTCAGAGGGGCGCCGAGAGGCGCCCCTTTGCTTTTCCACTATAATTCGCGCCTTCTAAAGCGCGCCGCGTTCACGGCGGCGCGATCTGCAAGCCCCGGAAGGCCAAGTAGCTCAGTTGGTAGAGCAGCGGACTGAAAATCCGTGTGTCGCAGGTTCGATTCCCGCCTTGGCCACCAAATCGTTTTCAGGCGTCACCAGAGCCGACAATGGGCCTACTTACTTTGCTCGTCGGCGGGCAGATGACGCTGCAGGTCCATGGCGTCATGAAGCAGCCGCAACACCTCGATCGCATCGCGGCCCGAGGCACGCCCAACGCGGAACATCACGAAGTGGCGCCCTTTGTGGCCCTTGCGGGCGACGTGAAGCGTGAAGATCCCCTTGAGGATGTCGTCGCGCTTTCTCACGCCGGCGATGTGCGGGCCGGCAGTCAGGTCGCTCAGCGCCGCCGAAACCGTTTCAGCGTAGACGCGCGCTTGCGCGTCGCCGAATCGGTCCACGGTCCAGCGCAGTATTTCCTCGAAGTCGGCTTCGGCGGTGGCGGTCAGGTGGACCACCCAGCCGCGCGCCTCCGCGATCACTTCGCGCGTGTTGCCGGTTTTGCGCCGATTGCTTTATCGGCGATAGCACTCAGGTGACGGGCGAGCGCGGCGGGCGACTCGAAGCTGCGAACCCGCCCGGCGTCGATATCGGCGATGCCGACACGCGCGGCCTCGCGCAGCGCGTGGAGCCGGGCACTGTCCTGCGCCTCGCGATCCTCGATCAGGCGCAACCCTTCACGCAGCACTTCGCTCGCGTTCTGGTAGCGGCCGGAGGACACGAGCCTTTCGACCAGGCTTGCCTGATGATCGGTGAGGACGACATTTCGCGTCGGCATCGCAGTCTCGCGAGTGGTTTCGACGATTGGCATAATATGCCAAGAGCGCCGGACGCCACAAGCCTGGGCCCGAAGCTCTCCCTTGAGGCAAGTCAATCCGACGCCCGTCGGGACGCCTAGCATTTATCGGATGGAACTCTCGCGCATTTGGCTGGCGCCGCTTGCCGCGCTGCTGGCGGCTGGCTGCACGTCAGTCGGGCCGGACTATGCGCGTCCTGGGATCGGTGTACCGGCGGCATGGCACCAGGCCGCGGACGGCGGCATCGCCGCGCCGGGCGGGGAGGCGCTGGCGGTGTGGTGGGAACGCTTGCGCGATCCGGTGCTGTCGGCGCTGGTGGCCGACGCGCTTGCCGGCAGCCTGGACCTGAAGAGCGCGCAGGCGCGCTTGCGCCAGGCGCGCGCGCAGCGCGCACTCGCCAGTGCGCAGCAGTTTCCGACGCTGTCGGCGTCTGCCTCTGGCCGCCGCGCCACCGGCAGCGAGCAGGTCGGCAGCGGCGCCACGAGTGAACTGTACAGCGCCGGCTTCGATGCGCGCTGGGAACCCGATGTCTTCGGCGGCGTGAGCCGCGGCATCGAGGCGGCGCAGGCCGAACTGGAGGCGAGCGAAGCGAACCTGCAGCACGCGCGCGTGTCGCTGGTGGCGGAAGTGGCGCTCAACTACGTCGAACTGCGCGCCTTCGAGGCGCGGCTGGCGATCGCGCGCTCGAACCTCGCCGCGCAGGCCGAAACCTACCAGCTCACCGACTGGCGCGTGCAGGCGGGCCTGGTGGGCGCGCTGGAACTCGAGCAGGCCGGTGTGCAGCTCGCGCAGACGAAATCGCAGATTCCCGGCATCGAGACCGGCCGCGCGCAGGCCGAGCATCGCCTCGCGGTGCTGCTCGGCCAGGCGCCGGGTGCGCTGGCGCAACGCCTCGCGGCAAGCGCGCCGATACCGGCGCCGCCGGCGCGTGTGGCCGTGGGCATACCGGCAGACACGCTGCGCCAGCGACCCGACGTGCGCGCGGCCGAACGCACCCTCGCCGCGGAGACCGCGCGTATCGGCGTTGCCGAGGCGGCGCGCTATCCCGGCTTCACGCTGTCCGGTTCCATCGGCCTGGAGGCACTGGGCGTCAGCGCGCTCGGTGCCAGCGGCGCCACTGCCGCGTCGATCGCCGCCGGCATCGCGGCGGTGGTGTTCGATGGCGGCAGGCTGCGAGCGCAGGTGGACGCGCAGAGCGCGGTAGCAGAGCGCGCGCTGGTCGGCTACGAGGCGGCGATCCTCGCCGCGCTGCAGGACGTCGAGGACGCGCTGGTGTCGCTGGACAACAGCGTGCGGCGCGCCGAGGCGCTGGGCAGTGCAGTGGCGTCGGCGCGCAATGCCGCGCAACTGGCGCGGTTGCGCTACGACAGCGGCATCATCGATTTCTTCACACTGCTCGACACGCAGCGCACGCTGCTGGCGATCGAGGACAGCCTCGCCGCGACGCAGGCCGAACGCGCATCCGCGCTGATCCGGCTCTACAAGGCCCTGGGTGGCGGATGGGAGTCTTCATGAGCGAGAAGGCAGCGCAGGATGTTGCCAGCGTGCTTGGCACCGAAGGCGGCGGACGCTTCGGCCGCGGCGCCGCCTGGTTCGCGATCATCGTCGCGGCGGCGTTGCTCGCAGGCGGCGCGTACCTGCTGTGGTGGCCGGGCAACGACGCCGCCGCGCCGCAATACGCGACCGTCCAGGCGCGGCGCGGCGCGGCGATCTCACCGTCACCGTGTCCGCCACCGGCAACCTGCAGCCCACCAACCAGGTGGACGTGGGCAGCGAGCTCTCCGGCACCTTGCAGGAGGTTCTTGTCGACGACAACGATCGGGTCACGAAAGGGCAGGTGCTTGCGCGCCTGGACCTCGCCCGGCTGCAGGACACGGTGGACAAGTCGCGCGCCGCGCTGGCCGCGGCCCGGGCGCAGTTGCAGCAGGCCGAGGCCACCGAAGCCGAGGCACGCGCGAACCTCGCGCGGCAGCGGCACGTGCATGGGCTTTCCGGCGGCAAGGTGCCCTCGCAGGCCGAGATGCAGTCGGCCGAGGCCGCGGTGGCGCGCGCGGCGGCCAGCGCCGCCAGCGCGCGCGCAGCGATCGCGCAGGCGGCGGCAACGCTGAAATCCGACCAGACCAACGTCACCAAGGCGTCGATACGCTCGCCGATCAACGGCGTGGTGCTGGCGCGCAAGGTCGACCCCGGGCAGACGGTGGCGGCGACGCTGCAGGCGCCGACGCTGTTCACCATCGCCGAGGACCTGGCGCAGATGAAGCTCGAGGTGGACGTGGACGAGGCCGACGTCGGCAGCGTGCGCGAAGGACAGAGCGCAAGCTTCACGGTGGACGCGCATCCGAACCGCCAGTATCCGTCGCGCGTCGTGCGCGTGGGCCTGGGCGCGCAGACGAAGGAGAACGTCGTCTCCTATCTCACCGTGCTGGCGGTCGAGAACAAGGACCTGAGCCTGCGCCCGGGCATGACCGGCAGCGCCGAGATCGTCACCACGCAGCGCGAGGGCGTGCTGCTGGTGCCGAATGCGGCGCTGCGCTTCGTGCCGCCGGCGCCGGAGGCTGCCGCCAAGAGCGGCGGCAGCGTACTCGCCAGCCTGCTGCCCAGGCGGCCGCGCCCGGTGGCGCCGACGCCGTCGCGCGCTGCGAAAGGATCGACGCAGCGCGTCTGGGTGCTGCGCGAAGGCAAGCCAGCCGCGCTCGCGGTCACGGTCGGCGTGAGTGACGGGCGCCTGACCGAGATCAGCGGCGGCGAACTGCGCGAAGGCATGGCGGTCATCACCGAGATGCTGGGCGCGGCGAAGTGAGGCTGCTCGAGCTGGCGGGCGTCACCAAGACCTACGGCGAAGGCAAGGCCGCCTTCCAGGCGCTGCGCGGCGTCGACCTGGCGGTGGACGCGGGCGAGTTCCTCGCCATCATGGGGCCGAGCGGCTCGGGCAAGTCGACGTTCATGAACATCCTCGGCTGCCTGGATACGCCGAGCTCGGGCGAGTACCGCTTTCGCGACGCGCACGTCGAGCGCCTGTCGCGCCGCCAGCGCGCGCTGTTGCGGCGGCACTTCCTCGGCTTTGTGTTCCAGGGCTTCAACCTGCTCGGGCGCACCTCGGCGCTGGAGAACGTCGAGCTGCCGCTGCTGTATCGCGGTGCGCCGGCGGCCGAACGCCGCGCGGCGGCGCGCGCGGCACTGGCGTCGGTGGGCCTCGCGGGCTGGGAGAAGCACACGCCTGCGGAGCTTTCCGGCGGGCAGCAGCAGCGCGTCGCGATCGCGCGCGCGGTGGTGACCAGCCCGCAGGTGCTGTTCGCGGACGAGCCCACCGGCAACCTCGACACCAAGACCAGCCGCGAGATCATGGACCTGCTCACCGCGCTGAACCGCGAACAGGGCATCACCATCGCGATGGTCACGCACGAAGCCGAAATGGCGCAGTACGCGCGCCGCGTGGTGCGCTTCGTCGACGGCCGGGTCGAGTCCGACAGCGCAAGCCCGACCTCGCAGCGGAGCGTGCAGTAATGCTCGGCAACGCCTTGCTGCTCGCGCTGCGCGCGATCCGGCGCAACCTGATGCGTTCGGCGCTCACCGTACTGGGCATCGTCATTGGCGTCTCCGCGGTGATCACCATGGTGACGCTCGGAAACGGCGCCACGCAGGCGGTGCGCAGCCAGATCGCCGGCATGGGCAGCAACCTGCTGATCCTCAGGCCGGGGCAACTCGGCCCGGGCAGCAGCGGCGCGGCGAATTTCAGGCTCGCGGATGCGCAGGCGGTCGCCAGCCAGATCGGCCTGCTGCAGGCGGTAGCGCCGACCGTGACGCGCCGGGTCACGGTGGTATACGGCGCGAAGAACTGGAAGTCCGCGATCACCGGCACCACCAACGCCTACCTGACGGCGGGCAACTGGGCGCTCGCCGCGGGACGCGAGTTCAGCGAAACCGAGACCAGCGCGGGCAAGGCGGTATGCCTGCTCGGCGAGACGGTGCGCCGCGAGCTCTACGGCAACCAGAACCCGCTGGGCGCGCAGTTGCGCGTGGGGCTGTTCTCCTGCGAGGTGATCGGCCTCCTGCGGCCGAAGGGCCAGTCGGCAATGGGCTCGGACCAGGACGACGTCGTCCTGATGCCGTTGCGCACCGTGCAGCGCAGGCTTACCGGCACGCCGGACGTGGGCGCGATCCTGCTGTCGGTGCGCGACGGCAACGCCATAGACGCGGCGCGCAACCAGGTCACCGCGCTGATGCGCGAGCGGCGCCACATCGCCGAACGCGAGGACGACGATTTCACCGTGCTCGACACGCGCCAGATCGCGGAGACGCTGACCGGCACCACGCGCGTGCTGACCATGCTGCTCGGCGCGGTCGCCGCGGTGAGCCTGCTGGTCGGAGGCATCGGCATCATGAACATCATGCTGGTGTCGGTGACCGAGCGCACGCGCGAGATCGGCATCCGCCTTGCCATCGGCGCGCTCGAGCGCGACGTGCTGCTGCAGTTCCTCATCGAAGCGGTGGTGCTGGCCTCGCTCGGCGGCCTGGTCGGCATCGTGCTCGCCACGGTGGCTTCGATCTCGCTCGCCGGCATGATGCAGGTGCCTTACCTGTTCGATGCCGCGATCAACGTGCTGGCGTTCCTCTTCTCGGCCACCATCGGCGTGGTGTTCGGCTTCTTTCCGGCGCGTCGCGCGGCGCGCCTCGACCCGATCGAGGCGCTGCGGCACGAGTAGCGCGGGCGTCAGCGCCCGCGCAGCAGCGAGGTCTGCAGCATCATCTTCGCCAGTTCCGCCCCGTGCAGCAGGCGGATGCGTTTCTCGGCGGCGAATGCGAGGGCGTTCGCGCTGACTTCGCCGGCGGCGATGTAGACGCAGTCGGGGACCTCGCGCGCGAGCGCAGCGGCGTGCAGTTCGCGCAGCGGCTCGATGCCGGTGCGCGCAACCTTCCAGCGCTTGCAGGCGACCAGCGTGCTGCGGCCGGCGCGCGCGACCTCGAAGTCGGCGCCGTTGCCGCTCGCGCGCGTGACCGCGTAGCCCTCGGCGCGGTAGGCTTCCTCGATCGCGGCGGACACCGCGTCCCAGGACGCCGCGCGCAGCGCCGCCAGCGCTGCCTAGACGCGCTGCGCGCCGGGCTGGCGCAACTGCCCCCAGGCCGCATAGCCGGCGATGACCGCGAAGGGCAGCGCGACGAAGAACGCGTACTCGGCCGCAACCACCAGCCGCGCGCCCGCGAACAGCACCGCGGCGATCGCCGCGCTGATCCACCAGCGCGAGCGCAGCAGGATTGCGAAGAGAGAGTTCTCGGGCAGCTTGGGGAATTTCATGGCGGCATTGTAGGGGGAGCCTGATCCCGGACAGGGGCGCGATGCCGGGGGGTGACCTATAATTGAAGGTGGCGATGCCTCTCTATGCACTCGGACTGAACCACCAGACCGCGCCGCTGCCGATCCGCGAGCGCGTGGCGTTTCACGTCGAACGGCTGCGCGACGCCCTGGGCGAGTTCACGCGCGCGCGCCGCGCGCAGGAGGCGGCGATCCTGTCCACCTGCAACCGCACTGAACTGTACTTCTCTGCCGAGCAGCCCACGGACGCAGCCAACTGGCTTGCCGAGTACCACCGCCTGAAGCCCGGCGAGATCGCGCCCTACCTCTACACGCTGCCGCGCGACCAGGCGGTGCGGCACGCGTTCCGCGTCGCCTCGGGGCTGGATTCCATGGTGCTGGGCGAGCCGCAGATCCTCGGCCAGATGAAGGAGGCGGCGAAGGTCGCCGAATCCGCCGGCACCCTTGGCACCGTGCTGCACAAGCTGTTCCAGCGCTCGTTCGCGGTGGCGAAGGAGGTGCGCTCCAGCACCGGCGTCGGCGTCGCCAGCGTGTCGATGGCGGCGGCGGCGGTGAAGCTTGCGGCGCGCATCTATCCCAGCCTGTCGGAGCAGCGGGTGCTGTTCATCGGCGCTGGCGACATGATCGAGCTGTGCGCCACGCATTTCGCCGCGCAGGGACCGGCGCGCATCACGGTGGCCAACCGCACGCTTGCGCGCGCCGAGCAGCTCGCGCACCGCTACAACGGGCGCGGCATCGAACTGAAGCACCTTGCCGACGAGCTGCACCAGCACGACATCGTCGTCAGTTGCACGGCGTCGTCGCTGCCGATCCTCGGCAAGGGCCTGGTGGAGCGCGCGCTGCGCGCGCGCCGGCGCCGGCCGATGTTCATGGTGGACCTGGCGGTGCCGCGCGACATCGAGCGCGAGGCCGCCGAGCTCGATGACGTGTTCCTCTACACCGTGGACGACCTTGCCGAGATCGTTTCCGCGAACCTCGATGCGCGCCGCTCCGCGGTCGACCAGGCCGAGGCGATCATCGACACGCAGGTCGGCCAGTTCATGCACTGGATGCGCACGCGCGAAAGCGTGCCGCTGATCCGCTCGCTGCGCGAAGGTGCCGAAGAGGCGCGGCGCAACGAGCTCGAGCGCGCGATGCGCCTGCTGGCGCGCGGCGACGACCCGAAGGCGGTGCTCGAGGCGCTGTCGCAGGGCCTCACCAACAAGCTGCTGCATGCGCCCACGCAGGCGCTGCACGACGCCGCGGCCGACGAGCGCGAGCGGCTGGCCGAGGCGGCCGCGCGCCTGTTTCGCCTGCGTTCGTAGCCGGCTCGCGCCGCAGCCCGGACGGCGACGCCGTGAACCCCGTATTGCGCACCAGGCTCGAGGCGCTGTCGACGCGGCTCGAGGAGGTGAACCACGCGCTCTCGTCCGAATCCGCGGCGAACGACATGAACCAGTTCCGCAAGCTGTCGCGCGAGCACGCGGAGCTGGACAACCTGGTGAGCCTGTACCGGCGCTACCGCGAGGCCGAGGCCGACGCCGCGGCGGCGAAGGACATGGCGCAGGATGCGGCGATGAAGGCCTTCGCCGACGAGGAACTCAAGTCCGCGCAGGATGGCATGGCGGCGCTCGAAGCCGAGCTGCAGAAGGCGCTGCTGCCGAAGGACCCGAACGACGACCGCAACATCTTCCTCGAGGTGCGCGCCGGCACCGGCGGCGACGAATCGGCGCTGTTCGCGGGAGACCTGTTTCGCATGTACGTGCGCTACGCCGAACGCGTCGGCTGGAAGGTCGAGCTGATTTCCGAGAGCGTGTCCGAGCTCGGCGGCTACAAGGAGGTAATCGCCCGCATCGAAGGCCAGGGCGCCTACTCGCGGCTCAAGTACGAGTCCGGCGGGCACCGCGTGCAGCGCGTGCCGGAGACCGAGGCGCAGGGCCGGATCCATACGTCGGCCTGCACGGTCGCCGTGCTGCCCGAAGTCGAGGCGGTGGACGACGTGGTGCTGAACCCGGCGGAGCTTCGCATCGACACCTTCCGCGCCTCGGGCGCGGGCGGCCAGCACGTCAACAAGACCGACTCGGCGATCCGCGTCACCCACCTGCCGACCGGCATCGTGGTCGAATGCCAGGACTCGCGCTCGCAGCACAAGAACCGCGAGAAGGCGCTGGGCGTGCTCGCGGCGCGCATCAAGGACAGGCAGGAACGCGAGCAGGCGGCGAAGATCGCGTCGACGCGAAAGTCGCTGATCGGCTCGGGCGACCGCTCCGAGCGCATTCGCACCTACAACTTCCCGCAGGGCCGCGTCACCGACCACCGCATCAACCTGACGCTGTACAAGATCGACCGCATCATGGACGGCGAGCTGGACGAGCTGATCGACGCGCTCTCGGCGCAGGCACAGGCAGAGCTGCTGCAGCAGCTCGCCGAAGACACGGCGTGACTGTCGCGCAGGCGCTCGCCGGCGCCGGCATCGACGCGCGCGAGGCGCGCCTGCTTCTCGCCGCCGCCAGCGGCTTTTCCCAAGCCAGCCTGCTCGCCCACACCGAGCGCGAGCTGCCTGCGGAAGTCGCGGCGCGCTTCCTCGAAGCCGCCGCCAGGCGCCGCAACGGCGAGCCGGTGGCCTACATCCTCGGCAGGCGCGAGTTCTACGGCATCGAGCTGGCGGTGACGCCCGCGGTGCTGATCCCGCGGCATGAAACCGAGCTGCTGGTCGAGCGCGCGCTCGCACTCGCGCCCGCGCGCGTGCTCGATCTGGGCACCGGGTCGGGCGCGGTGGCGATCGCGCTGCGGCGAGCGCTGCCGCGCGCGCGCGTGGTGGCGGTGGAAGCGAGCGCGGCAGCGCTGGCGCTGGCGCGGCGCAACGCGGTGAAGCTCGGCGTGGAGATCGATTTCCGCCACGGCATCTGGTTCGAGCCGGTGCGCGGCGAGCGCTTTGATGTCGTGGTGTCGAACCCGCCCTACGTCGCCACCGGCGACCCCCACCTCGCCCAGGGCGACCTGCGCTTCGAGCCGCGCGAAGCCCTGGTGGCCGGCAGCGACGGGCTGGGTGCGATCCGCGCCATCGTGCGCGAGGCGCCCGCATATCTGTCGCCGGGCGGCTGGCTGCTGCTCGAGCACGGCATCGGCCAGGCGGAGCCGGTGCGCGAACTCATGCGCGCTGCCGGGCTTGAAGGCGTGGAGACCTGGCCTGATCTGGCCGGGATTGCCCGCGTCACGGGCGGAAGAGTACAATCCTGACGAAATCGTTCAACTATTGCGAGGCTTCCCCATGAACGTGCAGGACAAGATCAGGTCGCAGGTGACTTCCCACCCGGTGGTGCTGTACATGAAGGGCACCCCGCAGATGCCGCAGTGCGGCTTTTCGGCGATGGCGGTGCAGGCGCTGCAGGCCTGCGGCGTGAAGGAGGTCTTCACCGTCAACGTGCTCGCCGACCAGGAGATCCGCCAGGGCATCAAGGAATTCGCCAACTGGCCGACCATCCCGCAGCTCTACGTCAACGGCGAATTCGTCGGCGGCTCGGACATCATGCGCGAGATGTACCAGTCGGGCGAACTGCAGAAGCTGCTGGAGGGCGTGAAGCAGCAGGCCTGACGGCCGGATCAGGCCGCGGCGGCGCTCGCCGTGAGCCCGGTGTATTCGCGCAGGACGTGGAAGCGGATCTTCGGCCAGCGTTCCTGCGCGACCTGGATCTCCGCCATCATCGAAGCGAGGAACGCAGGTACCCCGGCGCCGTCCAGCGCCATGCGGAACCTGTTTGCATCGATGAAGCGCTGCAGTTCCAGCGGGTCTTCCGAGGACACCCATCGGGCGGCCACATAGGGCGCGCCGTTCAGGCGCACAGTGGCGCCGTACTCGTGCTCCAGGCGGTGCGCGGCCACCTCGAACTGCAGCGCGCCCACCGCGCCCAGCACCGGCGCGGCGCCCGACAGCGGATGGAAAATCTGGATCGCGCCTTCTTCGCCCAGCTGGGCGAGACCGGCGCGCAGCTGCTTGGTCTTCATCGGCGTCGTCAGCTCGGCGCTGCGGAATAGTTCCGGCGCGAAGAACGGCAGCCCGGTGAACTGCAGCGACTCGCCCTCGGTGAGCGTGTCGCCCAGCCGTATCGTGCCGTGGTTCGGTATGCCGATGATGTCGCCGGCGCATGCGTCCTCGACGATCTCGCGCCGCTGCGACAGGAACGACACCACGTTGTTGGTGCGCACCTCGCGCCCGGTGCGGCAGTTGGTCACCCGCATGCCGCGCTCGAAGCGGCCCGAGCATACGCGCACGAAGGCGACGCGGTCGCGGTGCGCCGGGTCCATGTTGGCCTGGATCTTGAACACCATGCCGGAGAACGCGGGTTCGGTGGGCTCCACCAGCCGCTGCACCGCGGGGCGGTTGCCCGGCGGCGGCGCGAGATCCACCAGCGCATCGAGCACTTCGCGCACGCCGAAATTGTTGATCGCGGAACCGAACAGCACCGGCGTCTGGTGCGCGGCGAGGAATGCGCTGCGCTCGAACGCAGTGCCGGCGTCGCGCACCAGCTCGGCCTCGGCGAGCGCGGTGTCGAACAGCGCGCCGTAGCGCGCATCGCCCTGTGCCGACGCGGCGTCGATCTCGACGATGTCATCGTCCGAGAGCCGGTCCAGGCCCGGCGAGAAAAGGCGTATGCGCTGGGTGCGCAGGTCGATGACGCCGCGGAACTCGCGGCCCATGCCGATCGGCCAGGTGAGCGGCGCGGCCGGCATGCCGAGCACCGACTCGATCTCGCCGAGGAGATCCAGCGCCGGCCGCACTTCGCGATCGAGCTTGTTGACGAAGGTGAGGATCGGCATGTTGCGCGTGCGGCAGACTTCCAGCAGGCGTAGCGTCTGCGATTCAATGCCCTTGGCCGCGTCTATCACCATCAATGCTGCGTCCACCGCGGTGAGCACGCGATAGGTATCCTCGGAGAAGTCCTGGTGTCCCGGCGTGTCGAGCAGGTTGACGACGCAGCCGCGGTACTCGGTCTGCATCACCGAGGACGCCACCGAGATGCCGCGCTGCTTCTCGATCTCCATCCAGTCGGAGGTGGCGTGGCGCGTGGCCTTGCGCGCCTTCACGCTGCCGGCAATGTGGATCGCGCCGGCGAACAGCAGCAGCTTTTCCGTCAGCGTGGTCTTGCCCGCGTCCGGGTGCGAGATGATGGCGAAGGTCCGGCGCCGCGCGACTTCCTTGTCCAGCGCGACTTGCCGGGTCTGCGCCGCCGCGGCCTCAGACACCCGAAAGCCGCATGTTCGCCATGCTCAGGCGCTCGGTGAGGATCTCTAGGAATGCGCGGTCGAACTTGTGCCGGCAGGCATCCGACGCGTCGGCGAGCTTCTGCGTCGGCACGGTGATGATCTTGGCGTCTTCCAGCACGGTGACGTCGGCGCCGCGCACGTGCGCGGCCTTCGACAGGTAGGCCATTTCGCCGAAGCACTCGCCCTTGCCGAGGATGTTCAGCAGCTTGCCCTTCTTGGTGACCTTGACTTCGCCTTGCGCGAGCAGGCAGAAGTAGGTGCCTGCTTCGCCCTCGGTCATGATCTGCTCGCCGCTCGCGGCGTGCTTCCAGGCCGAGATGCGCGCGACCTCCCAGATCTCGGCGTCGGTGAAGTTCTCGAAGAAGGCGAGGCTGCGCAGGGTCTCGAACTTGTCGGTGTCGGCGAACTCCTGCGCGCGCGGCCCGAGGTCGGCGTTGCGGAACACCTCGGCGAGGTCGAGCGAGAACTGCTCCCAGGTCGCGTAGCGCGCCTCGAGGTCCTTCGCCATCGCGCGCTTGACGATCGCATCCACCGCGCGCGGTACCTCCGGCCGGTAGGACGACGGTGGTGCGGGCTCGACATTGGTGATCTGGTAGATCAGGCTGAAGTTGTTGGAGGCCTGGAACGGCAGCCGCCCGGTGAGCAGGTGGTACATCACTACGCCCACGGAGTAGATGTCGGTGCGGTGGTCGAGCGGGTGCTCCTTCACCTGCTGTGGCGACATGTAGGCGGGCGAGCCGATGGCCGCCACCTGCGTGACTTCGCCGGTCGCGATCAACGCCGCGCCGAAGTCGGTGATCTTGACGTCGGTGGCGCCGGTGTACAGGATGTTCGCCGGCTTGATGTCGCGGTGCGTGATGCCGGCCTTGCAGGCAACCTCGAGCGCGCGCGTGCACTTGAAGATGATCTCGACGATGTCCTCCACCGACAGCAGGTTCTCCGGCCGGCAGAAGGTCTCCAGCGTGCCGCCGTCGACGTACTCCATGACGATGTAGTGCAGCGATTCCTCGGCCACCGCGTCGTAAATCTGGCAGATGTGCGGGTGCACCAGCTTGCCGGCGAGCGAAGCCTCGGTGACGAACAGCTTCTCGTACAGCCTGCCGCGCTCGGGGTCCTTGAAGGACTCCGGGAACACCAGCTTCACCGCGACGTCACGGTCGTTGAAGGGGTCGTGGCAGAGGTAGACCTCGGAGGTGGCGCCTTCGCCGAGGCGCTTCTTCACCGGGTACTTGCCGATCTTGTCGAACTTCAGCGGCGCCGGTGCGTTCACGGCCTTCCCCGCAGCCGCGCCTGCAGCCGCCGCGCCGCGGCCCGCACCCGCGCCGGCGCCGTGCCGCCGCGGTGGCTGCGGCGCGCGACCGAGCCTTCCAGCGTCAGCCAGCCATAGACGTCCGCGCCGATCCTCGGGGAGAACCGCCGCAGCGTCGCCAGCGGCAGCTCGGCGAGGTCGCGGCCGGTTTCCTCGGCGGCGCGCACCGCGCGCGCGACGATGCCGTGCGCGTCGCGGAACGCCACGCCCTTGACCACCAGGTAGTCGGCGAGGTCGGTGGCGGTGGCAAATCCCTGCCGCGCTGCCGCGTGCATCGCCTCGGGCACCGGGGTGAGGCCCGCGACCAGCTCGGCCATCAGGTGCAGCGAATCGCGCGCCGTGTCCACGGCGTCGAACAGGGGTTCCTTGTCTTCCTGGTTGTCCTTGTTGTAAGCGAGCGGCTGCGCCTTCATCAGCGTCAGCAGCGCGACCAGGTGTCCAGTGACGCGGCCCGCCTTGCCGCGCACCAGCTCCGGCACGTCGGGATTCTTCTTCTGCGGCATGATCGACGAGCCGGTGCAGAAGCGGTCGGGCAGGCGCACGAAGCCGTAGCGCTGGCTCATCCACAGCACCAGCTCCTCGGACAGGCGCGACAGGTGCGTCATGACCAGCGCCGCGGCGGCGCAGAACTCGATGGCGAAATCGCGGTCGGAGACCGCGTCGAGCGAGTTCTCGCAGACGCCATCGAAGCCAAGCTCGCGTGCGACGCGTTCGCGGTCGATCGGGAAAGTCGTGCCGGCGAGCGCGGCCGCACCGAGCGGCAGGCGGTTCATGCGGCGGCGGCAGTCCGCGAGCCGTCCGCGGTCGCGCTCGAACATCTCGGCATAGGCGAGCAGGTGGTGGCCGAAGGTCACCGGCTGCGCCACCTGCAGGTGCGTGAAGCCGGGCATCACCAGTGCCGCATGGCGCTCGGCCTGCACCGCGAGCGCGCGCAGCAGCGCGTCAAGCCGCGCGCAGGTGCCGTCGATCTCGTCGCGCAGCCACAAGCGCACGTCGGTGGCGACCTGGTCGTTGCGCGAGCGCGCCGTGTGCAGCCGCTTGCCGGGTTCGCCGACCAGCGCGATCAGGCGCTGCTCGATGTTGAGGTGCACGTCCTCCGCGGCGACGGACCACTTGAAGCGGCCGGCGTCGATCTCGCGGCGTATCGCCGCCATGCCGCGCTCGATGGCGGCAAGGTCACGGCGGGAGATGATCGCCTGCGCGGCGAGCATGCGTGCATGCGCGAGCGAGCCGCGGATGTCGGCGTGGGCGAGTCGCCGGTCGAAGCCCACCGACGCGGTGAAGCGCGCGACGAGCGCGTCCACCGGCTCGCCGAAACGGTCCGACCATTTCTTCGGCTTCGCGCGCGCGGCGCGCTGCGCGCGCGGCCGCGACTGCTTGGACGCAGCGGTGCTCATCGGGCATACTCGGCGGGCGCGATCTGCCGCGCGCCAATCGGGGCGCGCAACCTCTGCCGCGCGCTGCACGGAGCGCGCAACCTGTTGATTATGCGCATAGGATGTCAAGTATAAGGCAAGACGTTTCCGCGGACGCCCTCCCGGACTTCCGCAACCTCGGCGTCATCGCGCGCATCCTGATCGGCGTCAACGCCGTGCTGCTCGCGGCGGTGCTGTATGCCGCACCCGGACCGGCGTCGGCGCTGGACCTGTTCCTGCGCGGCGCACTGCTGCTGGAGCCGCTCACGCTGGCGGCGATCCTCGTGCTGTACCTGGCGTCGCCCGCGCTCGCCCGCCTGCCGTATGCTGCCGGCTGTGTCGCGGTGCTCGGCATCACGCTCGCGCTCGCGGCCGCACTGCATGGCGCCGAGGCGGCGCTCGGCGGCACGCCGGCATGGGCGCGCGTGCTGGGCTTCACGGCGGCAATCACGGCGGCGCTGCTGGCGTACTTCCGCCTGTTTGCGCGGGCCTGGTCGCCGGCGCTGTCCGAGGCGCGGCTGCAGGCGCTGCAGTCGCGCATCCGGCCCCACTTCCTCTTCAACAGCCTGAACGCGGTGCTGTCGCTGATCCGCCAGGACCCGAAGCGCGCGGAGCTGGCGCTGCAGGACCTTGCAGAGACCTTCCGCGCGCTGATGGGCGACGGCAGGCGGCTGGTGCGGCTGGCGGACGAGATCGAGCTGCTGGAACGCTACGCCAGCCTCGAGCAACTGCGCCTGGGCGAGCGGCTGCGCGTGGTCTGGGAGATCGACAGCGCGCCGCAGGACGCGCTGCTGCCGCAGCTGATCCTGCAGCCGCTGCTCGAGAACGCGATTCACCATGGCATCGAGCCCGGCACCGGCGCGGGCGAGGTGCTGGTGCGGATCTGGCAGGACCGCAACCGGGTGTGCGTGCGCATCGCCAACCCGCTGCTGGCCGGAGCCGCGCCGCAGCCGGGCAACCGCATGGCGCTCGCCAACATCCGCGAGCGCCTGTTGCTCTTCTTCGACGCCGAGGCGCGCATCGATGCTGCGGTGGCGGCGGGGCGCTTCGAAGTTGCCATCGACATGCCCTATCGCATCGAAGCGGCCGCAGGGGAGCCGCGGTGAACGACGCACTGCGCGTGTTCGTCGTCGACGACGAGCCGCCGGCGCGTGCGCGCATGCGCGAGCTGCTCGCCGACGTCGCGGGCGAGGCGCCGAACCGGGTGGTGGGCGAGGCAGCCAACGGCGTCGAGGCGATCGACCGGCTGCCGGGTAGCGGTGCGTCGGTGCTGCTGCTGGACATCCAGATGCCCGGCATGGGCGGGCTCGAAGTGGCGCGCCACCTCGCGCTGCTGCCGGCGGCGCCGGCGATCGTGTTCGTCACCGCGCACGATCGCCACGCGCTGGAGGCCTTCGAACTGAATGCGCTCGACTACCTGATGAAGCCGGTGCGCGCCGAGCGGCTCGCCGCGGCGCTGAAGAAGGCGGCGCACGCACGCGCGCCGGATCGCGAGCGCCTGGGCGACGCGGCGGGACGGCTGCAGGCCGCGGGCGCGCGTCCGCGCGAGCACCTGTCGGTGGCGGAGCGCAACCGCATCGTGCTGGTCGCGGTCGACGACATCGTCTACCTGAAGGCGGAACAGAAGTACGTCACGCTGCGCACGCGCGCGCGCGAGCACCTGGTGGAGGAGTCGCTGGTGTCGCTGGAGCGCGAGTTTGCATCCCTGTTCGTGCGCGTGCATCGCAACTGCCTGGTGGCGCGCGGCGCGATCCGCGGTTTCGAGCGCGTTGCCGCGGGCGGCGGCGACGAGGCGCACTGGCAGGTGGTGCTCGACGGCGTCGAGGAGCGCCTGCCGGTCAGCCGCAGGCAATGGCCCGCGCTGCGCGGTATGGTGTCGGAATGAGCGCAGCCGCGTCCGGCAGGATCGTCATCGCGACGCGCGCGAGCCGCCTCGCGCTGTGGCAGGCCGGGCATGTCATGGCGCTGCTCCTCGCGCGCCACCCCGGGCTCGAGGTCGAGCTGCTGCCGATGACCACCACCGGCGACGAGATGCTGGACGTGTCGCTGGACAAGGCGGGCGGCAAGGGCCTGTTCATCAAGGAGCTGGAGACGGCGATGCTGGACGGGCGCGCCGACCTCGCGGTGCACTCGATGAAGGACATGCCGGCAGAACTGCCCGCCGGCTTCGCGCTCGCCGCGATCACGGCGCGCGACGATCCGCGCGACGCGTTCGTCTCGGTGCGGCACGCGGGCATCGACGACATGCCGGCAGGCGCGGTGCTCGGCACCTCGAGCCTGCGGCGCGCGGCGCAGGCGGCGGCACGGCGTCCCGACCTCGTCGTGCGCGCGCTGCGCGGCAACGTCAATACGCGGCTCGCCAAGCTCGATCGCGGCGAGTACGCCGGCATCATCCTCGCCGCCGCCGGGCTGAAGCGCCTTGGTCTCGCCGGGCGCATCCGCAGCTACCTGTCGCTGGAGGAAAGCCTGCCCGCGGCCGGCCAGGCGGCGCTCGGCATCGAATGCCTCGCCGCGCGCGCGGACGTCGCCGCGCTGGTGGCGCCGCTCGCCGAGCGCGAAGCGACGCTGTGCGTGCGCGCAGAGCGCGCGGTGAACCACGCGCTGGGCGGCAACTGCAGCATTCCGCTGGGCGCCCATGCGCAACTTCACGGGAACATGCTGCGGCTGCGCGCACTGGTCGCGGCGCCGGACGGCCGCACTTTCGCGCATGCCGACTGCGAGGGACCGGCCGAAGCACCCGAGGCGCTGGGAGCGCGCGCTGCCGCGCTGCTGAGAGAACGCGGCGCGGACGAGATCCTCGATGCCTTGCGCGTGGCGTGAACGCGGCATGGGAAAGGCGTGAGCGCGGGTCCGCTTGCCGGGCGCGGCGTGCTGATTACCCGCCCGCGCGAGCAGGCGGGCGCGCTGGCGAAGCTGGTCGCCGCCTCGGGCGGCGAGCCGATCCTTTTCCCTGCGCTGGAGATCGTCGACGTGCCCGATTCCGCGCCGCTCGCCGCGCTGCTGGACCGGCTGGATGACTTCGACCTCGCGGTATTCATCAGCCCGAGCGCGGTGCACAAGGCGCTGGCGCTGCTGCGCGCCAGGCGCGGTGAGGCGCCCTGGCCGCCGCGGCTGCGCGTCGCCGCAATCGGCCGCGGCAGCCGCCGTGCGCTCGAAGCGGGAGGGTTGCGCGATGTGATCGCGCCCGCGGCGCATGCCGACAGCGAGTCGCTGCTGGCGCTGCCGCAGCTGCGTGACGTAGCCGGACGCCGGGCCATCATCTTTCGCGGCGCAGGCGGCAGGGAGTTGCTCGGCGACACGCTTGCCGCGCGCGGTGCCCAGGTGGCGTACGCCGAGTGCTACCGGCGCGTACGCCCGGGCGCCGACGCCGGCCCGCTGCTCGATGCCTGGGAGCGGGGCGGCGTGCACGCAGTGACGGCGAGTTCCGCCGAGGCACTGGCGAACCTGCACGTCATGCTTGGCGAGCGCGGCGTGGCGTTGCTTCGCGCCACGCCGCTGTTCACGTCGCACGCGCGTGTCGCCGCCGAGGCGGCGCGCCTGGGCGCGACCGAGGTGCGGGTGGCGGGCCCCGGCGACGAAGAGATGCACGCGGCGCTGGTTGCATACTTCGCCGCAGCGCAGTAAAAGAACCCATGGATGCAAACGGCAATACCGGAAACGCGCGGCGGCGCTATGGCTGGCTGCTGCTCGCGCTGCTCGGCGCGGCGCTGGTCGGGCTGTCCTGGCTCGATTCGAGGAACCGCATCGTCGCCACGCAGGAGGAACTGGCGCGGCGGCTGCGCGACATCGAGACCGACAGCCGCGATGCGCGCGCGCTCGCCCGCCAGGCGCAGGAGACCACGCGCGACATGGCGGTGAAGATCGGCGCGCTCGAGGCGCGCTTCGCCGAATCGCAGAGCCAGCAGGTCGCGCTCGAGGCGCTGTACCAGGAGCTGTCGCGCGGCCGCGACGAGTGGCAGCTCGCCGAAATCGAGCAGGTGCTCGCGATCGCGTCGCAGCAACTGCAGCTCGCCGGCAATGTCAGGGCGGCGCTGCTGGCGCTGCAGCTTGCCGAGGCGAGGCTGGCGCGCGCCGACCGGCCGCAGTTCCTGCCGCTGCGCCGCGCGCTGGCGCGCGACATCGAGCGGCTGAAGGCGCTGCCGGCGCTGGACCTGCCCGGCATGAGCGTGAAGCTCGACGGCCTGGTGGCGCTGGTGGATGCGCTGCCGCTCGCGCACGACGAGCGCGCGGGGCAGCCGGAGCCGGCGAAGCCCGCGGACAAGCCCGCGGACTCCTTCATGTCCCGCTTTGGCGGCGAACTGTGGTCCGAGCTGCGCCAGCTGGTGACCATTCGGCGCGTGGAGACGCCGGAGGCGCCGCTGCTGCCGCCGGCGCAGGCCTACTTCCTGCGCGAGAACCTGAAGCTGCGCCTGCTGAGCGCCAGGATCAACCTGATGACGCGCGACGAGGCCGGGTACCGCGAGGACCTGCGCGTCGCGCAGCGCTGGATCGGCAGGTACTTCGATGCGCGCGCCAAGCCGGTGCTGGCGGCGCAGACGCAACTGAAGCAGTTGTCCGCGGCGGCGATCAGCTTCGAGATGCCGTCGATCTCGGCGAGCCTGGAAGCGGTGCGGAACTTCAAGGCGCCGCGCGAGCGCAAACCCGGATGAAAGCGCTCGTCTGGCTGCTGGTCGCGTTCGCCGCGGCGGTCGCGATCGCGATCGTCGGCCGTGCAAGCGATGGCTACGCGCTGTTCGTCTACCCGCCCTGGCGCGTCGAGGTCTCGCTGGTGCTGCTCGGCGTGCTGCTTGCCGCCGCGTTCGTGCTCATGTACGTCGTCGTGCGCCTGGTGCACCACACGCTGGCGCTGCCGGTGCACGTGCGCGCATACCGCGAGCGGCGCCGGCAGGAACAGGCGCTGGGCGCGCTGGCTGGAGCGCTGCAGTCCCTGTTCGAAGGGCGCTACGCGCGCGCGGAGAAGGAGGCCGGAATCGCCGCGGAAGGCAGCGTCGCGCCAGGCGTCGCCGCGCTGATCGCGGCTCGCGCCGCGCACGAGCTGCGCGAGCCCGGGCGCCGCGCGCAATGGCTCGAGCGCGCGAAGCGGGCGGGTGAAGGCGTGCAGGCGGCGCACCTGGTGACGCAGGCCGAGTTCGCGCTCGCCGAGCGCGATTTCGACGGCGCGCGCGAGGCGCTGCGCAACCTGCACGGCTCGGGGCCGCGCCACATCGCCACACTGCGCATGCTGCTGCGCGCCGAGCGCGGCGCGCAGAACTGGCCCGAGGTGCTGCGCCTCGCCACCATGCTCGCGAAGCGCGACGCCATCGCGCCTGCGGCGGCAGAGGAGCACCGGATGCAGGCGCAACTGGCGCTGCTCGCGCAGGCGGCTGGCGACCGCGCCGGGTTCGAGGCGCTGTGGCGCCGCGTGCCCGAGCACGAGCGCGTGCACCCGCGGCTCGCCGCGGCCGCGGCGAGCCAGGCGGGCGCGCTGGGCCTCGCGTCGCTCGCGCGCGGCATGCTGGAGAAGAGCCTGGAATCGGAGTGGAATGGGGCGCTGCTCGCTGCCTATGCAGAGCTTCCGGAGCTTGGCGCTGCAGAGGCGGACGCGGAACTGCGTGCGCGCATCGAGCAGGGCGAGCGCTGGCTGGCGCGGCACCCGGACGACGCGCAGTTGCTGGCGATGCTGGGGCGGCTGTGCGCTCAGGCCCAGCTTTGGGGCAAGGCGCACGACTACCTCGAGGCGAGCGTGGCGCGCGAGGACTCACGTGCCGCGCGGCTCGAGCTCGCACGCCTGTGCGAGCGGCTAGGGCGGCCAGCCACGGAGCACTACCGGCGCGCGGCGGAGTTCCCGTAGGCGGCATGCGGCGCCGGACCAGTCCATGCTAGCGACGCTCGCCGCCATCTGGATCCTGCATGTCGCCACGATGGCCGTGCCGGGCGTGAATGCATTATTGATCTTCAAGCTCGCCGCCGGGGAGGGCGGGCGCGGCGGCCCTTACGCCGCGCTCGGGATCGCCATCGGCGCCCTCATGTGGGCGACCGCGGCGGCGCTGGGGGTGAACGCACTGTTCGCCGCGTTCCCGGGGTTTCGCACTGCGCTGCAGCTTGCGGGCGCGGGCTACCTGCTCTACCTGGGGGTGCGCCTGTGGTTCGCCGGGCCGCCGCGGGTCGCGGCGCAATCGAGCTGGGTCTCGTCGGTGGCCGCGTTTCGTCTGGGGCTGCTCACCAACGTCACGAACCCGAAGGCGGCACTGTTCTTCGGCAGCGTCTTTTCCGCGGCTTTGCCCGCGCAGCCGTCGATGGCGCTGATGCTGAGCGCGGTTGCGTTGGTCGTCTTCAACGCATTCTGGTGGCACATGCTGCTCGCCTACCTGTTCTCGCGTCAGCGTGTTCGCGCGGCCTACGCGCTGCGCTGGTGCCTGCTGAACCGCGTCTCGGGATCCATCGCGGGTGCCTTCGGCCTCAGCCTCGTCATGGCAGCCGTTCGCGACTCAGCGGCCGGCGCACCTTCGCTGATGCGGATCGCGGACTGATCAATCCCAGTCGCGCGGGCCGAGGAAGTCGGTGTACAGCTTTTCCTCCGGCGAGCCCGGTTCCGGCTTCCAGTCGTAGCGCCACGCAGCGAGAGGGGGCATCGACATCAGGATCGACTCGGTGCGACCGCCCGACTGCAGGCCGAAGAGCGTGCCGCGGTCGTACACCAGGTTGAATTCCACGTAGCGGCCGCGGCGGTAGGCCTGGAACGCGCGCTCGCGCTCGCCGTACGCGATGCCGTTGCGGCGCTCGATGATCGGTGCATAGGCGGTGAGGAAGCGGTCGCCTACCGCGCGCGTGAGCGCGAACGCGGCATCGAATCCCCCCGCAGCATGGTCGTCGAAGAAAATACCGCCGACGCCGCGGGTTTCGTTGCGGTGGCGCAGGAAGAAATACTCGTCGCACCATTTCTTGAAGCGCGGGTGCAGGTCGGCGCCGAACGGTTCGAGTGCGCGCCGGCATTCGGCGTGGAAGTGGCGCGCATCCTCCTCGAACGGGTAGTACGGCGTGAGGTCCATGCCGCCGCCGAACCACCACACCGGATCCGAACCGGCCGCGGTGGCGGCGAAGCAGCGCACGTTCATGTGCACCGTCGGGCAGTAGGGGTTGCGCGGGTGCAGCACCAGCGATACGCCCATCGCCTCGAAGCCGCGGCCGGCGAGTTCCGGCCGCGACGCCGACGCCGAGGGCGGCAGCTTCCTGCCCATCACATGCGAGAACGCCACGCCGCCGCGCTCGAACACGCTGCCATCCTCGATCACGCGGGTCAGGCCGCCGCCACCTTCCGGGCGCTCCCAGGCATCGGCACCGAAGCGCCCGCCATCGAGCGCTTCCAGCGCGCTGACGATGCGCTGCTGCAGGCCGGTGAGGTAGGTGCGTACCGCGGCGAGGTCCACCTGCGTTCAGCCCTTCTTCAGCGCCCGGTGGCCGATGTCCTTGCGGTACTGCATGCCGTCGAAGCGTATCGACGCGATCGCCTCGTAGGCGCGGCTGCGCGCGAGGCGCAGCGCTTCGCCGAGTGCGGTGACGCAGAGCACGCGCCCGCCGGCGGTGACGAGCTGCTTGCCCTCGATCCTGGTGCCGGCATGGAACACCCTGCAGTCCGCTGTCGCCTGCTGCAGGCCGTCGATGCGCGCGCCCTTCTTCGGATCGTCCGGATAGCCGGGCGCCGCGAGCACCACCCCTAGCGCGGCGCGGCGGTCCCATTGCGCGCGCGCCTCGCCCAGCGTGCCCTCGACCGCGTGCTCGAGCAGGTCGACGAGGTCGGATTTCAGCCGCAGCATGATCGGCTGCGTCTCGGGGTCGCCGAGCCGGCAGTTGAATTCCACCGTGCGCGGCGCACCCGTGGCGTCGATCATCAGCCCGGCGTAGAGGAACCCGGTGAACGGAACGCCGTCCTTCGCCATGCCCGAGATCGCAGGCTGGATGATCTCGCGCATCACGCGCGCATGCACCTCGGGCGTGACTACCGGGGCGGGCGAGTAGGCGCCCATGCCGCCGGTGTTCGGCCCCTGGTCGCCGTCGAGCAGGCGCTTGTGGTCCTGGCTGGTGGCGAGCGTGAGCACGCTTTCCCCGTCCGACATGACGATGAAGCTTGCCTCCTCGCCGTCGAGGAAGTCCTCGATGACGACGCGTGCGCCTGCGTCGCCCAGCCGGTTGCCCACCAGCATCATGTCTATCGCTGCGTGCGCCTCCGCAACGCTGGCGGCGACCACCACGCCCTTGCCGGCGGCGAGCCCGTCGGCCTTGATCACGATCGGCGCGCCGTGCTCGTCTGCGTAAGCCTTCGCCGCCGCGGCGTCGGCAAAGGTGGCGTGGCGCGCGGTGGGAATGCCGTGCCGCGCCATGAATCGCTTGGCGAAGTCCTTGGAACTCTCCAGCTGCGCCGCCGCGCGCGTCGGCCCGAAGATCCTGAGACCTGCGTCGCGGAACGCATCGACGATGCCGGCTGCAAGCGGCGCCTCGGGGCCGACCACGGTGAGCTGCACGTTCTCGCGCCGGGCGAAATCCACCAGGTCGGGAATCGAGGTGAGGTCTACGTTCTCGACGCCCGGCTCGGACGCGGTGCCGCCATTGCCGGGGGCGACGTAGATCGTCTGCACGCGCGGGCTCTGGGCAAGCTTCCACGCCAGGGCGTGCTCCCTGCCGCCCGAGCCGATGACGAGCAGCTTCATGTCAATGCCGGAAGTGGCGCACGCCGGTGAACACCATGGCGACGCCGCGCTCGTCGGCCGCGGCGATCACCTCGTCGTCGCGCACGCTGCCGCCGGGCTGGATCACCGCGCCCGCGCCCGCGTCGATCACGACGTCGAGGCCGTCGCGGAACGGGAAGAACGCGTCCGACGCCGCGCACGAGCCCTGCAGCGACAGGCCGGCGGCCTGCGCCTTCGCCGCCGCGATGCGCGCGCTGTCGACGCGGCTCATCTGGCCGGCGCCGACGCCGAGCGTCATGCCGTCGCGCACGTACACGATGGCGTTCGATTTCACGTGCTTCGCGACCTTCCATGCGAACAGCAGGTCGGCGAACTGTGCCTCGGCAGGCGGCTTCTTCGTCACCACCCTGAGTCCGCTGCGCGCCACCGGCCTGGCGTCCGCGCTCTGCACCAGCAGGCCGCCGCCGACGCGCTTGAACTCCTGCGCCTGGACCTCGTGCGACAGCGGCACCTCGAGCACGCGCAGGTTCTGCTTCGCCGCCAGCAGTTCCCTGGCATCGGGTTCGACACGGGGCGCGATGATGACCTCGGCGAACTGCGCCCCCACTGCCTCGGCGGTGGCGCGGTCCAGCGCGCGGTTGAAGGCGATGATGCCGCCGAAGGCGGACACCGGATCGGTCCTGAACGCCTGCGTGTAGGCGGCGTGCAGGCTGTCGCCGATGGCAACGCCGCAGGGATTGGCGTGCTTGACGATGACGCACGCGGGTTCGGTGAAGCTTTTCACGCATTCCCACGCGGCGTCGGAGTCGGCGATGTTGTTGTAGGAGAGCTCCTTGCCCTGCACCTGCCGGTAGTGCGCGATGCCGCCGGGAACCGGCGCGGCGTCGCGGTAGAACGCCGCCGACTGGTGCGGGTTCTCGCCGTAGCGCATGTCCTGCGCCTTGGTGAACTGCAGCGTCAGCACGTCCGGGTAGGTGCGCCTCGCGCCGGTTTCATCTAGCGAAGTGAGGTAGTTCGCGATCGCGCCGTCGTAGGCCGCGGTGTGCGCGAACACCTTCTTCGCCAGCGCGAAGCGCGTCGCTGCTGAAACCTCGCCCGCGTCGCGCAGCTCGGCGATGATCGCCGCGTAGTCGGCGGGGTCGACGACCACCGCGACCGCGGCATGGTTCTTCGCCGCGGAGCGCAGCATCGCGGGGCCGCCGATGTCGATGTTCTCGACCGCCTCCTCGAGCCTGCAGTCGGGGTCCGCGACGGTGGCCTGGAACGGGTAGAGGTTCACGACCACCAGGTCTATGGGCGCGATCCCCGCCTCGGCGATGGTCTTCATGTGCGCAGGGATGTCGCGCCTCGCGAGCAGGCCGCCGTGGATCGCCGGGTGCAGCGTCTTCACGCGGCCGTCGAGCATCTCGGGGAATCCGGTATGCGCCGACACCTCGGTGGCGGCGATGCCTTCCTTTTCCAGCAGCTTCGCGGTGCCGCCGGTGGAGACGATGGCGAATCCCAGCGACACCAGCGCGCGGGCGAACTCGACGATTCCCGCCTTGTCCGAGACGCTCAGCAGCGCGAACCGGGAGGGGCCCCGGCCGGGCGGCCGTGCGCCCATGGCCGCCGCCGTCACCCTTTGATCCGCAACTGCTGCATCTTCTTGCGCAGCGTGTTGCGGTTGATGCCCAGCATCGTCGCCGCCAGCGTGAGGTTGCCCTCGGCGCGCCCGAGCACCGTCTCGATCATCGGCTTCTCGATGTTACGCAGCACCATGTCGTAGATCAGCGTCGGCTGCTCGCCGTCCATGTCCTTGAAGTAGCGCTCGAGCGAGCGCCTGACGGCGTCCGCGAGTTCGTTGGATCGGCTCATGCTGCCAGTTTCTCCCTGAAGCCGTCGTCGTAGAAGTCCGCCACGGCGCGCAGTTGCTCGCGCGCCGTAACGATGCGCATGGCGGCGGCACGGAACGCCTCGCCGCCCGGCAGCCGTTCGACATACCAGCCGATGTGCTTGCGCGCGATGCGCACGCCTGCAGCCTCGCCATAGAGCGAATACAGGCCGTCGAGGTGCTCGAGGACGACCGTGCGCATCTCCGCGCGCGAGGGCGGCGCGGGCAGCGTTCCGGTGGCGAGCGAGTGCACGATGTCGCGGAATATCCAGGGGCGGCCGAGCGCGGCGCGGCCGATCATGACGCCATCGGCGCCCGTGCGCGCGAGCACGCCCCGCGCATCCGCCGCGCTGCGGATGTCGCCGTTTGCGATTACCGGGATGCCGACGGCCGCCTTGACCTGCGCGATGGTGTCGTACTCTGCCTCGCCGTTGAACAGGCACGCGCGCGTGCGGCCGTGGATCGCCAGCATGCGGATGCCGCATTGCTCGGCGATGCGCGCGATGCGCGTGGCGTTGCGGCGCTCCGGCGCAGGGCCGGTGCGGATCTTCAGCGTCACCGGCACGTCCACCGCGCCGGACACGGCTTCGAGTATGCGCGCGACCAGGGGCTCGTCGCCGAGCAGCGCAGACCCCGCCTGCGCGTTGCAGACCTTCTTCGCCGGGCATCCCATGTTGATGTCTATGACCTGCGCGCCGCGCTCGACGTTGTAGCGCGCGGCATCCGCCATCGCCGCGGGGTCGGCGCCGGCGATCTGCACCGAGACGGGCCCCGGCTCGCCCGCATGCGCGATGCGCAGGAGCGACTTGCGGGATTCGCGCAGCTGCGGCAGCGATGACACCATCTCGGAGACCGCGAGTCCTGCACCGTAGCGTCGCGCGATGCGCCTGAAGGGCCTGTCGGTGATTCCCGCCATCGGGGCGACAATGACCGGGTTGCGCAGCAGGTACGCGCCGAGTTGCATGCAGGCAGGTTTCGAAGGAGGGTGCGGGGAGCGGATTTTATCCGGTTTCAAGGCATCGCTGAAGGGCCGAACACCATGCGGCGCGCGAAGAAGCGCCGCGCGGGACCGCAGGCATCCAGCGCGAGCATCGCAGCGCCGCGAATCGCGCCGCTCAGGTCGTTGTCGCCGGTGAACAGCGTCGCGAGCAGGTCGGTGATGGCGGTGGTGGCGCCGGCGTCGAGCTTGCGCAGCGCAGCGTAGCGCGCGAGCACATGCGGATCGCCCGCATCGGCATGCGCCGAAACGGTGCGCGCAAGCTCCCACGCGTCGCGCAGCCCGAGGTTCAGACCCTGGCCGGCAACCGGATGCAGCGCCTGCGCCGCATTGCCGACGTAGACCTGGCGTCCGTCGACGCGCCGCAGGCGCCTGCGCAGCGAGAGCGGAACGCGCGAGCGTTCATGCACGCGCGCGAAGCGGCCCGCCCTGCTGCCGAACGCGAGCTGCAGCGCGGCGAGGAACTCCTCGTCGCCCGCCGCGGCAAGCGCCTCGGCGCGCTGCGTCTGCATGCTCCATACGACTGCATAGCGGCCCTGGTACGGCAGCAGCGCGAGCGGGCCGTCGGCGGTGAAGCGCTCCCATGCGCGCTCGCGCGACGCGGGCGACACCTCGACGTCGGCGACCAGCGCGTCCTGTGCGTAGCGCTTTTGGCGCATGCCCTCGGCTGCGCCCTCGGCGTGCGCGAGGCACGCGGCCTGCAGCCGCTCGCCAGAGGACAGCTCGACCTGCAGCGCGTCGGCGTCCGGCGTCACCGCGACGATGCGTGCATCCACACGCGCGCCCGCGGCGTGTTGCGCGAGCGCCCGCGCGAGCGCCCCGTAGTCGACGACGTGGCCGAGCGCGGGCAGCCCCGTTTCCGCCGCGCCGAGCACGGTGCGGCCGAGGCGCCCGGCCTGCGATACGTGGATCGAATCGATCGGCGTCGCCTGCAGGCCATGCCATGCGCCCAGCCGCTCGAGCAGCAGCCGGCTCGCGTGCGACAGTGCGATCGGCCGGAATGCGCGCGCGCCAGCGGATGCGGGCTCGATCAGCGCCACCTTGCGCCCCGCGGCGGCCAGCGCGATCGCGAGCGTGGCGCCTACCGGCCCCGCGCCAGAGATGGCGACGTCAAGCCGCATCGCGCATCAGGTCCTCGATGTCGGCGATGCGCTTTGGCGTCTCAAGCGTGAGGACCTCGCAGTCGCCATCGCGCACCACGACGTCGTCCTCGATGCGGATGCCGATGTCGTGCAACGCGGAGGGCACGTCGTCCGCGGCGCGGATGTACATGCCCGGCTCGACGGTCAGCACCATGCCGGCGGCGAGGCTGCGCCACGCGCCGCCGCGCTTGTATTCCCCGGCGTCGTGCACGTCCAGGCCCAGCCAGTGGCCGGTGCGGTGCATGTAGAAGCGCCGGTAGCTTTCCTTCTCCAGCGCCTCGTCCAGCGTACCCGCAAGCAGCCCGAGGTCCAGCATGCCCTGTGCGAGTACCTTCACCGCTGCGTCGTGGGGCTCGTTCCAGTGGTTCCCCGCGCGCACCCTGTCGATGGCGGCGGCCTGCGCAGCGAGGACGATCTCGTAGACGTCCTTCTGCGCCGCGCTGTAGCGGCCGCTGACCGGAAACGTGCGCGTGATGTCGGACGCATAGCCGTGCAGCTCGCAGCCTGCATCGATGAGCAGCAGGTCGCCGTCGGCGAGCGGCGCATCGTTGCTGACATAGTGCAGCACGCATGCATTGGCGCCGCCGGCGACGATCGGCCAGTATGCGGGGAACTGCGCGCCGTGCCGGCGGAACTCGTGCAGCAGCTCGGCCTCGATCTCGAATTCGTGGCGCCCGGCACGCGTCGCGCGCATCGCGCGCCGGTGCGCGGCGGCCGAGATCGCGGCCGCGCGGCGCATCAGCGCAAGCTCGCCTTCGTCCTTCACCAGGCGCATGTCGTCCAGCACCGCGCGTATGTCGTGCAGGCGGTCGGGCGCGGCGATGCCGGCGCGCGACTGCGCACGCACCGCGTTCAGCCAGCCCATGACGCGGGCGTCCCATGCGGCATCCATGCCTACCATGGTGTGCAGCGCCGGCTGGTCCGCGAGCAGGCCCGGCATCATGGCGTCGAGCGAGCCGATCGGATGGGCTTCGTCGAAGCCGAACAGCTCGCGCGCGGCCTCCGGGCCGTGCCGGAAGCCGTCCCAGGTTTCGCGCTCGGCGTTCTTCTCGCGGCAGAAGAGCAGTGTGCGGGGTTCCCGGCCGGCGACGATGACGAGGACCGCTTCCGGCTCCGCGAAGCCGGTGAGGTAGTAGAAATAACTGTCGTAGCGATACAGGAAGTGCGTGTCGCGGTTGCGCACGCGCTCCGGCGCGGTGGCGACGATCGCGACGCCTTCGTGCATGGCGGCCGCCAGCGCCTGCCTGCGGGCTGCATGTGCTGCGCTTGCCGGAGTGCCTCCAGGCGCGTTCATGTGCTGCGTTCCTCGCTGTTCAATGTCGCGGCCAGTTCGGCCAGCCTTTGCGGTGTGCCGACGTCGCTCCAGGCGCCGTGGTGAACCTCGCCGCTGACCTCGCCGCGGCTGGCAGCATCGCGCAGGACAGGCCCCAGCGGCGCCTTCCGGCCCGGCGCCACATGCGCCACCAGGCGGGGCGCGATCAGCGCGATCCCTGCATAAGTGTAGCGCGGCGCCGCGTCGATGCCGACGCTGCCGTGCGCGAGCGAGAAGTCACCCTCAGGCCTGAAGCCCGGGTTCGGCACGAGCACCAGGTGCGCCAGGTGTGCGCCCAGGTCGCGGGCCGAGAGCGCGGTGAAATCGACATCGCAATAGACGTCGGCATTGACCAGCAGGAAGGGCTCGGCACCCAGGAGCTCGCGCGCGGTGGCGATGCCGCCCGCGGTTTCCAGCGCTTCGGCCTCGCGCGAGTAGGCGATCGACACGCCCCACGCACTGCCGTCGCCCAGGCGCGCCTCGATCATCTCGGCCAGGTGCGAAACGTTGATGACGACATCGCGCAAGCCCGAGCGGGCGAGCCGCTCCAGGTGCCATGCCACGAGCGGCTTGCCGCCGACCTCGATCAGCGGCTTGGGCGTGCGATCGGTGAGCGGTCGCAGCCGCTCGCCGCGGCCGGCAGCGAGGATCATCGCCTTCACGGCAGCGCGTCCAGCAGCCGCGCGAGCGGTGCAAGCTCGCGGTAGCGCGAGGCGACCGCGCGCGCGTAGCCCATGAAGCGCGGCGTGTCGGCGACGTACTTCGGCTTGCCGTCGCGATGCGTGAGCCGCGCGAAGATGCCGAGTACCTTGAGGTGGCGCTGCAGCCCCATCCATTCGAACTCGCGCCAGAACTCGGCGAAGTCCGCGCGTACCGGCAGGCCGGCCTGGCGCGCGCGTTCCCAGTAGCGGATGGTCCAGTCGAGCACGCGCTCCTCGTCCCAGCTGATGAAGGCGTCGCGAAACAGGCTCGCGACGTCGTAGCTCAGCGGACCGAGCAATGCATCCTGGAAATCGAGTATCCCCGGACCGGGCTCGCAGGCCATCAGGTTGCGTGGCATGTAGTCGCGGTGGACGTAGACCGCAGGCTGGGCCAGCGCGGCGCGCGCGAGCAGGCCGCACGCGGCGTCCAGGTCCTGCCGCTGCTGCACCGACAGCTGCTTGCCGAGGTGGCGGCCGACATACCACTCGGGAAACAGCGCCATCTCGCGCAGCAGGATCGGCTCGTCATAGGGCGCGAGCACGCCGGGCCGCGTCGCCAGCTGCCAGCGCACCAGCGCGTCGATCGCCTGGGTGAAGAGCAGAGTGGCGTTGTCTTCGCGCAGTACGTCGAGGTAGGTGCGGTCGCCGAGGTCGGTGAGCAGCAGGAATCCCTGCGCCATGTCTGCCGCGATGACTTCGGGCGCGTTCAGTCCGGCGACGCGCAGCAGCGCCGCGACCTTGACGAACGGCCCGCAGTCCTCCTTGTCGGGCGGCGCGTCCATGACGATCTGCGTGCCGCCGTCATCCCATGACGCCCTGAAGTAGCGGCGGAAGCTCGCATCTGCCGACGCGATCGCGAGCGTGAACCGCCGACCCGGAAACTGCGCGGCGAGCCAGCGCTCGAGCTGGCGGTAACGCTCATCCATTTCGTTGCGCATCGGGCGGAATTGTGCGATTTTACCGTCGTACCTACGCGTTTCCACCGGCCTTCTCACCAATTTACTTCCGGCGCAACCCGTGCAGCCTCGCTTCGTGGCACTTGCCGCAGCATTTCTCGCCTCGGGCGCGCTGGCGCAGGCGGGCGGTGCACCGGCAGGCGGCGACCAGGGCCCGACGACGATAGATGCCGAGCGCATCGAGGGCGTGTCCGACCTCGAGGTGAATGCGCAGGGCCGGGCCGAGGTAAAGCGCGACGACACGACTATTTTCGGCGAAGTGCTGCGTTTCAACCGCGAGTTCGACCGCTTCGAGGCGGACGGCGGCGCGCGCTTCGAGTTCGGCGCCGACCGCTTCTTCGGCCCGCGCATGCAATACAACGCCGACGACGGCACTGGCGTGTTCGAGTCGCCGAGCTACAGGCTGGAACGCGACCCACCGGCGCGCGGCAGCGCCGAGCGCATCGAGCTGCTCGGGCCCGAGCGCTACCGGGTGACGAAGGGAACATATACCACCTGCGAGCCGGGGCGCGACGACTGGTACCTCGAAGTAGGCCAGCTCGACCTCGACTACGAAGAGGACGTGGGCCGCGCGCGCAGCGCCAAGCTGCGTTTCTTCGATACCACGGTGCTCAACCTGCCGTGGATGAGCTTCTCGCTCGACCGGCAGCGCAAGTCCGGATTCCTCGTGCCCAGTTATGCGCGCTCGACGCGGCGCGGCTACGAGGTCAGCGTCCCCTACTACTGGAACATCGCGCCGGAGATGGACGCCACGCTCACCGCGGTGATGATGAGTGATCGCGGCGCGCAGCTGAAGACCGACTACCGCTACATCGGCCATACGTACTCGGGCGAGGTGAAGTTCGAGCACATGCCGGAGGACACGCAGCTGAAGAAGGCGCGCACCGGCTTCAGCCTTCTGCACCAGCAGCAGATCACGCCGCAACTCTTCGGCAGGCTGGACCTGAACAAGGTCACCGACGACCGCTACTTCGTCGACCTCTCGAGCCGCGTCAACCAGGCCTGGACCGGCAACCTGCAGCGCGAAGGCTCGCTGAGCTACGGCGGCAGCCTGTTCGGCCTCAGCTACGGCGCGTCGCTGCGGCTGCAGCGCTTCCAGACGCTGCAGGACCCGCTGGCGCCGGTGGGAATTCCGTACCATCGCGTGCCGCAGCTCAACCTGCACGCGACGCGCAACGACATCGGCGGCATCGCGGACTTCCAGCTGCCGGCGGAATACGTGCGCTTCACGCATCCGACGCTGGTCGAGGGACAGCGCACGCTCCTCAATCCGTCGGTGAGCTTCCCGCTGCTCGCGCCCGGCTACTTCGTCACGCCCAAGCTCGGCGTACGCCACGTGAAGTACACGCTGGAGCGCGCGGCGCCCGGGCAGGCCGGCATCCAGTCATCGACCGCGCCGTGGCTGAGCGTGGATTCGGGGCTGATTTTCGACCGCCCGGTGACCTGGTTCGGCGAGAACCTTACGCACACGCTGGAGCCGCGCGCGTTCTACGTGCGCATACCTTATCGCGACCAGAGCCAGATGCCGGTCTTCGACACCGGCCTGTACGAACTCAACTATGCGTCGATCTTCACCGAGAACCGATTCGCGGGCGGCGACCGCCTCGGCGACGCCAACGAGCTCACGCTCGCCGCGACCACGCGACTGCTGGGCAACAACGGGCAGGAACTTTTCCGCGCGCTGCTGGGTCAGAGGTTCTATTTCCAGGACGAGCGCGTGGGCCTTGCGCCGGGCTCGCCTCTGCGCACCCATCGCCGTTCCGACATTCTCGCCTCGGTGAGCGGCCAGGTCGGCAGGCACTGGAGCTTCGAGACCGCGATGCAGTTCAACCCACGCGAGGAGCGAGCCGAGCGCTACAGCGCGGCGGTGCGCTATTCCCCCGAGATCGCCAAGGTGCTGAACCTGAGTTACCGCTTCAATCGCAACATCCTGCGCCAGGTCGACGTGTCGGGCCAGTGGCCGATCGCGCCGGGCTGGTTCGGCATCGGCCGCCTCAACTATTCGTTCCCCGACCGGCTGGTGCTCGAAGGCCTGGCGGGAGTCGAGTACAACGCCGGCTGCTGGGTGTTCCGCGCGGTCGCGCGGCGCATCCAGGCGGCGGTGCAGACTACCTCCACCGAGCTGCTGTTCCAGCTCGAGTTCAACGGCCTCGGCCAGTTCGGCACCGGCGACGCGTTGACGCTGCTGCAGCGAACCGTGCCGGGCTACGCGCAGACCAACCCGAGTGACCGCAACCTGGTGCCGCCGAGCCTGCAACGACGCCTGCCCTACGAGCAGGTGTACTAGTTGAGCGGAACCGTGCGCCGCCTGGTCGTCTTTCTCTGCCTTGCGCTGGCTGCGCTGCCGGCTGCGCTGGCACAGCGCATATCGCTGGTGGATCGCATCGTCGCCGTGGTGAACAGCGAAGTCGTCACCATGAGCGAGCTGTCCGAGCGCATGGATTTCGCGCTGCGCCAGCTGCAGCGGCAGGGCACGCCGCCGCCCGATCGCGCGACCTTGCAGGCGCAGGTGCTGGAGCGGCTGATCGTCGACAAGGCGCAGGTGCAGTTCGCGCGCGATTCCGGCATACGAGTCGACGAAGTGCAACTCGACCGCGCGATCGAGCGCATCGCGGAGAACAACAACCTTTCCCTTGCCGCGTTCCGCCAGGCGCTGGAGCGCGACGGCGTGCGGTTCGACCGCTTCCGCGAGGAAGTGCGCCAGCAGATCCTGCTGACGCGCCTGCGCGAGCGCGAGGTGGACGACAAGATCCAGGTGAGCGAAAGCGAGATCGACCTCTACCTGGAGGAGGCGGCAAAGGCGCCGGCGGCGGAGGCAGGCGCGGAGTTCGAGCTCTCGCACATCCTGGTGCGCATTCCGGAGCAGGCCAGTCCCGAGCGCGTCGAAGCGGCGCGCCAGCGCGCCGAGAAGGCGCGCGGCGAGGCCGGTGCCGGAGGCGATTTCGGCCGCATCGCGGCAAGCTATTCGGATGCGCCGGACGCGCTGCGCGGCGGCGCCATGGGCTGGCGTGCAGCGGACCGCCTGCCGGAGCTGTTCGCCGCGGCGCTGAGGACGATGCGCCCGGGTGAAGTCAGCGAAGTACTCAGGAGCCCGGCCGGGTTCCACGTACTCAAGCTGACCGGGCGGCGCGGCGGCCAGCCCCTGCCGGCCAGCGGGCCGGTGGTGCAGACGCGTGTGCGGCACATCCTCGTGCGCACAAACGAACTGGTGTCCGAGGCCGATGCGCAACGCCGGCTGAACGGCCTGCGCGAGCGCCTGACCGTGGGCAAGGCTGACTTCGCCGAGCTCGCGCGCCTGCACTCCGAGGATGGCAGCGCGGCACGCGGCGGCGACCTCGACTGGGTCTATCCCGGGGACACGGTGCCCGAGTTCGAGCGCGCGATGTCCGAACTGAAGCCCGGCGAAGTGAGCTTGCCGGTGAAGACGCCGTTCGGCTGGCACCTGATCCAGGTCATCGAGCGCCGCACGGCGAGCGTGAGCGCCGAGCGCCGTCGCCTGCAGGCGCGCATCGCGCTGCGGGAGCGCAAGTCCGACGAGGCGTTCCAGGAGTGGATCCGCCAGTTGCGGGATCGCACCTACGTCGAACTGCGGCTAGAGGACAAGTAGATGGCGCGCACGCGGCCGGTCATCGCCGTGACCAGCGGCGAGCCGGCCGGCATCGGCCCGGACATCTGCGCCTCGCTGGATGCCGGCGCATTCGACGCCAGGCTGGTGCTGATCGGCGACCGCGGGCTGCTCGCCGAGCGCGGCGCGGGCGCCAGCGCCGAGGTGGCGCACGTGCCACTGGCCGCGCGCTGTGTCGCCGGCAGGCTGGATGCGGCGAACAGCCGCTACGTGCTGGCGGTGCTGGACCGCGCGATAGACGGCTGCCTTTCCGGCAGCTACGACGCCATGGTGACCGCGCCGGTGCAGAAGAGCGTCATCAACGACGCCGGCATCCCGTTCACGGGGCATACCGAGTACCTCGCGGCACGAGCGGGCACCGACGTCGTGATGATGCTGGCCGGCGGCGGCCTGCGCGTGGCGCTGGCGACGACGCACCTTGCGCTCGCGGACGTGGCCGCGGCGATCACGCGCGCGGGGCTGGAGAAGACGCTGCGCATCGTCGAGCGGGACCTGCGCACGCGATTCGGCATCGCGCGGCCGCGCATCCTTGTCTCCGGGCTCAATCCGCACAGCGGCGAGGGCGGACACCTGGGGCGCGAGGAGATCGAGGTCATTGCGCCGGTGGTGGCCGCGCTCGCCGCCGAGGGGCTTGCGGTCGAGGGACCGATTCCGGCCGATACCCTGTTCGTCCCGGCGCGCCTGAAGGGCGTGGATTGCGTGCTCGCGATGTACCACGACCAGGGGCTGCCGGTGCTCAAGTACGCAAGCTTCGGGCGCGGCGTCAACGTCACGCTGGGGCTGCCGTTCGTGCGCACGTCGGTGGACCACGGCACGGCGCTGGATCTCGCCGGCAGCGGCAGGGCGGACGGCTCCAGCCTCGCCGAAGCGGTGCGGCTGGCGCTGCAGCTCGTGCGGTGAGCGCGCAGCGCCCGCATGTGGCGCGCAAGCGCCCGGAAGTAGCGCGCAAGCGCTTCGGCCAGCACTTCCTGCACGATGCCGATGTCATCCGGCGCATCGTCGATGCGATCTCGCCCGCGCCGGGCCAGGCGATCGTCGAGATCGGTCCCGGCCAGGGTGCTCTGACGCAGCCGCTGCTCGAGCGCGGCGCCGCGCTGCAGGTGATCGAGATCGACCGCGACCTCGCCGCGCGCATGCGCGAGCGCCACGGTGACGCGCTCCCCGTGCATTGCGCTGACGCGCTCGCTTTCGACTTCGGCACGCTGCCGCGGGGCGCGCGCATCGTCGGCAACCTGCCCTACAACATCTCGACGCCGCTGCTGTTTCATCTCGCGCGCTGGGCCGACCGCGTCGGCGACATGCATTTCATGCTCCAGCGCGAAGTGGTCGAGCGCATGGTGGCGCACGCCTCCACGCCGGCCTACGGGCGGCTGTCGGTGATGCTGCAGGTGCGCTATCGCATGGAGCTGCTGTTCCTCGTCCCGGCCGACGCATTCACGCCGCCACCGGCGGTCGAATCCGCGGTGGTGCGCATGCTGCCGCTGGCGCAGGGCGAGCGGCCGCAGGTGGACGAGCGCGTGTTCGCCGAAGTCGTCAGCCGCGCGTTCTCGTCGCGCCGCAAGACCCTGCGCAATGCGCTGAAGCTGGACGAGGGGGAACTCGCGGCGCTGGGACTGGAACCGAAGCTGCGGCCGGAGAACCTGACGCCGGCCGACTACGTGCGCATCGCCAGGCGGGTCAGCGCGGCTTGCGCTCGATGAACTCGATCTTGTAGCCGTCAGGGTCCTCGACGAACGCGATGACGGTGGTGCCGCCCTTCACCGGCCCGGCCTCGCGCGTCACCTTGCCGCCGCGCTGCCTCACTTCGTCGCAGGCTGCCGCTGCGTCCGGCACCTCGATGGCGAGGTGGCCGAAGGCGGTGCCGGGCTCGTAGCGCTCGACGCCGTAGTTGTAGGTGAGTTCGATCACGGACGCCTTGTCCTCGGTGTCGTAGCCGACGAAGGCGAGGGAATACTTCTGCTCCGGGCGGTCGGTGCTGCGCAGCAGCTTCATGCCCAGCACTTCGGTGTAGAACTTCAGCGACCGTTCGAGGTTGCCGACGCGCAGCATGGTGTGCAGGAGTCTCATGCGGCGATCTTACAACGGGCAGAGCTCCTTCTGCTGCGCCTCGATCCATTCCTGTGCCAGCGTATTGACCTCCTCCGCGCTCCTGCCGCGCGTGTCGATCGGCGGGCCGATGCGCACGGTGACCGTGCCGGGCCGCTTCAGGAACGCGTTGCGCGGCCAGTACAGGCCCGCGTTGTGCGCCACCGGCACCACCGGCGCGCCATTCTCGGCGGCGAGCCAGGCGCCGCCGATGCGAAAGCGGCCGCGCCTGCCGGGCGGCACGCGCGTGCCCTCCGGGAACACCACCACCCAGAAGCCCTGCGCGAGACGCTCGCGGCCGCGGCGCGCCAGCGCGCGCAGCGCGGCGACGCCGCGGCCGCGGTCGATCGCGATCGGGCTCA
>JBFWRS010000017.1:0-68009 GCA_050248795.1 Burkholderiales bacterium | reverse complement strand
GGCACGTTCAGGTCGGCGCGGATGAATACCCGCTTGCCGGCCAGGTCGACCTCCGACATGCGGCGGAACTTCATGGCGCTACTTCGCGTTCATCAGCGCAACGGTGGTGTCGAGCATGCGGTTCGAGAAGCCCCACTCGTTGTCGTACCAGGAAGTGACCTTGACCAGCGTGCCCTCGGAGACCTTGGTGAGCGTGGAGTCGAACACCGAGCTCGCCGGGTTGTGGTTGAAGTCCGACGACACCAGCGGATCCTTGTTGTACTCGAGGATGCCCTTCAGCGCGCCTTCGGCCGCTTTCTTCACCGCCGCGTTCACCTCGTCGACGCTGGTGGCCTTGCGGGCGACGAACGTCAGGTCGACGATCGATACGTTGATGGTGGGTACGCGGATGGCAAAGCCGTCGAGCTTGCCGTTCAGGTGCGGCAGCACCAGGCCGACGGCGGCAGCGGCGCCGGTCTTGGTGGGGATCATGTTCATCGCGGCCGCCCGCGCACGGCGCAGGTCCTCGTGGAACACGTCGGTGAGTACCTGGTCATTGGTGTATGCGTGCACCGTCGTCATCAGGCCCGACACCACGCCGACCGATTCGTCCAGCACCTTGACCAGCGGCGCGAGGCAGTTGGTCGTGCACGAGGCGTTCGAGATCACGGTGTCCGACGCCTTGAGATTCTGGTGGTTGACGCCGAACACAACCGTGCCGTCGACGTCCTTGCCGCCCGGTGCCGAAATGATCACCTTCTTCGCGCCGGCGGTGAGGTGGGCGCTCGCCTTTGCCTTGCTGGAGAAGATCCCGGTGCACTCGAAGACCACGTCGACGCCGAGCTCCTTCCACGGCAGCTTGGCCGGATCCCGCTCGGCGCAGACGCGGATGCGGTCGCCGTCGACGACCAGGTGGTTGCCGTCGACCTCGACCTTCGAGCCGAAACGGCCGTGCGCGGTGTCGTGCTGCAGCAGGTGCGCGTTGGTCTTTGCCTCGGCGAGGTCGTTTACGGCAACGATGCGCAGGTCGTGCTTCTTGCCGTACTCGTAGTGCGCGCGAACGATGTTGCGCCCGATCCTGCCGAATCCGTTGATCGCTACATTGATGGTCATGACAGTACGCTCCTTACCGCGTTTGCAACATTGTCGGGAGTGAAGCCGAAATGCCTGAACAGGTCCGCAGCGGGTGCGGACTCGCCGAAGGTATCGATGCCGACGACGCCGCCCTCCAGCCCCACGTACTTGCGCCAGTACGCGCTGACGCCCGCCTCGACCGCGACGCGCGGCAGGCCGCGCGGCAGCACCGCTTCGCGGTACGCGGCGTCCTGGCGGTCGAACACGCTCGTCGAGGGCATGGAGACGACGCGAACCGGGATGTCGAGCTGCTTCTGCGCCGCCAGCGCCAGCGACACTTCCGAGCCGGTGGCGATGATCACCGCCCGTGCGCCGGGTGCATCGGCAAGCACATAGCCGCCGCGGGCGATGTCCGCAACCGACGCGTGCGGCGCACACGGCAGGTTCTGGCGCGACAGCACCAGCATGCCCGGCCCGTCCTTGCGCTGCAGGGCCGCCGACCAGGCAACCGCAGTTTCCACCGTGTCGCAGGGACGCCAGACATCGAGGTTCGGGATCAGCCTCAGGCTGGCGAGATGCTCGATCGGCTGGTGCGTCGGCCCGTCCTCGCCCAGTCCGATGGAATCATGCGTGAAGACGTAGATCACGCGCCGCTTCATCAGCGCGGCGAGCCTGATCGCGTTGCGCGCGTAGTCGGAGAAAACCAGGAAGGTACCGCCGTAGGGAATGATGCCGCCATGCAGTGCCAGGCCGCTCATGATCGCGCACATGCCGAACTCGCGCACCCCGTAGAAGATGTAGTTCCCCGGCCCGGACGCACCGACGACCTTCGAGGACTTCACCATGGTCAGGTTGGAGCCGGTGAGGTCGGCCGAGCCGCCCACCAGTTCCGGCAGCGCCGGCTTCAGCGCCTCGAGCACGTTCTGCGAAGCCTTGCGCGTGGCGAGCGTCTCCGCCTTCGCCGCCAGTTCGGCCGCAAGCGCGTCGGCACGGGCGCTGAATTCGGCCGGCAAATCGCCCGCGGCCCTGCGCATGAACTCGGCGGCGAGCCCGGGATGCGCCGCGGCGTATGCGGCAAAGAGCTTCTTCCACTTGCGCTCTGCTGCCGCGCCCTTGCGCCTGGCGTTCCAGCCGTCGTACACCGGCTGCGGTACCACGAAAGGCGGATGCGGCCAGCCGATCGCCTCGCGCGTCGCGGCGACTTCGGCGTCGCCAAGCGGGGCGCCGTGCGCCGCGCCGGTGTTCTGCCGGTTCGGCGCGCCTTTGCCGATCACGGTCTTCGCGCAGATGAGCGTCGGCCTGGCGGATTCGCGCCTCGCCTTGCGGATCGCCTTCGACATCGCCTCGACATCGTGGCCGTCGACATTGGCGATCACCTGCCAGCCGTAGGCCTCGAAGCGCTTTTTCACGTCGTCGGTGTACCACTGGCGGATGCTGCCCTTCTCCGAGTCGATCGAGATGCCGTTGTCGTCGTACACCGCGACGAGCTTGCCCAGCGCGAGCGTGCCGGCGAGCGCGCAGGATTCGTGCGACACGCCTTCCATCAGGCAGCCATCGCCGAGGAACACGTAGGTGTGGTGGTCCACCACGTCGAAACCCGGACGGTTGAACTCCGCGGCGAGCAGCCGCTCCGCGATCGCCATGCCCACGGCGTTGGAGATTCCCTGGCCGAGCGGCCCGGTGGTGGTCTCCACTCCCGGGGCGCAGCCGATTTCGGGGTGGCCCGGCGTCTTCGAATGCAGCTGCCGGAAGCGCCTGAGTTCTTCCATCGGCAGGTCGTAGCCGGTGAGATGCAGCAGCGCGTACAGCAGCATCGAGCCGTGGCCGTTCGACAGCACGAAGCGGTCGCGGTTCGGCCACGCCGGATTCGCCGGATTGTGCCGGAGGTGCCGCCCCCATAGCGCCAGCGCGGCCTCCGCCATGCCCATCGGCATGCCCGGATGCCCCGAGTTCGCCGCCTGGACGGCATCCATGGCCAGCGCGCGGATGGCGTTGGCGAGTTCGCGGTCCGCTGCGTGCGCTGTCATCGAAAAGTGCCGGGGAGAACTCGTGAAGAGGGGAACGCGGATTATAGCGGACGGTGTCGCTTAAACTGCGCACTCCATGATGAAACCGATGCCGTTCTCGTCACCGCAGGACTACCAGCACCGCGTCGTTGGTGACGCCGACGGTGAAGGTTTCTGGTTCGTGTTCCGCGGCGATCGCATCCTGGTCGAGATCGGACCGCCCAGCCAGAAGCCCGGAGACGACCCCAGGGTCCTGGCGCGGCCCAGCTGGGCGAAACTGCCGCTGCTCGCGCAGCACGACGGCCGCTGGCCCGACGCGCTGCGCACGCTGTATCTCGGTCTGCTGGGCAGCACGCCGTGCTGGGCAGCGGAGGTTCCAGCCGAAACGCCTGCGCCTGGCGGGATGAGCTGGGAGGGACTGCGGACGCTGTTCTCGGTGCTGGACGACGCGCATTTCTCGCTCGCAGGCCGTGCCCTGCAACTGATCGACTGGGACCGCTCGCACCGCTACTGCGGTCGCTGCGGCACACCCACGGTCGCAAAGGCCGAGGAACGCGTGCGGATCTGCCCGGCCTGCAGGCTGTCGGCCTATCCGCGGCTGGCGCCGGCGGTGATGGCGCTGGTGCGCCGCGGGCCCGAAATCCTGCTCGGGCGCAGCCCGCACTTTCCGCCCGGCATGTACAGCGCGCTCGCCGGCTTCGTCGAGCCGGGCGAAACGCTGGAGCAATGCGTGCGCCGGGAAGTGTTCGAGGAGGTCGGCGTCCGGCTGGGCGCGCTGCGCTACTTCGCCAGCCAGCCCTGGCCGTTTCCGCATTCGGTGATGATCGCGTTCGTCTGCGACTGGGCCTCCGGGGATATCCACCCGCAGGATGGGGAAATCGAGGATGCAAGATGGTTCAATGTCTTGCAATTACCTAAAATTCCAAGCAAAATCTCGATCGCGCGACGCTTGATCGATGCCGTTGTCTCGGAAACAGCGGAGGATCTGCGTCGCCCAATCTGATTAACCGGGCAGACTACATCGCCCAAGCGGGGTATTGCACGAATTGATCCAACTCGAGCAACTCGGTTTTTCGCCGCGAGGCGGTAACGGAGAGGCGCAGCCCGGAACACATGGCCGGCTGCGCTTTCTCGTTTGTGGAGGGACACGGACATGAACGGTCTGCATCTGATTGGCGATCTGGGCGGGTGCCGTTGCGACCCGCAGGTGCTGCTGGACGGCAAGGCGTTCGAGGCAAAGTGCGTCGAACTGGTCAATGCATCCGGCCTGACGATCATGGACGTGAGCTTCCACCAGTTCGAGGGCTCGGGCTACACCGGCACGGTGGTGCTTGCCGAATCCCACCTGGCGATCCACACCTGGCCGGAGAAGCAGGGCCTGACGCTGGATGTCTACGTCTGCAACTACAGCGGCGACAACTCGGCGAAGGCGCGCCAGCTGTTCGACTCGATCATCGCGCACTTCCAGCCGGCCGAGATCGCGCGCCATGAAGTGTCGCGTGGCGGGCACCTGCTGATGGAACCGCTGAACGACTCCACCGGCTTCTACATCATGGCAGACCGCATGGTGGGCGAGTGGCAGACGCGCTACCAGAAGATGCAGATCTACGACACGCCGCACTACGGCAAGCTGTTCAGGCTCGACGGGTACAACATGACCTCCGAGAAGGAGGAGTTCGTCTACCACGAGAACCTGATCCACCCGGCGCTGACGGCGCATGCCGCGCCGAGGAAAGTGCTGATCATCGGCGGCGGCGACGGCGGCTCGGCGGAAGAGGCGCTGAAGCACCCGTCGGTCGAGCAGGTGACGCTGTGCGAGATCGACGAAGACGTGATCCAGGTCGCGAAGGAACATTTCCACGCGGTGCACAACGGCGTCTTCGACAACCCGAAGCTGCGCGTGCTCATCGGCGACGGCATGAAGTTCATCCGCGACACGAACGAGAAGTTCGACCTCATCGCGCTGGACCTGAACGACCCCATGGGCCCGGCCGAGGCGCTGTACTCGACCGAGTTCTTCCAGACCTGCCGGCACGCGCTCGCGCCCGGAGGCGCGCTCGTGCTGCACATCGGCGCGCCGGTGGCGCGTCCCGAGCGCGTGGGCGAACTCGCGCAGCGGCTGAACGCGATCTTCCGCATCGTGCGCCCGTACACCATGTACATCCCGCTGTATGGCGCGCAGTGGGCGATGGCGGTGTGCTCCGACAAGCTTGATCCCAAGTCCTTCACCGCCGACGAGATCGACCGCCGGATCGAGGCGCGGCGCCTGCAGGCGCTGCAGTTCTACAACGGCGAAACGCACGAGGGCGTGTTTGCGCTGCCGAACTACGTGCGCGACCTGGTCAATCCGCCGCGGCTGAAGCAGCAGCCGCGCAGCCGCCGCCTGGGCGTGGTGCGCGCGGCGGCGAAGTAGTTCCCGGCCGCGGCGCCTTCCCGGGGAAGGCGCCGCCGGTCGCTCAGTCGAGCGACTTCAGCACGTCGGCGACGATCGAGAACAGCGGGTCGATCTCGGATTTCTGGATGATCAGCGGCGGCGCCAGCGCGATCACGTCTCCCGCCACGCGCACGTAGGCGCCCTTCTCGAACGCCTTCAGGTGCGCCTCGAAGGCGCGCGCGCCCGGCGCGCCCGGCCGCGGCGCCAGGTCGATCGCCGCGATCAGCCCGATGTTGCGGATGTCGATCACGTTCGGCAGGCCCTTCAGCGCGTGCGCCTTGTCTTCCCAGTACTGCGCGATCTCGCCGACACGCGTCAGCAGGCCCTCTTCCTTGTAGACCTCCAGCGTCGCCAGTCCCGCTGCACAGGCCACCGGATGCGCCGAGTAGGTGTACCCGTGCGGCATGTCTATGGCGTTCTCCGGCCCGCTCATGAAGGCCTCGTAGATCTTCTCCTTCATCATCACCGCGCCCATCGGTATGGTCGCGTTGGTGATGCCCTTGGCGGTGGTCATCAGGTCGGGCGTGACGTCGAAGAACTGCGCGCCGAACGGCTTGCCCAGGCGCCCCCACGCGACGATCACCTCGTCGAATATGAGCAGGATGCCGTGGCGGTCGCAGATCTCGCGCAGGCGCTTCAGGTACCCCACCGGCGGGATGTACACGCCCGCGGAGCAGGACACCGGCTCGACGATCACCGCGGCGATCGTGGACGGGTCGTGCAGCTGGCACAGGCGCTCGAGGTCGTCGGCAAGCTCGACGCCGTGCTGCGGCATGCCGCGCGAGAACGCGTTGCGCTCAGGATCGTGCGTGTGGCGCATATGGTCCACGCCGGTCACCAGCGCGCCGAAGATCTTGCGGTTCGAGACGATCCCGCCCACCGCGGTGCCGCCGAAGTTGACGCCGTGATAGCCCTTCTCTCGGCCGATCAGCCTGATGCGGTGCCCTTCGCCGCGCATGCGGTGGTAGGCGATGGCGAACTTGAGCGCCGTGTCCACCGATTCGGAGCCGGAATTGGTGAAGAACACCCGCGTCATGCCCTCGGGCAGCAGCTCGCGGATCCGGTCGGCGAACTCGAACGCCATCGGGTGGCCCGACTGGAACGGCGGCGAGAAGTCCAGCGTCGACACGCCCTTCGCCACCGCGTCGACGATCTTCTTGCGGCAGTGGCCCGCGTTCACGCACCACAGTCCGGAGGTGCCGTCGATGATCTTGCGGCCCTCCGGCGTGAAGTAGTAGATCCCTTCCGCGCGCGACAGCAGGCGCGGCGACTTCTTGAACTGCCGGTTCATCGAGAACGGCATGAAGAACGCGGAGTTTTCCAGCGTGCCGTCCATCACTTCGGATTGTGCGCGATCGTTCATCGACTTTCTCCCTGGCCCTCAGGCCGCCATTTGTGCGGATTCTACGATGCCCGCGCGGCCCAGCACCGCGTGCAGCAGCACCTTGCAACCGGCCTCGATGTCCTGCGGCCGGGCATTCTCGATCTCATTGTGGCTGATGCCGCCCTCGCAGGGCACGAATACCATCGCGGTCGGCGCGATGCGCGCCATGTAGACCGCGTCGTGCGCGGCACCGCTGACGATGTCGCGATGCGGGTAGCCCAGCACCTGCGCGCCCTCGCGCACGCGCGCCACCAGGTCGGGCGCGAACTCGCTGGGCGGAAAGTAGACGACTTCGTCGAGCTCGACCGCGACGCGGCCCTGGGCGGCGATCGCGGCGGCGCTGTTCTTCAGCTCGTCGACCATCGCCGCGAGCGTGGCGTCCTTCGCGTTGCGCAGGTCCACCGTCATGCGCACTTCGCCCGGCACGACATTGCGGGAGTTCGGCTTCACCTGCATGAAGCCCACCGTTCCGCGCGCATAGTCCGGGAACGTGGTGGCGATGCGATTGACCTCGAGCACCAGGCGGCTCGCCGCGAGCAGCGCGTCCTTGCGGGTTTCCATCGGCGTCGGCCCGGCATGCGAGTCCTGGCCGCTGATGCGTACGTCGAACCAGCGCTGCCCCAGCGCGCCCAGCACCACGCCGATGGTATTGCCGGTCTCCTCGAGCACCGGGCCCTGCTCGATATGCGCCTCGAAGTAGGCGCCCAGCCGGTGCGGCTGCGCCGGGCCTGCATAGCCGACCTTCTCCAGCGCCTCGCGCACGCTGATCCCGTCCACGTCCTTCTGCTGCAGCGCGTATTCGAGCGCGTAGACGCCGGCATAGACACCCGAACCCATCATGGTCGGCACGAAACGCGAGCCTTCCTCGTTGGTCCATGCGATCACTTCGATCGGCGCCCTGGTGCGCGCGCCGGCATCGTTCAGCGCGCGCACGAGCTCCAGTCCGGCCATGACGCCGTAGGCGCCATCGAAGCGCCCGCCGGACGGCTGGGAATCGAGGTGGCTGCCTACCGCCACCGGCGCGGCGTCCGGGTCGGTGCCGGCGCGGCGCGCGAAGATGTTGCCGATGCCGTCTACGGCGATCGACATGCCCGCGTCCTCGCACCAGCGCACGAACTGGTCGCGTCCCTGACGGTCGACCTCGGTTAGCGTGATGCGCCTGACGCCGCCCTTGTCGGTGGCGCCGATCTTCGCCAGGTCCATCAGCGACTGCCACAACCGCGCGCCATCTATGTTCACGCCCATGAAATCTCCTTTCCGGGCGAGCTTACTCCAAGCGCCCGCGGCGTAGAATCGCCCGTTTCGTAGCCAAGGCTTCGCCGATGAAGCAGACCGTCACGCAGGACCTCGCCGGCCTGCTGCTTGCCGCGCAGGGCGTGCAGCCCGCACCCGGCGTAACCGCCGTGACCGCGGAATCCGCCTCCCGCCTGCTCGAGCAGTCCGCGGCCGCGTTCGCAGGCCTGGAGTTCGCCGACGAACCCTCCGGCTTCGTCGCAGCGCAGCGCAGGAATGCCCCGTGAACGACGGTGAGCTGCTGGAACTGTCCTGCGCCGGCCTCGCCGCGGCAATCCGCGAGCGCCGCACGAGCGCGGTACAGGCCATGGAAGCCGTGCTCGCGCGTGCACATGCGGTGCAGCCGAAACTCAACGCCTTCCTGCGCCTCGACGACGAGGCCGCGCTGGCAGCGGCGCAGCTCGCCGACAGGGATCTGGCGCGCGGCCACCTGCGTGGCCCGCTGCACGGCGTGCCGATGGCGCACAAGGACATGTACGGCCGCAAGGGCGTCGCCTCGAGCTTCGGCGGCAGGATCTGGTCCGAGCGGCCGGCGACGAGCACGGCGACCGCGCTGGAACGGCTCGATGCCGCCGGCGCGATCCAGTTCGGCGTACTCAACCTCGCCGAATGCGCATTCGGCCCCACCGGCCACAACTACCACCACGGGCACTGCCGCAATCCGTGGAACCCGGACTACGTCACCGGCGGCTCCTCGTCGGGCTCGGGCAGTTCGGTGGCGGCGCGCGCCAACTTCGCCGCGCTGGGCTCGGACACCGCGGGCTCGATCCGGTTGCCGGCCACCTTTTGCGGTGTCTCCGGCGCCAAGCCTACCTACGGCCGCGTCTCGCGCGCAGGTGCATTGCCGCTGTCCTATTCGCTGGACACGGTGGGGCCGCTTGCGCGCACCGTCGAGGACTGCGCCGTGCTGCTGTCGGCGCTCGCCGGGCCGGATCCGCGCGATCCGGTGGCGGACGCGCGCAGCGTGCCGGACTACATGGCGCGCCTGGCACGCCCGGTAGCGGGTCTGGTCATCGGCAAGCCGAAGCAGTATTTCTACGATGGCTGCGATGCCGGCATCGCGGCGCTGATGGAAGCGTCGCTGGAGACATTCCGCCGGCTGGGCGCGAAGGTGGTCGAGGTTGACCTGCCCGATATCGAACCCTGGAACGCGGCGGCTGCGATCATCATCTCGGCGGAAGCCGCGGCAGTGCACGCGAGGGAGCTGCGGCAGCGTGCGCAGGATTATTCGCCGCAGGTGCGCGCGCGCGTCGAAGCGGGGTTCGTCCTGCCCGCCACCGCATACGTCGACAGCCTGCGCCTGCGCGGCGTGGCGCTGCAGGCGTTCTGCGACCGGGTGTTCGCCAAAGTCGACGTGCTGCACGCACCCGCTGTGGGATTGCAGACGCCGAGCATCGCCGCGGCGGACGTGGGCGGCAGCCCGGACATGGCCCCGCTCTTCGCGCGCATCACGCGGCTGACGCGCCCGGTGAACTTCCTCGGCGTGCCTTCCCTGTCAGTCCCGGCTGGATTCTCGGCGTCCGGACTTCCCGTGGGCATGCAGTTGCTTGGCCGGCCCTTCGACGAGGCAACGCTGTTCACGCTCGGCCACGCCTACCAGGGCGCAACAGACTTCCACCTGCGCGCGCCGCCCGCCTGAAACGGAAACGCTTCGCGAAGGCTGCCGCCTAGCCGGGATAGGCGACGACTTTCTGCGCCTGCTCGCCCAGGCCCTGGATGCCAAGGCGCAGCACGTCGCCCGGCCTCAGGAACACCGGCTCGGGCTTGATGCCCATGCCCACGCCCGGCGGCGTGCCGGTGGTGATGATGTCCCCGGGCAGCAGCGTCATGTACTGCGACACGTGCGAGACGATCTGCGCGCACGAGAAAATCATCGTGCGCGTATTGCCGGTCTGCATGCGCTTGCCGTTCAGGTCCAGCCACATGTCCAGGCGCTGCGGATCGGTTATCTCGTCGGTAGTCACCAGCCACGGCCCGATGGGGCCCGCGGTGTCGAAGCCCTTGCCCTTGTCCCACTGGCCGGTCGCCATCTGGAACGCGCGCTCGGAGACGTCATTGACCACGCAGTACCCGGCGACGTGCGCCAGCGCGTCGGCTTCGTCGACGTAGCGCGCCTGCGTGCCGATGACGATGCCGAGCTCCACCTCCCAGTCGAGCTTCGTCGATCGCTTCGGCTGCACGATATTGTCGTTCGGCCCGCAGATGCAGGTGGTGGCCTTGAGGAAAACGATCGGCTCCGACGGGATCGGCATGCCGGCTTCCTTTGCGTGGTCCGAATAGTTCAGGCCGATGGCGACGAACTTGCCGATGCCGACATAGGGCACGCCCAGGCGCGGGTTGTTGGCGATCACCGGCAGGCTCTCGGGCTTCACCTTGGCCAGCATCTTCAAGCCACGCGGCGACAGTTCGTGAGGGCCGATGTTCTCGAACAGCTTGGACAGGTCGCGCAGGCGGCCGTCGGCATCGACCATTGCCGGCTTCTCGAAACCGCTCTTTCCGTAGCGGCAGAGCCTCATATCGTCATACCCCCGTCAATTGAATACATGTTCCCGGTCGCGAACAGCGACTCGTCCGAGGCGAGGAAAACCAGGATCCCGGTGATGTCCTCCACCGTGCCAAGCCGGCCCATGGGCTGGCGGGCAATGAAATCCTTGCGTGCCTGCACCGGATCGGCGAAGGCGTTGATGCGCCCCTGCAGCGAAGGCGTGTCCACGGTGCCCGGGCCGATGCAGTTGCAGCGGATGCCCTGCCTGACGTAGTCGGCGGCGATCGACTTGGTAAGGCCGACCACCGCCGCCTTGGTCGCACCGTAGACGAAGCGGTTCGGCAGGCCCTTCACGCTAGAGGCGACCGAGGACATGTTGATGATCGAGCCGCCGCCCTTCGCCAGCATCCCCGGCAGGAAGGCGCGCGTGACGAGGTACATCGACTTCACGTTCAGGTTGAAGCTGAAGTCCCAGTCCTTCGGCGTGCAGTCGAGGATGGTGCCGTGATGCACGTAGCCCGCGCAGTTGAAAAGCACGTCAACAGGGCCTGCTTCGGCAGCGAGCCGGCCGATGGCCTGCTCGTCGGTGGCATCGAGCGCGCATGCGCGGACGCCCGGCGTCGCCTCCAGCGCCGCAACCGCCTGCGGATTCACGTCGGTCGCCCAGACGCTCGCGCCCTCGCGCGCGAATGCCAGCGCCGCGGCGCGGCCTATGCCCTGACCAGCCGCCGTGATGAACGCGATCTTTCCTTGTAGCCTGTGCGCCACGTCCCCTCCCCGGGAAGGGCGCCGATTATACTTGCCGCAGGATCGGAGGCGCATGAACCAGCTCGACTTCAAGGGTCGCACCGCGGTGGTTACCGGCGGCATGCAGGGCATAGGCGCGGCGATCGTGCGCAGACTCGAAGCATCGGGGGCGCGGCTTGCGATCTGGGACGTGGGTGCGCCCGACAAGGTCGACGTGTCCGATCCGGGCTCGGTGGCCGAGGCCACGCGGCGTACGCTCGAGTCGCTGGGCCGCATCGACGTGCTGGTGAACAATGCCGGCATCGCGGGCATCAACGCAGCCACCGTCGACTACCCCGTGGACGAGTGGGAACGGGTGTTGCGCATCAATCTCACCAGCCAGTTTCTCTGCTGCCGCGCAGTCGCGCCGCACATGGTGAAGGCCGGCTACGGGCGCATCGTCAATATCGCCTCGGTGGCCGGCAAGGAGGGGAATCCGAACGCAGTGGCCTACAGCGCATCGAAAGCCGGCGTGATCTCGCTCACCAAGTCGCTGGGCAAGGAACTCGCGCAGACCGGCGTGCTGGTCAACTGCGTTACGCCGGCCGCGGCGAAGACCGCCATATTCGACCAGATGAGCGAGCAGCACATCGGCTACATGCTGTCGAAGATCCCGATGAACCGCTTCGTAGCCGTGGACGAGATCGCGGCGCTGGCCTGCTGGCTGGCGTCGGAGGATTGTTCGTTCTCCACCGGCGCGGTGTTCGACATTTCCGGCGGAAGGGCGACCTACTGACATGGCAACCAAGAAGAAATCTTCCGGACTGCGCAGTGCGCAGTGGTTCGGCCGCCAGGACATCTACGGCTTCATCTACCGCAGCTGGACGAAGAATCGCGGCATTCCGCAGGACCAGTTCGACGGTCGGCCGGTAATCGGCATCTGCAATACCTACTCCGAACTCGTGCCGTGCAACTCGCATTTCCGCACCATCGCGGAACACGTCAAGGCGGGCGTGTTGGAGGCGGGCGGATTCCCGCTCGAGTTTCCGGTGATGTCGCTCGGCGAGACCCTGCTGCGGCCCACCGCCATGCTGTACCGCAACCTTGCGTCGATGGACGTCGAGGAATCGATCCGTGCCAATCCGCTCGACGGCGTAGTGCTGCTGGTCGGCTGCGACAAGACCACGCCCGCGCTGCTGATGGGCGCGTCATCGGTCGACCTGCCGACGATCGCGGTCTCCGGCGGGCCGATGCTGTCGGGCAAGTACCGCGGCACGGACATCGGTTCCGGCACCAACGTGTGGTCCATGTCGGAGGACCTGCGCGCCGGGAAGATCACGCTCGCCGAGTTTCACGAGGGGGAGTCGTGCATGCATCGCTCGCACGGGCATTGCATGACCATGGGCACCGCATCGACGATGGCATCGATGGTCGAGGCGCTGGGCATCGGCATGCCTGGAAATGCCGCGTACCCCGCGGTCGATGCGCGACGGAACGTGCTGGCGCGCATGGCGGGGCGCCGCGCGGTCGCGCTGGTGAAGGAGAATGTATCGATCTCGAAAGTCCTCGACAAGCGCGCGTTCGAGAACGCCATCCGCGCGAATGCTGCGATCGGCGGCTCGACCAATGCCGTGATCCACCTGATCGCCATCGCTCGCCGGCTGGGCGTGGACCTGTCGCTGGAAGACTGGGATCGGCTGGGCCGCGGCGTGCACACGCTCGTCAACCTGATGCCGAACGGCAAGTACCTGATGGAGGACTTCTGCTACGCCGGCGGCCTGCCCGTGGTGCTGCGCGAACTGGGCGCGAGCGGGAAGCTGCACAAGGATGCGATGACGGTGAACGGCAGCACGATCTGGGACAACGTCAAGGACGCGCCCTGCCACAACCGCGACGTCATCCACACGATGAAAAAGCCGTTCAAGAAAAACACCGGCATCGCCGTGCTGCGCGGCAACCTGTGCCCTGGCGGCGCGATCATCAAGCCCTCGGCCGCGACGCCCAGGCTCATGAAGCACCGCGGCCGCGCCGTGGTGTTCGAGAACATCGAGGATTTCCACAAGCGCATCGACGACCCGAAGCTCGACATCGACGAGAAGTGCGTCATGGTGCTGAAGAACTGCGGCCCCAAGGGCTACCCCGGCATGGCGGAAGTCGGCAACATGCCGCTGCCGCCGAAGCTGCTGAGGAAAGGCGTCACCGACATGGTGAGGATCTCGGACGCGCGCATGAGCGGCACCGCCTACGGCACGGTGGTGCTGCACATGGTGCCCGAGGCGGCTGCCGGCGGCGCCCTCGCGCTGGTCGAGAATGGCGACATGATCGAGCTCGACGTATCGAAGCGCAGGCTGCAACTGCTGGTGCCGGAAGATGAGCTCGCGCGCCGGCGCGCGAAATGGCGCGCGCCCAAAGCGCCGCTGCCGCGAGGCTACTGGAAGCTCTACTTCGACCACGTGCTGCAGGCTGACCAGGGCGCGGACCTGGATTTCCTCGTCGGCGGCAGCGGCCCGCTGGTGCCGAGGGACAACCATTGAAGCGGCTCATTCCGGTCATCGTCCTTGCCGCCGGATGTGCCGTCGTGCCGCAGCCTGACGCGCCGGGCGGGCCGGACCCTCGCGTTGAGCCGGTGCCCCGCCTGCCGGCGGAAGCGGCGGAAGCGCGCTCGCTGGAGGAGTACAAGCAGCAGGTGGCGCACGCCATCCTGCATGCGAACGCCGAGCACACGTTCATCGGCAGGCTGCCCGAGGTGCTGAAATCCGTCGTGGTGCTGCAGGTGGAAATTGACCGCCTCGGCTTTCCGTACGCCGTGAGGCTGTTCCGCTCGAACGGCTACAAGGACCTGGAAGCGCGCGCGATACAGTCGGTGCGCGCAGGCAGCCTGCCAAAGCCGGGCGGCGCGGTCACCGGCGGCCACGGCTATGTCTCCTTCACCGAGACCTGGCTGTTTCGCGACGACGGCAAATTCCAGATCCGCACCCTGGCTGGTCCGCAGTAGCGCAAGAAGCCGCGCCACTGCGGCTGGCCGGTCCTCAGTGGGCGGGGAGGAAGATTTCCAGCAGTTCGTTGAGGAAATGCCGCCCGCGCTCGGTCGGCGCGATGCGCTTCCAGTCGCGCTCGAGCAGGCCTCCGGCCTCGGCCGCGAGCAGGCGTGACTCGACCGTCGCCAGCGGCAACCCGGTGCGCGCCGGGTAGGTCGCGGGCGAGAATCCCTCCACCAGCCGTAGCGCATTCAGCATGAATTCGAACGGCAGTTCCTGCGCCGGCACGATGCGCTCCCGCACCACCGCCTCGCCGGCAAGGTAATCGCGCGGGGATTTTGCCCGCTCGTGGCGCGTGATGCGGTCGGGGAAGCTCACTTTGCCGTGCGCGCCGGCGCCGAGGCCGACGTAGTCGCCGAACTCCCAGTAGTTGAGGTTGTGCCGGCAGCGGAATCCGGGCCTCGCGAACGCGGAGACCTCGTAGTGCGCGAACCCCGCCGCCGCGAGCAGGTCCTCGATCATGCGCTGCATGTCGGCGGCGAGGTCGTGCCCCGGCAGTGCGGGAGGGCGCCGGTAGAAGGCCGTGTTCGGCTCGATCGTCAGCTGGTACGCGGACACGTGCGGCGTGCCGAAGCGCGTACCCTCGGCGATGTCCGCCCGCGCCATGTCGAGTGTCTGGCCGGGCAGACCGTACATGAGGTCGAGGTTGACGTTGTCGAAGGCCTCGAGCGCGGCGTCTATGGCGCGGCGCGCTTCATCGCCACCATGGATGCGGCCCAGCGACTGCAACATCGCGTCGTCGAAGCTCTGGATGCCGAGCGATATCCGGTTCACGCCGGCCGCCCGGTAGCCGCGAAAGCGCGCCGATTCCACGGTGCCGGGGTTCGCCTCCAGCGTAACCTCGGCGTCGGGCTCGAGCGCGACGCGGGCGCGGATGCCGGCAAGCAGGCGATCGATGGCGCCGGGCGAGAACAGGCTCGGCGTGCCGCCACCGATGAAGACACTGCCCACCCGCCGCCCCCATATCGCGGGCAGCACGGCTTCCAGGTCTTCGATCAGCCGGTCGATGTACGCCTGCTCGGGCAGTTCGCCTTTCTGCTCGTGCGAGTTGAAGTCGCAATACGGACACTTGCGCACGCACCACGGCAGGTGCACATAGATCGACAGCGGCGGCAGCAGCGCAAGCCGCACCGTTCCGGGCAGGTCAATCGGAATCGTCACGCAGGCGCTCGATCAGCGCGGCCAGGGCGATTGCACGGTGGCTGATGCGATTCTTCGCCGCCGCATCGAGCTCGGCCGCAGTGCGTCCGCTGCCGGAAACCAGGAACAGCGGGTCGTAGCCGAAGCCGCCTGCGCCCCGCGGTGCCTGCGCGATCTCGCCGCGCCAGATGCCTTCGGCGACGATCGGCCGCGGATCGCCGGCATGGCGTACCAGCACGACGACGCAGGCGTAGCTGGCGCGGCGGTCTGTCCGTCCGGACAGTTGCGCCAGCAGCTTCGCGTTGTTGCGCGCGTCGCGCTCCTCCCTGTTGCCGTGCCGCCCGGCGTAGTAGGCGGACTGCACGCCCGGCTCGCCACCCAGCGCGGGCACGCACAGGCCGGAATCGTCGGCGACTGCCGGCAGGCCGCTCGCGGTGCTGGCATGTCGCGCCTTGGCAAGCGCGTTCTCCAGGAACGTGTGGTGGGGTTCTTCCGCTTCGCCTATGCCAAGTTCGCTCTGCGCGACGATCTCCAGCGCCAGCGGGGCGAGGATCGCGCGTATCTCCCGCAACTTGCCGGGATTGCCCGAGGCGAGCACCACGCGCTTCATGTGCACGAGCCTAGGCGCCGAGCGCCGCCTTCTGCATCGCGACCAGCTCGCCTATCCCCTGCGCCGCAAGCACCAGCAGGGCGTCCATCTGCTCGCGCGTGAACGGTTCGCCCTCGGCGGTGCCCTGGATTTCGACATAGCGGCCCGCGCCGGTCATCACCACGTTCATGTCGGTCTCGCAGGCGGCATCTTCCGGGTAGTCGAGGTCCAGCACCGGCACGCCCTGGTACACGCCCACCGACACCGCGGCGACGAAATCACGCACCGGCGCGGCGGCGATCATGCCGCGGCCGATCATCCACGTGAAGGCATCATGCGCAGCAACGAACGCACCGGTTATCGCCGCGGTGCGCGTGCCGCCATCGGCCTGCAGCACGTCGCAGTCGATCTGCACCGTACGCTCGCCGAGCGCGCGCATGTCCACCACCGCGCGCAGCGCGCGCCCGATCAGCCGCTGGATCTCCTGCGTGCGCCCGGACTGCTTGCCGCGCGCGGCCTCGCGGTCCGACCGGGTATGCGTCGCGCGCGGCAACATGCCGTATTCCGCGGTGAGCCAGCCCTGCCCCTTCCCCTTGAGGAAGCCGGGAACGCGCTCCTCGACGCTCGCGGTGCACAGCACCTGCGTCTGGCCGAATTCGACCAGCACCGAGCCTTCGGCGTGGCGCGTGAAGCCGCGCGTGATCTTCACCGGCCGCAGTTGCGCGGGGTTGCGTCCTGAGGGTCTCATCCTGGTTTCCGGTTCCTTCTGAGCGCAGTGCGTATCTCGTCCACCGCCCGGTCTATCTCCGCATCGCTCATGCGCAGGAAATCGGGATCGGTCGCCGTGAAGTCCTGCACGTCCGTGGGCAGTTCGTGGGTGGGCAGCGTGCGCGGGGCCTCGGCAGCGGCGACTTCGTCCTCGCCCCAGGCCATCGCGATCATCGACACATTATCGCACTGGGGGCCGGCGCGCTTTTCCGCCAGCGCCATCAGTTCGCGCGATGCGCGCTCGAAGTCCGCCGTCACGTAGGCATGCAGCAGTTGGCGCTGCGTGAGTGGGCCCCACAGGCCGTCCGAGCACAGCATCAGGACGTCGTCCCGGGCGAGGCGCGCCACCGCCGTAGGCTCCAACCGCGGCATGGTGTCGCTTCCCAGGCATTGCATCAGCTTGTTGCGGTCCGGGTGCGCGGCGGCCGCCTCCTCGCGGATACGCCCGGCATCGATCAGCTGCTGCACCCGCGAATGGTCCCTGGTACGCGTAACGATGCGCCCGTTGCGGATCAGGTAGAGACGCGAATCGCCCACGTGCCCCCAGTAGGCGAAGCCCTCCTGCACCGCGCAGGCGACGATGGTGGTGCGCGGTGTTTCCGGCAGGCCGAGCAGCGCCGACTTTTCGACGACGCTCGCATGGGCACGGCGGATCGAATCGAAAATGAAGAGCTCCGGATTGCCCAGCAGCGGCCGCGCCCGCGCGTGAAAGTCCGCAGCCATCGATTCCAGCGCAAGCTGCGCCGCGACCTCGCCGTTCAGGTGCCCGCCCATGCCGTCGGCGAGTACGAGCAGCAGCGAGCCGCCGGTGCGCCAGTGGCCGATGCGGTCCTGGTTGTAGGCGCGCGCCCCGACGCGGCTGTCCTGGAAGAGGCGGAACTTCACGCGCGGCGCCCTGCGAGCCTGAGGATCGCGCCCTTCAACTGATCGAGTACCGGCGCGGCGCCGCGGTGCTCGGGCGGCTTCTCGCCGGTAAGCGCCTTTTGCAGCGCAAACACGCTCTGCGGCCGCTGCATGTGATCGAGCCGCAGGCACCAGTCGATGGTGTCGAGCAGGTCGCTCGAGTACCTGCCGCTCCACAGCCTGCGCGCGGGCTCGAGCCGGTCCTTCAGCATCCGCTGGTCGGCGGGCTGCGGCGCCGCGCCGGACAGGCAGGCGTACATGCTCGCGCCCACCGAGTAGATGTCGCTCCACGGGCCGAGGTTCTCGCGCACGCCGTGATGCTCGGGCGAAGCGTAGCCCGGCGTGTACATCGGCGGCAGCTTCGTGCCTTCGCTGGTGAGCGTCTGCCGCGCCGCGCCGAAGTCGATCAGCAGCGGCGTGCCGTCGTTCCGCACGTAGATGTTCCCCGGCTTGATGTCCAGGTGCAGCAGCTTGTTCGAATGCACTTCGCGCAGCCCATCCAGCAGCGTGATGAACGTGTGCGCGATCCACGATTCCTTCAGCGCGCCGCGCCTGGCGTGGATGTGCTCGTGCAGGGTGCGGCCGCGCTCGTAGCGCATCACCATGTACACCGTCTCGTTGGCGCGGAAGAAGTTCGTCACTCGGATGACGTTCGGGTGCTGCAGGCCGGCGAGCGCGCGGCCCTCGTCGAAGAAGCACTTCATGCCATAGCGGTAGACGGCGAGGTTCTCGTCGGGAACCTTCGGTACATTGCCGCTGCCGCTGCCGCGCAGCGCCAGCGTCGAAGGCAGGTACTCCTTGATCGCGACCGGCGCGTCGTTCTCGTCGTGGGCCAGGTAGACGAAGGAAAATCCGCCGGCGGCGAGCACCCGCAGGATGCGGTAGTTCTGGAGCTGGCAGCCTTCCGGCAGGGGCTGGTTGGCCTGGGTCACCATCTGCCCGTATGATACGCGTCCGCCTTCTGGCAATCGGGAGCCACCCCTGCGCAGCGCCGCGTTTTCGCCGGCAAATGCGCACTCCGTCACACCGTGATCCAGAGCATGACCGGCTACGCGAGCGCAAACGCGGAACTGCCCCAGGGCAGCCTGCAGGTCGAACTGCGCTCGGTCAACTCGCGCTTCCTCGACCTGCAGTTCCGCGTGCCCGACGAGATGCGCGCAATGGAACCCGCGCTGCGCGAGCTGATCGCCGCGCGAGTCCTGCGCGGCAAGGTCGATTGCCGGCTGCAGCTCAACCTGCGTACGGCTGCGCCGCGCGCCGCGACCATGAACGCCGAGGCGCTGGCGACGCTGCGCCGCCTCGCCGGGGAGGTGCGCGAGGCGATGCCGGATGCGCGCAGCCTGGGCGTCGCCGACGTGCTGCGCTGGCCCGGCGTGCTGGCAGAAGAGGCGCCTGACGAGGAACAGCTTCACGCCGCCGCGATCGGGTGCGCCAGCCGCGCGCTGGAGGAACTGTGCGCGTCGCGCAATCGCGAAGGCGCGAAACTGAAGGCAGCGCTGCTGGCGCGGGTCGCCGACATGCGCGCGCGCGCCGCAGACGCGGCGCCGCTGGTGCCGGAGGCGATCGCCGCGCAACGGGTGCGCATGGCGGAGCGGCTGCGCGAGGCGCTCGGCGCGATGGACGAGGAACGCCTGCGGCAGGAGATCGCCGTGCTGGCGCTGAAGGCGGACGTGGACGAGGAACTCACGCGGTTCAGCACCCACCTGGACGAAGTCGAGCGCGTACTGGCAAAGGGCGGCGCGGCCGGCAAGCGCCTTGATTTCCTGGCGCAGGAACTCAACCGGGAAGCCAACACGCTCGCATCGAAAGCGGCATCCTCGAAGCTCGCGGACTGCGCGCTGGAACTGAAACTCCTGGTCGAGCAGGTGCGCGAGCAGGTCCAGAACATAGAGTAGGAGTGCGATGAAAGGCCTTCTGTTCGTCATCACGGCGCCCTCCGGCGCCGGCAAGAGCACGCTCATCAACGCAGTGCTGCACGACATGCCGCAACTGCGGCTGTCGGTGTCCTACACCACGCGCGCGCCGCGCCCCGGCGAGACGAACGGGCGCGAGTACCACTTCGTGGACGACGCGAAGTTCCTCGCCATGCTCAGCCGAGGCGAGTTCCTCGAGGCAGCGGAAGTGCACGGATACCGCTACGGCACCTCGCAGAAGGTCATCGTCGACACACTGGAGTGCGGCCAGGACCTGCTGCTGGAGATCGACTGGCAGGGTGCGCAGCAGGTGCGCAAGCTCTACCCGGATTGCGTCGGCATCTTCATCATGCCGCCCTCGCTCGCGGAGCTGGAGCGCCGCATGCGCTCGCGCGCGCTGGATTCGGACGCCGTGATCGGCCGCCGCATGGCCGCCGCGAAGGAGGAAATCGAGCACGTGCTGGAGTTCAAATACGCTATAATTAACAAAGACTTCGACGAAGCGAAACGGGACCTGATCGCGATCATCCGTGCCGCGCGCGTCGAGACCTCCACGCAGTTTTCCCGGCACCCGGAAATCTTCAGAACCGCATAGGATCCACACCATGGCCCGCATCACCGTAGACGATTGCCTCAAGCGCATCCCCAACCGCTTCCAGTTGACGCTGGCAGCGACCTACCGGGCGCGCCAGCTCAGCGCCGGCAGCTCCCCGCTGGTCGAGCCGAACAAGGACAAGATGACGGTGATCGCGCTGCGCGAGATCGCCACCGGCAAGATCGGCACCGAGGTGCTGAAGAAGAACCCGAATTCGCCCGGGACGGTCGCGCCGCTGTAGCACCACCCGACGCCCGTTCTGGGCTAAATTGAGTGCATGGCGGCCGTGCATGCACTCGACGAGGAACGCTTCGCATACCTGAAGCCGGCGGATGTCGCGCGCATAGCCGAGGCGTACCGCTTCTCGGAAGCCGCGCACGCCGGGCAGACCCGGCAGTCCGGCGAGCCCTACATCTCGCACCCGATCGCGGTGGCCGAGATCCTCGCCGACTGGCACCTGGACAGCCAGGCGCTGCAGGCCGCGCTGCTGCACGACGTCATGGAGGACACCTCGGTCACCAAGGCCGAGATCGCCGACACCTTCGGCAAGCCGGTGGCCGACCTGGTCGACGGGCTTTCCAAGCTCACCCGGATCGAGTTCCAGTCGGTCGAGGACGCGCAGGCCGAGAACTTCCGCAAGATGCTGCTGGCGATGGCACGCGACGTGCGCGTCATCCTGATCAAGCTCGCGGACCGCCTGCACAACATGCGCACGCTGTCCGCCGTGTCGCCTGCCAAGCGCAGGCGCGTCGCCCGGGAAACGATAGAGATCTACGCGCCGATCGCAAACCGGCTCGGCCTGAACGCGCTGTTCCACGAACTGCAGGAACTCGCGTTCGCGAACATGCACCCGCTGCGCTACGACGTGCTGCTTCGCGCCACGCGGGCCGCGCGCGGCAACCGGCGCGAGGTGATCGGCAAGATGCTCGAACAGGTGCGGCTGAAGCTCGCCGAGAGCGGCATCCAGGCGACCATCACCGGGCGCGAGAAGCACATCTACTCCATCTACCGCAAGATGATCGAGAAGCACCTGTCGTTCTCCGAGGTGCACGACATCTACGGCTTTCGCATCGTCGTCAAGGACGTGCCGGCCTGCTACCTCGCGCTGGGCGCGCTGCACGCGCTGTACAAGCCGGTGCCGGGCAAGTTCAAGGACTACATCGCGATCCCCAAGGCGAACGGCTACCAGTCGCTGCACACCGCGCTGATCGGGCCGTACGGCCTGCCGGTCGAGGCGCAGATCCGCACCGAGGCCATGCACCGCATCGCCGACGCCGGCGTCGCCTCGCACTGGATGTACAAGGACGACGCGGATTCCCTGTCCGACCTGCAACTGAAGACGCACCAGTGGCTGCAGTCGCTGCTGGACATCCAGAACCAGTCGGGCGACCCGCAGGAGTTCCTTGAGCACGTCAAGGTGGACCTGTTTCCGGACGAGGTCTACGTCTTCACGCCCAAGGGCAGGATCCTGTCGCTGCCGCGCGGCGCGACGGCGGTCGACTTCGCCTACCAGGTGCACACCGACATCGGCAACTGCTGCGTCGCCGCCAAGGTGAACGGCGAGCTGGCGCCGCTGCGCACCGAACTGCGCAACGGCGACCGCGTCGAGATCATCACCGCGAGCCACGCCAAGCCCAACCCGGCGTGGCTGCAGTACGTGCGCACCGGCAAGGCGCGCGCGAACATCCGCCACTTCCTCAAGACCATGCAGTACGAGGAGTCGGCGGCGCTGGGCGAGCGCCTGCTCGACCAGGCGCTGAAGGCCCTCGGCCTGTCGCTCGCCGACACCGAGCCGGTGACCTGGGAGCGCGTCATCCGCGACGGCGGCGCGCGCACCAAGGAGGAAGTGCTCGCGGACATCGGGCTGGGCAAGCGCCTGTCGGCCGTGGTCGCGCGCAAGTTCCTGAAGCACGGCGAGGCGCCGGACGCGAAGCCCGGGGCGGCCAGGCCCGCGGGCAGCGTCGTCATACGCGGCACCGAGGGCATGGCGGTGCAGCTCGCGAGCTGCTGCCGCCCGATCCCTGGCGATCGCATCCTCGGCTCGATGAAGAAGGGGCAGGGACTGGTCGTCCACGCCGCCGACTGCCGTACCGCCGAGCGCTCGCGCCGGAACGAGCCGGATCAGTGGATAGACGTGGAATGGGACCGCGCGCCAAAGCGCCTGTTCCAGGCCGCGATCGGCGTCACCGTGTCCAACCAGCGCGGCGTGCTGGCAAAAGTCGCCTCGGGAATCGCCGAAGCCGGCGCCAACATCGATTCGATCAGCATGCAGGACGACCGCGCGGTCTTCACGACGATGCTGTTCGTGCTCGAAGTCGCCAATCGCGACCACCTGGCGCGCGTGATGCGCGCGCTGCGCCGGCTGACCGACGTGAAGAAGATCGTGCGCGCGCGGGAGTAGCCGATTGATGAGGCGATTCCTGGCGCAGCTGTTTCCCGATGGGCCGTACTTCGAAGGCGGCACGGCAGGGCGTCAGTGCACGATCGCGAGACATGCGGAGATCGCCTCCCTGGTGTCACTGGTCAAACGTCAGCGCGTCGACATCCTGGAGGTCGGCTCCTGGATTGGGCACAGCGCATTGACATGGAGCGAAGCGATCGCCGCTTTCTGCCCGGAAAAGGGCACCGTTGTCTGCATCGACCCATGGGCGCCGTACTTCGAGGACTCGGCGCGCAACGAAGCCGGGCCCTATCTGCAGATGGAGGGCCTCGCGAGTACTGGGCTGGCGTACGACCTGTTCCTCCACAACGTTCGCTTTGCTGCGTCAGGAGTGAACATCCGCCATGTTCGGGGGTCGCTTCCCGAGTTCGAGCAGTATCTTCAGGCGGAATCGTTCGACATCGTCTACGTTGATGGAAGCCACTACCACGACGACGTGCGGACAGACCTCGCGCTTGCCGAGCGCCTCGTAAGAACTGGAGGCATCCTTTGCGGCGACGATCTGGAGCTGCAACTGGACGAATGTGACGCGGATTTCGCGCGTGCCAATCCCCGCAGCGATTTCATGGCGGATCCGCGCACCGGCGCTCGGTTCCATCCCGGAGTGACCACCGCGGTGCGCGATTTCTTCGGCGGGCGCGTGTGGTCGGAAAACGGCGTCTGGGCGATGAACAAGGTTGCGGCACGCACATACGCCGTGCCACCAGTCCAACGGCGGCGCTTCATAGTCCCAAGCCAGTTTCCCGAAGCGGAGCGAGCAGCGCTTGCCGCATCGCTAAAGAGGGCGCAGGGATCCTGACGGCCGTGGCCAGCTTTAGCGGACGACTATCGTCAGCTGGAAATCCCCGCGCTGGACGTGGATGGCGATGCGCCCCTCGACGCGCATGGCGGCGATCAGCTCCTCGACGTTGGCGACGCGCCGCCGGTTGACGCCGAGGATGATGTCGCCGGCACGCAGGCCGTGCTTGAACGCGGCGCTGCCCGGCGCGACCTTGGTCACGTAGACCACCGCTTCCTTGCCGTTCGCGACCTGCCGCTCGGCATTCGCGATCGAGGCGCCCGCGAGCAGTTGTATCGGCTCGCTGCCGCCGCCCCCACGTGCCTCTACTGCGCCGATCTGTACCCGCACCTGTCGCGTTTCGGCGCCGCGCAGCACGCGCAGTTCCACCGTCTCGCCCACCGGCACGACGCCGAGCTGCGCGCGCAGTTCCGCAGAGCCCCGTACCTGGCGGCCGTTGATCGCGGTGATGACATCGCCCATCCGCAGTCCCGCCTGCGCGGCGGGCGAGTCGGGAATCACCTGCGTCAGCGCGACCCCGGTGCGCGCGGAGATGCCGAGGCTGCGCGCGAGGTCCCGCGTCAGGTCCTGCATGACGACGCCCAGCCTGCCGCGGCGCACCTCGCCGAAGCGGATGATCTGCCGCATCACCGCCCGCGCCATGTTTGCCGGCACCGCAAAGCCTATGCCGACGTTGCCACCAGACGGGCCGATGATCGCGGTGTTGATGCCGACCAGTTCCCCGCGCAGGTTGATCAGCGCGCCACCGGAATTGCCGGGGTTGATGGATGCGTCGGTCTGGATGAAGTCCTCGTACGCTCCCTGCGTGAGCCCCGAGCGCCCGAGCGCGGAGACGATCCCCGAGGTGACCGTCTGGCCGATGCCGAAGGGGTTGCCGATGGCGACGACGAAGTCGCCCACCTGAAGCGTGTCCGAATCGCCGAACTTCGCCTCCGCCAGTTCCCCCGGCTCGATGCGCAGCACCGCGATGTCGGTGCCGGCATCCGACCCCACCAGCTTCGCCGGCAGCCGCCGGTTGTCCTTCAGCGTCACCAGCACTTCGCGCGCATCCTTCACCACGTGGTGGTTCGTCAGCACGTAGCCGTTCTTCGCGTCGACGATCACCCCCGACCCTGCCGAAATCTGCGGCTGCTGCTGCTCCGGCAGCCCGAAGAAGCGCCGGAAGAACGGATCGCGCAGCAGCGGGTTCTGCGCCTCGGGGGACTGCTGCAGTACCGCGATGTTGACTACGGCGGGGGTGACTCTGGACAACACCGGCGCCAGGGTCGGAAGGCCGTCGCGGATTGCAACGGCAGGAATCGCCCCCTGGGCCGGTGCGGAAAGCAAGAGCGCCGCCGAAAGAAAGAGTTGCAGCAGGTGCATGAAGGTCCGGCCTTTCATACGGTCAGGTTCAGATCGGCATTCGTCAGCCGCAGTGTGGTCAGCAGGTCCATGCAGGCACAGTGCCGTCCCCCCAGTTCCGCGAGTACGCCGGCGTCCTTGTCAGGATAGTGCTTGAAGAGCACGTAGCTGTCGCGGTCCGGGCGTGAAGAAAGAATCCCCGACATGGGCTCGATCGCGGTTCCGAGCCCGGCGCGCTCGAGTTGTCCGGCCAGCCATGCGGCAATGTCGCTTTCCTCGATCACGACGGTGCGAACGCCGCCGTACTGCTCGATCCTGCTGAGCACCAGTTCCAGCATCGCATGCAGGATGTGTCGCTGTTCCCATTCGGCCGCGAGCGGCTGGAAAGTCGCCGGATCGTAAGCCATGCCCTTGCGGATGAAAAGTCGCGCGCCGCACTGGCTTGCGCCGGAAGCCGCCAGGCCCGAGTGGAACAGGTACCACTGCGACAACTGCCAGGACACGAGCCGCGCGCGGGTCGGCGCATCGCAGTCAAGGGTAGCCGCGAACGACTCGATCTCGCTGGCGACCTTGAACATCCATTCCGGGTCCACCGCCTGCTCGTGCGTCAGCCGCTTGTCGTGAAGGTAGTGCTGGAACATCACTGTCGGCGCGACGATCAGCTCGCCGTGGCGCAGGACAGCATCTACCCATGACCACAGGAAGAATCGGTGGAACGGATCGAACAGCACACCGCGCTGGTAGACATCGCGGCGCATCAGCGGAAACTCGAGCGTCCAGTAGCGCGCGAACATCCGCGCGATCCGCCGCGCCGTAATGCTCCAGCACGTCGGTCCGCCTTGCATAGCCGAGGAAGCGTCCGCTCGCGAGATCATGCAACTGCTGCGCGCCGAACGCTGCCAGCACGCTCGGCCGCGCGCGCATGTACGCGAGCAGTTCCGCCAGGCCCTCCTCCACGACGAGGTCGTCATCCCCGAGCGCGTAGACGTACTCGCCGGTCGCTCCCCGCAGTGCGGAGTCCCAGCATCGGTGCGGATGCATGCGCCCCGGCAGGCGAACGTAGCGAAATCGCGGGAATCGTCCCGCGAACGACTCCGCGACCGCGCGCGTGTCGTCGCTCGACGCATTGTCGGATACGACGACCTCGATCTCCAGGCCGAAACCGGACAGGTGCTCGAGGTGCCTCGCGAGCAGCGCCGCCCTGTTGTACGTGGGTATGCAGATGCTGACGAGGGACATGGCTGCGGGTGGCGGCACCGATCCCGCGTCAGAGGTACGGCTCGTCGGCCCGGCGCTCCCTGACAGCGCGGGCAGGCACGCCGTAGGCGACGCACCGAGCCGGAATGTCTCCCACGACAACCGCGCCCGCACCGATCACGGTGTGCGCGCCGATGCTGACGCCGTGCCGCAGCGTCGCCCCGATGCCCACCGCGCTGCATTCGCCGATGCGCACGCTGCCGCCCACGACCGCGCCGGGGCCGAGGCTCGAGTACGCCTCCATGGTGCAGTCGTGGTCCAATGTCGCCCCGGTGTTCAGCAGGCAGCCCTCGCCCACGCGAGCGCCGGCGCAGACGATGGCGCCGGCGCAGACCATGGCACCGTCTTCGATCGACGCCCGCGCGCTGACGCTCGCATGCGGGTGGATCACCGTGACGGCGCCCAGTTGCGGCGCCAGTTCCCGCAGCCTGTGCCGCATCCGCCGGCGCTGGAAGTTGTCACCGATGGCGATTGCCACGGCGCAATCCTCGTACTTTTGCAGGAAGGCGGGAATGGCATCCTCAGGCCCGATTACCTGGTAGCCGTACGCCGACTCGCCGGCCTGCCGGAACGAGTCGACCAGCCCGGCGACCTCGAGGCCGCAGCGCTCGATCGCATCGATGGCGACCCCCGCGTGCCCGGACGATCCGATGACGAGGACGCGCGTCGCCATGCCGGTGCTCAACGCGACCCGGCCGCCACCGGCTCGCGCTCGAACGCTTCCCGCGCGGCTACCGGCCAGTAGCGGCTTCCGCTCGCCTGGATCTTCTCGTGCTTGCGGTAGATGAACCACATGGCGTCGAGGAACTCGGTCTCGGGCACGTCCGCCGGCACGCGCATGAAGTGCGCGAACACGTCGGTGCCGATGAGCTGCCGCGCGATTCCGGTTCGTTCCGCGTCGTTGGCGATGAGCCGCAGCGCGGCGCGCTCGTACTCCGCGGCGTGGTACGTAATCAGCCATTCCGGCAGGCCGACGCGGCGCATCATCCCGGAGTCGGTCTGGCTGTGCACCTCCAGTCCTTCCAGCGTCAGCATCGGGATCCCGAGCCGCATCGAGTCGATGTTGCTGTTGGTCCCGCCGAACGGAAACGTCGACAGGTGCACGTCGCACTGCGCCATGTTCCCGAGGTAGGTGTTGTAGTCGCTGCGCGGATGCACGATCGCGTTCGGCAGCCATTTCCGGATCTCGCGCGATATCTGGAAGTGCGTCAGGCCGATCATGTTCGGGAAGAAGTGGAACTCGAGCGGCCGCCTGGCCTTGCGCGCGATCCCCACGCAACATTCCAGGAACGGCGCGTTGATCTTGCACGCCATCGCCGGTACCGCCAGGCGAAGCACGGCCGGATGCTCGCGCAGTTGCGGCTCCGGAAACGACGCGTCCTCGCGCATGATGAACGCGGTGCTGCCTGGTCGCTGAACGACCACCGTCTCGCTGAAGCAGCTTGGGTCACCGGGCCACAGCCCGTCGACAAGGACGTAGTCGATGTTCGCCGACTGGGTGGTCGCGGGATGGCCGACGGTCGCGACCTGGACAGGCGCCAACCGGACCGAGGACAGCGCGACCCACCAGGTCGCCATGCCCACGCTCGGATAGAAAATGACATCCGGCTTGACCTTCGTGACGCGATCGACGACATCGGCCAGCGCAACGTTCGAACCGGACAGTTCTATGGTCTCGTCGAAAAGTTCCTTGGACACCTCGTCCATTTCGGAAGTCCGGCCGATCATGACCAGCCTGAACCTCTCCCGAAGCTGCCTGATCGAGGGTGCGTAACAGCGGTACATCGCATGCAGCGAGGTGAACCACTCGATCGGCACCAGTATCGTCGGGCGCTTCTTCAGCCTGCGCTCCGCGGGCATGGCCGGCAGGCTGATCCTCGTCTCGATGAGGCGCCGCGTCATCGCGTTGAAGGAACGCTTCATCTCGTGCTTGGTCTCGGCCGTGGCGTAGCTGCAGTACATGTAAGCATCCGACATGGCCGCAAGCATGTGTTCGCGCAACTCCACCTGCTCGAACAGCGGCCCGAGCGTCAGCAGTTTCTCGCGCCGTGCATGCGCGCGCGGCGACAGCACCACGATGTGCGCCAGCATGCCGAGGAACGCCGGCAGCGCCAGGCGCGGCGCGGTGCGAAACACGGACTCGAAGTCGATGTCGAGTTCGGAATCCAGCGAGTACGCAAGCAGCAGCTTGACGATGTTCTGCGGGCTGCTGAAATGCAGCTTGCCGTGGTCCGTTTCGTCCACCTGGCCGAACTGGCGCAGCAGGTGGTCGGCGTTGCCGAAAGCGCTGGCCGCGAACACCGCATGGAACGTCGCGTGCTCGACCGCCAGCAGGTCGAAGCCTTCCTGCGAAAGCTGGAACGCGGGGTCGGCCATCAGCGCCGTGATCGCCGCCGCGAACCTGGAGTAAAGGCGCGGGCGCGTGTCGTCGCTCATGGCGTGCCCGGCGAACTCGCCGCCGACCTTGAGGCGCTTGAGGTTGCCCAGCAGCTCGCGCCCGGCCTCTTCGTACTGGCGCGAATAGACCAGAGTCTCGAAACGCTCGAGCTGCACGTTCTCCACCGTGACAGTCGGTGGCGTGACCTTCTTCGCGGGTGCGCTCACGCGGCGAAGTCTAGCGGAAACGGCCAAGCCAGCCTGCGAGCGCGCTGCACACCGCCGCAGGATCGCCCTCCGCAAGCCGGGCGTGAAACGGCAACGCGATCAACCGCTCGCCCACCGCCTGCGCAACTTCCAGCCGGTCGGCGACAGGCATCGCTGCGAACGCCGGGTGCTCAGGCAGCGGCGGGCAGTACCAGCGGCGAGTTTCGATGCCCTGCTCGCGCAGCGCGCGCCAGGCATCGGCGGCCTTGCGCCCTGGCGGCACCAGCACCGGCAGGATGGAGTAGACGCCGTCGGCCGGGCGCGCCTGCAGCATGAGCGAAGGGCACTGCGCGGCCAGCTGCTCGAGATACGTCGCATGCAGCGCAATGCGCCGAGCCGAGGTCGCCTGCCAGCGCGCCAGCGCCGCCAGCGCGAGCGCGGCGTGATATTCGGAAAGCTTGCCGTTGGTGCCCGCCGAGCCGACCAGGCCGGTGGAACCCGCGGTGGCTTCGGATACCGTCGACAGGTCGATGCCGAAATTGCTCAGTATCCTCACCCGCTCGACGTACGCCGCGTCTGCGCTGACCACCAGCCCGCCTTCTGCCGCCGCCAGTGCCTTGGTGGCGTGCAGGCTGTAGACGATGATGCAGCGCGCGGACGCGTGCTGGTTGCCATAGGCGCCGGCGGCATCGACCACTACCGGGATGCCGGTGCGCTCGGCAAACGCGTCCCACGCCGGCATCTGCTGCGGGCAGCCGTAGGTCGACACCGGCATCACCGCATCGAAGCGCACGCGCTTGAGCGCGTCCTCGGCGATGCGTGGCGACAGCAGCCAGGTGTCGGGCTCGACGTCGCAGAACACCGGCACGCAGCCGGCGCGCATCACCGCGGCGGCGGAGGCAACGAAGGTCAGCGCCGGCACCAGCACCCGGCTACCCGCCGGCAACTCCAGCGCGAGGATCGCCAGTTCCAGCCCCAGCGTGGCATTGCTCACCGATACCACGTGCTGCGTCGCCGACGCACCGGTGGAGAACTGCACGGCCATCGCTGCTTCGAGTTCGCGCACCAGCGGGCCGAAGTTGGTGTACCAGTGCGATTCGTCGATGCGATCGAGGTAAGGCGCCAGCTCCTCCCGCGTGGGAAGCTCTGGCACCAGCAGCGCAATCTTGCGGGCAACGCTCGTCACAGGGCGGACTCTACCGTAGGGCCGACCCTGCCGCAGGCCGCCCCGCTATCATCGCGGCATGTGCGGACGCTATGCGCTCTACGGGCCGAAGTCGATGTCGCGGCAGGAAAAGTCGGCGCTCGACGACGGCGCGGAGGCGCTGATCCGGCGCTTCGTCGAGCGCTACCTGGAAAGCTTCCCGCCGCGCTACAACATCGCCCCGCAGCAGGGCAATCCGGCCAACTATGTGCCGGTGGTGCGCGCCGCTGCCGGCGGCGTGCCCGAGATCGTGCCCATGCAATGGTGGTTGCTGCCCCACTGGTCGAAAGAGCCGCGCGTGCGCTTCACCAGCTTCATCGCGCGCGTCGAAGGCGTCGCCGACGCGGCGAGCTTCCGCCTGCCGTTCAGGCGGCGCCGCTGCCTGGTTCCCGCCAGCGGCTGGTACGAATGGCAGGAACTGACGAGCGGCAACCTGCCGTGGTTCGTTTATCCGCGGGGCGGCGAAACCGCTCTGCTCGCCGGCGTGTGGGACCGCTGGGAACGCGAAGGCAGCGTCGTCGAATCCTGCGCCATCATCACCGGGCCGGCGAACGAAACCGTGGGCCGCTTCCACGACCGCATGCCGTTCCCGCTGCCCGCCGCGAACCAGGACGCCTGGCTGGACCCCGCGTTGACCGATGCGCAAGCGGTACGCGAGCTGCTGCAGCCGGTGCCCGCCGACGCGGTGCGCGCGCACCGCGTCGACAAGCGCGTCAACAGCGCGCGCAACCACGGGCCGGAACTGACGCAGCCGATCGACGAGGCGCCCGCCGGCGAAGATGCCGGCGAAGCCTGATCGGCGCCCCGTTCAGCGCGCCAGGCGGTTGCGCCCCAGGCGCTCGTCCACCAGCGTGACGATCTCGTGCAGCGCGTCGGAGTGCAGCCCCAGGTGGCGAGCGATGCCGCGCACCAGGCTGTCCACGCGCTCGATGTGCTGCGCGCCGGAGAACAGCGCGCGCGCGGCGGACGAGGGCTTGCCCAGGCCCTCGGCGGCCTTGGCGTACTTGTCGAACGGCACCAGGTCGGCCGCCTCGGCGCCCAGCCTGCCGCACAGCTTCGCCACCCAGTCGTAGACTTCGCGGGACTTGGCGACGTTGCCATGCACCGCCTCCTTGATCGGGATCATCTCGTCGGCGCGGATGCAGCGGTAGTTGCCGGCGATCAGCATCGGCCATTTGGCCAGCGGCACGAACACCGATTCGTGCACTTTCAGTTTCACCGGGATCTCGATTTCCTCGTCGCCCATGTGCAGCCGTGCCGCGTCGATGTCCGCTTCGAGCTCGCGCAAGAGCGCGGTGGGCGCCTCGCCATCGAACCTCGCCGCCTTGAAGTTGGTGGGCAAGCCGACCTGCAGCACGTTCTTCGGCTCACCCGGGGGCCGGAATGCCTGCGGATCCGGGCTCGCCAGCGTGATCATCGCCGGGTCGAAGTCCGCCCATACCCCCGGATCGGCATAGCAGCCTTCCAGCGCCTGCGTCGCCAGCCCCGGGATGCGCGCGAGGTAGGGCAGCGGCGGCATGTTCATGATGGCGAGGCAGGGCTTGCGCGCGCGGGCGATGCGGCCCATCAGCTCGCGCACACCGGCGCCGGCGTACTGCGCCTCCTGCATGCCGAGCACGACGAGGTCGTAGTCCTGCGGGTCCACCGCTTCGGGCGCGGCTGCGCATAGCTCGCCCGGCAGCGATCCGGACGCGACTTCCAGCAGCCCGTCGCGGCCGCGCAGCGGAAAGCGCACCCGCGTGCCTTCGCGGTTGATCAGTTCGGCGGTTGCCGCGGTACAGACCAGCGTGACGCGGTGCCCGGCCATCAGCAGCTTGGTGCCGAGCAGGGAACCGTACGAGGCCCCCAGAACGAGAATGTCGTGCTTCATGTCGAACCCTCCATCCGGTGCAGGCGCGACCGGCACAGGCGCGGTCACGAGGCATTATGGGCACCGAATAGTGGTAAATTTGACATTAGAAATTTCACATTGTTAATTTCACACACGGAATTCACCCGGGCCATGACCCTGCACACCCGCAAGAGCCACTTCCTCGGCACCAAGCTGCGCGCGCTGCGCAAGCGCAACGGCCTGACGCTGGAGGAACTGTCGGCGCGCTGCGCCCAGCTGGATTCGCAGGGCGCGCCGTCGGTGTCGTACCTGAGCATGATCGAGAGCGGCAAGCGCGTGCCCTCGGACGAGGTGCTCGGCCTCTTGTCGAAGCTGTTCCAGCGCGAACCCGGCTGGTTTCTCGACGGCAATCCGGACATCGAGCCGGTCGCGACGGCACCGCAGGCCGGCGGCGCGGCCGGGGTGCCGCTGGAGCCGGCGTTCCTCTTCTCGAAGGAACTGCTGCAGGCGGCGATCCCCGAGCTCCTTGCGCAGACCGGCACCACCGGGCGGCAGTTCGCGCACCTGCTGATCCGCTCGCACCAGGAGATGTCGCGCAACGACTTCCCGGACCTGGAGCGCGCCGCCGAGCGCATCGGCGAGCGCAGGTTCCCGCTGGACGTCGACGACCTGACGCGCCTGTGCAAGCACCACGGCCTCACCCTGCGCTGGTTCGACCGCAAGCCGGTGCTGGCGCGCGACAAGGACCGCGAGCTGCGCAGCATGGTGCGCTCGTTCTTCGAGTCGCCGCGCACCGTGTACCTGAATCGCGAGCTGCAGGACGACCCGGCGCGGCTGAAGTTCGACCTCGCCTCGCACCTCGCGCACAAGGTGCTGCACGACGGCGACGGGCTGAAGTCCGCGCACGCCACCGGCGGCGAGATGGGCGGCAGCCCGGAGGGCGCGGAGCTCGCCGCAGGCATGAGCGCGCAGGACGTGCTGCACGCCTGGCGCGACTTCGAATGCAGCTTCTTCGCCGGTGCGCTGTTGTGCCCCAAGGTGCCGTTCCGCAGGTTCCTCACGCGCGAGTCGTACCGCGTCGAGGCGGGCGAGAAGATCGAGCTGACGCCCGCGGTGGTGATGCGGCGCATGACCAAGGTGTCGCCCTATCCCTACTGGCACTATTTCGACGCCTACCCGCCCGGCTACCTGCGCGCGGTTTACCGCGGCAATGGCATCCCGCTACCCTGGGGAAACATGGCGCAGGTCACCGACCCCTGCCCGCACTGGGCGGTGTTCCGCATGCTGGACGAAAAGCACGGCCCGGACCGCGGCTCGCAGATTTCGGTGCTGCGCGACGGCGAACGGTCGCTGCTTTACTGCTGCCATTCGCGCCGCACCAGGGACATGGCCGGCAACCCGCACGTGCTGTCGGTGGGCGTGGACCTCGCGCCGGCGCTACGCTCGCACAGCGTCGATCCCGAGGAGGTCGTCGCCGGCATCGGCGAGGCCTGCATGGCGCATCACGGCGAGGCAAGGATCCCGAAGGCCGCCGCCGACGCCATCCGCGCCGCAGCCACGGTGCTGAACATCGCCTGGGTCAACGACGCGCTGGCCAACCCCGCGCGCATCATCTGCCCACGCAGCACGCACTGCCCGAGGCACGAGCACTGCGACGGCGCCAGCGCCTCGCGCGCACGCGACATCACCGACGTGCGCAAGGAGATCATCAGCGTCGCCAAGCGCGCCAAAGAAAAAGCCCCTAGCTCACGCTAAGGGCTTCAAGTATTTGGTAGGTCGTGGCGGATTCGAACCGCCGACCAACGGATTAAAAGTCCGCTGCTCTACCAGCTGAGCTAACGACCCAAGGATTGAATGGCGCGGAAAAGGCGCGAATTTTATCAGGCTTCGCGCATCATTCGCCAGTATTGCCACTTCATCGTTGCCGCGGCGCCGGCGATCAGGGACACGAAGGTGAGCATCGACCCGACCGCGAGGGTCGAAAAGCCCGAGATTCCCTGCCCCACGGTGCAGCCCAGCGCCGTGATGCCGCCAAAGCCCATCAGGATGCCGCCCAGCATGTGCATCGCGGTGTCCTCGGCGTCGCGGAAACCCTCCCAGCGAAAGCTCTTCGTCGCCAGCGCCCAGGCCGCCGAGCCCGCGATCACGCCGGCGGCGGAAGCGATGCCGTAGGTGATGATCTTCGACTTGTCGGTCCACAGCATCAGGTATTCGAGGCTGAAGGCCATCGGCGCGACGAAGGAAAACGACTCCATGCGGCCGGTATTGGTGGCGACGAAGGCCTCCTGCAGCGTCTGCGGGTCCTCGGCCAGGTAGCCGATCCTGCCGGAGACGTACCAGCCGCCCACCACCACCAGTCCGGTGACCACGCCGCCGAGCGTGAAGTCGAAGTTCTCGCGGAACTCCTTCGACGCATAGATGTAGGCGAGCAGTCCGCCGGCGATGCCCAGAGACAGCACCCAGATCCAGGTCTCGCGCGCGCCGCCCGCGAGCCGCACGAGGATCGAGGGCAGGTCCTGGCTGCCCGCGAGCGTGACCGCCGCCTTCTCGAGCACCTCGACGCGGAACGCGCCGAACAGGCCGCGCAGCGTCATGTACGCGGCGATGCCGAGGAACACGAACACCACGATCGACTTCAGGTTGCCGGCGCCGATGCGGATCAGCGTCTTCGAGCCGCAGCCCGAACCCAGCGTCATGCCGATGCCGAACACGAAGCCGCCGACGATGTACGACAGCCAGGTGAAATTCGGCGCGGTGTAGATCGACTTGCCCAGGTCGACCACGCCCGCCAGGTGCAGCGCGTTCGCGCCGAGGATCGCCACCGCGATCGCCAGCAGCCACATGCGCAGCCGGCCCTTGTCGCCCATGTTCACCCAGTCGGACACCGCGCCCATGGTGCAGAAGTTGGTCTTGTTGCCCACGGCGCCGAAGATGAACGCGAGCAGGAATGCGCCGCCGGCGACGTACGGCGCGATCTGTTCTGGAGTAATTTCACTTGGCATCTGTCTGGCTTCCGGGAGTTACAAGAGGGCGGAGCCCTCTTGTACCGTAATTGCATCAGGGGATACTAATATAGTTGGCAGGGTCCTCCACCCCTGCGGCAGCGAACCCGGCAAGGCGGATGCGGCATGCATCGCAGCGACCGCAGGCGCGGCCCGCGGCGTCAGGTTGGTAGCAGCTCAAGGTCTCGGCCGGGTCGACGCCGAGCTCGAGCGCCAGCTTGACGATGGCGGCCTTGGGCAGGTCCACCAGCGGCCCGCGCACCTCGATGCGCCGCCCTTCCACCGCCGCCTTCGTCGCCAGGTTCGCCATCGCCTCGAATGCGCGCAGGTACTCCGGTCGGCAGTCCGGGTAGCCGGAATAGTCCACCGCGTTCGCGCCGACGTAGATGTGCTGCGCGCCCAGCACCTCGGCCCAGCCGAGCGCCAGCGAAAGGAGGATGGTGTTGCGCGCCGGCACGTAGGTGACCGGGATGCCGTCGGTGGTGCCGTCCTGCGGCACCGCGATCGCCGCATCGGTCAGCGCCGAACCGCCAAACTGCGCGAGGTCCAGCTTGATGATGCGGTGCTGGGTGGCGCCGAAACGCTGCGCCACGCGGCGCGCCGCCTGCAGTTCAGCGGCGTGGCGCTGACCGTAGTCCACCGACAGCGCGTAGCAGTCGAAGCCCTTGGCGCGCGCCCAGGCCAGCGTGGTAGCGGAATCCAGGCCGCCCGAAAGCAGCACGACCGCGCGCGCAGGCGCGTGCACGGCTTCCGGAAGGGTCAACGCCCGGCGGGCGACTGCGCGAGCCGCTGCTTCGCGCTCGCCGCGGCGGGGCTCGCGGGGTACTTCGTCACCAGCGCTTCGAGCGTGCTGCGCGCGCCGCGCCGGTCGCCCCTTGCTTCCTGCGACGAGGCCATGTTCAGCAGCGCATCCGGCGCCTTGGGGTCATCCGGCCATTGCGCCACCACGCGCTGCTGCGCGGCGATCGCCTGCTTGAAGTCGCGCCGCGCGTAATGCGCATTGCCGATCCAGTACTGTGCCGAGGGCGCGAGCTTGCTTCCGGGGTAGGTGACCATGAAGCCCTGGAACGCGGAAATCGCCATCGGGTAGTTGCCCAGCTTGAACTGGTTCAGCGCCGCTTCGTAGGCCTTGGTCTCCGCAGCGGGAATGCCCGCGTCCGCCTGTGGCGTGCCGCCGGCGGCGGCGCCCTCCTGCACCTGCTCGAGCTTCCTCAGGCGCGTGTCGATGTCGAGGTACAGGTCCTTCTGGCGCTTCTCCGCCTGCTCGGACAGGTTCACCAGTACTTCCACCTGTCCGCGCAGCTTGGCGATGTCTGCTTTCAGCGCTTCGATCTGCGACGCCAGGTCCAGCAGCGCGCGGCGGTCTTCCAGCTTGGCGAGGCGTTCGTCCACGGCGCGCTGGCTCGCCTGGACTTCTTTTCTCAGCGCGTCGATGCGCGCGCGCGCCTCGTCGTCGCCGAAGATCGCCCAGGCGGGCGCCGGTGCCGCAAGTGCCGCGGCGAACACGGCGCCGAGCACCGCAACGCGTGCGGCGCGCAGGCGCATCAGAACTCGCCCGAATGCAGGATGTCGCTCCTGCGGTTCTGCGACCATGCGCTTTCGTTCGAGCCCTGAGCGCGCGGTTTCTCTTCGCCGAGGCTGACGGCTTCGACCTGCGCCTCGCGCACGCCGAGCAGCAGCATCATGCGCTTGACGCCTTCGGAACGGCGCTGGCCGAGCGCGAGGTTGTATTCGCGGCTGCCGCGCTCGTCGGTGTTGCCCTGGATCAGCACCTTGGCGTTGGGATTGTCGCGAAGGTACCTGGCGTGCGCCTCGACCAGCGGCTTGAACTCGTCGCGCACGTCGTACTTGTCGAGGTCGTAGAAGATCGAGCGCTTGGACAGGATCGAACCCGGGTCGGTGAGCGCGCTGGCGGCGGACTTCCTCGACGCCGTGAGGTCGACGCCGGACACGCCGGGCTTCGATACCGGCTGCGACGCGGCACCGGTGCCTGCCGCGGGCTTGCGCTCTTCGACCCCGGCGGGGTCCTGCTCGTCGGTCGGCGTGCTCGAACAGCCCGCGAGCAGGGCGGCTACGGCGATGGCTGCGAATATGGCGCGCATGGTCTATTCCTCTCGGATCATTGGATGAACGGGCCCCAGGCTGGTTCCCTGACATCGCCCGCCGAAGTCGTCAGGCGCTGCTTGACGCTACCGTCCGCGGACACCGCGGACAACACGCCGCGGCCGCCGATCACGGTGGCGAAGAGGATCATGCGCCCATTGGGCGCAAAGCTGGGGGATTCGTCGCGGTCGCTGTCGGTCAGCACCTGCGTCTGGCGGGTGGCGAAGTCGTGCACCGCGACCTGGAACTTGCCGGCATTGCGCGTCACGTAGGCAAGCCGCTTGCCGTCGGGCGACAGCCTGGGCGACACGTTGTAGGTGCCGTCGAAGGTGACGCGCTGCGCGTCGCCGCCGCCCGCGCCCATGCGGTAGATCTGCGGGCTGCCGCCGCGATCGGAGGTGAAGTAGATGTGCTGGCCGTCGGGCGAGAAGCGCGGCTCGGTGTCGATGCCGCTGGAACTCGTCAGCCGCCGCACGCCGCTGCCGTCGGCGTTGACCATGAAGATCTGCGAGCCGCCGTCGCGCGACAGCGCCACCGCCAGCCGGTTGCCGTCGGGCGACCACGCCGGCGCGGAGTTCGAGCCCTTGAAATTCGCCGCCACCGTGCGCTTGCCGTCGAGCAGCGAATGCACGTACACCACCGGCTTCTTGTTCTCGAAGGAGACGTAGGCGATGCGCCGGCCGTCAGGCGACCACGCCGGCGAGATGATCGGCTCGAAGGACGCAAGCGCGGTCTCCTCGCCGGCGCCGTCGGCGTCCGCGATCTGCAGCTCGTAGCGGTTGCCGCGCTTGACCACGTAGGCGATGCGCGTGGAGAACACGCCCTTTTCGCCGGTGAGCTTCTCGTAGACGTAATCGGCGATGCGGTGCGCGGTGGCGCGCACCTGGTCCTTTGTCAGCGTGTAGGCAACGCCCGAGAGGTCGGTCGCCTTGGCGACGTCGTGCAGCTTGAAGCGCACTTCGAAGCGGCCGTCGGGCCGCGCCGCGACCGAACCGAGCACCAGCGCGTCGGCGAGCCGCGCGCGCCACTCGGGGTAGTTCACCGCGGTGGCGTCGGTGGGCGCGGGAACGATCGGCGGCGCCTCGATGGCGCGGAAGAGGCCGCTGCGCTCGAGGTCGGCGCGCACGATCGCGGAGATGCTCGGCGACACCCCGCCTTCGCCGGCGAACGGCACGATGGCGACGGGGATCCTGCTGCCGCCCGCGCCGGTGACTTCGATGGAAAGCTGCGCGCTGGCACTGAACGCGGCAAGCCACAGCAACAACGCCGCGATGAAGCGTCTCATGGGCCGATTATATTCAATCATCGCGTGGCCTGTACTTCAGCTGGAACGCACGCGTGAAAAGCTCCGGCCTGTCGGGCCTGGGCAACGGCGAGGATTTCAGGATCGCGCGCTCGATGGCGTCGTCCAGCGCGCGGTGGCCACTGGATTTCCTCAGCTTCGCGCTCAGCACCTCGCCGGTGGGAAGCTGCACCACGTCGAAGATCGCCTCGGGATTGCCCTTCACGTCGGGGGGCATCACCATGTTGCCGCGCACCTTGGCGCGCACCTTGTCGGTCCAGCCGGCGAGCGCGCGGGCATCGCGCGCCGCCGCCTCGCGGCGCAACTGGTCCTGGAACTGCGCCCGCTCGGCCTCCAGCGCGAGCGCGCGCTGCTCGCGCGCCAGTTCCTCGCGCATGCGTGCCTGCATCGGGTCGACGCGCGGTTTCACTACCGGCTTTGGCTTGGGCGGCTCGGGCTTGGGTTCGACCTTCTTCACCGGCTCGGGCTTGGGCTTCGGCTTGGGCGGCGCCTTCAGCGCGATGTCCGGCTTCTCGATCACCGGCTCGGGCTTGGGCGGCGGCGCCGGCTCGACCTTGGGCGGCGGCTTGGGCGGCTCGGGCCGCTCGACCACAGGCGCAGGCGGCGGCGTCCACAGTTCCACCGAAATCGTGTCCGACGGCCGGTTCTGCCAGCGCACGCCGAAGAACAGCACGAAGGCAATCGCAACGTGCACCGCGAACGCCAGCGCCACCGACTGCGCGAGCCCCGGCTCGTAGCGCTCCTCGAACAGGTCCGGGTCGGCGGTGGCGTTCATTGCCGCGGCTTCACCTGCAGGCCGATGCGCTCGACGCCGCTGGCGCGCAGCTCGTCCATCAACTGCAGCACCGCCTCGTACTTCACGTTCTTGTCGCCGGCGATCATCACCGGCGTCTTCGGGTCCTTCACCAGCTTGCCGAGCTCGCCGCGCGCCACCGCGCGCTCGCTGACGATGCGCCCGGCGGCGTCGCGCTCGCGCACCGAGACCTTCTGGTCCTCGGTGAGGATGACCTCCAGCGGCACGATCTTCGGCGCCCCGGCGCTGCCCACCGAAGGCAGGTCGATGACGCCGGGCGTGACCAGCGGCGCGGTGACCATGAAGATCACCAGCAGCACCAGCATCACGTCGACGTAGGGCACGACGTTGATGTCGTGCATCGGCCTGCGTTTGCTGTGCAGGCGCGGCATCGTTTAACGCATGCTCCGGTTGCCCAGGGGGGTACGGGGGGAGCGGGAAGGCTCCGCCGCCGCAACCGGAAGGGGCCCGCTCCCCCTGTTCCTCATACCCTGGCCTGGCGCTGCAGCACGTTGGAGAACTCTTCCATGAAGCTCTCGAAGCGGATGGCGAGCCGGTCGATGTCGTGCGAGAAGCGGTTGTAGGCGACCACCGCGGGGATCGCGGCGAAAAGGCCCAGCGCGGTGGCGATCAGCGCCTCGGCGATGCCCGGCGCGACCTGCGCGAGCGTCGCCTGCTGCACGTTCGCCAGGCCCCTGAACGCATGCATGATGCCCCACACGGTGCCGAACAGGCCGACGTACGGGCTCACCGACCCGGTGGAGGCGAGGAACGCCAGGTGCCGTTCGAGGTGGTCCATCTCGCGCTGGTAGGTGGCGCGCATGGCACGCCGCGCGCCGTCGACCATGATGTTGGCGTCGTTGCCGCGCTGGCCGCGCAGCTTGGTGAACTCGCGAAATCCCGCTTCGAAAATGCGCTCGAGGCTGCCGATGGAGTGCCGGTTGTTCACCGCGCCCTGGTAGAGCAGCGACAGGTCGTTGCCGCTCCAGAACTCGCGCTCGAAGCGCTCGGTCTGGTCGCGCGCGGTGCGGATCGCGAACCACTTGCGGAAGATGAACATCCAGGACATGAAGGACACCGCGCCGAGCAGCGCCATCACCGCCTTCACCACGAAGGACGCGTTGACGATCAGCGTCCACAGATCCATGTCCTGCGTGACTGTCATGCTGCTCCCGTCGTTACGAATGCATCCGTCACCGCCTGCGGCATGCGCACCGGCCTGCGGGTCTGCCGGTGCACCGTGGCGACGCCGACCTCGGCTTCGACCAGCAATTCGCCGTCGCGTTCAACCCGCTGGCGGAATACGATGCTTGCGCGGCCCATTCTAACCACTTCGGCGCTCACCGAAAGGCGCTCGTTCAGCAGCGCGGGGCGCAGGAATTTCATCCGCACCTCGTGCACGAAAAATATCGCGCCGGTCTCATCCGCCATCCGCGCCAGGTCTATCCCCGCCTCGTTCAACAGTTCGGTGCGCGCGCGCTCCATGAACGCCAGGTACTGGGCGTGGAACACCACGCCGCCCGCGTCCGTGTCCTGGTAGTAAACGCGCACCGGCACGGAAAGGGTTTTCATCGCGTCGGCTCCTGCCGGCTGCGCTGCAGTTCGTCGAGCAGGCGGTGGCTTTCCGCGGCGAGCGCGTTGGCATGCTCCAGGCGCAGCCTGTCGTCGTTGCGCAGACCCTGCGCCAGTTCGGAGAGCATCTCGCGCCGCAGCGCGGTATAGCGCACCATGATCTGCAGCCGCCTGGCCGCCGGCGCGGTATCGTCGAGCCTCACCGCGGTGAGCTGCCGGTGCGCCGCCTCCCATCGTGGCACCACTTCCGCTTCGAGGCGGTCAGCGGCGGCGGCGGGCGCCAGCTCGCCGCGCTTCAGGGGATCGAGGATGTCGCGTGCCAGCCGCACCGTGGCCGCTTCCTCGGCGACGAAGGCACGCACCGCGCGCTCGGCGGCAAGCTGGTCCCGGTACGTGTAGGCAGGCGGCGGCAGCGCCGTCCACAGTGCGGCGAGCGCTGCCAGCGCGACGGCGGCGCTCAGCGCCAGGCGTGCGGCGCCGATCGGCACGGCGATCGGATGCGCCAGCACGAGTCCCGCCATTAAGCCGCCCACGAGCCCGCCCAGGTGCGCCGCGTTGTCGATGCCGGTGAGCAGCGCACCGACGAAAAGCGAGAACGCGACGAACACCGCCGCGCTCGCGCTGATGCTGCCGATCACCGCCTTGGGCACCGAGCCTTTCTGCGCCATCGAGTACGCAAGCAGCGCGCCGTAGACGCCGAAGATCGCGCCGGAAGCACCCGCGCTCACCACGCGCGGCGCGTTCCACCACACGCTGGCGAGTCCGCCGCAGATGCCGGCGAAAAGATAGATGCCGAGGAACGCGCCGTTGCCGTACAGGCGTTCCACCAGGCGGCCTGCATCGCGGAAAGCCCACATGTTGAAGGCGAGGTGCACGACGCCGTAGTGCAGGAACATGCTGGCAAGGAGCCGCCACGGCTCGCCATCGAGCGTCGCCGGGCCGGCGTTCGCGCCCCACGCCAGCAGCACGTCGGGTGAACCCCTGAGGAAGCCCGAGCCGGCGAACAGCAGCGCGACGAAAACGGCGACGTTCAAGGCGATGATGGCATGCGTCACCGGCGTGCGCGGCGTCATCGCGTACACCGCGTGCCAGAACGCCGGGAGCCGCTCGGCTCCCTCGTCGTCGTTCACGAGAGCAGGTCCCGCATGCCCGCGGGCGCGACCAGCCCGAAGTGCCGGTAAGCCGCCAGCGTGGCGACGCGGCCGCGCGGCGTGCGCTGCAGGTAGCCCTGCTGGATCAGGTAGGGCTCGAGCACGTCCTCGATGGTATCGATGTCCTCGCCGATCGCGTGCGCGAGGTTCTCCAGGCCCACCGGCCCGCCGGAGAACTTGTCGATCACCGCGAGCAGCAGCTTGCGGTCCATGACGTCGAAGCCGAGCGCATCGACATCGAGCATCTGCAGCGCGGCTTCGGCCACCGGCCGCGTCACCGTGCCGTCCGCCTTCACCTGCGCATAGTCGCGCACGCGGCGCAGGAGGCGGTTCGCGATGCGCGGCGTGCCGCGCGAGCGGCGCGCGATCTCGGCCGCGCCTTCGTCCGCCAGCGTGACCTCGAGCAGCCCGGCCGAGCGCCGCACGATGGTGGCGAGTTCGAGCTCGCTGTAGAACTCCAGCCGCGCGACGATGCCGAAGCGGTCGCGCAAGGGGTTGGTCAGCATGCCCGCGCGCGTGGTGGCGCCCACCAGCGTGAACGGCGGCAGGTCGAGCTTGATCGATCGCGCCGCCGGCCCCTCGCCTATCATGATGTCGATCTGGTAGTCCTCGAGCGCCGGGTAGAGGATTTCCTCGACTACCGGCGACAGGCGGTGGATCTCGTCGATGAAGAGGACGTCGCGCGGCTCGAGGTTGGTGAGGATGGCGGCGAGGTCGCCGGGGCGCTCGAGCACCGGGCCGGAGGTCTGGCGCAGGTTGACGCCCATTTCCCGCGCGACGATGTGCGCGAGCGTGGTCTTGCCCAGCCCGGGCGGGCCGAACAGCAGCACGTGGTCCAGCGCCTCGCTGCGCCCGCGCGCGGCCTGGATGAAGATTTCGAGCTGGCCGCGCGCCTTCTCCTGGCCGACATACTCGGCCAGCATCGCCGGGCGCAGCGAGTTCTCGATCCGCTCTTCCTGCGCGGAAGCCGGTTTCGCGGAGATCAGCCTGTCGTTCTCTACAGCCATGTCAGGATTTTGCCAATGACTTGAGCGCCGCGCGTATGCCTTCGGCCACCGCAATGCCCGGCGCCAGCGACTTCACCGCCGCGAGCGCCTCCCTGTCGCTGTAGCCCAGCGCCAGCAGCGCGTTCAGGATGTCCGCGGCGCTGCCGGCGGCGCGCGCCTCGCCCGCGCCCGGCAGCGTATCCGCGAGCCGGCCCTTCAGTTCCAGCAGCAGCCGCTCGGCGGTCTTCTTGCCGATGCCGGGTACCTTGGTCAGCCGTGCCGTGTCCTGCATGGTCACCGACTGCGCGAGCTCGGCCACCGACAGCCCCGACAGCACCGATAGCGCGGTGCGTGCGCCGACGCCGGATATGCGGATCAACTGCCGGAACGCGCTGCGCTCCTCCTGCGAACCGAAGCCGTACAGCGTGTGCGCGTCCTCGCGCACCGCCAGGTGCGTGAAAAGGGACACCGCTTCGCCGGTGGCAGGCAGGTTGTAGAAAGTGCTCATCGGCACGTCGATCTCGTAACCGATCCCGCCCACGTCGACGATCACCTGCGGCGGATTCTTCGCCACGAGCTTGCCGGTGACCTTCCCGATCACACCAGCCTCCCGCCCTTGATGCGGTAGCCGCGCGTGGACAGCGCGCCGATATGGCCGGCATGCGCATGGCAGATCGCGCAGGCGAGCGCATCGGCGGCGTCGGCGCCCGGCTCGCCGGGCAGCGCAAGCAGCCGCTTCACCATCGCCTGCACCTGCTCCTTCTTCGCGTGTCCGGCACCAACCACCGACTGCTTCACCTGCAGCGCGGTGTACTCGGACACCGGCAGCCCCGCCACCACCGCGGCGAGGATGCCGGCACCGCGCGCGTGGCCGAGCGCCAGCGTCGATTGCGGGTTGACGTTGACGAATACCTTTTCCACCGCGGCCTCGCGCGGGCGATGCTCGGCGATGACTTCCGCAAGCCCTTCGAAGATGGCTTTCAGGCGGTCGGCCAATTCGCGCCTGCTGCCGGTCCTGACGCAGCCGCTGGCGACGTAGGCAAGGCCGCTGCCGCGCCTGTCGATGACGCCGAATCCGGTGACCTGCAGACCTGGGTCGATGCCGAGTATCCGCAGTGCCGCGCTCAAGATTCGTCCAGCGCCGCGTTGGTGTAGACCGCCTGCACGTCGTCGAGGTTTTCCAGCGCGTCCAGCAGCCTGCGCATGCGCGCCGCGTCCTCGCCGGCAAGCGCGATCTCGCTGGCGGGCTTCATGGTGATCTCGGCCGCATCGGCTTTCAGGCCGGACTTCTCCAGCCCCGCCTGCACGGCGTGGAAGTCGCCCGGCGCGCACACCACCTCGATCGAGCCGTCATCGTTGGCGATGACGTCCTCGGCGCCCGCCTCGAGCGCCGCCTCCATCAGCTTTTCCTCGCTCGCACCCGGCGCGAAGACGAAATGGCCGCAATGCCTGAACATGAACGCCACCGAGCCGTCCGACCCGAGATTGCCGCCGTTCTTGGCGAATGCGTGCCGCACTTCGGCGACCGTGCGCACGCGGTTGTCGGTCAGGCAATCGACGATGATCGCGGCGCCGCCGATGCCGTAGCCCTCGTAGCGGATCTCCTCGTAGTTCACGCCCTCCAGCGTGCCGGTGCCGCGCGCAATCGCGTTCTGCGTCGAGTCCTTGGACATGTTCGCCTCGCGCGCCCTGTCCAGCGCAAGGCGCAGGCGCGGATTCGACCCGGGATCGCCGCCGCCCAGGCGCGCCGCTACCGTGATTTCCTTGATCAGGCGCGTGAAGATCTTGCCCCGCTTGGCGTCCTGCCGGTTCTTGCGGTGCTGGATGTTCGCCCATTTGGAATGACCTGCCATGCGATAATTTTAGCTGCATGGTCGCCCCTCTGCTCGTCGCCAAGACAGAAAAGCTCGAAGCACACCTGCTGCCGGCGCTGGCGAATCGCCATGGCCTGATCACCGGCGCCACCGGCACCGGCAAGACGGTCACGCTGCAGGCGCTCGCGCAGGCGCTGTCGGGCATCGGCGTGCCGGTGTTCATGGCGGACGTGAAGGGCGACCTGTCCGGACTCGCCAAGCCCGGCGGCTCGAATGCCAAAGTCGCCGAGCGCGCGACGCAACTGAAGCTCGATCTCGCCTACGACGCCTGCCCGGTGGTGTTCTGGGACGTGTTCGGCAAGAGCGGGCACCCGGTGCGCGCGACGGTTTCCGACATGGGGCCGCTGCTGCTCGCGCGCCTGCTCGGCCTGAACGGCACCCAGGAAGGCGTGCTGAACCTGGTGTTCAAGATCGCCGACGACCAGGGCCTGCTGCTGCTGGACCTGAAGGACCTGCGCGCGATGCTGCAGTTCGTGGGCGAGAACGCGGCGCAGTTCACCACCGGCTACGGCAACGTCTCCGCCGCTTCGATCGGTGCCATCCAGCGCGGCATCCTCGCGCTCGAAACCCAGGGCGGCGAGCAGTTCTTCGGCGAGCCGATGCTGAACATCGCCGACCTCATACAGACCGGCGACAAGGGCCGCGGCGTCGTGAACATCCTCGCCGCGGACCAGTTGATGAACTCGCCGAAGCTCTACGCCACGTTCCTCTTGTGGCTGCTCGCCGAGCTGTTCGAGCAGTTGCCCGAGGTGGGCGACGCCGACAAGCCAAAGCTCGTCTTCTTCTTCGACGAGGCGCACCTGCTGTTCGACGACGCGCCCAAGGCGCTGCTGGAGAAGATCGAGCAGGTGGTGCGGCTGATCCGCTCCAAGGGCGTGGGCGTGTTCTTCGTCACGCAGAACCCGATGGACATTCCAGAATCGGTGCTTGGCCAGCTCGGCAACCGCGTGCAGCATGCGCTGCGCGCCTTCACGCCCAAGGACCAGAAGGCGGTGAAGGCGGCGGCCGAAACCATGCGGCCGAACCCGAAGCTGAAGATCGCCGATGCGATCACCGAACTGGGCGTGGGCGAGGCGCTGGTGTCCTTCCTCGACGCGAAGGGCCGCCCCAGCGTCACCGAGCGTGCGCTGGTAGTGCCGCCGGGCAGCCAGCTCGGGCCGCTGAGCGACACCGAGCGCAGGCGCGTGATCGAATCCTCGGCGATTTTCGGCCACTACGAGAAGCTCGTGGACCGCGAATCGGCATACGAGAAGCTGAAGGCGCGCACCGCGGCGACGATGCCGGCCGGCGCGCCCGATGCGCAACCGGGAGCGGCGGGCGGCAGCGGCGGCGGCATAGGCGGCGCGGTATCGGACATCCTCTTCGGCCGCACCGGGCCGCGCGGCGGCAGGCAATCCACCGGCGTGCTCGCCGCCGCGGCGCAGAGCGCGGCGCGCTCGATAGGTTCGCAGGTCGGCCGCGAGATCTTCCGCGGCATCCTCGGCTCGATCCTCGGCGGCAAGCGCCGCTAGCCTGGCGCCCGGCCCCCCTTGAACAGCGGTTCCTTGCGCGCCTGGGGCATCGCCTTCGGCCTCGCCGGCGTGCTCGGCTTCTCGATGCGGCCGATCCTGATCAAGCTGTCCTACGAGGCGGCGGCGGTCAGCCCGACGACGCTGATCTTCCTGCGCATGATGCTGTCGCTGCCGTTCTTCGCCGTGATCGCATGGTGGCTGCGCCGCGACGAGCCGAGGCTGACCAAGCGCGACTGGGCCGCGGTGTTCGGCCTCGGCATGGTCGGCTACTACGCCGCCAGCTACCTCGATTTCATCGGCCTGCAGTGGATAGGCGCGGGCGTGGGCCGGCTGATCCAGTTCCTCTACCCGACGCTGGTGCTGCTGCTGTCGGCGATGTTCCTCGGCAAGCGGCCGACGCAACGCGAACTCGTCGCGCTGGTGGTCAGCTACGCCGGCGTCGCGCTGGTGCTGTCCAACCACGGCGCGCAAGAGGAGTCGCGCCTGTTCCTGCTCGGCGCCGCGCTGGTGCTCGCTTCGGGCCTTTGCTACGCGGTGTACCTGGTGATGGGAAGCAGCATGGTGAAGCGCATCGGCTCGATGCGCTTCACCGCCTACACCATGTGCGTGTCCACCGCGCCGGTGCTGCTGCAGTTCCTGCTGCTGGAGCCGCTGTCGGCGCTGGACCTGCCGGCGGAAGTCTGGTGGTACATCGGCATCATGGCAGTGGCCGGCACCGTGGTGCCGGTGTTCCTGGTCGCCGAAGCGCTGAAGCGCATCGGCGCCAACCACTTCGCGCTGCTGGGTGCGGTGGGCCCGGTAAGCGTCGCCATCACCAGCTCGCTCGGCCTGGACGAGCCGCTTACCATCCTGCAGGCATTCGGCGGCGTGCTGGTAATCTGCGGCGTGCTGCTGGTCAGCTTGAAACCTTCAGGAGGCAGATGATGGACATGGGAATCAGGGGGAAGCACGCGCTGGTTTGCGCGGGATCGAAGGGGCTGGGCAAGGGCTGCGCGGTGTCGCTGGCGCGCGAGGGCGTGAACCTCGTCATCACGGCGCGCGGCAAGGATGCGCTGGAAGCGACCGCCGAGGAGATCCGCAAGGAGACCGGCGCGAAGGTCGTAACGGTGATGGGCGACATCACCACGCCGGAAGGCCGCGCGCAGGCGCTCGCCGCCTGCCCGCAGGTGGACATCCTGGTCAACAACGCGGGCGGCCCGCCGCCCGGGGACTTCCGCCAATGGGGCCGCGACGAGTGGATCAAGGCGCTGGACGCCAACATGCTGACGCCGATCGAGCTGATCCGCGCCACGGTGGACGGCATGATCGCGCGAAAGTTCGGCCGCGTCGTCAACATCACCTCGAGCGCGGTGAAAATGCCGATCGCGGAACTGGGCCTCTCGAACGGTGCGCGCACCGGCCTCACCGGCTTCGTCGCCGGCATCGCGCGCAAGATCGCGATGCACAACGTCACCATCAACGGCCTGCTGCCCGGGCGCATGTGGACCGACCGCCTGAAGAGCAACATCGAGTTCCAGGCGAAGAGCGGCAACAAGAGCTTCGACGACGCGCGCGCCGCCAACATCGCGGCGATCCCCGCCGGCAGGCACGGCACCATCGAGGAGTTCGGCGACTACTGCGCGTTCCTGTGCAGCGCCCGCGCCGGCTACGTCACCGGGCAGAACCTGCTCGTGGACGGCGGCCTGTATCCGGGTACCTTCTGAGCATCAGCCGGACACCTTCTGCGGGGTTTCTCGGGCCAGCAGGCGGGTGGCCGGGAAGCGCGCGGTGAAGCAGCTGCCCTTGCCGGGTTCGCTGTCGATTTCCAGCACGCCGTTGTGGCGTGCCAGCGCGTGCTTGACGATCGAGAGTCCCAGCCCGGTGCCCCCGGTTTCGCGCGAGCGGCTGCGGTCGACGCGGTAGAAGCGCTCGGTCAGCCGCGATACGTGCTCCGGCGGCACGCCGATGCCGGTGTCGGTCACGGAGAACTCCGCGCCCTCGGCCGAGGACTTCCATGCCAGCCGGATCTCGCCGCCCGCGGGCGTGTAGCGGATGGCGTTGGTGACCAGGTTGGTGAACGCACTGGCGATTTCGCTGTCGGCGCCGGCGACGTCGTGCTCGCCCTGCACCTGCAGCGACAGCTGGTGCCGGCCCGCGCTCAGCATGCGCGCCTCGGCCATCACGCGGTCCAGCAGCAGCCGCACGCGCACGCGCTCGGGCGCCGGCGCCGGCGCGTGCTCCAGCGAAGACAGCGTCAGCAGGTCGTCGATGATGCGCTTCATGCGCTCGGCCTGCGGCGCCATCAGGCAGACGTAGTCGTGCACGCGCTGGGCGTCCAGGTCGAGGTCGCGGATGGTTTCGAGAAAGCCTGCGAGCACCGTGAGCGGGGTGCGCAGCTCGTGCGAGACGTTGGCGACGAAATCGCGCCGCATCGATTCGAGCCGCTCCGCGCCGGTGACGTCGTTCGACAGCAGCAGGCGCGCCGCGTCATCGACCGCGACGATCTGCACTGACAGGCTGCGCCCGCCGGGCGGGCCGGTGCGCAGCACCACGCCTGCGGCAAGGTCGTCGGACGCGAGGTATTCGAAGAACTCCGGCTGGCGCACGAAATTCTGCACCGGCTGGCCGCGGTCGCGTTCGGCGTCGATGCCGAGGTGTTCCTGCGCGACTTCGTTGCACCATTCCAGCCGGTTGTCGCCGTCCAGCAGCGCAACGCCGTAGGGCAGCGCCTCGACCGCGCGCCGCGTGCGCACCATCAGCGTCGCGAGCTCGCGGCGGCGGCGCAGGTTGGCGCGGCGGTGCCGGTGCAGGTGATCGAACACTTCCGCCCAGACCCCCTCGCCCTGCGGCGGGTCGCTGAGCCGAGGCTGCGCCGCCCAGTCGAGCAGCTCCAGCAGGTTGGCGTAGTTGCGCCACAGCAGCACGCCGAACCCTAGCGCCAGAGTCGCCCAGCCCGCCACGGCGCCGAATACCATGCCGGCGGGTACGGCGACCAGCACGGCCAGCAGCAGTCCCGGAAGGAACCTGCCGGCGCGCAGGCGCATGGCGCCTATCCGCGCGGACGCAGCGCGTAGCCGCTGCCGCGCACGGTCTCGATCATCGCGTCGTGCCCGCTGGGCGCGAGCGACTGGCGCAGCCGCCGGATGTGCACGTCCACCGTGCGCTCCTCGAGGAACACGTGATCGCCCCAGACCTCGTCGAGCAGGCGCGAACGCGAGTAGACGCGGTCGGGGTGCGTCATGAGGAAATGCAGCAGCCGGAACTCGGTCGGCCCGAGCGCAAGCGCCCTGCCGTCGCCGGTGACGCGGTGCGCGGCGGGATCGAGGCGCAGGCCGCCGATCTCCACCGGCGCATCGCCCAGCTCCGGCGCGCGCCGGCGCAGCACCGCGCGGATTCGCGCGACGAGTTCGCGCGGCGAGAAGGGCTTGGTGATGTAGTCGTCGGCGCCGGCCTCGAGCCCGGCGATCTTGTCGGCTTCCTCGACGCGCGCGGTAATGAAGATGATCGGCAGTTCCCGCGTGCGCGAATCGGCGCGAAGCTTCTTGGCAAGCGCCAGGCCGGATTGCCCGGGCAGCATCCAGTCGAGGAGCACCACGTCAGGCAGCACCTCCGCGAGCCCGCGCCCGGCTTCCTCGGCATTCGTCGCGCGCAGCACCGCGTACCCCGCATGCTCCAGGTTCACGGCAATCAGCTCGAGGATCGCCGGCTCGTCCTCGACGACGAGCACGGTCGCAGCAGCCACGTCAGACCGCGCCGATTTCCCGCTTGACGTCTTCGACTGCAGTATGGCGGACATCGGTTCCCTTGACGATGTAGATCACCTGCTCTGCCATGTTCTTCGCATGATCGCCGATGCGCTCGACGGCCTTCGCGATCCAGACGATCTCGAGCGCGGTGGAGATGATGCGCGGGTCCTCCATGACGAAGGTGATCAGCTGGCGCAGGATCGAACGGAACTCGTTGTCGATGGCGTCGTCGTGCGTCAGCACTTCTGCCGCCGTATTCGCGTCGCGCCGTGCGAACGCGTCCAGCGCCATGCGCAGCATGCCGATCGCCGCGGTGGCGGCGTGACGGATGCCGGGGAAGCGATGCGCAGGCTGCATGCCGCGCTCGTGTATCAGCGTGGACATGCGCGCCACCTTCTCCGCCTCGTCGCCTATGCGTTCGAGATCGGTCACCGTCTTGCTGATCGCCATGATCAGGCGCAAGTCGCTCGCGGCCGGCTGGCGCCGCGCGATCAGGTGCGCGCAGGCCTCGTCGATGGAGACTTCGTAGCTGTTGACGCGATGGTCGTCCTCCACCACGCGCGCAAGCAGCTGCGAATCGCCGCTGGAAAATCCGTCGATCGCTGCGCGGATCTGCGCTTCGACCAGCCCGCCCATCTGCAAGACCCGCGTGCAGATGGCGTCGAGTTCTGCCTCGTACTGCTTGGAGGTGTGTTCGCCTGCGCTCATGCTCTCCGTCCCGGACCGTGCGGCCCTTCATGTGTGGGTTCGCTGCTCCCGCCGCGCGTTGGCGCCAGCGGAGCCGAGTCCACGGAATCTAAGCACTCAATGTGACCGTGATGTTACAGCCTGAGCGTCGCGTCCTTGCCCCCGGAGCGTCACGAATCTGTAACACGGCGCTGAAATAATCCCTGTCCACAGCGAGCCCCAAGCGCGGCTGTAAACACTATCTCGTTGTATCCAAAGGAGCTATATCCAACATGCGTCTCAATCGAATCGTTTCCATGCTGGGATTCGTCGCAGCGTCCACGCTCGCGTCCCAGGCAGTGCTCGCGCAGGCCGTGCAGGTAGACCCGGGCCTGCCCTCTTACCAGAAGGCCAGCGGCGTCTCCGGCAACTTCACCAGCGTCGGGTCCGACACGCTGAACAACCTCATGACGCTCTGGGCCGAGGAGTACAAGCGCTTCTACCCCAACGTCAACATCCAGATCCAGGGTGCCGGCTCGTCCACCGCGCCACCGGCGCTGATTGAAGGCGCGTCGAACTTCGGGCCGATGAGCCGCGCCATGAATGCGAAGGAGATCGAGGCGTTCGAGAAGCGCCACGGCTACAAGCCGATGGCGGTGCCGGTGGCGATCGACGCACTGGCGGTGTACGTGAACAAGGACAACCCCATCAAGGGGCTTTCCATCCAGCAGGTGGATGCCGTGTTCTCTGCCACGCGCCGTTGCGGCGGCAAGGCGGAAGTGAATCGCTGGGGCGAACTCGGGCTGACCGGCGATTGGGCTACCCGCGCGATCTCGATCTACGGCCGCAATTCCGTTTCCGGCACATACGGATACTTCAAGTCGCGCGCGCTGTGCCGCGGCGATTTCCGCAAGACGGTGCAGGAACAGCCGGGCTCTGCCTCGGTAGTGCAAAGCGTGACCTCGGGACTGAACGCGATCGGCTACTCGGGCATCGGTTACAAGACCTCCGGCGTGCGCGCCCTGCCGCTCGGCCCGAAGGACAGCACCGCGTTCGTCGAGCCCGACGCCGCGAACGCCATCAGCGGCAAGTACCCGCTGGCGCGCGTGCTGTACGTGTATGTGAACAAGCGCCCCAACCAGCCGCTGGCACCGCTCGAGCGCGAGTTCTTCAAGATGGTGCTGTCCAAGGAAGGCCAGACGGTGGTGGTGCGCGACGGCTTCGTGCCCCTGCCTGCCAAGCTGGCGGCCGACGCGGTCACGGCGATGAGCAAGTAGCCAGGCTGCGGGGCGCGGCAGCAGCGCGCCCCGCATCCACGTGCACTCAAGGAGAACCAGGCACATGAAGATCCAACTGAACAGCATCACCCGACTCGCCCTCGCGGCGGGCCTGGCGGCCGGCATCGCGGGCTGCGCCACCGACACCGGCTCCGGCAGTGCGTCGGCGCACGCCACGCAGGCCCAGGGTTCAACTGCACCGCATTACTTCGTCGTCTACCCGAAAGACGGCCGCCTGTGGGCCTTTGGCGACGTGAAGACATACCTGTCGTACATGGCGCACGGCGAGGTAGCGCTGACGCGCGCGCGCATCGGCGCCGGCCCCGGCGGCAAGACTGTGGTCTTCGGCATCACCCGTGACGACGTGAAGAGGAAGCAGCCCAGCATGGGAGAGCTCTTCTTCGACGGCAAGGTGACGGGCGGCGTCGACTTCTACGGCGAGGTGGTAAAGAACGGCCGTTACCACGTGTTCGGCGAATGGAAGGACTTCAAGGACTACATGGATCACGGCGAGGTGATCCTCACCTTCACCGAAGTCGGCACCGGCCCGAAGGGCGAGACCGTCGTCTATGCCCTCAACAAGAAGACCGCCAAGGCGGGCAAGCCGGTCAAGCTGATTGAGAAGTTCAAGAACCTGCGCGGCATGAAGTAGCCAAATCCCGCGGCTTCGACCAACATAGGGGCCGGGGAAATCCTCGGCCCCTTCTTCGCCGCCCCTCCAACTGCCGGCACGCGCCATGAGCACGCCCCTCTCCACATCTCCCTCCGGTTTCGACCTGCACGCGGAGCGCCACCTATCCAGGCGGCTGACCAAGGACATGCTGTTCCGCCAGATGATGACCATCGGCGGCATCAGCGTCATCGTCGCCATCAGCACGATCTTCTTCTACCTTGCGAGCGTGGTGGTGCCGCTGTTCGTGCCGGCGGGCATGCACGGCGCCACGCAGTACCCGCGCCCGGGCCCCAAGGACGAGAAGACCGTGCATCTTTCAGCCGAGGAACTCGCCGAGGTCGGCGTGCGCTTCACGGACGCAGGCGGGGTGATGTTCTTCGACATGCGGGATGGGCGCCCAATGGCCGAAACCCGCCTGAAGGTCCCGGCCGGCGCGAAGATCACCAGCTTCGATGCCGGCGACCCGCACGAGTACGTCACGGCATATGGCCTGTCCGACGGCCGCGTGCTGCTCGCCAAGCAGGTCTACGAAGTCACGTTCCCCAAGGACAAGCGCACGATCACGCCAAAGCTCGAGTTCCCCGTGGGCGAGGATCCGATCGTCGTCGACGACAAGGGCAGCGCACTGCGGATGGTCAGCGTCCAGCACGGCGAGAAGGACGGCACCACGATCGTCGCGCTGACGGAAGACGGTCGCCTCGTCCTGCGCGGGCTTACCGCAACGAAGAACCTGATCAGCGGCGAAGTGACGCTCGAATCCGAAGGCGCGGAACTCGCCCCGGTCACCGGCCCGATCACGAAGCTGATCGTGGACATCAAGCATCGCGAGCTCTACGTGGCGCACGACGCGCGATTCGTCAGCCAGTACGACATCACAGACAAGGCGCAGCCCAAGTTCATGCAGAAGGTGCAGGTACTGCCGGAGGACGACGCGATATCGGCGCTGGAGATCCTGAGCGGCGGGTTCTCGCTGATCGTCGGCAGTTCGAAGGGTTCGCTCGCGCAGTGGTTCCTGGTGAACGACGGCCAGAACACCCTCAACCTTACTCGCATCCGCACGTTCGACCCGCTCCCGGGCCGCGTGACGCTGATTACGCCGGAGTTCTTTCGCAAGGGGTTCCTTGCCGGCGACGACAAGGGGAACGTCGGCATCTATTACGCGACGTCGCGGCGGACGATGCACACCGAAGCGCTCGGAAAGACGGCCATTGCGTCGGCTACGGTCGCTCCCCGTGCGAACGCGCTCCTCATCGAGGAAGCCGGCGGCGCATTCCACCATGCCCGCGTCGACAACGAACATCCCGAGATCTCCTGGCATGCGCTGTGGGAAAAGGTCTGGTACGAGGGCTACAACAAGCCTGAGTACCTGTGGCAGTCGTCGGCAGCGACTTCCGACTTCGAGGCGAAGCTCAGCCTGTCACCGCTCACCTTCGGCACGCTGAAAGCCGCCTTCTACGCCATGCTGGTGTCGGTACCGCTCGCGGTGCTCGGCGCGATCTTCGCCGCCTACTTCATGTCGGCCCGCATGCGCACGGTCGTCAAGCCGTCCATCGAGATCATGGAGGCCTTGCCCACCGTGATCCTCGGCTTCCTCGCGGGCCTGTGGCTGGCGCCGTTCGTCGAGAACAACCTCGCCGGAACCCTGCTCATCCTCGTCGTCATGCCATTGATGATCGTGCTGGCCTCGTATGCGTGGCACCTGATCCCGGCGGGTTTCACCAACCGCGTTCCACCGGGCTGGGAGGCGGCGATGCTGATACCGGTGGTGATCCTCGCCATCTACATCGCGCTCGCCCTTGGCAACGTCGTCGAGGGCCGGTTCTTCAACGGCGACATGCCGCACTGGCTCAGCAACGAGATGGGCATCACATTCGAGCAGAGGAATTCCCTGGTCGTGGGCATCGCCATGGGCTTCGCGGTGACACCGACGATATTCTCGATCGCGGAAGACGCGATCTTCAGCGTCCCCAGGCACCTTACCTCGGGCTCGCTCGCGCTGGGCGCCACGCCCTGGCAAACGCTGCTGTTCGTGGTGCTGCTTACCGCGAGCCCCGGCATCTTCTCGGCGATCATGATCGGCATGGGCCGCGCGGTCGGGGAAACGATGATCGTGCTGATGGCCACCGGCAACACCGCGGTGATGGATTTCAGCATCTTCACCGGGTTCCGCACGCTGTCGGCGAACATCGGCGTCGAGATCCCGGAATCCGCGGTCGGCTCGACTCACTACCGGGTGCTTTTCCTCTCGGCGCTGGTGCTGTTCGGCTTCACCTTCGTCGTGAACACGCTCGCCGAACTGGTGCGCCAGCGCCTGCGCGAGCGCTACAGCTCGATCTGACGGAGGCGAAACGCAGATGAACAACTGGTTCAAGTCCGGCGCGCCGTGGATCTGGATGACTGCAGGTGCGGTAGCGTTGTCGCTGGTCATGGTGTTCGCGGTGTTGTGGCTTACCGCGTTCCGCGGCCTCGGGCATTTCTGGCCCAAGCCGGTGGCAGAGATGCAGTTCGTCGAGAAGGACGGCAAGCGAATCCGCCTGATCGGCGAAATCGCCGAGGAGCAGGAGGTGGCCGTGCGGCGCCTGGTCGAGTCCGGATACCGCATCGAGGGCACGGACGTGTTCACCACTCGCCTGCTGCTCAAGCTCGGCAACCGCGACGTTTACGGCTTCGATTTCCGCTGGTACCCGCGCTCGCTGATGGGCGACATCACGTTCCCGAAGGACATCGTCACGATCGAGCGCCGCGAGTGGGGCAACTTCTACGGTCACCTCAAGGCGGTCAAGGAAGGCGACAGGGTGGTGGCCGAGGGCGCGCAGGCGGCCTGGCCCGTGCTGGTCGAGCGCTTCGAGCGCGCATTGCGCCTGTTCAACGAGGCGCATCGCATCGAGAAGAAGGACATCGGTCACATCAACTACAAGATCGAGCAGCTGCGGCTGCGCGAGCGCAAGCTGGAGCTATCCAACCGGATCACCGACGCCGACCGCGCCGCCATCGAGCGCGAGCGCGCGCTGTGGAAGGCCGAGTTCGCGAAGCTGCAGGAGCGCCTCGCGCAACTGCGCAAGGACCTGGACCGCGACAAGCTGGTCGCCGAAGTCATGGACGGCAAGGCGGTCGAGGTGCCGCTCGCCAAGGTGGCGGACGTCTACCAGGCCAATGCCATGGGCGTGTTCGCCAAGGTGAGCTTCTATTTCGGCAAGCTGTGGGATTTCATCGTCGACGACCCGCGCGAGGCGAACACCGAGGGCGGCATCTTCCCGGCCATATTCGGCACCGTGATGATGGTGCTGCTGATGGCGGCTATGGTGACGCCGCTGGGGGTGATGGCGGCGGTGTACATGCGCGAGTACGCGAAACAGGGCCAGCTGATACGCCTGATCCGCATCTCGGTGAACAACCTCGCCGGGGTCCCCTCTATCGTCTACGGCGTGTTCGGCCTCGGCTTCTTCGTCTACTTCCTCGGCGGCAGCATCGACCACCTGTTCTTCCCGGAAGCGCTGCCCGCGCCGACGCTGGGCAGCCCCGGCATCCTGTGGGCGTCGCTGACGCTCGCCATCCTGACGCTGCCGGTGGTGATCGTGGCGACCGAGGAGGGCCTGTCGCGCGTGCCCCGCAGCATCCGCGAAGGCAGCCTGGCGCTCGGGGCCACCAAGGCCGAGACGCTGTGGCGCACCGTGCTGCCGATGGCCAGCCCGGCGATGATGACCGGCCTGATCCTCGCCGTGGCGCGCGCGGCAGGCGAAGTGGCGCCGCTGATGCTGGTGGGCGTGGTAAAACTGGCGCCCAGCCTGCCACTGGACGGATACTTCCCGTACCTGCACCTGGAGCGCAAGTTCATGCACCTGGGCTTCCATATCTACGACGTCGGCTTCCAGAGCCCGAACGTCGAGGCCGCCCGGCCGCTGGTCTATGCCACGGCGCTGCTGCTGGTGATCGTGATCGTGGTGCTGAACCTGGCCGCGATTTCCCTGCGCAACCGGCTGCGCGAGCGCCTGAAGGGCCTGGAAGGCGTCTGATGCCCATGCCCGCACGCACCATGGAACGAAGCACCCATACCGACGGATTCCGCACATGAACCAGCCCGCATTCACCACGCACGCCATCGACATGCAGAAGATCGGACGCCCGGACGGCGCCGGCCCGCGCCCGAGCGAGGACATCTGCATCCAGGTGCGCAACCTGAACCTGTACTACGGCCCCACGCAGGCGCTGAAGAACATCCACCTGGACATCCCGCGTCACCGCGTCACCGCGTTCATCGGCCCCAGCGGCTGCGGCAAATCGACGCTGTTGCGCTGCTTCAACCGCATGAACGACCTGGTGGACATCTGCCGCATCGAAGGCGACATCAGGCTGGACGGCAAGGACATCCACGACCGCAGCCTCAACGTGGCGCACTTGCGCAGGCGGGTCGGCATGGTGTTCCAGAAGCCGAATCCGTTCCCGAAGTCCATCTACGAGAACGTCGCTTACGGCTTGCGCATCATGGGCATACGCGACCGCCGCACCCTGGACGAAACCGTCGAGAAAGCGCTGCGCGGCGCCGCATTGTGGGACGAGGTGAAGGACAGGCTGCAGGAAAGCGGCCTGAGCCTCTCGGGCGGCCAGCAGCAGCGCCTGGTGATCGCGCGTGCGGTGGCGCTGGAACCCGAGGTGCTGCTGCTGGACGAGCCGGCGTCCGCGCTCGACCCGATATCGTCGGCCAAGCTCGAGGAGCTGCTGCATGGGTTGAAGGAAGCCCTCACCATCGTGATCGTCACGCACAACATGCAGCAGGCCGCACGCGTGTCGGACTACACCGCCTACATGTACCTTGGCGAGGTGGTCGAGTTCGACCTCACCGACAACATCTTCATCAATCCGAAGAACAAGCAGACCGAGGACTACGTGACTGGCCGCTTCGGCTAGCATCGCCCCGGCGCCGCCGCGCGACGCGGCGGCGCTAGAATGCGGTTTTCCAGCAGACCCCGGAGAACCGCCATGAACGCCCCCTCCAAGGCAGGCCTTCCTGCCATCCCGCTGAAGGACCCGAAACTCTTCCGCGAACAGTGCTATGTCGACGGGGCCTGGACCTCCGCCGAAGGCGGCAGGAGCTTCACGGTGGACAACCCCGCTACCGGCGAGGTGCTCGGCTCGGTGCCGGACATGGGCGCGATGGACACCCGGCGCGCGATCGAAGCCGCCGAGCGTGCCCTGGCCGGCTGGCGTGCCAGGACCGCGAAGGAACGCTCGGCGATCCTGCGCAAGTGGCATGACCTGATCCTCGCCAACGTCGACGACCTGGCGCTCATCCTCACCACCGAGCAGGGCAAGCCGCTGGCCGAGGCCAAGGGCGAGATCACCATCGGCGCCGCATACATCGAGTGGTGCGCCGAGGACGCCAAGCGCATCTACGGCGACACCATCCCGACGCCCTGGGCGGACAAGCGCGTCGTCGTCGTCAAGCAGCCGGTGGGCGTGTGCGCCGCGATCACGCCGTGGAACTTTCCCAATTCCATGATCACGCGCAAGGTCGCGCCCGGCCTCGCCGCCGGCTGCACCATCGTGCTGAAGCCTGCCGAGCAGACGCCCTACTCCGCGCTCGCGCTGGCCGAACTCGCCGAGCGCGCCGGCTTCCCGAAAGGCGTGCTGAACATCGTCACCGGCGACGCGCCGGCGATCGGCGGCGAGCTGTGCGCCAACCCGACCGTCCGCAAGATCTCGTTCACCGGTTCCACCGAGGTCGGCAGGCTGCTGATGCGCCAGAGCGCGGACACGGTGAAGCGGATCTCGCTGGAACTGGGCGGCAACGCGCCCTTCATCGTCTTCGACGACGCGGACATCGACGCCGCGGTGGAAGGCGCGATGATCTCCAAGTACCGGAACAGCGGCCAGACCTGCGTCTGCGCCAATCGCCTTTTCGTGCACGACAAGGTCTACGACGCATTCGCCGCCAAGCTGGCCGAAAAGGTGAAGGCGCTGAAGGTCGGACAGGGCGCCGAGGCCGGCGTCACGCAGGGTCCGCTGATCGACACAGCGGCGCTCGCCAAGGTCGAGGAGCACGTCGCCGATGCAACCAAGGGTGGCGGCAAGCTTCTCACCGGCGGCAAGCGCCATGCGCGCGGCGGCACGTTCTACGAACCCACGGTGATCACCGAGGCCAAGCCGAGCATGAAGATCTTCCGTGAAGAGACCTTCGGCCCGGTGGCGCCGATCTTCCGCTTCAGGACCGACGAGGAAGTGGTGAAGCTCGCCAACGACACCGAGTACGGGCTCGCCGCCTACTTCTACAGCCGCGACATCGGCCGCGTCTGGAAGGTGGCCGAGGCGCTGGACTACGGCATGGTCGGCGTCAATAGCGGCCTGATCACCTCGGAAGTCGCGCCCTTCGGCGGCATGAAACAGTCCGGCCTCGGCCGCGAGGGTTCGAAGTACGGCATCGAGGAGTACGTCGAGATCAAGTACGTATGCATGGGCCTGTAGCGCCGGGGGCTGTAACCCGGGGCGAGGAGTTCAAGGACGATTTCCGCCGCGCGCTGCCGGCGGAGATCGTCCAGCGACTGTCTCGCATTTCGCCGTGGCGTTCGGCGTGGTCGGTGGCGCAGGAAGTCCTCGTCCTCGGCACGCTGATCACGGTGGCGCTCACATGGTGGACGCCATGGGTGGTGGTTCCCTGCGTGATCCTGATCGGCACGCGGCAACATGCGCTGTTCGTGCTCGCGCACGACGCCGCGCACTACCGGCTGTTCGAATCGCGCTGGCTGAACGACCTGGTCGGCCGCGCCTGCGCGACGGTGCAGGGGCTGTCGATGCGCACCTACCGCGTCATCCACCGGCTGCACCACAATAACCTCTACGGGCCCGCGGACCCGGACACCGCGCTGCACGGCGGCTACCCGCGCGGCAGGCTCTACCTGGCAAAGAAGCTGGCGAAGGACCTCACCGGGTTCACGGCGTGGAAGACCTACGCCTATTTCCTCGGCGGCGCGCCGGCGCTGAACACCGAAACCAACGTTGCCATGCGCCCGCTGAACGACAGCTCGGCGCGCCTGCGTGCCGAGGCGCTCTCCGACCGCAACGCGGTGATCGGCTTCCAGGTCGCCGCGTTCGCGCTCGCCGCGGCGAGCGGCTACCTCGTGCAGTACCTGCTGCTGTGGATCCTGCCGCTGGCGACCGTGGTGCAGGCGATCCTGCGGCTGCGCGCGATCGCTGAGCACGGCGCAACCACCGATTTTTCCTCCCCGCTGACCGCCGCGCGCACCAACCTGGCCGCGCCGCTCATCGAGTGGCTTCTCTTCCCGCATCGCGTCAACTACCACATCGAGCACCACCTCTATGCGTCGGTGCCGCACTACCACCTGCCCGAGCTGCACCGCGAGATGCTGAAGCACGGCCTGCTGGAGGGCGCCGAGGTGATGCCGTTCGGCAGCACGCTGGCGAAAATCTTCGCCGATCGCGCGCCGCGCGCCGTCACGGCCTGAGCGGCGTGTCCGCAGGTTCCTATGCCTGGGAGCCTGATGCCGGCACGCTCGCGCAGGCGAACCTGACGCGGTTCATCGCCGCGATCGGCGTCCGCGACCTTGACGAACTGCTGCGGCGGGCGGACGCCGAACCTGCACGGTTCTACGACGCGCTGCTGAGGCACCTGGACTGGCGCTTCTATCGGCGGTACGAGCGCGTGCTGGACGAGTCGCGCGGCGCGCCGTGGACGCGCTGGTGCGTGGGCGGCACCACCAACGTGGTGCTGAACGCGCTCGACCGCTGGCGCGGCACGCCCACCTGGGACAAGCAGGCGCTCGCCTGGGAGGGCGAAGATGGAGCGCGTGCGAGCTTCAGCTACCGCGAGCTGGATCGCGAAGTCTGCCGCTTCGCCGGCGCCTTGCGCGCGCTCGGCATCGGCCGCGGCGAGGTGGTGGCGATCTACCTGCCGAACGTGCCCGAGGCGATGATCTCGATGCTGGCCGCGGCGAAGATCGGCGCCATCGTGATGCCGCTCTTTTCCGGCTTTGGCGCGGATGCGATGCTGTCGCGGCTGGAGCTGGGCCGCGCAAAAGCGCTGGTATGCGTCGACGGCACCTCGCGCCGCGGCAAGCCGGTGGATGCGAAGGCCATCGTCGACGAGGCGGCCGCGCAGGCGCCGGCGCTGGAACACGTCATCGTGCTGAAGCGCGCCGGCAACCCGGTATCGATGCGTACCGGCCGCGACCACTGGTGGCACGACCTGGTCGCCGCGCAGCCGGATGATGCGCCCACCGAGGAGATGGGCGCGGACGACCCGTACCTGCTGGTGTTCACCTCGGGCACCACCGGCAAGCCCAAGGGCGTGGTGCATGCGCATGCCGGCTTCCCGGCGAAGATCGTGCTCGACCTCGCGATCTGCATGGACCTGAAGCCCGAGGACCGGATGCTGTGGATGTCGGACATGGGCTGGGTGGTGGGTCCGCTGATCGTGTTCACCACGCCCATCGTCGGCGCGACGCTGGTGCTGGTCGAAGGCGCGCCGAACTTTCCCGACGCCGATCGCATGTGGCGCCTCGCGTCCGAGCACCGCGTGAGTTACCTCGGCGTCGCGCCGACGACCATCAGGACCTTCATGGCACAAGGCAGCGAACCATGGAAGTCGCATGACCTTGCCGCACTGCGCGTGATGGTGTCGAGCGGCGAGCCGTGGACGCCGGAGGCCTGGGCGTGGCTGTTCGAGCGCGTCGGCGGGCGCCGCGTGCCGCTGCTGAACTTCTCCGGCGGCACCGAGATGATGGGCATCCTCGCCTGTTGCCTGTTGCGTCCGCTCAAGCCCTGCGCATTCAACACACCGGTGCCCGGCACCGGCGCGGACGTGGTCGACGAGGCCGGACGCCCGGTGCCTGCAGGCACCGTGGGCGAGCTGGTGATGCGCCGCCCAACCATGGGGCTGACGCGCAGCCTGTGGCACGACGACGAACGCTACATCGCCAACTACTGGAGCACCTGGCCGGGCATCTGGCACCACGGCGACTTCGCCAGCCGCGACCCGGACGGGCACTGGTACATCTGGGGTCGCTCGGACGACACGCTGAAGATCGCGGGCAAGCGCACCGGCCCGGCCGAGATCGAGGCCTTGCTGATGGGCACCCGCAAGCTCGGCGAGGCGGCGGCGATCGGCGTGCCCGATCCGATCAAGGGCCAGGCGCTGGTGCTGGTGTGCAGCCTGAAAGCGGGCATTGAGGCCACCGCGGCGCTACAGGACGAACTGTCGCGCGTGGTGGTGCACGGACTCGGCGTGCCTTTCAGGCCGAAGGCGGTGCTGCTGGTGTCCGACCTGCCGAAGACGCGCAACCTGAAAATCATGCGCCGCGTCATCCGCGCAGCCTACCTGGGCGAGGACCCGGGCGACCTCAGCTCCCTGGTCAATCCCGAAGCGGTGGCGGAGATCCGCACGCACGCCTGAGCGGCGGCGCCAGCGGCGCGGGCTCGCGCTCGCTGAGAGATGCGAGGAACGCGGCGAGGTCGCGCATCCCGCCCGCGTCGAGCTTCAAAGGTCGCAGGATCGCCACGCCGTCCGAATGGATGCGATCGGGATCCATGTCGGAGTAGTGCCGGATCACGTCCTCCAGCGTGGCGAGCCGACCGTGGTGCGTATAGGGCGCGGTCTGCGCGACGTTGCGCAAACCCGGCACCTTGAACTCGCCGAAGTTGCGGTGCTCGAGCGCGACATGGCGCGTGCGCGTCGCGCTCGCGCGCGTGGCATCGTCGCTATGGCGCCCGAGCAGGTTGAACGGGTTCTGCCGCAGGCGCACGATGCCGCCGTGACGCCCTGGATCCACCTTGCCCGGTGCGATGAAGAACGGTACGCCGATGTCGTCGAATTCGCCGTTGCTGAACGTCGGGCCGACATGGCAGAGGTTGCAGGCGCCCCTGCCGACGAAGATGCGCAGGCCGCGCTGGGCATCCAGCGGATAGCGCGCGGCCTCGGCGCGGTCGCCGCGTTCCAGCGCATCCCTGAAGTCGTCGAAGGGCGTGCGCGCGGAGACCAGCGTCTCCTGGAACGCCGCCAGCGCCTTGCCGACGCCGGCGAGCAGCGCCTCGTCGTCGCCAGGGGGAGGCACGCCGAAGGACTTCTCGTAGCCGCAGGCGTGCTGTGCATCGCCGCGTACCAGCGCGGCCACCTCGCCGGGCGAGAGGCCCATTTCGCGCGCATCGATGATCGGGCGGATGCTTTGCGCCCACAGCGAGTCGCCGGCGCCATCCCAGCCGAACCAGCGCTGGTAGCGCACGTTCAGGAGACTGAGCGTGTTGCGATCGCCCGGCTCGAGGCCATGGCCGCGCGGCAGGCCGTCCTGCCAGCTTCGCGCCGGCAGGTGACAGCGCGCGCAGGGTGCCGCGCCGCCCTTCGACAGCCGCGGCTCGAAGAACAACTGCCGTCCCCAGTCGATTGCCTGCGCGTTGCCGGAGAGGCGATTCGACGGATCCGGCGACCACGCTGCAGGCCACGGTCCGTGCCGCAGGATGCTGCGCAACTCGGCTGCACTGTAGTCGAGCAGTTGCGCCGCGGCTGATCCTGCCATGCACGCGAGCAGGATGCCGACGAGCCGCTTCACTCCAGCCGCAGGCTGTCGGTAAGCCGCTCGCCGCCCACGTCGAACACGAACTCCCAGCGTCCTGGCATGTGGAACAGCCAGCCCTCGGAGCGGTAGCGCCCCGCGTCCGCCGGCGCGAGCGTCGGGCGGTAGTTCATGCCATGGCGATGTTCCGGCATGTGCGCGTTCGCCCTCAGTTCGGCAGCCGCCGGACACACCGCAATCTCCAGCATGAAATGCTCGCCGACGCTGATGCGCGCGGGCACGGTGCGATAGGCGATGCTGTGCTTCGCGCCCTGGATGCGCTTCGCGTCCGGCAGCTCGCACGCAAGCGTGGTCGCTGCGCTGGCGGCCGCAAGCAGCGCGGCTAGCGCAGCATGCCGCCGAACAGGCGCTCGCCGTTCTTCCAGGCGATCTGCTCGGCAACGTCTTTCGGCAGGTCCGACAGCCATTGGCGTGACCACCTCGCGTGTTCGGGGATGTAGTGCCAGCGCTCCGGCGTGAAGGTGTCGGAGCCGACCGTGAAGCGGTCAGGAAACTCCAGGAACAGCGCGCGCCACTCCGGCGGCGGCTTGCCGCCCGAGCCGTGGTCGGTGCGGAACGCAAGGTCGCACCACAGCTTGCGATGTTTCTTGAGCATCTCGCGCACGTTGGCTGGCTGGTCGAAGCCGGAGTGCGCCCACAGGATGCGCGCCTCGGGCCACTGCCGGAACAGGCGTTCCACCGCGTCGGCATCCGAATGCGCGTGCAGATAGAGTTTGTACTGGCGCGCGAGTTCCACCATGCGCCGGGGCCCCGGCAGGTCGGCATCCGCGCCGTAGAGGTGGAATTCGCCGATGGCGACGTAGCGGTATTTCTTCAACCGCTCTTCGAGGTAGCCGGGCATGCTGGGATCGCGCACCCAGCTGCCGATCTCGCCGCGCGAACGATACGGCCGCAGCGACGGCAGGATGATGTCCGGCGCCTCGATGAACAGGCGCTGCTGGCCGTCGTCGCCGGAGCTCGATACCAGCGCCCGCTTCACCCCCGCCTTGCGCAGAATCGCGATCGCGTCCTTCGGCGGCAGGTTGTCCCAGGCATCGTGCGAGTAGTGCACGTGGGCGTCGAAGATCGGCAGCTCGCTCGCCGCCGACATCTGCGGAAGCACCAGTGCCAGCAGCGCGATCAGGGCGGTACGCATGGCCGCCATGGTACGTCGATCAGACGTTGAAGCGGAAGTGCATGACGTCGCCGTCGCGCACCACGTACTCCTTGCCCTCGACCCGGAGCTTGCCCGCCTCCTTGGCGCCCTGCTCGCCTTTGCAGGCGACGTAGTCGTCGTAGGCCGTGACTTCCGCGCGGATGAATCCCTTCTCGAAATCGGTGTGGATCACGCCCGCGGCCTGCGGCGCGGTGGCGCCCACGGGCACGGTCCAGGCGCGCACTTCCTTGGGACCGGCGGTGAAGTAGGTCTGCAGGCCCATCAGCGCGTAGCCCGCGCGGATCACGCGGTTCAGGCCGGGTTCCTCCATGCCCATGTCGGCGAGGAAGATCGCCTTGTCCTCGTCGCTCAGCTCGGCGATCTGCGATTCCATCGCCGCGCAGATCGCCACCACCGGTGCGCCTTCCTTCTTCGCATGCGCTTCCACCGCGGCAAGCAGCGGGTTGTCCTTGAAGCCGTGTTCGGAGACGTTGGCCACGTACATGGTCGGCTTCATGGTGAGGAGGAACAGCGGCCGCAGCACGACGAGCTCCTCCTTCGACCAGTCGATCGTCCTCACCGGCTGCGCCTTGTCCAGCGCCGTCATCGCCTTTTCCAGCACCGCGACCAGGCGCTGCGCTTCCTTGTCGCCGCCTGATTTCGCCACCTTGGTGGACTTCGACAACTGCTTCTCCACCGCCGCGAGGTCCGCCAGGGCCAGCTCGGTGTTGATCACCTCGATGTCGGCGACAGGGTCGACCTTGTTGGCGACGTGGATGACGTTCGGGTCCTCGAAGCAGCGCACCACATGCGCGATCGCATCGGTCTCGCGGATGTTGGCGAGGAACTGGTTGCCGAGGCCCTCGCCCCTGGATGCGCCGGCGACCAGCCCGGCAATGTCGACGAACTCCACCACCGCGGGAATGAGCTTCTGCGGCTTTTCGATGTCCGCAAGTTTCGCCAGGCGCGGATCCGGCACCTCGACGATGCCGACGTTCGGCTCGATGGTGCAGAAGGGATAGTTCTCGGCCGCGATCCCCGCCTTGGTGAGCGCGTTGAAGAGCGTGGACTTGCCGACGTTCGGCAAGCCGACGATGCCGCATTTGAGGCTCAAGCCTTGTCTTTCGTATGCAGCTTCAGCATCGCGCTCTGCATGTCGCCGGCGAGGCAAAGCGGCAGGATCTCGACCGTCTTCGCGACCGTCTGCTCGATCGCGGCGCGGTCCTCCGGCGACGGCTTCTGCAGCACGTAGTGCTCGACCTGCCGCTTGTCTCCCGGGTGGCCGATGCCGATGCGCACCCGCCAGTAATCATGGCTGCCGATGCGCTGCGAGATGTCGCGGAGGCCGTTATGGCCGGCGATGCCGCCGCCCTGCTTCATCTTCGCCGTGCCGGGGGGAAAGTCGAGCTCGTCGTGCAGCACCAGAATCTCTTCCGGTGCGATCTTGAAGAAGCCCGCGAGCATGTGCACCGGCCTGCCGCTGCCGTTCATGAACGTCTGCGGCATGACCAGCCACGCGCCGCCGGCATGCCGGCCGACCAGCGCCTGGTACTTGGTGTCCTTGCGCATGTCGATGCCATTGGCGGCAGCGAAGCGCTCGATGCACCAGAACCCGGCGTTGTGCCGCGTGCGCTCGTAGTCCTTGCCGGGGTTGCCCAGCCCGACGATGAGGCGGATCCCCGGCAAGGCTTACTTCTTCTTCTCGGCGGCCTTGGCGGCGTCGCCCTCCGCTGCCTTTTCGGGGGCGGCCTGCGCCGTGGCGGGCACGTCGGCGGCGGCAGGCGTCGCATCGGCGGCGGCCGTCTCCTCCTCGGTGATCAGCTTGGGCACGAGTACCGAGGCGACCACCGGGTTTTCCGCACGGTGCAGCACCACTTCGACGCCCTTGGGCAGGCTCAGGTCCTTGACGTGCACCGAGTTTCCGATCGACATCTGGCCCAGGTCCACCTCGACGTACTCCGGCAGGTCGTCCGGGAAGCAGGTGATGTTGATCTCGTTCATCACGTGACTGACGAGGCCACCTTGCAGCTTCACGCCGGGCGAAGTCTCGGCGTTGACGAAGTGCAGCGGCACCTTCATGTGGATCTTGCGGTCCTTGGACACGCGCTGGAAATCCACGTGCTGCACCTGCGCCTTCCACGGATGCATGTTGAAGGCGCGCAGCAGCACCGATTCTGCCGCGCCGTCCACCTTGAGCGTGAGGATGGATGCGTGGAACTTCTCGTTCGAGAGGTTGCGCAGCATGTCCTTCTGGCTCAGTTCCAGGTTGACCGGATCCTTGTCCCCGCCATAGACGATGCCGGGCACCTTGCCGGCATTGCGCAGACGGCGGCTCGCACCCGTTCCCTGCGCTTCGCGCTTGCGCGCTTCGATATCGAATTTCATTGCACTTCCTTTCGTGAATCCGCCAGGCCCGCGACCGGGCACAGACGGATGGTTGATGGCTTGTCCGTTGTCCGCCTACTCGATGAACAACGAACTCACCGAATCCTCGTTGAAGATCCTGAGTATGGTTTCGGCGAGCAGCCCCGCCACCGTCAACTGCCGGATCTTCCCGCATGCGCGCGCATCCTCGCCTAGCGGAATCGTGTCGGTGACGACCAGCTCGTCCATGTCCGAATCCGCGATCCGCGCCACCGCCCCGCCGGAAAGCACCGGGTGCGTGCAGTACGCGACCACGCGCTTTGCGCCCTGCTCCTTCAGCACCTGCGCCGCCTTGCACAGCGTGCCGGCGGTGTCGACCATGTCGTCCATGATCACGCAGGTGCGGCCTTCGACTTCGCCGATGACGTTCATGACCTCCGACACGTTGGCCTTCGGCCGGCGCTTGTCGATGATGGCAAGGTCCGATTCCAGGCGCTTGGCGAGCGCCCGCGCCCGGACCACGCCGCCCACGTCGGGCGACACCACGACCACGTCGTCGTAGCGCTGCTTCCACACGTCGCCCAGCAGCACCGGCGCGGCGTAGATGTTGTCCACCGGGATGTCGAAGAAGCCCTGGATCTGGTCCGCATGCAGGTCCATCGTCAGCACGCGCGCCACGCCCACCGAGGTCAGCATGTTCGCCACCACCTTGGCGCTGATCGCGACGCGCGCCGAGCGCGGCCGGCGATCCTGCCGCGAATAGCCGAAGTAGGGAATCGCCGCGGTAACCCGGGCCGCAGACGAGCGCTTCAGCGCGTCTACCATCACCAGCAGTTCCATCAGGCTGTCGTTGGTGGGCGCGCAGGTGGACTGCAGCACGAAAACGTCCTTGCCGCGCACGTTCTCCAGCACCTCCACCATCACCTCGCCATCGGAGAACCGGCCGACGATGGCCCGCCCCAATGCGAGGTTGAGATGCTTGGTGACGTCCTGGGCGAGCCGGGGATTCGCGTTCCCCGTGAACACCATCAGGCGCTCCATTCCCGAATGCGGCGACATAGTATTCATCCCTGCACGCCCGCCGCTGGCGCGGCGCACATGTTTGCTGTGGCTGGGGCGCGAGGATTCGAACCTCGGAATGCCGGAATCAAAATCCGGTGCCTTAGACCAGCTTGGCGACGCCCCAGCTGAAACTCAATCATCCATGCGAAGCGGGTGACGCTCCAGGCCCTGCGCGACAAAGCCATGCATCGTCTCCGGCAACTGCGAATGGAAGGCGCGCGCCTCGCCTTCCGTCGTGTACTCCGCAAAAACACATGCGCCGGAGCCCGTCATCCGCGCCTGCGGGCTGCGCTTGCGCAGCCAGTCCAGGTGCCTGGCAACCTCGGGGTAGCGGCGCGTCACGACAGGCTCCAGGTCGTTGCGGCCTTGCCCCGGCAAAAAGGCCGACATTTTGAGCGGTTCCGTATCCCGTGTCAACGCGGAATCCGAGAAGATTTCCCTTGTTGAAACCGC
>JBFWRS010000016.1:64171-80563 GCA_050248795.1 Burkholderiales bacterium | reverse complement strand
GCCGTGCAGCAGCGCGGCGCGCTCGGCGTGCACATGAACCGCTTCCACCGCCGGTACGACCTGCTGGTCACACCCACGCTGCCGATCCCGGCGTTCGAGGCCGGGCGCGAATTCCCGGCGGGCGGCAGGTACACGCGCTGGACCGACTGGACGCCCTTCTCGCTGCCCTTCAACCTGACGCAGCAGCCCGCCGCCAGCATCCCCTGCGGCTTCACCCGCGCCGGCCTGCCGGTCGGCCTGCACATCGTCGGCCCACGCCATGCCGATGCGCGGGTGCTGCGCGCCGCGCGCGCGTTCGAAGCTGTGCACCCGCTGCGCATGCCTGTGCTGAAGGGACTGAAATGAAAGGCGTCGTCTTCCTCGGCGAGCGCAAGCTCGAGATCCGCGACTTTCCCGACCCGACACCCGGCCCGGGCGAAGTGGTGCTGGAGATCAAGGCCTCGGGCATGTGCGGCAGCGACCTGAAGTTCTACCGCGCCGCCGGCGGCGCCGCGTCGCTGGGGCTGGGCAAGGTAAGCGGCCCGCTGATCGCCGGCCACGAGCCCTGCGGCGTGGTCGCCGCGGTGGGCGCCGGCGTGCCGCAGAACATGGCGCGCATCGGCATGCGCACGATGCAGCACCACTACCGCGGCTGCGGCGTCTGTGCGCAATGCGCGACCGGCTGGATGCAGTTGTGCGACGAAGGCGTCGCCGAAGTCTATGGCGTCACCGGGCACGGCGCGCATGCGAAGTACCTGAAATGCCCGGCACGCACGCTGGTGCCGCTGCCGGACGAGCTGTCGTTCGAGACCGGCGCGGCAATCTCCTGCGGCACCGGCACCGCCTGGGGCGCGCTGCAGCGCCTCGGCCTGCAGGGCAATCACAGCATCGCGATCTTCGGCCAGGGGCCGGTGGGCCTGTCGGCGACGCAGCTCGCGGTAGCGATGGGCGCGCGGGTCATCGCGCTGGACGTGAGCGAAGAGCGCCTGGCGCGCGCGAAGGAGTTCGGCGCAGACGAGGCGATCAACCCGCAGAGCGCTGGCGACGTGGTGCAGGCGATCCGCGACCTGACCCATGGCCGCGGCGCCGACCTGTCGCTCGATACCTCGGCCTCGCCCGAGGCGCGCGCGCAGGCGGTGCGCTGCGTGCGCACCTGGGGCAAGGCCTGCTACGTCGGCGAAGGCGACAAGGTGACGCTGGACGTGAGCCCCGACCTGCTGCGACGGCAGGTGACGCTGATCGGCTCGTGGACCTTCTCCACCGTCGGCCAGGCCGAGTGCGCGCGCTTCGTCGCCGATCGCGGCATCGACGTGGATCGCCTGTTCACGCATCGCTGGAAGCTGGCGCAGGCCGAGGAAGCGTATCGGCTGTTCGACGCGCAGAGCGCCGGCAAGGGCGTCATCGATCCTTCGTGAGCGGCGAAGCGCCGGGCACGCGACCTCCGCTCAGAGCGCGAGCAGGTGCTGCTTTCCGGCGCCCTTCACCGCATCGATAGCCACGCCGGCGTCGAAAGTCACGAACCGGCCGCCGCGGCGCACGGCCAGGGACAGCAGGTACAGATCCGTGATCTGACGCGGGCCGTGGATGCGCGCAGCGTCGATCAGCCGCTCGTCCAACAGGCTGACGTCGTCCGGCCAGAATTCGTGCAGTTTGTTTGCCGTGGCTTCCCGAAGCCGTTCCGCTACTGCGCGCACCGGCAGAGATCCCGGATAGCCCGGATTGGACATGATGCGCGCGCAGCCGTTCTGCGTGATCGGGCAGGACGCCCAGCCGGAGCGCGCGTGCGCCGAGAACCATTCGACCGCCCGCTCATGCAGCGCGTGATCGGCGTCGAGCAACGCGATAAGCACGTTGACGTCGAGCAGCGCGCGCACCGCTCAGTACGCGTCCTCTTCGCGCAGCTTGTCGATCAGCTCGTTGCTCACCACGCGGCCGCGCCGCGCGAACGGACGGAACCCGTACGTCGCCTTCGGCTCGCGCGCGCCCGAGGCCACCGGCGCCGCGGTGAGCGCGCTGCGCGCGAGCTCTGAAATCACCCGTCCGGTGGATTTCTTCTCGCGTCGAGCGCGTTCCTTCGCCGCCTGCAGGACGTCGTTCGCGATATCGAGGGTGGTTCGCATGCATCTGATGCTACCGCATACCGCATCAAGGCACAACCCGTACTGCCGCCGAACGGAAGGGCGCGCCCGCCGTCTGCGACAATCCTGATGCGCCCTCAGGCAAGCGGATATCCAATGCAAGTCATGCCAGATCCCGACCGCCGCCCCGCGAACAACGAAGGCGCTGCGCGCGTGGTCCCCAGCACCTGCTGGGAGTGCAGCACCGCCTGCGGCGCGCTGCTGACGGTGGAAGATGGGCGCGTCACGCACGTGGCGCCGAACCCGGCGCACCCGGTGTCGCGCGGCGCCTTCTGCATCAAGGGCATACGCGGGCTGCCGGGCATCGCCTATCACCCGGATCGGCTGCGCACGCCGCTGCGCCGCGCAGGCGCCCGCGGCAGCGGCGCCTGGCAGGCGATAGGCTGGGACGAGGCGCTGGACGAAATGGCCGACAGGCTGGCCGCGGTGCGCGCACGGCACGGACCGCTGGCGATTGCCGGCGCCACCAGTGGCGCGTACTTCTCGCGCAGCGTCGTGTTCGCCCTCTTCCTGCGTTCGCTCGGCTCGCCCAACTGGATGATCAACCAGGACCTGTGCGGCGGCTGCCGCGCGGTAAGCGACATGGTCACCGGACTGGCAATCGCCAACGGCGAGGACGTGCCGCATGCGAACACGCTGCTGCTGGTCGGCGCCAATCCGCAGGCGGCAAACCCGGTGCAATGGCAGCGCATCAAGGACGCGAAGGCGCGCGGCGCGAAGATGATCGTGCTGGACCCCTTGCGCACGCCGGCCGCGACGATGGCAGACCTGTGGCTGCGGCCCAGGCCCGGCACGGACGCCGCAATCGCCATGGCGATGATGCAGGTGCTGATCGCCGAGGGCCGGCACGACGCGCAGTTCGTCGCGCGCTGGTGCCACGGCTTCGACAGGCTCGCCGCGCGCGTGGCCGACTGGACGCCGGAACGTGCCGCGCGCGCGAGCGGCGTGCCGGCGGACGACATCTTGCAGGCGGCAAGGCTGTACGCGGACGGCCCGGCGTGCTTCGTCAGCGGCCACGGCATAGACGCGGTGTCCAACGGCGTGCAGACCTTCCGTGCTTTTCACTGCCTGCTCGCCATCGCCGGCAACCTCGACCGCCCCGGCGGCAACCTGCGCGCGAAGCGTCCGCGCGGGCTGCGCACCAATTTCGACGCGCTCGCCGACCCCGCGTTCGCGCTGCCCGGGGACGTCGCGCGGCGCGCGCTGGGCGCGGCACGCTTTCCGCTGTGGGCCGGCCCGCAGGGCTGGCAGGGTGCCTGCCACAACCCGACGGTGATCGACGCCATCCTCAGCGGCCGTCCCTACCCGGTGCGCGCGATGTACGTGAGCGGCGTCAACATCGCGGTGACCTACCCGGATTCGCAGCGCACCATGCAGGCCCTCGGCGCGCTGGACTTCCTCGCCGTGGCGACCAGCCAGATGAACCCCACCGCCGCTCTCGCCGACCTGGTGCTGCCGAAGACGACGACGCTGGAGGAAGAGGAAGTCACGCTGCACGCTGCGGGCGCGTGCCTGGGCTACACCGCCCCTGCCGCGGCGCGCGTGGGCGAAGCGCGCAGCGACGTCGAGATCGCCGCCGCGCTGCTCGATCGGCTGCGTGCGCGCGGTACGGTGGACGCCGAGCGCATGCCCTGGCGCACGCAGCGCGAGTACAACGACTACCTGGTCCGAGACGCGGGCATCGACATCGACGCGCTGGCGCAGGCCGGGTTCATCGCATATGAGCACGCGCGCGGAGATTTCGACAACCAGGCGTTCCGCACGCCGACGCGGAAGGTCGAGCTGTATTCCGAGCGCCTCGCCGCGCTCGGCCTCGATCCCCTGCCCGACTGGGTGCCCGCAGCGTCGTCCACGATCGACGACCCTGCGTACCCGCTGCGGCTGCAGACCGGGCTGCGCGAGAAGACCTACCACCACTCGCGCTTTCGCGAGCAGCCCTGGGCGAAGAAGGTGTCGCCGGATCCGCTGCTGCGCATGCATCCCGATACCGCCGCCGGGATCGGCGTCGCGGATGGCGACTGGGTGAGCGTCGAAACGCATGGCCACGACGGCGTATGCAGGCTGAAAGCGCAGCTTACGGACAGCACCGCGCCGGGTGTGGTGGTCGCCGGCATGGGCTGGTGGCGGCCGGATGGCACCGCGCCCGACTACGGTGCGCTGGACATCAACATCAACGCGGCGATGAGCTACTCAGGCCCGTATGACCCGATGAGCGGCTCGAAGGACACGCGCGGGCTGGCCTGCCGGGTGCGGCGCGGCTAGCCGCCGCGCAACTCCACCACCCAGGCCGACAACAGCTTGCCGCCGTCGAACAGCGCGCCGCGCGCGCTGTAGTGCGCGGCATCGCGCTGGAGCAGGGTTTCGCTGCCGCGGAACCTGCCGGTGGCGCTTTCCCAGGTGGACAGGATGGTGTCGCCGAGCAGCAGGAAGCGCCCGGTCAGCGAGCCCAGCGTCGGGCTCTGCGAGGTCCAGGGCGTGGCGAGGTTGCCCCTGGCGAGCGGCACGATCTCGTATGCGCTGTGCGATTCCACCGGCTTCGGCGCGCGCGTGCGCATCACCGACGCGAACATCCACCGCTCCGGGTAGTGGCGCAGCTCGGCCTCGCCCTCGACCTCGGTGCGCTTGGCCAGCGCATCGATGTATTCGCCCTCGGCGCGCCAGACGCCTTCCTTCAGCAGGAACGTATGTTCGCTCATCCGTGCCCACTATACTGCGCGCCGATGCAGGCTGAACACCCTCCGCACATCCGCCACTGGCCGCCGGGGCTGCCGCGTTCGCTGCGCGCGCCTGCCGGCCTGCGGCTGCACGACATGCTGGAGAACGCCGCGCGCCGCGATCCGGCGAAGCCGCTGCTGCACTTCGAGGACCGCTCGCTCAGCTATGGCGACGCGCTGGCGCAGGTGGAACGCCTCGCCGGGTTCCTCCAGCATGCATGCGGCGTGCAGCGCGGCGACCGTGTGCTGCTCGACATGCAGAACAGCGCGGACTTCGTCATCGCCTGCTTCGCCATCCTGCGCGCCGACGCGGTGGTGGTGCCGCTGAGCCCGATGAACGTCGCGTCAGAACTCGCGCACTACGCCGCCGACAGCGGTGCGACGGTGGCGCTCACCAGCGCCGACCTCGCCGACCGCTTCGATGGCATCGCGCGCGCGCTGGTGCCGGGACGGGACGACTTCGGCGGGCACGACCCCGCGCCTTCGCTCAGCGCGACCGGCGACCTGGCGATGCTGCCCTACACGTCGGGCAGCACCGGCAAGCCCAAGGGCTGCATGCACACGCATGACAGCGTGATGCACAACGTCGTCGGCGCCGCGGCATGGAAGCGCATCACCGCCGGCACCGTGGCGCTCGCCACCGCGCCCTTCTTCCACGTCACCGGGCTGGTGCACAGCTTCCTCGCCACCGTGTACGCGGGCGGCACGATGGCGATCCAGCAGCGCTGGGATCCGCTCGCCGCTGCGCGCATCGTCGAGCGCTACCGCTGCACGCACTGGGACAACGTGCCGACCATGGTGGTGGACCTGCTGTCGCACCCCGGGGCACTGCAGCACGACGTGAGTTCGCTCAGATCGATCTTCGGCGGCGGCGCGGCGATGCCCGAGGCGATCGCGCAGAAGCTCTTCGACATCTGCGGCGTGCATTACGTCGAGGGCTACGGCATGACCGAGACCATTTCGCAGACGCACATGAATCCGCCGCAGCGGCCGAAGAAGCAGTGCCTGGGCATTCCCACCTTCGACACCGAGTCGCTGGTCATCGACCCGGACACGTTCAAGCCGCTCGCGCCCGGCGAACCTGGCGAGATCGTGGTGCGCGGCCCGCAACTGCTCTGCGGCTACTGGCAGAACGAAGCCGCCTTCCGCGAATCCTGGGTCGACGTCGACGGCAAGGCGTACTTTCGCACCGGCGACCTCGGCCGCATGGACGAGGACGGCTACTTCTTCATCGCCGATCGCCTGAAGCGCATGATCAACGCCGCCGGGTACAAGGTCTGGCCGGCGGAAGTCGAAGCGACGATGTACCGGCATCCGGCGATCAAGGAATGCTGCATCATCGCCGCGCCTGATGCGCGCCGCGGCGAAACCGTCAAGGCGGTGGTGGTGCTGAAGCCCGGGGCCGCCGCCAGCGGCGAGGAGATCCTTGCCTGGGCGCGCAAGGAAATGGCGGCCTACAAGGCGCCGCGCCTGATCGAGTTCTCCGCCGCGCTGCCGCGCACGCCCTCGGGCAAGCTGATGTGGCGCGCGCTGCAGGAAAAGGAGTTCGCATAGCAGCCCGCATCGACCGCCCTGCCCTGCGCAGCGCGTGCGGCACCGCATGGCGCCGCTGGGGCAGGGGCGCGCCGCTGGTGCTGCTGCACGGCGGCGCGGGAAGCTGGTCGCACTGGGTGCGCAACATCGACGCCCTCGCCGCCGCCCATGCGCTGTGGATTCCCGACCTGCCGGGCATGGGCGAGTCCGCGATGCCGCCCGAACCGCGCGACCACACCGCGATCGCCGCGGTGCTGGCGCAGGACATGGATGAGCTGCTGCCCGGCGAGGAACGCATCGACCTGGTCGGCTTCTCCTTCGGCGCCATCGTCGCGGCCTGGCTCGCCGGCCTGCGGCACGCGCGCATTCGCCGGCTGGTCATCGTCGGCGCCGGCGGCCTCGGCCTGCGTCCCAAGGGCGAACGCCTGCTGCACGCCTGGAAGCACCTGAAGGACCCGGCGGCGGTCGCAGCCGCGCATCGCCACAACCTGGGCGCGCTGATGCTGTCGCGGCCCGAGCGCATCGACGACGCGCTGCTGGCGCTGTACGCCGCCGACGTGCTGCGCGCGCGGGTCAACAGCGCGCGCTCCTCGCGTACCGCGGCGCTGAAGGAAAAGCTCGCCACGCTCGGCCTGCCGCTGCACGGCATCTGGGGCCGGCTGGACGTGACCGCGCACGCGCGCTTCGACGACATACGCGACATGCTGCGCGCGGCGCATCCGCAGGCACGGTTGCATGTCATCGAGGACGCCGGCCACTGGGTGCAATTCGAGCAGGCGAACGCATTCAATGCGGCACTGCTCGGCTTGCTGGACAATGCGTGATGCGTCCAGGCCACGCCATCCTTGCGCTGCTCTGCGCGCTGCCGCTTGCCGCGTGGGCGCAGTCCGGCCGCGACGCCTGCATCGCCGGCCTGCGCGCTGAAGCCGCCGCGCGCGGCATCGTTGCCGATCTCGCGCCCGACCCCACGGTGCTCGAAGCGCTGGAAAGCCAGCCCGAATTCAAGACGCCGATCTGGGATTACCTCGCGTTCCTGGTCGATGCCGAGCGCATCGCCGACGGCCGCGCGCGGCTGGCCGAACACGCGGAGCTGCTCGCCGAGGCCGAGCGCCGCTATGGCGTGGACCGGTACGCCATCGTCGCCATCTGGGGCGTGGAATCCGACTATGGACGGGGCCTCGGTACGCGGCCGCTGCTGCGCTCGCTAGCCACGCTCGCCTGCGACGGCCGCAGGCAGAAGTTCTTCCGCGGCGAATTCATGGCGACGCTGAAGATCCACGAGGCCGGCGACGCCGATGCCGCATCGCTCACCGGCTCCTGGGCTGGCGCGTTCGGCCACACGCAGTTCATGCCCTCGACCTTCCTGCGCCTGGCGGTGGACTTCGATGGCGACGGCCGCCGCGACCTGGTCGCGTCGATTCCGGACGTCATCGGTTCGACTGCGAATTTCCTCAAGCGCGCGGGCTGGGCGAGCGGCGAGCCCTGGGGCTACGAGGTGCGATTGCCGCGCGACTACGCCGGCGCATCGGGACGGCGCACGCGCCAGGCGCTCGCAGCGTGGGCAGCGGCAGGCATTCGCCGCATCGACCGCGCGCCGCTCTCCGGCCCAGGCAGCGGGGCATTGCTGCTGCCGGCGGGAAACCGCGGCCCGGCATTCCTGGTGTTTCGCAACTTCAACGCCATCTACTCGTACAACGCCGCCGAGTCCTATGCGCTGGCGATCGCGCACCTGTCGGACCGCCTGCGCGGCGCGCGCGGATTTGCCACGCCCTGGCCGACCGACGACCGCGGCCTGTCGCGCATGGAACGCCGCGAAGTGCAGGAGCTGCTGCTCGCGCTCGGCTACGACATCGGCGCGGTGGACGGCGGCATCGGCCCGGTGACGCGCGCGGCGATACGGCGGTTCGAGGCGTCTGCCGGCCTGCCGGAGGTCGGCCGCGCCGGCGCCCGCGTGCTCGAGGCGCTGCGCGCCGCACGCCAGGAGCGGCGGTGAGGGCATACGAATGCGCGCGCTGATCCTTGCGCTGTCCTCGCTTTTCGCCGGCATCGCATTGCTGCTGCTCGGCGTCGGCCTGCTCTTCATGGTGCTCGGCCTGCGCGCCGGCTTCGCCGAGTTTCCGGTCGCGGTCACCGGCGTCATCATGTCGGCGTACTTCGCCGGCTTCGTCTTCGGCACCTACGCCTGCCCGCACCTGGTGCGCCGGGTCGGCCACATCCGCGCCTTCGCGGCGATGGCGTCGGTCGCGTCGGCGACACCGGTGCTGCACGCGCTGCTGATCGAGCCATGGTGGTGGGGGTTCCTGCGCTTCGTCGCCGGCGCCTGCCTGGTCGGCTTGTACATCGTCATCGAGAGCTGGCTGGCAACGCTGGCGCCGAACTCGCAGCGCGGGCGCCTGTTCGCCATCTACATGTCGGTGACGCTGGTTGCGATGGCCTGCGGCCAGTTCCTCATCCTCGCCGTGGACACGCTCGGCTTCGCGCCCTTCGCGCTGGTGTCGGTGCTCCTGTCGCTGGCGCTGGTACCGATCACGCTGACGCGGGTCGCCGAGCCGGCGCCGGCCGACGCGCCGCGCCTGCGCCTCGCGCGGCTGTACCGCGTGTCGCCGCTCGGCGTCGCCGGCGCGCTCGCCTCGGGGCTGCTGAACGCCACCTTCTACAGCATGGGCGCGGTGTTCGCGCTGCGCGTCGGCATGTCGGAAGCAGGCACCGCGGCATTCATGGCGGCGACCATCTTCGGCGGCGCGCTGCTGCAATGGCCGATAGGCGCGCTGTCCGACCGCTACGACCGCCGCAGCGTGCTGGTCGCGGTGTGCGTGGGCGCGGCGACGCTGGCGGCATTCGGCTTCGTCATCGCGCACGTTTCAGAAACCGCGCTGGTGGTGCTGGCGTTCTTCTACGGCGGCCTTGCGTTCACCGTGTACGGCTTGAGCGTCGCGCACGTGAACGACATGGTGGATAGGTCCGAGGCGCTGGAAACTACCGGCGGCCTGCTGCTGCTGCACGGCATCGGCGCCGCGGTCGGCCCCGCCGCGGCCGGCGCCCTGATGAACGCGCTCGGGCCGGGCAGCCTGCTGCTGTTCTTCGCCATCGTGCTCGGCGCGCTCGGGCTGTTCGGCGTCTACCGCACCTGGCTGTTCCCCGATCGCCCCACCGAGCGGCCTGCCTACGTGCCGATGTCGGACGCCTCTCCCGCCGTGTTGCGCATGGATCCCCGCACACCGGACCGCGCATAGCGCGCGGACGCGCCCGGCCTCGGCGTCACAAGCGCTTGGCCACCTCTTCCAGCATCACTTCGGTGGCGCCGCCGCCGATCGACTGCACGCGCGCATCGCGGTACATGCGCTCGATGACGGTTTCGTGCATGTAGCCGCTGCCGCCATGGCACTGCAGGCAGGCGTACATCACCTCGTTCACCAGTTCGCCGCACCAGGCCTTGGCCATCGACACCTCCTTCACGCAGTCGCGCCCCGCCGCGTCCAGCGCCGCGGCATGCCGCACCAGCTGCCTGCCCGCCTCTACCTTCGCCGCCAGCATGGCGAGCTTCTGCCGGATCGCCTGCTTGTCCCACAGCGGCGCGCCGAAGGCCTTGCGCGTGCGCACGTAGTCGAGCGTCAGCTCGAGCGCGCGCGCGGATTCGCCCATCGCCATCGCGGCGATGGCGATGCGTTCGTTCTGGAAGTTCCTCATGATGGCGTAGAAGCCGCGGTGCTCCTCGCCGAGCAGGTTCTCCGCCGGCACGCGACAGTCCTGGAAGGCCAGCTCCGCGGTGTCGGACGAACGCCAGCCGAGCTTGTCCAGCCGCTTCGCCACCGTGAGGCCGGGCGTGCCGCGCTCGACCGCGAACATCGACAGGCCTTTCGAGCCGCCTGCCGGGTCGGTCTTCGCGGCGACGAAGTACAGGTCGGCCAGCGCGCCGTTGGTGATGAACATCTTGGCGCCGTTCAGCACCCAGTCGCCGCCGTCTCGACGCGCGCTGGTGCGAATCGATTTCACGTCCGAGCCCGCATCCGGTTCCGTGACCGCAACCGCGGTGATGCATTCGCCGGAGACGATTTTCGGCATCCAGCGCGCGAGCTGCGCCGGGGAACCCGCATTCGCCAGGTGCGGCGAGGCCATGTCGGTATGCACCAGCACGGTGATGGCGAAACCGCCGAACGTCGAGCGCCCGAGTTCCTCGGCGAGCAGCGCGGTGGCGCGCGCATCGAGTTCTCCTCCGCCGTACCCGGACGCATGGCGCAGGCCAAGAAAACCGAGCGAGCCCATTTCCCGCAGCACCTCGCGCGGCACCGCGCCCTCCGCCTCCCACGCGGAAGCGTTCGGCACGACTTCGCGCTCGACGAATCGTCGTATGCTTTCGCGCAGCATGTCCAGCGTCTGGTCGCGGTCTTCCATGGTGGCGGCAGTTTACCTCGCAGGTGCATGCGCACCGGCGAGCGGCGAGGACGCGGTGACGGTAACCGCGACGCGCGTGGAACGGCCGAGCCTCGACGTGCCCGCGTCGATCGACCGCGTGCACGCCGGGGACATCCGCTTCGCGCGGCCCGGCGTGAATATGTCGGAGCCGCTCGCGCGCGTGCCGGGTCTGGTGGTGCAGAACCGCAACAACTACGCGCAGGACTTGCAGGTGTCGGTGCGCGGCTTCGGCGCGCGCGCCACCTTCGGCGTGCGCGGCCTGCGCCTCGTCGCCGACGGCATACCGGCCAGCATGCCCGATGGCCAGGGCCAGGTGGCGCACTTCGACCTCGCCTCGGCCGAACGCATCGAGGTGCTGCGCGGGCCGTTCTCGGTGCTGCACGGCAATGCGTCGGGCGGCGTGATCAACCTGCTCACCGAGTCCGGCGCGCGCGAGCCCGGTATCGCCGGCGACCTCATGCTCGGTTCCTTCGGCAGCTGGCGCGCCGGCTTCAAGGCCTCTGGTGCCACCGCCGCGGCGGATGGCATCGTCAGCGCCTCGCGCTATCGCAGCGAGGGCTTTCGCAGGCATTCGTCGGTGACGCGCGAGCAGATGAACGCAAAGCTGCGCTTTTCGCTGTCCGACGCGACGAAGGTTTCCATCGTCGCGAATTCGCTGGCCGCGCCGGAAACGCAGGACCCGGCCGGCCTGACGCGCGCGCAGGCGGATGCCGACCCGCGCCAGGTCGCGGCGGTGGTCGACACCTTCAACACGCGCAAGACCAGCGCGCAGCTGCAGCTCGGCGCGACGCTGGAACACCGCTTCGGCGATCACACGCTCGCGGCGACCGTCTTCGGCGGGCAACGCGACGTGCGCCAGTACCTGGGCTTCAACGGCGGCGCGACCGCGACCGCCGCGGGCGGCGTGGTCGACCTGGACCGCGATTTCGGCGGCGCCTCGCTGCGCCTGAGCAGCAAAGCCACATTGCTTGGCCGGCCGCTCAGCTTCGCCATCGGCGGCGAGGTCGAGCGCATGGCCGAGCGCAGGCAGGGCTTCGTCAACGACAACGGCCATGTCGGCGCGCCGCGCCGCGACCAGGACGACGCGGTGACCAGCGCCGGCGCCTACGCGCAGGCCGAGTGGCGGCCCGGCGAGCGCTGGATCGCGCTTGCCGGCCTGCGCGCGAGCCAGGTCGACTTCCGCTCGCAGGACTACTACATCGCCGCCGGCAACCCGGACGACAGCGGGCGCAGGCGCTACGCGCGCAGCACCCCCGCGCTCGGTCTCGCGTACCGCTTCGCGCCCGGCGGCAGCGTGTACCTGAACTACGGACACGGCTTCGAAACCCCGACCTTCGCCGAACTCGCCTACCGTACAGGCGGCAGCGGCCTGAATTTCGCGCTCGCCGCATCGCGCAGCCGGCATGCCGAGCTGGGCGTGAAGACGCTGTGGCCCGGTGGTGCGCGTCTGAACGCCGCGCTGTTCCACGTCGGCACGCAGGACGAGATCGTCGTCGCCAGCAACGCCGGCGGGCGCAGCACCTTCAAGAACGCGGGCCGCACCGAACGCAAGGGCATGGAACTGCTCGCCGAAGTGCCGCTGCCGGCGGGCTTCGAGGCCGCGTTCGCGTGGACGCTGCTGGACGCGCGCTTTCGCGACGCCTTCACCGCCGGCGGCGTCGCGGTGGCCGCCGGCAACGTGCTGCCGGGCGTGCCGCGCATGCAGGCCTGGGCCGAACTGAAGTGGCGCCATGCGCCGGCCGGATTCACCGCCGCGCTGGACCTGCAGCACCGCTCGCGCGTCGCGGTGGACGACCGCAACAGCGAATACGCGCCTGCCTACACCGTCGCCGGCCTCGGCGCCGAGCTGGTGCAGCACGCAGGCAACTGGCGCTTCACCGAATACCTGCGCATCGACAACCTGGCGGACCGCCGCATCATCGGCTCGGTGATCGTCAACGAAGCCAACGGGCGCTACTACGAGCCCGCGCCGGGGCGAAACTGGGTGCTGGGCGTGCGGGCGAAGCTGCTGTTCTAGGTGTTCTCGCCGCCGCAGCGGCCGACGCCATATATCATCGCCATTCACCAGTCTGAAAGTACGCCATGAGTCCCGCGAACCATCCTGGAGGCCACCTGATGTCTCGCCTGTCAGTCGTCCTCACCGCCCTGCTCTTCTCGCTGCCCGCCGCCGCGCGCGATGCCGATGTCGTCGACGTCAAGGTGAGCCGCGGCGCTTCCGGCACCTTCAACTTCGACGTCACCGTGAAGAGCGTGGACAAGGGCTGGGACTACTACGCGGACGCGTTCGAGGTGCTGGCGCCCGATGGAAGCCTGCTCGGCAGGCGCGTGCTGCTGCATCCGCACGAGACCGAGCAGCCGTTCACGCGCGACCTGCATGGCGTGAAGATCCCGCCCGGCGTGGCGAAGGTGACCGTGCGCGCCCGCCACAAGCCGGCCGGCTACGGCGGCAAGAGCATGGAAGTGGCGCTGCCGCGCTAGCGCTGTGGTTCGGCCCGGAACATGACATCGAGAACGACCGGCAGAGGCGTGCTGCAGGCCGCGCTGGCCTTCGCAGGCGCGCCGCTTGCGGCTTGCGTGGCGAGGGCGGCGATCTGACGATGGAGATGCGCCGCAGCTTGCCTTTGCGCTGTCGGGAGTTCCGCCACGACGGCCGGGACGACGGATAGCGCAACATGGTCGATACCGGCGTCATCCTGGCAGTGGCAGGCACCTTCCTCGTCGCGGGCATGGTAAAGGGCGTAATCGGCCTCGGCCTGCCGTCGGTGAGCCTCGCGTTACTCACCGTCGCACTTGGCCTGCCGAGCGCGATGGCACTGCTGCTGGTGCCTTCCTTCGTCACCAACCTGTGGCAGGCGCTGGTGGGCGGCCATGCGCTGGCGATCCTGCGCCGCGTGTGGCCGTTCCTGTTGATGGCGACCGCGACGGTATGGATCGGCGCCGCGGCGCTGACGCGCGTGAACCTCGGGCTGCTGACCGCGCTGCTCGGCGTGCTGCTGGCGGCCTACGCGGCGATCAACCTCGCCGGCATCCGCATCGCCATCCCGGCGCGGCACGAAGCCTGGGCCGGGCCGCTGCTCGGCGGCGCGAACGGCGTGCTGACCGGCATGACCGGTTCCTTCGTCGTGCCGGGCGTGATGTTCCTGCAGGCGATCGGGCTGTCGCGCGACATGCTGATCCAGGCGATGGGGATGCTGTTCACCGTGTCCACGCTGGCGCTGGCGGCGGCGATGCAGCAGGCGAACCTGCTGAGCGCCGAGCACGGCGTGCTTTCGGCCGGCGCGGTGCTGCCGGCGATCCTCGGCATGGTGTTCGGCCAGCGCCTGCGCAAGCGGCTCTCCGAACAGCGCTTTCGCCAGGTGTTCTTCATCGCCCTGCTCGCGCTGGGTGCGTACATCATCGCCGGCGCGCTGCGCTCGGCGGGGTAGCGGCGGCAGGCCGGATGCCAGCCTCGTTTCGGCTGCCATGAGCAACGCCCGATGAAGTTGCGTGCCTGCGAGCTTCCCGGCGATGCGCTGCTCGGCAGGTACTCCGGCACCGGCGGCTACGCGGACTGCTATGTCGCCGAGCTGGCGCGGCAGGTGACGCAGGCCGAGTATGTCGAGGCCTTCTACACCACGGCGGTGTTCAGGCTGGAGCGGGCGCTGCTCGGATGGTTCGTTGCGCGACCCTCGACCGATGCGCAGGCGCGCCAACTCGCAGCGGGCAGCACCGAAACGTTCGCTGCCTGGAGCGTCGAAGGCCGCTCCGCCAACCAGTTGCTGTTGCGCGATTTCCAGGGCCGCACGCGGTCCTGGCTGATGAGCATGCCGGCGGAGAGCAGCGGCACCGGCACCCTGCTCTACTTCGGCTCGGCGGTGGTGCCGATGGCGCGCCGCAGGACCGGCAAGGCGACGATGGGCCTGGCGTTTCGCGCGCTGCTGGGTTTTCACAGGATCTATTCCCGCGTGCTGCTGCGCGCCGCCGTGTCGCGCCTGCGGACTCGGCGGAACCTGAAATAGCGATCGCGCTTATTTCGGGTTCGCACCGCCCGCCGGCGCCTGCGGCAGCAGGTGCACGTGCGCGGCGACGACGCGCCAGCCTTCGGGCATGCGCACCCAGGTCTGCATCTGGCGGCCGCGGCGACCCGAGCGGGTTCGCGTGTACTCGCAGCTCGCGGTGGCGAAATCGCGGCCGTAACTGGTGATCACCACCTGCGTGAGTTCACGCGCCAGGTCCGCCGGATCGCGTGCCGCGCGTACCGCGGCGATCGCGGCGTGGCCGTAGGATTCTTCGGCCAGACCGTAGCGGATGGTGTGCGGGGAATCCCAGAACAGCTCGTTCAGCGTCGCGACGTCGTTCGAAGTCAGCGCCTTCTCATAGCGCCGGAACGCGGTCTCGACTTCCTTCAGTACCTCGGGATTGTTGACTTCCATCGAGACGGGATCAGTCCCGCAGCGCGACCACGCGCTCCGCGACCGGCGCCGTCTCTTCCGCGGCCACCATGCGCGCCACCGTGCGCCGCAGGCGCGCGCTGCCGGAATCGATCGCCAGCTTGACGCGCTTGGTGACGAACGGCGCCGCTTCGGCCGCCTGTATCGCCTCCAGCACCACCTTGTCCTCGAGGAAGGTGCTGGTGACCTGGTCCATCAGGTCGGCTGACACCGCCGCATCCCCGACGCCGAAATTGCGCAGCACGAACCAGAAGTAGTACGTCGATTCCTCGGTCTCGGGGGTCATGAAATGCGCCGAGTACAAGCGCACCGCGGCGTCGCGCGCTTCTTCGCTGCGCGCCATGCCCGGCTCGCCGGCGCCGAAATCGACCACCGCGATGTTGGGCGCGTAGAACCAGTAGTACTGCCAGCGATCGACGTTGCCCGGCCACTTGCCGTAGCGCTGCAGCATCGGCGACGCAGGCGCGTTGGGCGTCCAGCGCGACACCAGCAGCGCGCCGTCCACTTCGGCGGCCTCGATCGGGATGTTCACCATCGCCGGGCTGCCCAGCGTGCGCTTGTGCACGTAAACCACGTGCGCCGGATCGACCAGGTTCTCGCACAACAGCAGGTAGTTGCCCTTGACGTGCATCGGTTCGCCGACGATCAGGTCCCATTTCGAGCCCGGCACCTGCGAGTCGGCCCAGCGCGGCAGGCGGTCGAAAATCTTCGCGGTGTCGGCGAGCGCCGGGTCACCGGGCCAGATCCACACCATGCCCATGTGCTCGGCCACCGGATAGGTCCGCACCCGCGCCTCGTCGGGAATGCGCGTCTGCCCGGGCGCGACGATGCACTTGCCGGCATGGTCGAAGGTCAGCCCGTGGTAGCCGCACTCGATGCCCTCGTCCTTCAGGCAACCCTTCGACAGCGGCAGCAGCCGGTGCGGGCAGCGGTCGAGCATCGCCACCGGCTTGCCCGAGGGCGTCCGGTACAGCACCACCGGCTCGCCGAGGATGGTCCTCGCCAGCAGGCCGGAGCCAAGTTCGTTGCCAAATGCAGCGACATACCAGCTGTTGCGGACGAAGCTCATGCAAACCTCCTGTGCGCTGACCTTGACCACCCCTGCGCTTATGTGGTCCTATAAATAGAACCAGTATTCCACAATGACCATCCGGACTCAAGCCTTGGCGCGCCCCCTCTTCGCAC
>JBFWRS010000016.1:0-64071 GCA_050248795.1 Burkholderiales bacterium | reverse complement strand
TGGCGACGGTCGCGATCGGCTTGCCGACCGGCCAGACACCGTCGCGGATGCGGTTGCGCAGTACCGACGCCACCTGCAGGTAGCGCGGCATGCGCTCTCCGGCGGTACGGAATGTCGCCACTTCCCTTCTCCCTTCATGGTCGGCGCAGCTTTGGCGGGCGATCATACAAGGTGTCGCGGCATGCGCATCTTTCATGGCGAAGCGCGTCGCAACGCCGGTAGTAGAATTCATCAACGAGCCTTTGCAAGGAGAACACCATGCTTCACGACATGCTGCTGCGCGGCGGACGCGTCATCGATCCGGCGCAGAACCTGGACGGAAACTTCGACGTCGCCATCAAGGGCGGCAGGATCGCGGCCGTGCTGCCGACGATCGCCCCCTCGAGCGCGAAGGAAACCATCGACGTGTCCGGCAAGCTGGTGCTGCCCGGCCTGATCGACACGCACGGCCACGTGTTCCAGTACGTCACCGGCCGCTTCGGCCTCGACGCCGACATGTGCGGCGTGCACTCGGGCGTCACCGCGCTCGTCGACCAGGGCGGCCCCTCGTGCATGACGCTGCCTGCATTCCGCGAATACGTCGTCAACGCGAAGAAGAGCCGCGTGCTGGCGTTCCTGTCGGCCTACCTGGTGGGCGGCATGGAAGGCCACTACTACGCGTCCCTGTACAAGCCCGACTGCGTGGACGTCGAGGCGACGGTCAAGTCCGCGCTCGAGAACGCCGACATCGTCAAGGGATTCAAGGCGCATGCGGAACTGGGCGGCTTCGCGCGCTGGGGCATCGAGGTGATCCGCCTGTCGGCCGAGATCGGCAAGAAGGCGAACCTGCCGGTGTACATACACTTCGGCCAGTTGTGGCCGCTGCCGGCCGAGGGCACGAACGGCGTCGATCCGGACACCATCCTGGAACAGGTGGTGCCGCTGCTCAAGGAAGGCGACATCCTCGCCCACCCGTTCACCAAGCACCCGGGCGGCTTCGTCAACCGCGACGGCAAGGTACATCCGATGGTCAAGGAAGCGATCGCGCGCGGCCTCAAGGTGGACGTCGGCCACGGCTCGCACTTCAGCTACAAGATGGCGCGCATCGCGCTGGATGCCGGCATCATCCCCGACACGCTGGGCGCAGACATGCACGGCTACAACACCGCGGTGCCCAAGCCCAAGGGCACGCCGGACGAGCATCCCGACAAGGACCACATGTTCTTCGGCAAGGTGCGCTTCTCGCTGGTGTCGACGATGACGGCGATGCTGGCGCTGGGCCTGAAGCTGGAGCAGATCGTGCCGATGGTCACCACCAACCCGGCGAAGATGCTGGGCATGGAGAAGGAACTCGGTACGCTGAAGCCCGGCGTCGACGCCGACATCAGCGTGCTGCACGACGAGCGCGGCAGCTGGACGCTCGCCGACAACGAAGGCACGCGCGTGAAGACCGAGCGCATGCTGCGCCCCCACTTCTGCATCCGCGCCGGCGAGCGCTTCGACGCCGACGCCGCGATCCTGCCGCCGCTCGCGCAGGCGGCATGAGCGAGAACGGCGGGGGGCACGGGGGGGCCAGGAAGGCTCCGCAAGATTCAACCGGAAGGGGCCCGGCCCCCACGTTCAAGGGCGTCGGGGCGCGTCTTCCGCGCAAGGAAGACCGCAGGTTCCTGCGCGGCCAGGGCGAGTACGTCGCCAACATCCGCCTGCCGGGCATGCTGGACGTGGCCTTCCTGCGCTCGCCGATGGCGCACGGCAGGATCGTTTCGATAGGCAAGCCCGCGGGGCTGGAAGCCAGCGTGTTCACCGCCGCCGACCTCGATGGCGTGAAGCCGATCCGCGCCGTGTCCGGCGTCAAGGGCGTCAGGGGATTCCGCGCGTCCGAGCAGACCGTGCTGGCAAGCGGCAAGGTGCGCCAGGTGGGCGAACTCGTCGCCATGTGCGTCGCGCCCACGCGCGCCGAGGCCGAGGACATCGCCGACCAGGTGGAGTTGGAGCTCGAGGAACTCCCCGCGGTGGTGGACATGCTCGCCGCGCGCACCGACCCGCCCGCGCTGGTGCACGAGGATTGGGGCGACAACGTGTTCCTCGAAACGCTGGTGGACGACGACCTGGCCGAGGTGCGCAAGCGCGCCGCGGTCAGCGTGCGGCGCTCGATCCGCACCGCGCGCCAGCACATGTCGCCGATGGAAGGCCGCGGCGTGGTGTGCGACTGGAACCGGCGCCTCGAGCAGCTGGTGATGTACAGCGCGGCGCAAATGCCGCATATCAACCGCGCCGGCCTGTCCGAGTGCCTCGGCCTGGACCAGGGCGCCATACGCGTCATCGCGCCCGACGTCGGCGGCGGCTTCGGCTACAAGGGCATCCTGCTGCCCGAGGAAGTGTGCCTGGCCTGGCTGTGCCGCAGGCTCGGCCGTCCGGTGCGCTGGATCGAGGATCGCCGCGAGCAGCTCTCGGCGCAGGCCAATTGCCGCGAGCACCACTACGACATCACCGTGCACGCCGACGCCAGAGGAAAGCTGCTCGCGATCGACTGCGAGGCCACGGTGGATTCCGGCGCCTATTCCTCGTACCCGTTCACCGCCTGCCTGGAAGGCGGACAGGTCGCGTCTATCCTGCCCGGCCCGTACAAGATGGATCGCTACCGCTGCCGCACGTACTCGGTGAGCACCAACAAGCCGCCGATCCTGCCCTACCGCGGCGTCGCGCGCACCGGCGTGTGCTTCGCCATGGAACTGATGGTGGACGCGGTGGCGCGCGAACTGAAGATGGAACCGCACGAGGTGCGCCTCGCCAACCTGGTGCAGCCGCAGGAGATGCCCTACCTCAACATCACCAAGAAGCACTTCGACGGCGGCGACTATCCCGAGGCGGTGCGCCGCGCGGCGCAGATGATCGACGTCGCCGCAGTGCGCGCGCGCCAGAAGAAGGGCGAGCCGGACGGGCGGCGCATCGGCGTGGGTTTCGCGGTGTTCTGCGAACAGGGCGCGCACGGCACCTCGGTGTACTACGGCTGGGGAGTGCCGATGGTGCCCGGGCACGAGCAGTGCTCTGCGCGGCTGTCCCCGGACGGCGTGCTGGAACTGCGCATCGGCGCGCAATCGCACGGCCAGGGCATGGAAACCTCGATGGCGCAGGTGGCCAACAGCGTGCTCGGCGTCGACCCGGAGAACGTGCGACTGATCCACGGCGACACCGGCGTCACGCCCTATTCCACCGGCACCTGGGGATCGCGCAGCATGGTGATGTCCGGCGGCGCCGTAGCCACCGCATGCGAGGTGATCGCCGGCCGCGTCAAGGCGATCGCCGCCAAGCTGATGGAAGTCGCCGCCGCCGACCTGGTGCTGGAGGAAGGCGAAGTGCGCGTCGCCGGTACCGACAGGAAAATGACGCTGGCCGAGGTCGCGCACACCTGGTACCGCAAGCCGCAGCTGCTGCCCGCGGACGTGGACCCGGCGGGGCTGGAGGCCACCGCCGGCTACAAGGCGAAGGTGGACACCGGCACGTTCAGCTACGCCTGCCACGCCACCGTGGTGGCGGTGGACACCGAGACCGGCCACGTCGACATCCTCGACTACGTCATCGTCGAGGACGGCGGCACGCTGGTGAACCCGATGATCGTCGACGGCCAGGTGTACGGCGGCACCGCGCAGGGCGTGGGCACCGCGCTGTACGAGGAGATGCCCTACGACGAGCAGGGCCAGCCGCTGGCAACCACGCTGGCCGACTACCTCCTGCCCGGCTCCACCGAAGTGCCCGCTATACGGCTGGACCACATGGAGACGCCGTCGCCCAATACGTACTTCGGCCAGAAAGGCATCGGCGAAGGCGGCGCCATCGCGCCGCCCGCGGCGATCGCCAATGCGGTGAACGATGCGCTCGCGCCGCTGGGCGTGGAGCTCACCGACTGCCCGCTGACGCCGCGGCGCATCGTCGAAGCCATCATGGCGAGGCAGGCATGAAAGCCTGTGCCTTCGAATACGCCCGGCCGCGCGACGTCGCCGAGGCGGTGAAGCTGATCGCCGAGGGCGGCGACGACGCCAAGGCCATGGCCGGCGCGCAATCGATGGGGCCGATGCTGAACCTGCGCGTGCTGCAGCCGAAGCTGGTGGTGGACCTGCGCCGCATCGAGGAACTGCGCGCAACCCAGGAGGCCGCTGACAGCGTCACCTTCGGCGCCTGCGTCACGCACGCCGAAATCGAGGACGGCCGCGTGCCAGATCCGACGCGCGGCTTCATGCCCGAGGTGGCCTCGAACATTGCCTACCGCGCGGTACGCAACCGCGGCACCATCGGCGGCAGCCTGGTGCATGCCGACCCGGCCGCCGACTGGCCGAGCACGCTGCTCCTGCTCGGCGCGAGCGCGCTGATCGCCGGGCCCGACGGCCGACGCGAGCTGCCCATCGAAAAATTCCTCACCGGCCTGTTCGAGACCGCGCTGAAGCCGGGCGAGATCCTCGCCGGCGTGCGCGTGCCGAAGCTGTCCGCGAAGGCGCGACGCGGCTACTGGAAGTTCTGCCGCAAGGCGGGCGAATTCCCGCAGGCCATCGGTGGTGCGCTGGACGATCCTGACCGCGGCCGCGCGCGCGCGGTGATCGGTGCGACGCGCAGCTCGGCGCACCTGGTGGCTGACGCCAAGGCGCTGATCGGCAAGCCGGACATGGGTGCGCTGCTCGCCGCCGCCGGCGCCGCCGACCTGGGCGACGACGCCTACAACCGCCAACTGCACGCGGTCGCCCTGCGCCGCGCGATAGAGAGGATGGCGGCATGAGCGGAGGAGCAGGGGCCCCGCAACGCGGGGATGCGACCCGCTCAGGCCGCCGGGGCTGCCGACAGCGAAGAGCATGGCTTATTGGCGACAGTTCGGAGGCAGCCGCATGACCCGCATCTCCCTCACCGTCAACGGCAAGCCAGTGCAAGCCGACGTCGAGCCGCGCACGCACCTTGCGGACTTCCTGCGCGAGCACTGCATGCTGACCGGCACCAACCTCGGCTGTGAGCACGGCGTTTGCGGCGCCTGCACGCTGGAGATCGACGGCGCGCCGGCGCGCTCGTGCATCACCTACGCCGCGGCCTGCGACGGTGCCAGCGTGCGCACCATCGAGGATTTCGAATCCGACCCGGTGATGAGCGCGCTGCGCGACGCCTTCACCGCCGAGCACGCGCTGCAGTGCGGCTATTGCACGCCCGGCATGCTCGCCACTGCGCGCGACATCGTCATGCGCCTGCCCGACGCCGACGAGGCGCGCATCCGCAAGGAGCTGTCCGGGAACCTGTGCCGCTGCACCGGCTACATGGGCATCGTCGCGGCGATCAGGCGCGTACTCGCACAGCGGCGCGGCTGAGCCGGCGGCGTCAGCGGGGATGAGCCGAGGCGCGCGTCCCTGGATCGAAGCAACCACCGGCTACTGGCAGGAATTCACGCCTGCCGACGCGCACCACGCACCGCCCTACCGCTACGGCTATCCGGCCAGGCTGCCGGATGGCCGCGTGCTGGTGCTGCCGATCCGCCCGGTTCCCGGCGCGGGCGACCGCGCGGTGGCATCGCTGATCGCGAACCAGGCCTCGTTCGCGGTCATCGACGGGCTCGCGCAATGCATGGCGGAACTGGCGCGGCCGCTCGCCGCCGAATGCGTGATCGGCCTGCCGACGCTGGGACAGGTGTTCGCATCGCCGGTCGCGGCGCTGCTCGGACATCGCAGGTCCGTGCCCTTCGGTTACTCGCGCAAGTTCTGGTACGACGAGCGCCTGTCGGTGAAACTGCGCTCGCTGACCACGCCGGATGCCGCCAAGCGCGCGTACCTGGACCCGAACCAGCTTGCGCTCGTCGCCGGACGCCGCGTGCTGGTGGTAGACGACGCCGCCAGCACCGGTTCGACGCTCGCCGGCGTGCTGCCGCTGCTGGAATCGCTGGGCGCACAGATCGCTGGCGTGGTGGTGGCGATGCTGCAGAGCGACGCGTGGCGGGAAACGCTGGGCGCGCGTGCGCACCTGGTACGCGGCGTCATAAGTTCCCCACGGCTGGAACTGCGCGAAGACGGCTGGTATCCGGCGTCCTGAGCGCCGCCGCCGGATCGGCCTGCCCGCTACTGCCTGGTCGTCGCGCGCTGGACGATCTGCGCGCGCAGGAACTCCGACACCAGCCACACGCCCACCGCCGACACGAGCAGTATCGGCGCGGTGCCGGCGACGTCGACCGTCAGGCTGCCCAGCCAGCTGCCGATCGACTGCCCGGCGAAGAGGAAGAAGGCGAATCCGGACACTGCCGCGCCGCGCGCCTCGGGCGCCATCTGCGTCGCGTGCACCTGCAGCGTTCCATGCATGCCGTAGAGGCCAAGCCCGGCGACGACCAGCATGGCGATCACCAGCGCGTCCTGCGCCGCCAGCGCGACCAGCCCCATGCCGATGCCATATATCGCGCCGCCGTAGCGCACCAGGCCGCGCTCGCCGAAGCGGGCGATCAGCCTCGCCGCGGTGAGCGCATACAGCAGGCCTCCCGTGGCGATCAGCGCCACCAGCAGGCCGCTCAGCGCGAGGTTGTAGCCGAGCGTGCGATGCAGGTGCAGCGGCATGAAGGCGAGCGCTGCGAACGACACCATCGCTTCGAAGAACACGATGCCGAAAATGATGCGCACCCAGCGGTCGCGCAGCAGGCCGATCACGCCCGCGCGCCGCGCCGTGCCTGCGGCGGCGCGCGCAACCGGATTCGCGCGCCATTCGAACGCGAGCAGGACCGACGAAACCCCGAACAGCGCCGCGAACATGAAGAACGAGCCGCGCCAGGACAGGTTCTCGGCGAACCAGCCGCCGGCGGAAAGCCCCAGCGCGGTGCCGCAGATCATCCACGCGGTCAGCTTCGCCAGCACCGCCTGGCGTTGCGCGTAGGGCACCACGTCGCCGATCCAGGCGAGCGACAGCGGGATCACCGCGCCGACGAACATGCCCGCCACCAGCCGCGCCAGCACCAGCGCATCCAGGCCGGGAGACAGCGCGCAGCCAAGCGTCGCCAGCGCCGCGAGCGCGGCCTGGATCGCGATCACGCGCACCTTGCCGTAGCGATCGCCGATCGGGCCGTGCACGAACTGCAGCAGCCCGTAGCCGATGAAGAAGGCGGTGGTGGCGAGCGCGGCGCTGCCGGGCGTGGTGGCGAACTCCTCGGCCAGCCGGGGCAGCAGCGGATCGGTGGCGCGCAGGCTGCCGGACGCGGCCATGCAGCCGACGCCGAGCACCAGCACCGCGCGCCGGTAGCGCGACGCGTCAGTTGCCAAGCCGGAACTCTTCGATCGCGTGCTGGCGCAGCTTCGCCTTCTGTACCTTGCCGCTGGCGGTCATGCCGATGGCTTCGAAGCCGGCGACGATGCGCAGGTAGCGCGGCACGCGGAAGTTCGCCGCGCGCGCCTTCACGAAGGCAATCAACTCGTCTTCGCTCGCCGCACCGCCATCACGCAAGCTGACGTAGGCGCAGGCCACTTCGCCCAAGCGCGCGTCCGGCACACCCACCACCTGCGCGGTCTGCACCGCCGGGTGCGCGAGCAGCACTTCCTCGACCTCGGCCGGGGCGACATTCTCGCCGCCGACGCGGAACACGTCCTTCAGCCGACCGACCATCCTCAGCCTGCCGCCGGGATGCAGTTCGCCCAGGTCGCCGGTGCGCAGCCAGCCATCCTCGGTGATCGCCTGCGCGGTGGCCTCGGGATTGTTGTAGTAGCCGCGCATCACGCTCCAGCCGCGCACCTGGATTTCGCCGTCCACGGTGCGCAGGTGCAGGCCCTCGTGCGGCGTCGCCAGCCCCTGCACGCGCAGTTCCTCGGCGTCGCGCCAGTCGCTCATCACGACGTTGGGCGAGGCTTCCGAGAGTCCATAGGCTGCGCAGATGTGCTTCGCACCCAGCTCGTCGATAATCCTGCGCATGGTCTGCGGCCCGGCGGCGGCCCAGCCGCCGCGCAGCACCAGCTTTCGCTTCGGGAAGTCCTCGTGTCCCATGAGCATCTGGAATATGGTGTCGTTGCCCGAGGTGAGCGTGCAGCGCTCGCGCTCGATGATCTCCAGCGCGGCGCCGGCCTCGAATGTCGGCAGCGTCACCAGGCAGCAGCCGCTCGTCAGCGACACCAGCGCGGACAATGTCGAGCCGCCGACATGGAAGAACGGCCGGCAGTTGTAGTAGCGGTCTTCCGGCACGACGCCAATCCGTGTGCCCACCGCCGCGGCGTTGCGCAGCATGTTGTCGTGGGTCAGCATCACGCCTTTGGGATACGCCGTGGTGCCGGAGGTGAACTGGATCAGCAGCAGATCGTCCGGGCGCACCGCGTCGTCTGCATACGCTGCGCCCGATGGCACGCCGGCCAGCGCATGCGCGAGCAGCGGCAGCTCTGCCCTTGCCTCGCGCACCATCGCGGCGTAGTCGATGTTGAGGAAACCGTCGACGTAGAAGAGGGCCTTGCAATCGGCCTGCTTCAGGCAGTACGCCAGCTCCGCCGCCTTGAAGCGCGTGTTCACAGGCACCGTGACCGCGCCAAGCATGGCGGCGCCGTAGAACAGTTCTATCCAGTGCTCGTCGTTCGGAATCAGGATGCCGATGTGATCGCCGCGCCGCAGCCCCATCGCGTGCATGCCGCCTGCGACCTCACGCGCGCGCCGCGCGAGCTGCGCCCAGGTGAGGCGTGCGCCCGGCGTCACCAGTGCTTCCGCCTGCGGCCGCGCCGCTGCCTGCGCATCCAGCACCTGCGCCAGGGTGCGGGGCGACCACGCGTCTGACGTGTTCACGCTTCCTTTCCCATCCATCCACCCGAGGCGAGCTGTGCCTCGATGGCGTCGATCTCCACCTGCAGCGCACCGGACGGGTCGAGCGTCACGCCGCGGTCGATGGTGCGCTTTGCCGCCGCCAGTGTCGCGGCAGGGGCCGCGCGGATCGCCTGCGCGATGCGCGCGATCTCCTCGTCCAGCGCACCGGGCTCGACCAGGCGCGATACCAGTCCGTGGCGCAGCGCCTCGTCAGCGCTCAATGTGCGGCCGGTGAACATCAGGTCCTTGGCGAGGCGCTTGCCGAGCACGCGCGGCAGGCGCTGCGTGGCCCCGATGGTGCCGCGCAGCGCCTCGGGCGTACGGAACGACGCCGCCGGCGTGGCCACGATGAAATCGCAGGCGGCGGCGATCTCGCAGCCCGAGCCCACCGCCGGCCCGGCCACCACCGCGACTGCGGGCATCGGCAACGCTTCGAGCGCGGCATAGGCGTCGAAGCCGCGCAGCCGCCGCGCGCGCACCGCGTCCGCATCCATGCCCTGGCGCTCCTTCAGGTCGGCGCCGGCGCAGAACACGCTGCCGCTCGCGCGCACCAGGAACAGCTTCACGGATTCGTCTGCCGCCGCCGCGTGCGTCGCCGCGACCAGGCCTTCGCACATGGCGAGGTTCAGCGCATTGCGGCTCTCGGGGCGATTGAGCGTCGCGGTAGCCACGCCATCGGCCACCGCGTACAGCACCGCGCTCACAGCGCCTTCGCCGCGCGCAGTTGCGCGATGCGCTCCTTCGTATAGCCCAGGCGCTGCTCGAGGATCTCGTCGGTCTGCGCCCCCAGCGCGGGCGGCGGCCCGATCTCGGGATCGTCCCAGCCGAGGAACTTGTACGGCAGCGCCAGCGCCCTGAATTCGCCCACGCCGGCGTAATCGAAGCTGCCGACCAGCCGCCGCGCGCGCACATGCGGATCGGCCAGCGCCTCGGCAACGTCGTTCACCGGGCCGACCGGCACCTGCACCGCATCCAGCCTGTCGATCAGTTCGGCTCGGTCCAGCGCCGCGCAGGCCGCGGCGAGCTGCGCCATCGCCTCGTCGCGGTGCGTGACGCGCTGCACGTTGTCGGCGTAGCTCGCATCCGCCGCCAGGGCATCGAGGCCGAGCGCCTTGCACAGCGGCACCCAGTGCTGGTCGCTGGCGGTGATATGCGCATACCTGCCGTCGCGGCAGCGGAACGTCGCGCTGGGCACGCGCCCCGGGTGCTCGGTGCCCAGGCGCGGCGGCACTTCACCCAGCGCGAAGTACCGCGCCGCCGCCAGCGTGAGCAGCGACACCTGTCCGTCCAGCATGGAGAAGTCCAGGTATGCGCCCTTGCCGGTCCTCTCACGGCCGGCGAGCATCGCAAGTATCCCGACCGCCACCCACAAGCCGGAAGTCAGGTCTGCCACCGGCAGGCCGGGCTTCACCGGCCCGCCGCCCTTTTCGCCGGTAAGGCTCATCAGGCCGCCCATGGCCTGGAACACCGTGTCGTAGCCCTTTTTCGCTGCGTACGGCCCGGTCTGGCCGAAACCGGTGCAGGAGACATAGCTCAGCCGCGGATTCAGCGCGGACAGCGTCGCCCAGTCCAGTCCGTAGCGCGCGAGCGTGCCGACCGGGAAGTTCTCCACCAGCACGTCGGCCTGCTGCGAGAGATCGCGCACCACCTGCTGGCCCTCCGGCGTACGCAGGTTCACCGTAATCGATGCCTTCGAGCGGTTGCAGGCGAAGTAGTAGGCGCTGTCCTGCGCCAGCCGCGGCTCGAAGGATCGCGTCTCGTCGCCGGCGCCCGGCTGCTCTACCTTGATCACCGTCGCGCCCAGCTCGGCAAGGATCATCGACGCGAACGGGCACGCGAGCACGCGCGACAGGTCGAGGATGGTCAGGTGTTCGAGCGGCTTCATCTACCGGCGCGCAGGATGATCGGCGTCATGATCCCGGCCCTATCTGAAGGTCAGCAGTGTAATGCCCGCCAGCACCAGCGCGACCCCGACGAAGGTGCGCCGCGTCAGTCCCTCGCCGTTGCCGAGCACGAAAACGCTGAACGGGAAGACGACGATGGGCGTGGTGTGCGTGATCAGCGCCGCGAGCGCGATCTCGATGTGCTTGGATGCGCTGATGAGGAAATACGCGCCGCCCAGCGTGGCGAGCCCGCCAGCCCCGTACAGGATGAGGCCCGAGCGCGGCGCGGCGCGGAACTCGCGCGCAATGCGCTTCCAGTCGCGCGTCATTGCCGCCTGCATGGCGAGCGCGGCGGCGGCGCCCAGCAGCGTGCCGAACATCGCCTCGTCCCATTCGCGTACCGCGTGCCCGCGGATGGCGTTGCTGGCGGCGAAGCCGGTGATGGTGAGCAGGCCGAAGATGGCGCCCTTGCGCAGCGAGGCGCGGTCGCCGCGCGACACCGACATGTCGCGCCCCGGCGGCTGCGTGATCCACAGGCCGACCAGCACCATCGCCATCAGCGAGATTTCGTACAGGCCCAGCGTCTCGCCCACCAGCAGCCACGCGAACACCATCGTCGGCACCGGTGCGCAGGAATGAAACACGCTGGTGCGCGCCGGGCCGAGCAGCCGCACCGCCTCGAACAGCAGGCGCCGGCCCAGGTACGCCCCGACCAGGCCCGCCGCGGCGAAGTTCAGTGCCGGCACGGCCTGGAACTCGAAAGGCGCGTCGCGGGTCGCCAGGTCGACGAGAAAGATTGCGCCGCAGACCACCACGTTGACGCTGAGCACGATGAAGAATCCGCTGTCTATCGGCATCCGCGTCATCGCGTAGCGCGAAATCAGCATGTTCGACGCGAAGCACAGCATCGACGCAATGGCGAGCGCCGCGCCCAGTTCCGGGTTCATCCGCGCCGGAACCCGCGCATGCGCTTGTTGGTCTCGCGGCCGCGCTCGAGCGCTTCCGCGAGCGGCAGGTCCGCCGCCGCGTGGAAGAGTTGCTTGGTGGCCGACATCGCCGGGCGGCTGACCGCCGCAAGCTGCGCCGCAAGCTTCATGGCCTCGTCCATCAGCGATGCCGCGACGACGACACGATTGACCAGCCCGAGTTCCGCGGCCCTGGCCGCGGCGACCGGTTCGCCCAGCGCCACCAGCTCGAACGCGGCCTTGCGCCCGACCTGACGCACCAGGTTCGCCATGACGATGGCAGCGACGATGCCGTGCCGGGTTTCCGGGTAGCCGAGCTGCGCACCCTCGGCCATCAGCGCCATGTCGCCCGCGAGCGCGAGCCCTGCACCGCCGCCCATCGCCGCGCCGTTCACCGCCGTGAGCACCGGCTTGGCAAGCGCGGGGAAGGCAAGATGCAACTGCATGGTCAGTTCGGCGCGCGCCTCGACGCGATGTTGCTGCGCGGGAACCAGGTCCTTGAATTCACCCAGGTCCGCGCCGGCACAGAAGGCCGCGCCTGCGCCGGTGAGCAGCACGCAGCCGATGTTGTCGTCCGCATCCGCCGCACGCAGCGCGTCCAGCAGGGCCTGGGTAAGCGCGGTGTCCAGCGCGTTGCGCTTGTGCGGCCGGTTGAGCGTCAGCACGCGCACCGCGCCGCGGTCCGCCACGATCAGCACATCGCTCATAGCGCGGCCAGCCTCGCCCTGGCCTGCTCGGTTTCGGCGACCAGGCGCCGCATCAGCTCGGCGGCCGGAACGATGTCCTCCACCAGCCCTGCTGACTGCCCGGCCTCGAGCTTGCCTTCGTCGATGTCGCCGTCCAGCGCCGCCTGCTTCAGGCTGGACGACTTGAACATCGCCTCCAGCGCTTCCGGCGCCGCGCCGGCGCGCTCGGCGGCGTCGTAGCGCGCCGAGAATGCGTTCCTGATCTGGCGGATCGGCAGGCGACCGCGCGCGACCAGCGAGGTGTCGCCGATGCCGGCCGCCAGTACCGCCTGCTTGTAGGCTACGTGCACCGTGGCTTCGGGCGTGGCGATGAAGCGCGTGCCCAGCTCCACGCCATCCGCGCCCAGCGCCAGAAGCGCGGCGATGCCGGCGCCGTCGGCGACGCCGCCACTGGCGATGACCGGGATGCGGCAGGCCTTCGCGAGCCTGCGCACCAGCACCAGGGTGGAGACTTCGGATGGCGCGGGATGCCCGCCCGCCTCGACGCCGACCGCGACCAGTGCGTCGACACCGGCGGCTTCGGCCTTCTGCGCATGCTCCAGCGTCGTCACCACGTGCAGCCATTTGCAGCCGATGCCCTGGAAACGCGCAAGCTGGGCCTTGGGCGATCCCTGCGAGCCGATCATCACCGGGCAGCGCGCCTCGAACGCGATATCGAGGAACTCTGCAGCGCGCGGGTTATACAGCGGCACGTTCACCGCCCAGGGATTGCGCGTGCCGGCGCGGATCTCGTCGAGTGCCTGGCGGAACGCATCCGGGCGCATCGGCCCCGCGGCGATGGTGCCCAGGCCGCCGGCGTTCGACACCGCGATCACCAGCGCCGAGCTCGAAGACGCCCAGCTCATGCCCGCCTGGATGATCGGATGCTCGATGCCCAGCAGCGCGGTGATGCGCGTCTTCATGCCGCCGACTTCTCCACTGCGATGAACTCGCGCGCCTGGCCGGCGAGCCTGGCGAGCGCCGCGTCGAGCACTTTGCGCTCCTGCGCGCTCAGGCGGCCGAGAAGCGCGGCATCGCGCTCGATCGCGCTGCGCATCAGATTGCGGTACAGCTTCCTGCCCGCCGCAGTGAGCGCGAGCCGCACTGCGCGCGCGTCGCGGGCATCCGCCTCGCGCGATACCAGGCCGCGCGAGGCGAGCCCGGACACCACGCGGCTCATCTGGCCCTTGTCGACGCCTGCCTCGCGCGCCAGGTCGTTCAGCGATTGCGGCGCCTGCGCACCGAGCAGCGCCACGGTGCGCCATTCCCACAGGCTGACGCCGTGCTCGCGCCGGTAGCGCAGTTCCGCTCCGCGCGACAGCAGGTTCGCCACCACGTGCAGCCGGTAAGACAACAGCTCGCGGATCGTCCTCATGGGCGAGCAGCCGGAGTCGGGGGTCGCAAGGGGGCGGAGCCCCTTTGCTCCGTGCAGCGCTCAGTCATCGAAGAACGGGGTTTCGTTCCCGCCGCGCAGCCGGATGTCGAAGCGGTAGCGATCGGCGGACTCGCGTTGCGCCACCAGCAAGGCCCGGCGCTCGGCAGGCACCGCGGCGTAGACCGGGTCGGCCGGCGCTGCGTCGAAGAACATCACGGTCTGCAACTGCCGCATCAATCCGGAGAACAGCAGCAGCAGGTTCACGTGCGGCGCGCGGCCGTCGCGCGCGCCCGGCATCAGCGTGCGAAACAGGTACTCGCCATTCCTGTCGGTGGCGGCTCGCCCCCAGCCGAGGAAATCCGGGTCGGCTTCGGGCAGCCGCGGATCCGCCGGATCGCGGTAAATGCCCTGCCAGTCGGCCTGCCACAGCTCGAGCACAAGATTGTCCACCGGATTGCCGTCGGCCTGCGTGACGCGGCCGCCGATGGTGATTTTCCGTCCGCCGTTCGGCGAACGGCGCCCAAGCTTCGTCAGGTCATTTGCGCCCTGGCCGAACTCGCGCGGGAAGAACGGCCCGACGGTCATCTCCGCGGTGGGGATGCGGCGCGTCACGGCATCTGCGGCGCGGCGCTGCGGCCTCGCACCACCAGGTCGAATTCGTAGGCGAGCGCGTTGGCGGGCGCCTGCGCGGGCGGCAGCACGCGCGCGATGCAGCGCTCCCGCGCCTGCGCGTCAGGCACCGCCATCAGGATGCGGTCCTGCTCGTTCAGCGGCTCGCCGGGAAAGTACATCTGCGTCACCAGCCGCGACAGCCAGACCCTGCCCCATACCGAAAAATGGATGTGCGGCGGCCGCCACCACTTGCCGGAATCCGGCACCGGGTAGGCTGCCGGCTTGACCGAGCGCAGCGCAAACGCACCTGCGTCGTCGGTGACGCCGCGCGCGGCACCGTAGAAATTCGGGTCGGCGGGCGCGTCGCTGGTGTCGTTCTCGTGGATGTACTTGCCTGCGGCGTTGCAGTGCCACAGTTCCACCACCGCGTCCGGCACCGGCGCGCCGTCCTCGTCCAGCACGCGCACTTTCAGGTGCATCAGCTGGCCGATGGCGCGCTTCGCGCCTTCGCCCGCGAGGTCGGCACGCACCGGCGCCAGCCGGCGCAGGATCTCCTGCGGCCCGGTGAGTTCCGATCGCGTCTGCGGCCGGCGCACGAGCGGCTGCGCCGGCCAGCGCAGGAAGGTCTGCGGATAGCCGTCGATCTCGGTCGCGGCCAGCGTGCGCGGGTCCAGCGGTTCGATCAGCGTGCGCATGATTGACACGCTAGCGTCGAATGTTGACAATGTCAACGATATGGACGTCATACTGTGCGAGTGTTTCGCACGCGACGGGCTGCAGCACGAGCCCGGCTTCGTGCCCACGGCGACCAAGCGCGCGCTGATCGAACGCTTCGCGGCGCTGGGCTTCCCGCGCATCGAGGCGACGTCATACTCGAATCCCAGGGTGGTGCCGCAGTTCGCCGACGCAAGCGAGCTGCTGGCGCAGCTGCCGCGGCGCGACGGCGTGCACTACAAGGCGACCTGCGCCAACCCGCGCGCCGTCGAGCGCGCGCTCGCGGACCGCGCCGCCGGCTACGGCGTCAACGAACTGAGCCTGCTGGTATCCGCCAGCGAGGCGCACACGCAGAAGAACCTGCGCCGCACGCGCGACGAGCAATGGCAGAACGTCGCAGCCATGGTCGAGGCGGCCGGGGGCGGATTCCGGCTGGTGGGCGTGGTGTCGGTGGCCTTTGGCTGCCCCTTCGAAGGCAGGGTCGATCCGGGCGTGGTGGCCGCGGACGTCGCGCGCTTCGTGTCGTTGGGCGTGGCGCACGTCGCGATCGGCGACACCACCGGCGTGGCGACGCCGCTATCGGTGAAGTCGATGTTCGCGCGGCTCGCGCGCGAGCTGCCTGGACTGGTGCCGATCGCGCACTTTCACGACACGCGCGGCACCGGCCTCGCGAACTACGTCGCCGCGCTCGAGGCAGGCGTGCGCCATTTCGATTCCAGCTTCGGCGGCGTCGGCGGCCACCCGGCGAAGGTGCAGTACGGCGGCGGCCACACCGGCAACGTCTGTACCGAAGACCTCGTGAGCCTGTTCGAATCCATGGGCGTCGCCACCGGCATCGACCTGGACGGGCTGATTGCCACGGCCAGGTACTGCGAAGAGGTGCTGGGTCGGGAACTGTACGGCCGCGTTACTCGATGCGGATTCCCGCGGATTTGACGAGTTGCGTCCACTTCGCGAGGTCGCGGCCGATGGTAGCCGCGAATTCGTCTGCGCGGTCGCCAACGGCGGTCATGCCCCGCGCCGCGAGCAGGTTCCGCATCTCCGCGTCCTTGAGGATGCGAACGACAGCCGCATTGAGTTCATGCACGATGGGTGCCGGTGTGCGTGCAGGAGCGAACATGCCAAACCAGCCGATCGCCTCGTAGCCTGGCAGCGTGTCGGCAATCGGCGGCAGCTCCGGCGCGGCGGCGGCGCGCGTGTTCGTCGTCACGCCGAGTGCGCGCAGCTTGCCCGCCTTCACGTGCGGCAGTACCGACAGCAGGTTGTCGAACATCAGGTGGGTGCGCCCGGCGATAAGGTCCAGGAGCGCGGGTGCGCTGCCCTTGTAGGGCACGTGCAGCATGAACACGCCCGCGCGCGCCTTGAACAGCTCGCCGAACAAATGCGCGGCGCTGCCGTTGCCGAAGGACGCCATGTCCAGCTTCCCGGGTCGCGATCTGGCCAGCGCGACGAGTTCGGCGACGTTGTTCGCTGGTACCGACGGGTGCACCACGAGCGCGAACGCGGAATACGACACCATGGTGATCGGCGCGAAGTCCTTGACCGGATCGTAGGGCAGCTTCCCCACCGCAGGCCCGATGGCGTGGGAACTTGTCGTGCCGAGAAGCAGGGTGTAGCCGTCCGGCGCCGACTTGGCGACGTGGTCCGCGCCGATGGCCGCAGCGGCACCCGGCCGGTTCTCCACCAGCACCTGCTGTCCGGTCGCCGCGGCAAGCCGCTGCGCAATCAGCCGGCCCAGGTAGTCGGCGGCGCCAGGAGCGGGAAACGGCACGACGATGCGCACCGGCCGCTCCGGGAATCGCGGCGCCTGCGCGTTCGCCGCGGGCAGCGCCAGCGCCAGGCCTGCAAGCAGTGCCGCGACACGCCCGATCACGTCGGCGTCCTCTGCACCTTCGGCCGGCGATAGTTGAGCGCATATTCCGGTACCGGCGTGCCCGGGCGGACCCGGCCCTCGGTGATCGGCGGGCCGGCCACTGTCTCGAAGGGCACCACGCCCGCCCAGTATGGCAGCGCGAAGTCCTCCTCGTCGTCTATCGGACCGCCTTCGCGGATCTTGGCGGAGGCCTCGGTGATAGGCAGCCGCAGCACGCTGGTGGCCTTGAGCTCGATGGCGTTCGGCGCACGCGTGTCGTTCCAGCGGCCCGGCAGCATGTGCTCCATGATGATCTTGAGCCCTTCCACCTGCTCCTCGCCTTCGACGAGTTCGGCCTTGCCCAGCACCACCACCGAGCGGAAGTTGATCGAGTGGTTGAAGCCCGAGCGCGCGAACACCATGCCGTCGACCAGCGTCGCCGTGAAGCAGATTGGGATGCCCAGCTTCAGGTTGTCCAGCATGTGGTTGACCGAGAGGCCGTGGAAGTACAGGTGTCGGTCGCGGCGGCCGTAGCCGGTGGGGATGACATAGGGCTGCCCCTTGGCCACGAAGCCGACGTGGCAGATGAACGCCTCGTCCAGGATCGCGGCGATGGTTTCGAAATCGTAGTGCCCGCGGAACGCCTTGCGCCGCAGCGTCGTGCGCTCGGTCTGGAGTTCTCCCGCGATCTGCCTGCCTGCCTTGCTCATGTACCGCTCCTTTCGTCTGCATGCCTGCTTGTCGATGGCGGCGACTGTATGTTCCAATGCGGATCCATGAAAGATCCGCTTTCATAGTCGTCCATAGGACCACTCGCCAGCGTCATGTTCGTCAAACTCGAGGCCGGCACTCCTCTCTACCCGCAGATCTACCAGCGACTGCGCCAGGCGATCCTTGCCGGCGAACTCGCAGCGGGGGCGCGTCTGCCCTCGTCCCGCCTGCTCGCCGAGGAAGCCGGCGTATCCCGCAACACGGTGCTGCTCGCCTACGACCAGCTGCTTGCGGAGGGGTACATCCGCGGCCGGCCCGGCTCGGGCACCTATGTCGCGTCGGAACTGCCGGACCAGGTCCCGCCGCGCCGGGCCGCCGGCGCGGCAGAGCCCGCAACGCCCAGTCGGGCGGCGAGGCTGTCGCGCTACGGCGCGCATGCGCTCGAGGCGCTTGGCGCCGTGCACGAGGCGGATTCAGCGCCGCGCTTCGACTTCCGCTACGGGCTGCCGAGCGTGCAGGACTTTCCATTCTTCGTCTGGCGCAAGCTGCTGATGCGCCGGTTGCGACGGCCGACGCTCGCCTCGGTGAACTACGCGCATCCGCAGGGACACAGGCCGCTGCGGGCGGCGCTCGCCGACTACCTGCAGCGTGTGCGCGCGGTGAACTGCAATCCGGAGCGGATCGTCGTCGTCAACGGCTCGCAACAGGCGCTGGACCTGATTTCGCGCGTGCTGCTCGACCCGGGCGATCGCGTGCTCATCGAGGATCCGCAATACCTGGTCGCGCGGCAGGTGCTGCTTGCAGGCGGCGCGAAGCTGGTTCCAGCGCCGGTGGATGGAGAGGGCCTGGTCATCGACCGCATCCCGAAGCGGGCGCGCCATGCGCGCCTGGCGTACGTGACGCCGTCGCACCAGTTTCCCACCGGTGCGGTGATGCCGCTGTCGCGCCGCCTGGCACTGCTCGCGTGGGCGCAGCGCAATGGCACCTACGTCATCGAAGACGACTACGACAGCGAGTACCGCTACGCCGGTCGGCCGATCGAGGCGGTGCAAGCTCTGGACCGCGACGGCAGCGTGATCTACGTCGGTACGCTGTCCAAGACGATGTTTCCGTCCATGCGTGTCGGCTACCTGGTGCTGCCGGCGCAACTGGTGCCGGCGTTCGTCGCCGCGAAGTTCCTCGCCGATCGCCATACGCCGACGCTGCTGCAGGAGGTGCTGGCCGACTTCATCGGCGAAGGGCACTTCGAACGCCACCTGCGCAGGACCCGCACGCGCAACGAGTCGCGCCGCGCAGCACTGCTTGCCGCGCTGCGCGCGGCGTTCGGCGACGGCGTCGAAGTGACGGGCTCCGGGGCGGGCTTGCACATGCTGGTATGGCTGAACGAATTGCCCCTGGCGCGTCTCGAAGAACTCCTGCGGCATGCACGCGAGGATGGCATCGGCGTCTACCCGGTGGCGCCGTGCTACCTGGTCCCGCCCAGGCGCGCCGGGCTGCTGCTCGGCTACGCGGCGCTGGACGAGGCGGAGATCCGCCGCGGCATCGAGCGTCTCGGCCGCATCGTGGCTGCAATGCGCGTGCCTCAGGCGACGCGGCCGACCGGATCGCCGAAGCGCTGATTCATGACCTCCTCGAAGGGCACCGAACTGTCGGCCACCCAGCCTCCGGAACGCGTCCTGTAGTCCAGCGGACGGCCCGGGGCGGACGGTTCCGTTCCTTCGGCAAGCGATTTCGCTCCGGCCAGCATGATCTGGCGGAAGCGGACGATTGCCGCATCCGTAACCGTGAGGTGTTCCTGCGTCCGATCGGCGATCGGCCCCAGGCTCTCCTGGATCATCGTGTCCTGTTCCGCGACACCGCGTACGCCCGTATACGAAACGTTGCGCTGCTCCTCCCGATCCAGCATGTATTCGTTCGACTTGTTGCGCAAGGGCACGAACTCGCTGTCGACTGCCGAGATCACGTTGTACCCGGCGTCGAATCGCTGCCTGTCCTCGGCGGAGATGGGTTGCTCGGGATTCCAGACGTATGTGTACATCCAGCAGGCTTCGTCCGTGATCGGCACCCACGTGTATCCGTAGTAGTTCTCGCCGGGGAATGCCGCAGGCGTCGAACTATGGCTGGGCAGAAGGAACTGCGCGACCCGCCAGTAAATCTCCTTGTCACCGGCATTGCGGGCACCGCCGACCACGAATCCGGCCGCGTGCTCCACCACCGTGAGGCGCGGAGACGTATCGTCCCGGATCCACCCGAGGCGCTTCTGATCGGCGGGGATCAGGAGCCGCTCGCCGTCGTGCCTGATTGTCGGTGCCGGCATGTGCAGGAACGAGGTGTGCGCAGTGTCGATCGCGCCTTCCAGCGCCTGCGCCCAGTTGCAGCGCTGCAGCTTCTTCGTCACGTACCGGTGCGTCGCCGGCACGACGCCGAACTCGAGCTGCGGCACCTTCGCGCTCGCGCCCTCCGGGCCCATGTACGCCCAGACGAGATCGCCGAATTCGCTGGTCGGATACGCCTTGATGCGGATCCGGTCGCGATACGGATCCTTCGCCGGCATGTTGGGCCGCTCGAGGCAGCGCCCGGTGACGTCGAACTTCCAGCCGTGATAGACGCAGCGGATACCGCACGCTTCATTGCGGCCATAGAAGAGATCGGCACCCCGGTGCGGGCAGCGCGGCTCGATCAGGCCGACCTGGCCGTCCGTGTCCCGGAACAGCAGCAGGTTCTCCCCCATCACCTGCACCCGGCGAGGCGCGCAGTCCGGCGCGGGGAGTTCGCGACTCAGGGCGACCGGTTGCCAGAAGCGGCGGAAGTACTCTCCCATGGGAGTGCCTCGCCTGGTGCGCGTCAGGACTTCGTTGTCAGCTGTACTGAGCACTGGCCTGGCATCCCTGGTGTTGGCGCCTCACTCCCCTCGCTCCCATCACTCGACCCGGGCTCCGGATGACTTGACCACCGGCGCCCATTTCGCGATTTCCGCCTTGATGAACGCGGAAAAAGCCGCCGGGTTGGAACTGACCGTCGTCGCGCCCAGGTCCTGCAGCTTGCCCGCGACAGCCGGGTTCTGGATCGCCTTTGTCGCCTCGGCGTGCAGCCGATCGATCACCGGCTGCGGCGTGCCCGCCGGCGCAACGATGCCGAACCACGACGTCACCTCGAAGTCGGGCACGCCGGACTCGGCGATCGTCGGCAGCTCCGGCACGGCAGCAACTCGCGTCTTCGGCGTCACTGCGATCGCCTTGAGTCGCCCGGCGCGCACATGCTGCAGCAGCGACTGCATGTTGTCTATCATCACCTGCACCTGCCCTGCGATCAGGTCGGCGACCGCTGGCGCACCACCGCGGTAGGAGACGTGCACCATGTTGACGCCGGTGAGCGTCTTGAACAACTCGCCGGAAAGGTGCGCCGTCGTGCCGCTGCCCCCGGAGGCGAAGTTGATCTCGCCGGGGCGCTTGCGCGCGAGCTCGATGAGTTCACGCACGTTGCTGACCGGGAGTGACGGGTTCACCACCATCATGTTCGGCACCGTCACCAGCTGCAGCACCGGCGCGAAGTCGCGTACGACGTCGAACTTCAGGTTCGCGTACAGCGCAGGCGCGATCGCGTGCGTCGCCGGATGCGTCATCAGCAGCGTGTAACCGTCCGGCGCTGACCGTGCCACGTGCTCGGCGGCGATGTTGCCGCCGGCACCCGGACGATTGTCGATGAGCACCTGCTCGCCCAGGTTCTTGCCGAGCTCGCCGGCAACGAGCCTGCTGATGATGTCGGTGGGCCCCCCGGGCGGGAAGCCGACCACCAGTTTCACCGGCTTCGAAGGATAGCTCTGCGCCGCCGCCGGCGCGGCAGCGAGCATCGCGACGAGAATTGCACACCAGCGCACTGGCGCCGTGAATCGGTTCCGGGTCATGGGCGATGTCTCCTTGATGTCAGGTGGGCTGGAGGCCCACGGTTTTGAGAAGCCTGGACAGCTCGGCGCGATCTTCGCCTTCGAGCATGCCGATTGGCCGGCGCGGCGGGCCCATGGGTCGGCCGAGCAGTTCGAGCGCGGTATGCATCGCGCGCACCAGGCCCTTCTGCACGCAGAATTCGATGAACGGACGCATCTCTTCGTACATGCGCCGCGCCTGCGCCGCGTCGGGATCCTGTTTTGCCAGCCGGTAGAGTTCCACGCAGCGCGCAGGCATGACGTTGGACGTCGCGCAATGCCAGCTGTCCGCCCCCAGGCGCAGGGCGTCCAGCACGGCGCCATCCCTGCCCCAGGCCAGGTGCAGCCTGCCCGCGGTGAGCCGCCTGGTCAGGCCGATCCGCATGAGGTCAACCGACGTCTCCTTGAGGAAGCGCACGTTCTCGATCTGCGCCAGCCGCGCGATCAGGGGCGGCTGCAGGTCCGTGACGGTCAGACGGGGATTGTTGTAGATACCGACCGGGATGCTGACGGCGCCGGCAATCGCCCGATAGTGCTCGAATAGCTCCTGCTCGGTCAGGATCCAGTAGGTGATCGGCACCACCAGCACACTGTCCGCGCCCGCGCGCTCGGCATGGCGGGCCAGCCGCACGGCCTCGGCAGTGGTGATGGCGCCGGTGCCCACGTTGACGCGCACGCGCCTCGCCGCGTGCCCGATCGCTGCTTCGGCGACACGCATGCGCTCCGCTTCAGAGAACGAGCCCAGCGCGCCGGTACTGCCGAGGACGGTGATGCCGTCCACACCGGCATCGATCATGCCGTCGATGAGCTCCGCCAGCTTGCGTTCGTCGGGATCACCCCCGTCCCGCGTCGGCGTGATCGCATACGCGTACAGGCCGCCCACCCCCGCCCCGCCGACACCAGCATTCTCCTGCGCCATCGGATCGCCTCTGCGTGAGGACGACGCCAAGCTACCGCCAAAAGCTTACCCGCGAGAAGAGCCACTACAGGCAATGCGCATGGGACCACCTCCAGCGCCGCCGCCCGCATCCCCGGTACACGTGCCCGGACGCCGCGAGGCGCTGAAGCTACGCGCTCATGTCCAGACTTCCCTGGCAATCTCCACGATGCGCTCGAGCTTGCGCCACTGGTCGTCCTGCGACAATGCATTGCCGTGGTGCGTGCTCGAAAAACCGCACTGCGGCGACAGGCACAGGTCTTCCAGCGGCACGAACTTCGCCGCCGCAGCTATGCGCCGCTTGATGGTGTCCTTGTCCTCCAGCTCGCCGACCTTGGTCGTCACCAGCCCAAGCACCACCTTCCTGCCCTTCGGCAGCAGGCGCAGCGGCTCGAAGCTGCCGGAGCGCTCATTGTCGAATTCCATGAAGAACGCGTCCACGTCGGCAGAGAACATCGCCTCGGCGACCGGGTCATAGCCGCCGGTCGCGACGAAGGAACTCTTGAAATTGCCGCGGCAGGTATGCATCGTCACCGTCATCCCCGCAGGCCGCTCGCTTAGCGCGCGGTTGATCGCATCCGCGTAGGTGCGCGGCAGCTGCGCCGGGTCGTCGCCGTTGGCGCGGCAGTTCGCCTGGATCTTCGGGTCGCACAGGTACGAGAACGAGACGTCGTCGAGCTGCAGGTAGCGGCAGCCGGCGTCCGCCAGGTGCCGGATCGCGGCGCGCCAGGCGCTGGATACGTCAGCCCAGAATTCGTCCATGTCCGGGTATGACTCTGCGGAGATCGACTTGCGGCCGCCGCGCAGGTGCAGCATGGAGGGCGACGGGATCGTCATCTTCGCTGTCTTCGTCGTCACCGATTTGAGGAACGAGAAGTGATCGGCCATGATGGGCCGCGCGCAGCGGACCTTGCCGGTCACCATCGGGATAGGCGGCTGCTCTTCCGTGCCGCCGAACTTCGGCCCCGGGTTGGCGATCATGCTGACGCCTTGCATCTGCCCGATGAAGTCGAGGTGCCACCAGTCGCGGCGGAACTCGCCGTCGGTGATCGATTCGAGGCCGATGGCTTCCTGCTTCGCCACCGCGTCGCGCACTGCGGCGTCCTCCAGCGCGCGCAAGGCCTCGGCGGAGAGGCTGCCCTCCTTCCACTGCCTGCGCGCCTGCGCCAGTTCGGCCGGGCGCAGCAGGCTGCCGACCTGGTCGGCCCTGAACGGCGGTTTCGTCATGTGAGTTGCCCCCTTGCTCCGGCGCCATCGGCCGACTGCGCCGATGCTAGCATCGGCAGAACATGGAAATCGCCCTCGTTGGAGAGAAGACCTATCCGCGCAGCTGGCTGCCGCGCCTGCGCGAGCGCCTGCCGCACGACCGCTTCCACGTGCACCCGGAAACGCCGGACCCGGCCGCGGTCGAAGTCGCGCTGGTCGCCGCGCCGCGGCCGGGCGAAGTCGCGCAACTCACCGGCCTGAAGCTGATCCAGTGCCTGTGGATGGGCGTGGACGCGCTGATGCGCGACCTCACGCTACCGCGTGGCGTGCCGGTGTCGCGCATGGTCGATCCGAGCATGGTCGCGGCGATGACCGAGACGGTGCTGCACGCGGTGATCGATTTCCATCGCAACTTCCACGTCTACCGCCAGCAGCAGGCCGAGCGCCGCTGGAAGCAGTTGAAGCAGTACATGGCCGCGGACCGCACCGTCGGCTTCCTCGGCATGGGCGAACTCGGCAGCGATGCCGCGGCGCGGCTGGTGTCGCTGGGCTTCAAGGTGCATGGCTGGAGCCGCACGCCCAAGTCGCTTCCCGGCGTGGCGAGCCACACCGGCGACGCCGGGCTCGCCGACATGCTGCCGCTGTGCGACGTGCTGGTTTGCCTGCTGCCGCTGACGCCGCAGACCCGCGGCATGCTGTGCGCGACGCTGTTCGATCGCATGAAGGAGGGTTCCGCGCTGGTGCACCTCGCGCGCGGCTCGCAGATGGTGACCGCCGACGTCATCGCCGCGCTGGACTCGGGCAGGCTGGCGCACGCGTACCTGGACGTGTTCGAGACCGAGCCGCTGCCGGCGGAAGACCCGCTGTGGGCGCATCCGAAGGTCACCGTGACGCCGCACATCGCCGCGCTTACCGAACCGCGCACCGCGCTGGACATCATTGCCGAGAACGTCGAGCGCGTGCGGCGCGGCGAAGCACCGCTGTACCAGGTCGACGTCGCCGCCGGGTACTAGGGACACTCTGATTTATTCGCCGCGAGCTGCGTTGCGACAGGGCGCCCGCCCGCGAGGCGTCGTGGCGCAGCAGGTAGCGGGACTACCTGCAAGCCGCGCAACGAAGCGGGCGGGTGCCCTGTCGCAACCCTCCGGGACGGGCGATAGGGCCGCAGGGCGCGAAGCAAGGAGCGCCGCTTGGTCATTCCAAGCAAGCGACGCGCGACAAAGCCATGCGGCCCTATCGCCCGTCGCAGCCGCGCGGGAATGAATCAGAGTGTCCCTTGCCCCGGCTCAGTGCTTCTTCGCCGCCCCGTGGCCGTGACCATGGGATGAATGCCCGGAACCGGCCGCCATGCCCCGGACCTCCAGCTCGACCTTCAGCTCGCCCGCCTTCTCGAACTTCAGCGTCACCGGCACCTTGTCGCCCTGCTTCAGCGGCGCCTTCAGTTCCATGAACATCAGGTGGTAGCCGCCGGGCTTGAGTTCCACGCTGCCGTTGGCGGGCACATCGATGCCCCTGACCTCTCGCATGCGCATGACGTTGTCGACCATCTTCATTTCGTGCAGCTCGGTGCGCGCCGAGGCCGTGCTGGACGCGCCCACGAGGCGATCGGGCGCCTTGCCGGTGTTCCGGATGGTGGCGTAGCCGCCGCCAACCGCGGCGCCGGGCGCAGTCGCCCGCGCGTAGGCATTGTCGATCCTGACGTGATCTGCTTGCGCGAGCGCCCCGGTCGAGCCGACGGCGAGCGCGAGTATTGCGAGTGCCCTCTTCATGCTGGAATCTCCTGTTTGCTGGATTGAACGAATGGGGCGTCCGAAAGCCGGCGCGTGTCTTGCGCCGCAACTGCGGCGTGGCGCATGGGAACTCCCGGATTGCCAGGTGCGCCGCACGAACGCTCGCGCGACGCACGGCTATCGGCCGATCAGGTACCGGGCGGTGGCGCCCGAGGCTGCCGTGGCGGGCAGGATAGCGAAGCCGGACAGTCGGAACCCGCGTACGAAAGCCGGCGCGCGCCTTCAGGCTCCGCGAGGGCTAGCGCAAGAGCGGCCGCCTGCGGAATCGCCGGCGCGCCCGCGCCAGAAGTACAGAAGGCGCAATGACCAAGGAACGAAGCTGCGCCGCGTTCGGAGCGTGATTCGCCCGCGGGCAGGTCCAGGTGGTACACCACGCCGCCCGCGGTGCATACCGCGACCGACAGCGCCGGTGCTCGCGGCATCGCCTGCGCCAGCAGCGGCCAGATGCCGTGCAGCGCCATCGCGAAGATGGCAAGCAGGGCCGGGAAGCTGCTGCGCGAACGCCTCATGCTTGCATGCTAGCCGCGCTGGAACCTCGTCGTCAACGCAGTGCCCATGGCACGCCGCTCCGCCGGATGCGGCTGCAGGTTCGCGACCGGCGCCGGATCGCGCGCGGCGCCTGCGCTTACTGGCGGATCGACTGCAATACCTGGCTCACGTCCAGGGTACGTGCCTTCTGCTCGATCTCCGGCAGGTAGCGCGACTGCAGGCCCCGAGCCTCGCCCAGCATCGAGTCGAACGATCGCTTCAGCAGGTCGGCGGAGAGTGTGCGGCCGCCGGCGTAATAGCCCTTGGCGACGTGGCCAAGGGCATAGGTGGTCGCGAACGAGAAGGCCACGCTGGTCGCGCTGCGGCCGATGCCGCGGCCGATGCCACCGGCCACCTGGCCGAGGATGCCGCCGAGCAGCTTGCGCCCGAACTGTTCCAGGTACTGCGAAGTGAGACCCACGCCAAGCGTGGCGAGGAAATCCCTGACGTGGCCGCGGTCGAGTTCGAAGCCGTGTGCCCTGCCGATGCGGTAGACCATTTTCATCTGCAGCGGAATGATGGCGACCGACGCCAGATTCTGCGGCAGCAGTTCCAGCGCGCCGTTCAGGATGGCGTAGTTCAGGATCATCTTGTCCATCTCGGCGCCGGACATCGTCGCCGCGAGCGCCGGTTCCGCCGGCGTGCTGGCTGCCAGCGGCGCCGCGGCGACCACCGCCGCCTGCTCGGCGAAGGCGTCCGAGCTCGCCGCATCCAGCCCGAGCGCGCTGCGCAGCCGGTCGAGGAAGTCCTTCTCTGCCGGCACATGGGCGCCGTCGGCGTCGCAGACGCAGACCGCCATCTCGTAGGCGTACTGGCGCAGTTCCGGGGCGCCGATCGCAGCCGCCGTGTCCTCCAGGCTGCGGCGCTTGAGCAGCACGTCCTGGTACAGCGCGGAAACGTTGATGTCGCTGTCGGACAGCGACTCGGCAATGCGCTTGACCTCGCTGCGCTCGCGATCGTCCTTGGCGCCGTCGGCGAATGCCGCCATCAGGCTGATGGTCAGGATGGCTTGTTGTTCTTCGCGGGTCATTCCTGTCTCTCCACAAGCTGCCGGCAGCGGAACGTCAGGCCGGGTGCAGATGCTTAGTCAGGATCCGTCGGCGTGAGTTCCATCGCCGTACGCTCGATCGGGCGGCGGCGCGCCGCGTGCCTGGGCGTTACCGCGCCAGGTAGCCGCTATCCACCGGCAGCGTGACGCCGGTGACGCGCCGCGCCGCCGGGCTCGCCAGGTACAGGATCGCCGCGGCGACGTCATCGACGTCCGGCAGCGCGCCGAGCGGCGTATGTCGCATGACGTCCTGCAGCACCTCGGGGTTGGAAAAGATCGGCACGGTGAGGTCGGTCTTGACGAAAGTCGGCGCCACTGCGTTGACGCGGATGTCGTGCGCCGCCCATTCAAGCGCCAGCGCCCGCGTCAGGTTCACCACGCCGCCCTTCGACGCCTGGTACGAGGCGTTCGGAAACAGGCCGCCCGAGAATCCCATGATCGACGCGAGATTCACGATCGCGCCGCCGCGCGGCAGGCCGTCGTTGCGGCGCTTCTGCATGTAGCGTGCGGCGACCCGCGAGCAGAGGAATGTCGCCATCAGGTTCAGGTCCATGACCTTGCGCCAGTCGGCGATATCGAGTTCCAGCGCCGGCTTGCGCACCGCCATGCCGGCGTTGTTGACCAGTACGTCCACGCCGCCGAACTGCCCGACGACGCGCTCGAAAGCACCCTCGACCTGCGCCTCGTCGGTGACGTCGCAGATCACGGGGAGCACTTCGGTTTCGGTCCCCGGGTCGAGGTCGAACACCGCGACCTTCGCGCCCGCCTCCAGAAAGAGTTCCACGGTGGCGGCGCCTATGCCCTTGCCGCCGCCGGTGACTACTGCCACCTTGTCGCGCAGTTCGAATATCCGCATGGCGGTTAGTATAGGCGCATGCACGATCTCATCATCCGCGGTGCGCTGCTGCTGGATGGCAGCGGTGCGCCGGCGCAGCGCGGCGATCTCGCGGTAGAGGACGGCCGCATCGCGGCGATGGGCAGGGTGGAGGGCGGCGCGCGCGAAACGGTGAACGCCGACGGCCTCGCGCTGATGCCCGGCATCATCGACAACCACACGCATTACGACGCGCAGGTCACCTGGGATCCGTTGCTGTCGCCGTCCCCGGCGCTGGGCGTGACCACCGCGGTAATCGGCAACTGCGGCTTCACCATCGCGCCTTGCCGACCGCGCGACCGCGAACGGGTGATGCGCAACCTGACGCAGGTCGAGGGCATGTCGCTCGAGGTGCTGAAATCCGGCATACGCTGGGACTTCGAGACGGTGCCGGAATACCTCGCGATGCTCGAGCGCCAGGGCGCGGCGGCCAACCTCGCCTGCTTCGTCGGGCACTCTTCACTACGTACCTTCGTCATGGGCGAGGAAGCGCCGCTGCGCGCGGCGACCGCAGAAGAGATCGCCGCGATGCGCACGCTGCTGCTCGAGGGCATGCGCGCCGGCGCGGTGGGATTCTCCACCAGCACGTCGCCGGCGCACAACGGCGAAGGCGGCGTGCCGATGCCGTCGCGGCTCGCGGACGACGCCGAACTGCGCACGCTGGTCGGCTCGCTTGGCAATGCCGGCCGCGGCGTGTTCATGCTGACCAAGGGCGGGCAGACGAAGATCTCCTTCCTCGAAGAACTCGCCGCCGGATGCGGCCGGCCGGTGGTGATCGCGGCGCTCCTGCATAACAGCACCAATCCGCGGGCGGTATTCGCGGACCTCGATGCGATCGCGGCGGCGAATGCGCGCGGCAGGAAGCTGGTCGGCGCGGTGTCCTGCTGCCCGCTATCGTTTGATTTCACCATGCTGTCGCCCTACCCGGTCGAGGGACTGGACGCGTGGCGGCCGGCGCTGGGCCTGAAGGGCGACGCACTGAAGGAGAAGCTCGCGGACCCGGCGTTCCGGCAGGCGGTGCGCGACGAACTGTCGCGGCCCGCGGTGTTCCGGCTCTTCAACGGCGAGTGGGACAAGGTGCTGGTGGTGGAATCGCGCGACCCGGCCTGCGAGCAGCGCACCATCGCGGAGCTTGCGCGCGCGCGGGGCGCCGACCCGCTCGACTGCTGGCTGGACCTGGCGCTCGCCGAAGACCTTGCCACGGTATTCGTCGCGCACACGCTGAACAGCGACGAGGCCGCAGTCGGCGAGATGCTGCGCCATCCGGCAAGCATGGTGTCGCTGTCGGATGCCGGCGCGCACCTGACCTTCTTCAACGACGCCGGCTTCGGCCTGCACCTGCTCGGCCACTGGGTGCGCCGTCTGGGCGTGCTGCCGATCGAGGATGCGGTGCGGCGCCTCACCTCGCACCCTGCAAGCGTGTTCGGCATCCGCGAACGCGGCCTGCTGAAGCCGGGCTGGTGCGCCGACCTGATGCTGTTCGATCCCGCGACCGTGGACCGCGGACCGAAACAGCGCGTCTTCGACCTGCCGGGCGGACACCCGCGGCTCACCACGCCGGCGATCGGCGTGCACGGCGTCTGGGTGAACGGCGTGTGCGTCGCCGACGAGTCCGGCATGCGGCCGATCGACCGGCTGCCCGGACGGCTGCTGCGGGAGTTCGCCGCCTAGGGCCTGTTGCGCAGGGCGAACCAGGCTGCGATGGCGACCGCGGCGAGGCCGATCAGCCAGAGCTCGCCATGGATGTGGCCTGCTTCCGCCTCATGCCCGGAATGCGCCCAGGCATTGCCCGCAGCGAGCAGCAGAATCGGCATCAGGCGTCGCATAGCATTCCTTCCTTTTCGATGAAACGGATGACGGTGTCCAGGCCCTGCCCGGTCTTCAGGTTGGTGAAGACGAAGGGCCGCGCGCCGCGCATTCTCTTCGCGTCGCGTTCCATGACGTCGAGCGAAGCGCCGACCATCGGCGCGAGGTCGATCTTGTTGATGATCAGCAGGTCGCTCTTGGTGATGCCTGGGCCGCCCTTGCGCGGGATCTTCTCGCCCGCGGCGACGTCGATGACATAGAGCGTGAGGTCGGACAGTTCAGGGCTGAAGGTCGCCGCGAGGTTGTCGCCGCCGGATTCCACCATGACGAGGTCCAGGCCTGGAAAGCGCCGGTCCAGCCGCGCCACTGCTTCCAGGTTGATCGACGCATCCTCGCGGATCGCGGTGTGCGGACAGCCGCCGGTCTCGACGCCGATGATGCGCTCGGGCGCCAGCGCCTCGTGCTGCACGAGGAACTTCGCGTCTTCCTCGGTGTAAATGTCGTTGGTAACCACGGCGATATTGAAGCGATCGCGCAGCGCCCTGCACAGCGCCAGCGTCAGCGCCGTCTTCCCCGACCCGACCGGGCCGCCTATGCCGATTCTCAGGCTCATGATCTGAACAATCTCGAATACTGGGTTTCGTGGATGGAGGAAAGCAGCGCCAGGCCCGGCGTGTAGTTGCCGAGCGCAACGTCGTCGATGCCCTGCGCGTGGCGCGCAATGCCGGCGAGCCGGTCGCCCAGCGCAAGGAGCATCTTCTGCGCGTCGGTCTGGCCCAGCGGCACCGCCTTCAGCGCCGCCATCACCTGGTTCTCGGCCCAGGACCAGAGGTAGGCGAGCAGCGCCTGGTGCGGATCTATCTGCCACGCCGCCACGGCGCGCGCGTATGCGGCGGGGTAGGAAGGTTCCTCGGACACGGCACCCACGGTGCCGAGGTCGTCCAGCAGGCGCGTCAGCGAATAACCCATCTGCACCGTCTCCGCGCGCAGTTCGGCGGTCTCGCGGCTGGCAAGGAAGAGCTCGTTCCAGCGTTGCGCGTTCGCCGGATCCTTCATCATGCGCACCAGCAGCGGCGCCTCCATCCTGGCGATCGAGTGCTCGAGCACGTCCGAGATCCAGCGTCCTGCGCTTGCCGCGTCGTGCACGATACCCGCCTCGATCGCCGCCTCCAGCCCGCCGGAATAGCTGTAGGCGCCTACCGGCAACGCCGGGCTGGCGAGCTGCAGCAGCCGCGCGAGGCGCTCAATGCCCATGCTTGTGCTCATGCCCATGATGGTGGTGATGGTCGTGGCCGCAGTGTTCGTCATGCACGTGGCCGTGCTCGTGATCCTCGAAATGGTCGTGGATCCTGCCGCCGTGCCCCATCTCGTCGTGGCGGTGTCCGCCGCCGTAGGCGCCGGCCTCTGGCTCGAACGGCGCCTCCAGCGTGCTCACCCTTGCGCCCAGGCCCTTCAGCATTTCCTCCAGCACGTGGTCCGGCGCAAGGCGCAGGAAGCCGTCGCCCACCTGCACCGGAATGTGCCGGTTGCCCAGGTGGTACGCGGCGCGCGACAGCTCCTGCGCGCCTGCGCACTCGACATGCATCAGGCGCTCGGTTTCGGCGAGCACCTCGATCACGCGTCCGTCCGACGCGACAACCAGATCGCCGCCGCGCAGGATCTCGCCGCGCGGCAGCAACAGCGCCACGTCCTCGCCCGAGACGAGCTTCGTGCGCAGCCGGCTTTTCTGGCGCGATTCGAAGGGGAGCTTCAACTGCCCCTTCACCTCGACTTTGTAGGCGTGGCGCGGAACCTTGAGCTTTGCCTTGATCTCGAGCATCGCCGCCTCGCTCAGAAAAGGAAGTACCGCTGCGCCATCGGCAGCACCTTCGCCGGCTCGCACACCAGCAGTTCGCCGTCCGCCCTCACCTCGTAGGTTTCCGGATCGACATCGATCTTCGGCCGCCAGCTGTTGTGCACCATGTGCTTCTTGCCGACTTCGCGCACATTCTTCACCGCGACCAGGCGCTTCGCCAGCCCGAGCTTCGCCACGGCGGGATTCTTCAGCGCCGCCTTCGACACGAAAGTCACCGCGGTATCCAGCGCCTTGCCGAAGCTGCCGAACATCGGCCGGTAGTGCACCGGCTGCGGCGTGGGGATCGACGCGTTCGGGTCGCCCATGGCGGCCGCTGCGATCATGCCGCCCTTGATCACCAGCGAGGGCTTCACGCCGAAGAACGCCGGCTTCCACAGCACCAGGTCGGCGAGCTTTCCAGGCTCGATCGAGCCGACCTCGTGCGCCACGCCCTGCGTGATCGCCGGGTTGATGGTGTACTTGGCGACATAGCGCTTGACGCGGGCATTGTCGTGCGTCTTCGGGTCGCCCTGCAGCGCGCCGCGCTGCAGCTTCATCTTGTGCGCGGTCTGCCAGGTGCGGATGATCACCTCGCCGACGCGCCCCATGGCCTGCGAGTCGGAGGACATCATGCTGAACGCGCCCAGGTCGTGCAGGATGTCCTCGGCGGCGATGGTTTCCTTGCGGATGCGCGACTCGGCGAAAGCCACGTCCTCGGCGATTCCCGCATCGAGGTGATGGCAGACCATCAGCATGTCCAGGTGCTCGGCCACCGTGTTTACCGTGTACGGCATGGTCGGGTTGGTCGACGAAGGCAGCACGTTCGGCTCGCCGCAGATGCGGATGATGTCCGGCGCGTGACCGCCACCCGCGCCCTCGGTATGGAAGGTGGAGATCGAGCGGCCCTTCATCGCCGCTACCGAGGTTTCGACGAAGCCGGATTCGTTAAGCGTGTCGGTGTGGATGGATACCTGCACGTCCATCTCGTCAGCCACGGCAAGGCAGTTGTCTATCGCGGCGGGCGTCGTGCCCCAGTCCTCGTGCAGCTTGAGGCCGATCGCCCCGGCCCGGATCTGCTCGCGCAGCGGCGCGGGCAGCGAGGCGTTGCCCTTGCCGAGGAAGCCGAGGTTCATCGGGAATGCTTCCGCCGCGCGCAGCATCGAGTGGAGATGCCACGGACCCGGCGTACAGGTGGTGGCGAGGGTTCCCGTGGCCGGCCCGGTGCCGCCGCCGAACATGGTGGTGATGCCGCTCATCAGCGCTTCCTCGATCTGCTGCGGGCAGATGAAGTGGATGTGCGCGTCGATGCCGCCTGCGGTGACGATGGCGCCCTCGCCGGCGATCGCCTCGGTGCCCGGCCCGATCGGGATGGTGACGCCGGGCTGGATATCGGGATTGCCGGCCTTGCCGATCTTCCAGATGCGGCCGCCCTTGATGCCGATGTCGGCCTTGACGATGCCCCAATGGTCGACGATCAGCGCGTTCGTGATCACCGTGTCGGCCACCTTCGCCGAGACGAGCTGGCTCTGCCCCATGCCATCGCGGATCACCTTGCCGCCGCCGAACTTCACTTCCTCGCCGTAGACGGTGTAGTCCTTCTCCACCTCGATCCACAGTGCGGTGTCCGCGAGCCGCACGCGATCGCCGGTGGTGGGGCCGAACATCTCCGCATACGCCTGCCGCGCGATCTTCATTTCAGGGCCCCCATGACCTTCCCGGCGAAGCCGTAGACCTTGCGCGCGCCGGCCAGCGCGACCAGTTCGACGGTGCGGGTCTGCCCGGGCTCGAAGCGCACCGCGGTGCCCGCGGCAATGTTGAGCCGGAAGCCATAGGCCTTCCCACGCTCGAACTTCAGCGCCGCGTTGGTCTCGAAGAAGTGGTAGTGGGAACCAACCTGTATCGGGCGGTCGCCGCTGTTGGTGATCGCCAGCGTGACGGTGTTCCGGCCCCGGTTGAGGTCCAGTTCGCCTGCCGCGACCCTGATTTCGCCCGGGATCATGGTGCCTCTCAGACTATCGGGTTATGTACCGTGACGAGCTTGGTGCCGTCCGGAAAGGTCGCTTCCACCTGGATGTCCGGGATCATTTCCGGCACGCCTTCCATGACGTCGTTGCGCGTCAGCAGCGTCGCGCCCCAGCCCATCAGCTCGGATACGCTGCGGCCGTCGCGCGCGCCTTCCATCACCGCGGCGCTGATGAACGCCACCGCCTCCGGATAGTTGAGCTTGAGGCCGCGCGCCTTGCGCCGCTCCGCGAGCAGCGCAGCGGTGAAGACCAGCAGCTTGTCCTTCTCCCTCGGTGTCAGTTCCATTCAGGTGCTCCATATCCTGGGCGCATGCGCCTCGCGGCCGGCGAGCGCGGGCCGCAGCAGGGCCCACAGGCGGGCGAAGCCGCGCCTGACGCCTTCGCTCGAATCGCCGAGGCAGCGCGCCACCATCACGCCGGGAAGCTGCGTCACTGCGATGCCCTCGACCTGCCTGGCCACCGCGAGGTCCACCGGCCGTCCCGCGGCGACGAAGGTGCCGCAAACGCTATGGCCGCGCAGGCCCACGGCCGAGGCGAGCAGCGCGCCACCGCCATCGACGCTGCCGCGCTCGAACCACAGCAGGCGGCCGTCCCTGCGGATGCTCGCAGAGGTCCGATAGCTGCCGCGCGCGAAGCGCTCGCCGGATCCGGTCCTGCCGAGGCAGACGATGTCCCAGCCCAGGAACAGGGCATTCCCGGACAGTTCCACGTCGAGGCCGACATCGGCGCGCGCGCCATCGAAGACGATGGTTTCCTGCGGCAGCCATTCGAGTGCCGCGCCATCGGCGACGCGGAACGCCAGCCGCTGGCTCGCCCATGCCCCCGCCGTGCGGTACCACTTGCCTGCGCCCGGTGTGGTGAGCAGCGCCGCGGCGCCCGGACCGGCATCCGCGGCGATGCGCAGTTCATCACCACCGGCAATGCCCGCGGGCGGATGCACGACGATGGCGTGGCAGACGGCGTCGCCCTCGGGGTACAGCGGCTTTTGCACCACCAACGGACCGTCATGGCGGCGCGAGGCGAGAACCGTGCGATCGCCGCGGCGCTCGAACGCGAGCGCGAGTTCGGCCTTCCATCCCTGCGCGAGCGGCTCGGCGACGAGCATCGGCGGATCATACCGCCAGCAACTGCCGCACGCCGTCCTTCTCCATGTCGGCGCCGGCACCACGTCTGATGATCTCGCCGCGCTCCATGACCAGGTACTGGTCGGCGAGCGACCTGGCGAAGTCGTAGTACTGCTCGCACAGCAGGATCGCCATTTCGCCGGTCTGTGCCAGCGTGCGAATCACGCGCTCGATGTCCTTGATGATCGAAGGCTGTATCCCTTCGGTGGGCTCGTCGAGTATCAGCAGCTTCGGGCCCATGGCGAGCGCGCGGCCGATGGCGAGCTGCTGCTGCTGTCCGCCGGAGAGGTCGCCGCCACGCCTGCGCATCATCTGCGCCAGCACCGGGAACATGTCGAAGATGCGCGCCGGCACGCGTGCGCCGCGCGGCTGCGTGGCGAGCCCCATCTCCAGGTTCTCCGCCACCGTCAGGCGGGCGAAAATCTCGCGGCCTTGCGGCACGTAGCCGATGCCGGCGCGCACGCGCAGGTAGGGCGCCGCTTGCGTGATGTCCACGCCGTCGAACGTGACCGAGCCGGACTTCGCAGGCACCACGCCCATCAGCGTCTTCAACAACGTGGTCTTGCCCACCCCGTTCCTTCCCAGCAGGCAGGTGACCTTGCCGGCCGGGAGCTCGAAGGCGAGGTCGCGCAGGATGTGGCTGCCGCCGTAATACTGGTTGAGGCCGGAAACGACGAGGCTAGCGGCCAAGATACACCTCGATCACGCGTGGGTCGTTCTGTACCGCTTCCATCGGCCCTTCGGCGAGCACGCTGCCTTCGTGCAAAACCGTGACCTTGCGCGCGATCTTCTCGACGAAGGCCATGTCGTGCTCCACCACCACCAGCGAATGCGTGCCGGCGAGCGACAGGAACAGTTCCGCGGTGCGCTCGGTCTCGTCGTCGCTCATGCCGGCGACCGGTTCGTCCAGCAGCAGCAGCCGCGGCTCCTGCATCAGCAGCATGCCGATCTCCAGCCACTGCTTCTGGCCGTGCGACAGCAGCCCCGCGGGGCGGTCCGCCGCGTCGGCCAGCCGGATCAGCGACAGGTTCTGCGCGATGCGGTCGCGCTCCGCGGACGACAGCCTGGCGAACAGCGACCTGCGCACGCGCTTGTCCGCCTTCATCGCCAGCTCCAGGTTCTCGAACACCGAGTGGTGCTCGAAGATCGTCGGCTTCTGGAACTTGCGCCCGATGCCGGCGTGCGCGATCTCGGCTTCGGTGAGCTTCGCCAGGTCTATGGTCTGGCCGAAATACGCGCTGCCCGAGTCGGGCCGCGCCTTGCCGGTGATGACGTCCATCATGGTGGTCTTGCCGGCGCCGTTGGGGCCGATCACGCAGCGCAGCTCGCCCGCGTCTATCGACAGCGACAGCCTGTTCAGCGCCTGGAAGCCGTCGAAGCTGATCGAGATCTCCTCCAGGTAGAGCACGACGCCGTGCGTGGTGTCGAGCTCCCCGGTGGCGTAGCGGTAACCGGCCGAGGCATCAGGCCGGTCGGACATCGATGCGAGTTCGGCCGCCGTCACCTGCGCCCTTTCCACAGCTTCTGCGCGAGCCCCACCACGCCCTGCGGCAGGAACAGCGTCACCAGGATGAACATCAGACCGAGCACGAACAGCCAGTACTCGGGGAAAGTCTGCGTGAAGAAGCTCTTCGCGCCGTTTACCAGCCCCGCGCCGACAATGGCGCCGAGCAGCGTGCCGCGGCCGCCGACGGCCACCCAGATCGCGATCTCGATCGAGTTTGCCGGAGACATCTCGCCGGGGTTGATGATGCCGACCTGCGGCACGTAGAGCGCGCCCGCCATGCCGCAGATCACCGCGGACAGCGTCCACACGAAGAGCTTGTAATGCACCGTGTTGTAGCCGCAGAAGGCGACGCGCTGCTCGGCGTCGCGTATCGCCGTCAGCACGCGGCCGAGCTTGGACGTGACGATGAAGCGCGCGAGCAGCAGCGTGCCGATCAGCGCCGCGCCGGTGAGCGCGAACAGCACCATGCGCGTCTCCGGCGACGTGATCGAGTAACCGAGGATGCGCTTGAAGTCGGTGAAGCCGTTGTTGCCGCCGAACCCGGTGGCATTGCGGAAGAAAAGCAGCATCGCGGCAAAGGTCAGCGCCTGCGTGATGATGGAGAAGTACACGCCCTTCACGCGCGAGCGGAAGGCGAAGTAGCCGAAGACGAAGGCAAGCAGACCCGGCACCAGCAGCGCGAGCAGCGCCGCCCACCAGAACTGGTCGCTCATCCACCAGGTCCACGGCAGTTCCTTCCAGTCCAGGAACACCATGAAGTCCGGAAGCTCAGCCTGGTACTGGCCGTCGCGGCCGATCTGGCGCATCAGGTACATGCCGAAGCCGTAGCCGCCCAAGGCGAAGAACAGGCCGTGGCCGAGCGACAGGATGCCGGTGTAGCCCCAGATCAGGTCCATCGCCAGCGCGACGATGGCGTAGCACATGATCTTGGCGAGCAGCGTCACCCAGTACGAGGAGACATGGAACGGGCTCCCGGGCGGAACCGCAAGGTTGAGTACCGGCATCGCGACGAACACCAGCGCGGCGAACACCGCGAGCGCGGCCCACGCCTTCGGACCGTAGAGCCGTTGCACGACCATCAGGCTTCCACGCTCCTTCCCCTGAGCGCGAACAGGCCCTGCGGGCGCTTCTGGATGAAGACGACGATGAACACCAGCACCGCGATCTTGGCGAGCACCGCGCCCTGCCAGGCCTCGAGCAGCTTGTTGGCGAAGCCGAGGCCCAGCGCCGCGTACACGGTGCCAGCAAGCTGCCCGACGCCGCCCAGCACCACGACCATGAACGAGTCGACGATGTAGCCCTGCCCGAGGTCCGGCCCGACGTTGCCGATCTGCGACAGCGCGCAGCCCGCGAGCCCGGCGATGCCGCAGCCCAGCCCGAACGCCCAGGTGTCCACGCGCGCGGTCGGCACGCCGACGCAGGAGGCCATCTGCCGGTTCTGCGTCACGCCGCGCACGAAGAGGCCGAGGCGCGTGCGCGTCAGCAGCAGCCAGATGCACAGCAGCACCGCGGCAGCGAAGGCGATGATGACGATGCGGCTCCAGGGCATCACCACGCCGGCGATCGCCTCGACGCCGCCGGACATGAAGGCTGGGTTCTCGACCTGCACGTTCTGCGCGCCGAACAGCGTGCGCACCGCCTGTATCAGCATGAGGCTGATGCCCCAGGTCGCCAGCAGCGTTTCCAGCGGCCTGCCATAGAGCCAGCGGATCACCAGGCGCTCGAGCGCCATGCCCACCAGCGCGGCGGCGGCAAAGGACACGGGCACCGCGCACGCCAGGTACCAGTCGAACGCATCGGGCAGGTGCGCGCGAAACAGGTTCTGCACCACATAGGTGGCGTAGGCGCCGATCATGATGAGTTCGCCGTGCGCCATGTTGATGACGCCCATCAGCCCGTAGGTGATCGCGAGTCCCAGCGCTGCCAGCAGCAGTATCGAGCCCAGGCTGATGCCGGCGAATGCAAGGCCCAGGCGCTCGCCCCAGGCGAGCCGCCCCTCGACCGCGCGCAGGCTCTTCGCCGCTTCGGCGCGGATGTCGGCATCGGCTTCGAGCGGCCGGCAGTCCTTGTCCTTGTCGAGCAGCGCGACCAGCAGCGTCTTCACGCCAGGGCTGGCGGATTCGCCCAGCGTGCGGATCGCGTCGATGCGCGCGCCCTTGGTGCCGGAGCGGATCTGCAGCGACGCCGCGGTGAGTTCCAGCAGCGGCCTGATCCCGGCATCGGTCTCCTGCGCCAGCGCCTTCTTCACCAGCGGCAGCAACTCCTCGCCCGCCTTCGCGCCGAGCGACCTCGCCGCTTCGAACCGGACCTGGCGGTCCTTCGACAGCAATTGCATCGCCGCCAGCGCGCCTTCGATCTCGCCGCGCAGCCGGTTGTTCGCCACGACATCATCGCGCGCTTCGGGCAGCGGCGACACCGTCTCGCCGGTAAGCGCATCCGTGCCTTCCTCGCCCCTGACGATGAGGACGCGGCCCGCCTCGGTCGCCTGCAGTTCGCCCTCGGCGAGCGCCCGCAGCAGTTCCGCTGCCCTGGGGTCGCCCTCCGCGACCAGCGCGACGATGGCGGCTGAACGCTCCTCGGATTCGCCGAAGACGAGCCTGTCCACCGCAGCCTTGTCCATCGCCGCAACCGGGACGGACACCGCGAGCAGCGCCAGCAGCAAGGGAAGAAGTCTGCGCATATGTGAAGAGGGCCGGCGAACCGGCCCTCTTCCGCGGCCAGGGTCGACCGGCGACTACTTCTTCACTGCCATCAGGGCCGGCGCATCGGCCTTCTTGTCATTGCCTTCGATGAACGGGCTCCACGGCTGCGCCTTCACCGGGCCCTTGGTCTTCCACACCACGTTGAACTGGCCATCGGCCTTCACCTCGCCGATGAACACGGCCTTGTGCAGGTGGTGGTTCTTCGGATCCATCATCGAGGTGATGCCGGAAGGCGCCTTGAAGGTCTGGCCTCCCATCGCCACCGAAACCCTGGCGACATCGAAGCTCTTCGCCTTCTCCACCGCCTGCTTCCACATGTAGATGCCGATGTACGTCGCCTCCATGGGGTCGTTCGTGAGCGGCTTGTCCTTGTGGCCGGCGATGTTCTTCGCCTTCGCGTACGCGGCCCACTTCTTCGTGAACTCGGTATTCGCCGGCGACTTGATCGACATGAAGTAGTTCCACGCCGCCAGGTGCCCGACCAGCGGCTTGGTGTCTACGCCGCGCAATTCCTCTTCGCCCACCGAGAATGCCACCACCGGCACGTCGGTAGCCTTCAGGCCCTGGTTGCCCAGTTCCTTGTAGAACGGCACATTCGAATCGCCGTTGATGGTCGACACCACCGCCGTCTTCTTGCCTTCGGACGAGAACTTCTTGATGTTGGCGATGATGGTCTGGTAGTCCGAATGCCCGAACGGGGTGTACTCCTCCATGATGTCGGATTCCGCCACGCCCTTGGACTTCAGGAACGCGCGCAGGATCTTGTTGGTGGTGCGCGGGTAGACGTAGTCGGTACCGAGCAGCACCCAGCGCTTGGCAGATCCGCCATCCTTGGACATCAGGTATTCGACGGCGGGAATTGCCTGCTGGTTCGGCGCGGCGCCGGTGTAGAACACGTTGCGCGAGATTTCCTCGCCTTCGTACTGCACCGGGTAGAACAGCAACCCGTTCAGTTCCTCGAACACCGGCAGCACCGACTTGCGCGACACCGAGGTCCAGCAGCCGAAGGTGGCGGCGACCTTGTCCTGCGTCAGCAGCTGGCGTGCCTTCTCGGCGAACAGCGGCCAGTTGGATGCCGGGTCGACCACCACCGGCTCGATCTTGTGGCCCATGACGCCGCCCTTGGCGTTGATCTCGTCGAAGGCCATCAGCGCGATGTCCTTCAGCACGGTTTCGCTGATCGCCATGGTTCCCGACAGCGAATGCAGCACGCCGACCTTGACGGTCTTGCCGCCGGCGGCCTTCTTGTCCTGCGCGTACAGCCCGGTGGGTCCGAGCCCGATGGCGGCGATCGCCGCTGACAACGTGAGTACCTTGATCATGGAACGGCGCTCCATGGCAATCCTTTCGGCGAGTGGGTGGTGAGGTTGTGCTCGCCGGAACACTCTGCAACGAACGTGCCACCTCGTTCGCAGAGTGAAAGTCGGATCGCAGAATGCCGCGGCGCACCGACCGGGTGCCGCCTTCCGCACCGTTCGGGTGCGACTAGCCGATTCCCCGTCTCAGCCGGGCGATGCCGTCGGCCAGTCGGTCGGCCGCCGCGGCGAAGCACCAGCGCACGTAGCCCTCTCCGTCGGGACCGAACGCGGAACCGGGCGCCAGGCCCAGCCCCGCATCGCGCACCAGCCGCTTGCAGAACGCCAGGCTGTCGGTGACGCCGGCGACCCGAAAGAACGCATACATGGCGCCGGAGGGCAGCGCCGCTTCGACGCCGGGGATCGCATTCAGCTCGCCGATGAGAAAGTCGCGCGCCTGCCGGATCCGCGCCACCGTGCGCGCGATGACCGGCTCGCCCTGCGTCACCGCGGCGAGGCCGGCGCGCTGCACGAATACCGGCGCGCACGAGGTGTTGTACTCGATCAGCTTGCCCATGTCGGCGCTCAATCCGGGCGGCATCACCACCCAGCCCAGGCGCCAGCCGGTCATCAGCCAGGACTTGGAAAACGTATTGGTGCTGACGATGCGGTCGCCCTGTTCGCCGATGTCGAGGAACGATGGCGCGATGTCGCCGTCGAAGTACAGCCGCTCGTAGGCATCGTCGCTGAAGATCCAGATGCCGTGCTTCCTGCAATGACCGAGGATCGCCTGCAGTTCGAAAGCCGACACGGTCCAGCCGGTCGGGTTGTTGGGCGAGTTGAGGTACAGCGCCCGCGTGCCGGGAACCAGTGCGTCCAGCAGCCGGTCGAGGTCCAGCCGCCAGCCCTGGCGCGAGAACGCGAGCGGTACGGTATGCACCTCGGCGCCGAGGATGCGCGGGATCTCCTGCAGGTTCGGCCACAGCGGCACCACCTCGACCACGCGGTCGCCGGGATCCAGCAGCAACTGCGACGCGAGCATCAGCGCGTTGACGCCGGCGCTCGTAACCGCCACCTGTTCGGGCGACACCGGCCGGCGCAGCCGCGACACATATGCAGCCAGCGCTTGGCGCAGTTCGGGAATGCCCAGGTTGTGCGTGTAAAAGAGCTCGCCCGCGGCAATGGCGTCCATGCCCGCCTTGCGGATGAACTCCGGCGTCGGCTCGTCCGGCTCGCCTACCCAGAATGCCAGGACGTCGGTGCGGCCCAGTCCCGCGTTCATCAGTTCGCGGATGCGCGAGGCGCCGAGGGCGCTGATCACCGGGCGTGCCGAGAGCATGCTCTAGTGTATCTTCGTTGCTTTCATGGCTTCGGCACGCGCCGCCCGCTGGTCCCTGATCGCCGCCATCGTGATCATGGTGGTCTGGGCCGTCACCTTCTCCGTCAACAAGTACGTGCTCGACCGCATCGGCGTCGGACCGACGCTGTTCCTGCGCTTCGCGATCATGCCGCTGCTCGCGCTGCCGCTGGTGCTGCTCGTGTTCCGCCGCAACCTGCGCAGCGCGATGCCGCGGCGCGAGGACATGCTGCGCTTCGCGTTCTGCGGCCTGCTCGGCCACACCCTGCACGTCGGCGTCGTCATCTGGGGCATCAACCTGTCGACCGCGTTCTCCTCCGCGCTGGTGCTCACCAGCGGGCCGCTGTTCACGCTGCTGATCCTGGCGGCGCTCGGAGCCGAGAAGCTGCATACGCGGCAGGTCGCCGGCACGCTGTTTGCCTTTGCCGGCATCGTGCTGTTCCTGTCGGACAAGTTCGTCGCCGGATTCGCGCTCGCCGGACTGGGCGACCTGGTGCTGCTGTTCGCCGCTTCGCTCTTTTCGCTCTACACCGTGGTGGTGCGGCCGCTAACCGACCGCTACGGGCCGATCCTGGTGCTGGCCTGGACGCTGGCCTTCGGTGCGCCGCCGATGCTGCTGCTGACGCTGCCGTCGATGATCTCGGCCTCCGCCGCCACCTTCACGCCGGCGGTGTGGGTCGGTGTCCTGTGGGCGACCATCGTCTCCGCCTTCCTCGGCTGGCTGGTCTGGGCCTGGGTGAACACAGCGCGCGGCGTCGCACGCAGCGCGCCGCTGATGTACCTGATGCCGCCGACTGCCGGCATCGCCGCCTGGCTGACGCTGGGCGAGACTTTCACGGCGCTGAAACTCGCGGGCGCCGCGATCACCATGGCGGGCGTTGCCTGGGCGCAGTTCGGCGGCGCACGGCCGCTGCCGAAGGAATCGGCGCAGGCCGATTCCGGCTGAGGCTCAGCGCGCCGGCGTGCGGAAAGCGCCGAAGGCCAGCAGCGCGCGCTCGATGCCGGCGGCGTCCACGTCGAGGTGCGTGACCAGCCGCATCCTCGCGCCGGGCAGCACGCGCACGCCGTTGGCGTTCAGGTACTCGGCGAGCCCGTCTGGCGCCTGCCCGAACACCATGTTGGTCTGCGGCTCGGTGACTTCGTATCCGAGCGACGCCAGGCCGCGCGCCAGGTGCTTCGCATGCGCGTGGTCCTCGGCCAGGCGCGCGACGTTGTGCTCCAGCGCGTACAGCCCCGCCGCGGCAAGCACCCCGGCCTGGCGCATCACGCCGCCGAGGATTTTGCGCGCCCGCTTCGCGCGCGCGATGAGTTCGCGGTGCGCCACCAGCACGGTCCCGGCGGGCGCGCCCAGTCCCTTGGACAGGCACACCGATACCGAATCGAATCCGGCGCAGACTTCGCGCGCGTCGACGCCCAGCGCCACCGCCGCGTTGAACAGGCGTGCGCCATCCAGGTGCGTGGACAGGCCGCGGCGCGCCGCAAGCGCAAGCGCGGCGTCGAAGTACGCGCGCGGCAGCGCCTTGCCACCGAGCGTGTTCTCCAGCGCGAGCAGGCGGGTGCGCGCGAAGTGCGGGTCGTCGGGCTTGATCGCCGCTTCCACCTCGGCGAGGTCCATGGTGCCATCCGGCCGGTTGGCGATCGGCTGCGGCTGGATCGAGCCGAGCACGGCGCCTCCCCCCGCCTCGTAGCGGTAGGTATGCGCTTCCTGGCCGACCAGATACTCGTCGCCGCGCTGGCAATGCGCCATCAGTGCCGCGAGGTTGGACTGCGTGCCGGTGGGAAAGAAAAGCCCGGCTTCGAACCCGAGCATCTCCGCCATGCGCGACTGCAGCAGGTTGACCGTGGGGTCGTCGCCGAAGACGTCGTCGCCGACTTCCGCATCCGCCATCGCACGGCGCATGCCGGCAGAGGGCCTGGTGACGGTATCGGAGCGCAGGTCGACGACGGCTTGCATGCGTCGAGCTTACCGCAGCGTCAGCGGGCGCGCGTGCCGAACCGATCGAGGTCCGTGTCGATGCGAAGCGGCAGGGGCTCGCCGTCAGGCAGTGCTGGCGGCAACGGCATCGTCTTGACTGGCGCTTGCGCCTGCATCGGCGCTGCGGGAACCGGCACCGGGGGCTTTTCATGGCGCAAGGCGAGCGCGAGCGCGCCCAGCACCGCTCCGGTCGCCGCGGCGGCGTACCAGCCGTACCAGCGCCGCGGCTCGGCGCGGGTCGAGGGCTGCGCCGCAGCGACGCGCCCCGCCATCGCGTCCGCAGCCTGCTCGGCCTGCAAGCGCCCGGCAGCAGCGGCACGCGCTGCTTCCTCGGCTTCGGCCCGTGCGCGCAGCGCCGCCTCCAGTTGCAACTCGGCTTGCTCGCGTGCCCGCGCCTGTGCTGCTGCATTCTCGTCCGCGAGCGCGGCCGCCTTCGCCAGCGCCGCTGCCCGCTCGGCTTCCCGGGCGCGCAGGGCGGCCAGCCGCGCTGCCTCTGCCTCCGCTTTCCGGCGGCCCTCCGCGGCAAGCTTGCGCTGCGCTTCGAGCGCTTCGCGCTCCCGCAAGGCATCGCGCGCGCGCTGGTCAGCCGCGGCGGCCTCCCCCGCCTTCTGGCGCAGCGCCTCATCGGCCGCAATGCGCTGCTGCAGCTCGCGGGCAGCGCGGGCTTCGGCCTCGGCCCGTTCGTCCGCTCGCGCCTGTCTGTGGGACTCCGCGCGCGTGCGTTCCATCGCCGCCGCCGACGCGCGCGCCTCGGCCTGTTCGCGATCTCGCGCCGCCATCGTCCCGGCCTCGATCTCAGCGGCGAGCTTCGCGCTGCGTTCACGCAGCACTTCGTCGGCCGCGCGGCGTTCTTCGGCCTTCGCAGCGAGCGCGCGCTCGGCATCGTGCCTGGCGCTCGCCTGCGCCAGCGCTTCCGACTCGGCCTGGATGCGGCGCGCCGCTTCGTCCTTGAGCGCCGATTCGGCACTCTCGCGCGCTCGCAGCGCATCGCGCTCGAACCGGGCCGCTGCGGCGGCTTCTTCCGCCTTGCGCCGCAGCGCCTGCTCGGCCGCGACGCGCTGCTGCAGTTCGGCCGCAGCGCGCGCCTCTGCCTCGATGCGCTCGCGATCGCGTGCGGCCTGCAAAGCTTCTGCATCGGCCGCCTCGCGTGCGGCGGCGCGCTCGCGCAGCGCTGCCTCCGCGGCCCGCCGCTCCGCGCTGCGGGCCGCGAGCGCGCGCTCCGCCTCCAGCCTTGCCTGCGCAGCCGCAAGCGCTTGCGCCTCTGCCCTGGCGCGGCCTTCCGCCTCCTGCCTGAGCGTCGCTTCCAGCGCCTCGCGTTCACGCGCGGCTTCGCGCGAGCGCCGCTCCGCGGCGGCAGCCTCCTCCGCCTGCCTGCGCAAGGACTCCTCGGCCGCGATGCGCTGCTGCAGCTCGCGCGCGGCCTCGATATCCGCGCCTGCCGGCGCCGGCGTCGCTGCACCCGCCTTCGAATCGGCGTCCTGCGCGGGCCTGGACTCGACCTGCGAGGTGCCGGTCGGCGCGGCTCGGCCGGCCAGGCTGCGCGCGCGCTCGGCCTGCTTCAGCTTGTCGAGCAGCTTGCTCACCTGCGCGGCGACTTGGCGCTGAAGTCCAGGTTGATGATGTCGCCGAGCTTGTCCGAATGGGCCTCGCGGACCTTGCGGATTTCCGGCAGGCCCTTGCGAAAGGCCTCGACCACCGCGGGGTCGAACTGCTTGCCGGCGCTGGCAATGATCTCGCGCGCGGCCTCGGCGTACGACAGCGGCTCGCGGTGAAACTGCGTCGTCGTCATCGATTCGAACGCGTCCACCACCGCCATGACGCGGCCGGGCCAGGGAATCGCCTCGCCCTTCAGGCCCTTCGGATACCCGGTGCCGTCCCAGCGCTCGTGATGGGTAAGCGCCAGCGTGCGCGCGAGCTTCAGCAGCGGATCGTTGTGCTCGCCGATGATCGCCGCGCCGAGTTCCGGGTGCCGCCTGACGTACTCCCAGTCCGGCACCGACAGGCCGCCTTTCTTGCGCAGGATCTCCGCCGGGACGCCGAGCTTGCCGACGTCGTGCAGCGGCGCGGCGTGGCTCATCATCTCGCACACCTGCGGCTTCGCGCCGGCATGCCTGGAGATGATCCTGGCGTACTCGGACAGGCGGCTGACGCGATTGCCCACCGCTGCGGTCTCGTGGAACTCCATCGCGCGGGCGAGGCGGCGGATCACTTCCAGCCGCGTTTCCTCGAGTTGGCGGGTACGCTCCTGCACCAGCGCCTGCAAGGCGTACTGGCGGCTCGCCAGCGCCAGGTGCATGCGCACGCGCGCACGCAGCAGCACCGGGTGGATGGGCTTGGCGAGGTAGTCTTCCGCGCCCAGCTTCAGGCCCTCGACTTCGTGCTGCAGGTCCTTGTTGCCGGACAGGAAGATCACCGGGATGCCGGTGGTGGCCGGGTTCTCCTTCAGCATCTTGCAGACTTCGAAGCCGCCGGGCGGCGGCATCACCACGTCCAGCAGGATCAGGTCCGGCTGCGGCTTCTGCTGGGCCATCTTCAGGCCCTCTGTCCCGTCCGCCGCAAGCCTTACCCGATGGTCCTTGCCCAGGACCGATTCGACCAGGAGGCGGATGTCCTCAGAATCGTCGATCACCAGGACGACGGGTTGCCGCACTGCGGGATTGGGCATTGACTGAGTCTAAGGCCTATGCATGTATAATCGGAACCGCTGGTTGCTCAAGCAGTTACTCGGTGGTCCCACGGCACGCAGTACCTAGGTCCTCGTTTGTTCTTCTTGAAGTTCCGGCAATATGGGCGAAGGCCCGAACTTACCAATCATTACGCAAAGGAAATTGTATGGCTACCGGAACCGTCAAGTGGTTCAATGATGCAAAGGGTTTTGGCTTTATCACGCCGGATGGCGGCGGCAAGGATCTGTTCGCGCATTTCTCGGCGATCCAGGGTGCCGGCTTCAAGTCCCTCAAGGAAGGCCAGAAAGTGACGTTCGACGTCACCACCGGCCCCAAGGGCGACCAGGCGACCAACATCCGCCCGGCCTGAACGAGCGGTACCAGCATCAGGAAAAGCCCGGGCGACCGGGCTTTTTTCATTTCAGTAGAGGCCCTTTGCTGCCGCCATGCGGCCGACGATCGCCGCGAGTGCCTCCAGCGCCGGCGCATCCACGCGCGCCGCACGCGCAAATGCCAGCGGCGCCTTGAGTATCGCCTCGACTTCCATCGGTCTGCCGAGTTCGTAGTCCTGCAGTATCGACGGCTTGTGCGCGCCGGCCGCGGTTGACTGCGGACCGCCCGGCCGTGCCGGCGCGCAAGAGACGTCGATGCCATGCGCCGCCGCGATCGCGCGGCCTTCGGCGATCATCCGGGAGCGCAGCGCACGCAGCGCCGGATCACGCGCCACGGCTTCGGCCGGTTCGCCGATAGGCACGCAGATCGTCGCGCCGAAGTTGAGCAGCAGCTTGTCCCAGATCGCGGCGCGCAAATCGGGCGCAGCGGGCGAATACAGGCCGGCTCCGTTCAGCATCGCGCGCAGTGCGTCGGTGCGCGGCGAGGCCCGTCCGTCGGGTTCGCCGACCACCAGCATGTTGCGGCTGCCGGCATGGTTGCGGACCACGCCCGGCTCGACCAGGTCGTTCGGCGAGTAGGCGACTGCGCCGACCGTGCGCGCGTAGCCGATGGAGTTCCTCAGCGCCCCGGACGGATCCAGCGCGGACAGGTCGGGCGGCGCGGGACAGCCCGGGGCGATGCCGTGCGCATACCACCATGGCACGCCGTTCTGCACGAACACGCACGCGGTGTCGGGGCCAAGCAGCGGCGCAGCAGCGTCCGCGAAGGCGCGCAATGCCGTCGCCTTCAGCGTTACGAATACCACGTCCTGTTCCCCCAGCTCCGCGGCAGACGCGGACGCCCGCACGCGGGCATTGACGATACCGTCGTCCGCGTGCAGGCGGATGCCCCTGTCGCGCACCGCGTCCAGATGCGGTCCGCGCGCGACGATGGAAACCTCGTTGCCGGCCGCGGCGAGCCGCGCGGCGATCCAGCTGCCGATCGCGCCGGCGCCGAAGATGCATACCCGCCCGACCGCCATGCTAGCGCGGCGCCTGCGGTTCGCCGTCTGCGCCGGCCATCTCGCGTATCGCGTGTTCGACTCTCGTCACGCCTGCATTCTATCTACAATGACGCTCATGACAGACCTGCTTCCCTGCGTGGAAATCGAAACCGGCCCGTCTCCCGATGCCGCCGTGATCTGGCTGCACGGGCTGGGCGCGGACGGCAACGACTTCGCCCCCATCGTTCCCGAACTCGGGCTGCACGGCGCTGCGGTGCGCTTCGTGTTCCCGCACGCGCCGCAGCGCCCGGTGACCATCAACATGGGCATGCGCATGCCGGCGTGGTACGACATCCTGCAGATGGGCGGCGGACGCGAAGACGAGGCCGGCATCCGCGAATCGCAGGGCCGCATCGAAAGCCTGATCGCACGCGAAGCGCAGCGCGGCGTGCCGGCAAGCCGCATCGTGCTCGCCGGATTCTCGCAAGGCGGTGCGATCGTGCTGCACACCGGCCTGCGCCACGCCGAGCGCCTGGCAGGGATCCTCGCGCTGTCCACCTACCTGCCGCTCGCGGACAAGGTGGACGCGGAGCGTCACGCCGCGAATCGCGACGTGCCGATATTCATCGCCCACGGCACGCAGGATCCGATGATCGCGCTTGCGCGCGCGGACGCGACGCGGCGCCGGCTTGAGGAGCTGGGCTACGCACCGGACTACCGCACCTACGCCATGCCGCACGCGGTCTGCGCCGAGGAAATTGCCGATATCGCGGCGTGGCTGGTGCGCGTGTTCGACGCGCAGCGCTGAAGGCCCGGCGCGCCGGCCGGGCCGGTCGCGCAACTACCCGCCGCGCCCGGAAGAAATCGCCTCGAGCAGCTCGGCCATGGTCTGGTCGGCCCAGTGCTCGGGGTCCTGCTCGATCATGCGATCGCCCGCCGCGCGCGCGGCCGGAAGCACGCCCTTGCGTTCGCAGAAGCCGTGCCAGTGTTCCTTTATTTCATCTATCGAGATCGGGATCATGAGGCTGCCTTTCTTGCGCAGTTTAGGGCGGGTGCTAGCATCGTGCAAATGGACCTGCCAAACGACACGCACTCCAAGACCGTCGGCTACATCCTGTGGATCTTCGGCTTCACCGGATCGCACCGCTTCTATTACGGCAAGCCGATCTCGGGAACCATCTGGTTCTTCACGCTCGGGCTTCTGGGCATCGGCTGGCTGATCGACGTGTTCCTGATCCCGTCGATGGATCGCGAAGCCGACCTGCGGTTTCGCAGCGGGCGCGTGAACTACTCGGTGGCCTGGATCCTGCTCACGTTCCTTGGCATTTTCGGCGTGCACCGCATGTACATGGGCAAGTGGCTCACCGGGATCCTGTACCTCTTCACGCTGGGCTTCGTCGGCATCGGCGTGCTGTACGACTTCCTGACGCTGAACACGCAGATCACCCTGGTCAACGCCAGGGAATGAAAGCTACCGCAGCGACGCGTTGATTCGCTCCAGCATCGCAGATCCCGGGCAGAGTTCCTTCGCCTCGAGCCGGTTGAACGGCACCTCGCAGGTATTGAGGTGCGCGTGCAGGTCCTCGGCTTCGGGGTTGACGTAGAGAAGCCCGGTCAGCACCTCGCCCTTCGCCTGCGCCCGTGCGACCTCGTTGAGCGCAATGATGCGGTCGGTGGGATCGTAGTCCGGATGCAGCTTGCGCAGCCGCAGCATGGTGCCGTCGTGCTGGGGCACCGTGATGACGTCGCCCTCGTTGTAGCTGATATTGATGGCGTCGCGCTTCGGCATGAAGTCGAGCCGGTTCACCGCTTCGTTGTGCTCGCGCACGTATTCGTAGCTCTTGGTGCTGCCGGCGTGGTTGTTGAACGCGACGCAGGGGCTGATGATGTCGATGAACGCGGCACCCGGATGCGCGATCGCCGCCTTGATCAGCGGCACGAGTTGCGCCTTGTCGCCGCTGAAGCTGCGGGCGACAAAGGTCGCGCCCATGATCAGCGCCAGCGACACCGTGTCCACCGGCTGGTCGGTATTGACCACGCCGCGCTTGGACTTGGAACCTGCGTCGGCGGTGGCCGAGAACTGCCCCTTGGTCAGGCCGTAGACGCCATTGTTCTCCAGCAGGTAGGTCATGTTGACGCCGCGCCGCATGACATGCGCGAACTGGCCGAGGCCGATCGAAGCCGAATCGCCGTCACCCGACACGCCGAGATAGATCAGGTCGCGGTTCGCGAGGTTGGCGCCGGTGAGCACCGAGGGCATGCGCCCGTGCACGGTGTTGAAGCCGTGCGACTGGCCGAGGAAGTAGTCCGGCGTCTTCGAGGAGCAGCCGATGCCCGAGAGCTTGGCGACGCGGTGCGGCTGGATGTCGAGCTCCCAGCATGCCTGGATCAGCGCAGCGCTGATCGAATCGTGGCCGCAGCCCGCGCACAGCGTGCTGATCTTGCCCTCGTAGTCGCGCCGCGTGTAGCCGACCTTGTTGACCGGCAGCGTCGGATGATGGAGTTTCGGTTTGGCCAGGTACGTCATGCTGCCTTGTCTTTCTTGATGGGCCGCACGTTGAGCGCGGCGACGACCTCGGCGATCTCGCTGGTGATGAAGCGCGCGGTGATCGGCGTGCCGTCGTAGTGGAGTATCGAGATCAGGCTCGCCGGGTTGATGCCCGCCTCGTTCACCAGCAGCGACTTCATCTGCGCGTCGCGGTTCTGCTCGATGACGAAGACCTTGGAATGAGACTGCACGAAGTCGGCGATCTCGTCGGCGAACGGAAAGCCGCGTATGCGCAGCGCGTTCACGTAGATGCCCTTGTCGGACAGCGCCTGCAGCGCCTCGTTCATCGACGGGCTGGTGGAGCCGAAGTAGATCGCGCCGAAGCGCGCCGGCTGCTTCGCCGGCGTCAGCACCGGCTGCGGCACCAGCTTCTTCGCAGTCTCGAACTTCTTCAGCAGCCGCTGCACGTTGTAGACGTAGTCCGGCCCCGCCTCGGAATACCGGGCGTAGGCATCGCGCGTGGTGCCGCGAGTGAAGTAACTGCCCTTCGTCGGGTGCGTGCCCGGGTAGGTGCGGTAGGGGATGCCGTCGCCGTCTACGTCCAGGTACCTGCCGAAATCCCTGCCCGACTCCAGGTCGTCGTGGCTCATGACCTTGCCGCGGTCGTACTCCCGGCTGTCGTCCCACTTCAGCGGCGCGCACAGGCGGGTGTTCATGCCGATGTCGAGGTCGGTCATCAGGAAGATCGGCGTCTGCAGCCGGTCGGCCAGGTCCAGCGCCTGCGCGGCGAATTCGAAGCACTCGTGCGGATCCTCGGGGAACAGCATCGGGTGCTTGGTGTCGCCGTGCGACGCATACGCGCATGACAGCAGGTCCGACTGCTGCGTGCGCGTCGGCATGCCGGTGGACGGGCCGCCGCGCTGCACGTTGATGAGCGTCGCCGGAATCTCGGCGAAATAGGCCAGGCCGATGAACTCGGTCATCAGCGATATGCCCGGGCCGGATGTCGCCGTAAACGCGCGCGCGCCGTTCCAGCCGGCGCCGACGACGATGCCGATGGAGGCGAGTTCGTCCTCGCCCTGCACGATGGCAAACTTGTTCCTGCCGGATTCCTTGTCCACGCGCAGCCGCGAGCAGTAGCGCTGAAAGGCCTCGGCCACCGACGACGAGGGCGTGATCGGGTACCAGGCGCACACCGACGCGCCGCCGTACACCGCGCCGAGCGCCGCCGCGGCGTTGCCTTCCATGAATATGCGGTCGCCGACGGCATCGGCGCGCCTGACCGTGATGCCGATCGCGTCCTTCAGGTGCTCGCGCGCGTGCTGCAGGCCCATCTGGAAGGCGTTCAGGTTCGGCTTGAGCAGCTTCTCCTTGCCCTTGTACTGCTCGCCGATCAGTTCGGCGATCACCTCGGGCTCGATGCCCAGCATGCCGGCAAGCGCGCCGACATAGATGATGTTCTTGAACAGCTGCCGCTCGCGCGAATCGGTATAGGTCTGGTTGCAGATCTCGGTGAGAGGCATGCCCACCGGGATGATGTCGTCGCGGAACTTCGACTTCGGCAGCGGCTTGGTGTTGTCGTAAAAGAGGTACCCGCCCGGCTCCAGTTCCTTGACGTCCTGGTCCCAGGTCTGCGGGTTCATCGCCACCATGATGTCGACGCCGCCGCGCCGCCCCAGCCAGCCCTTCTCGGTGACGCGCACCTCGTACCACGTGGGCAGCCCCTGGATGTTCGACGGAAAGATGTTCCGCGGCGAGACCGGGATCCCCATGCGCAGGAAGGAGCGCGCAAAGAGCTCGTTGGCCGAGGCCGAGCCAGAGCCGTTGATGTTGGCAAACTTGATGACGAAGTCGTTTACGGCTTCAATTCGCTGCACGATCCGAGTAGTCCTTTCTGGTTCCCGTCGCCGGCATTCATGTCGCGCTACGCCGCCTTCCTGTGCCGCGGGCGGCAGCCGGGGCCGGCGTGCGTCATCTCGATGAGGAACTTCTGCATGTCCCAGGCGCCGGTGGGGCAGCGCTCCGCGCACAGGCCGCAATGCAGGCAGACGTCCTCGTCCTTCACCATCACGCGGCCGGTCTTCAGCCCGGACTGCACGTAAAGGTCCTGCGTCAGGTTCAGCGCCGGCGCGGTCAGCCGGGCGCGCAGTTCCTGCTCATCGCCGTCCTGCGTGAAGGTGATGCAGTCCATCGGGCAGACATCGACGCAGGCATCGCATTCGATGCACTGCCTGGCGTTGAACACCGTCTGCACGTCGCAGTTCAGGCAGCGCTGCGCCTCCTTCCACGCGGTGGCGACGTCGAAACCGAGTTCGACCTCGGCCTTGACGTTCTTGAGCGTGATCTTGATGTCCTGCCAGGGCACCTTGTAGCGCACGTCGCCGGAAATCTCGTTGTCGTAGATCCACTCGTGGATGCCCATCTTCTGCGACATCGCGTTCACGCCCGGTGCCGGGCGCTCGGCGATGTCCTCGCCCGAGAGCAGCTTGTCGATGGACACCGCGGCGTCGTGCCCGTGCGCCACCGCCCAGATGATGTTCTTCGGCCCGAACGCCGCGTCGCCGCCGAAGAACACGTGCTTCAGGCTCGACTGCTTGGTGACCTCGTCCAGCTTCGGCAGGCCCCATTTGTCGAACTCGATGCCGCTGTCCTTCTCGATCCAGGGGAAGGCGTTCTCCTGCCCCACCGCGACCAGCACGTCGTCGCACTCCAACTCCTGGTCGGGCTCACCGGTGGGCACCAGCCTGCGCCGGCCCTTGTCGTCGTACTCGGCCTTGACGCTTTCGAAGCGCATGCCGGTCAGCCTGCCGTCCTGGTGCAGGAACTCCTTGGGCACCAGGTAATTCAGGATCGGGATGCCTTCGTGCTGCGCGTCTTCCTTCTCCCACGGCGACGCCTTCATCTCCTCGAAGCCGGAACGCACGATGACCTTGACGTCCTCGCCACCGATTCGCTTCGAGGTGCGGCAGCAGTCCATCGCGGTATTGCCGCCGCCCAGCACGATGACGCGCCGGCCGATCTTCTCCGTATGGCCGAAGGACACCGACGCCAGCCAGTCGATGCCAATATGGATGTTCTTCGCCGCCTCCTTGCGCCCCGGAATGTCGAGGTCGCGGCCGCGCGGCGCGCCCGAGCCGACGAAGATCGCGTCGTAGCCCCCGGCGAGCAGCTTCTTCATCGAATCGATCTTCACACCGCCCTTGAACTCGACGCCGAGGTTCATGATGAAACCGACTTCCTCGTCGATCACCGCTTCGGGCAGGCGAAAGCGCGGGATCTGCGACCAGATCATGCCGCCGGCGCGCGGATCCTGGTCGAACACGGTGACCTGGTAGCCGAGCGGCGCAAGGTCGCGCGCCACCGTCAGCGACGCAGGCCCGGCACCGACACAGGCGATCTTCCTGCCGTTCTTTCGCGCCGCCGGCTTCGGCATGCGCGCCGACACGTCACCCTTGTAGTCGGCGGCGACGCGCTTCAGGCGGCAGATGGCGACCGGTTCGGCCTTCTCGCGGTTTTCTTCCTCGACGCGCCCGCGCCGGCACGCCGGTTCGCAGGGACGGTCGCAGGTGCGACCGAGGATGCCGGGGAACACATTGGATTTCCAGTTGACCATGTAGGCATCGGCATGACGCCCTGCTGCGATCAATCGGATGTATTCAGGTACAGGTGTGTGGGCCGGACAGGCCCACTGGCAATCAACAACTTTATGGAAGTAATCAGGATTGCCGATGTCTGTAGGTCGCAACTCCTCGTCTCCTTGCTGCCGCTCTACCGGGAACGCGCGTCTTCGGATGATATTGACTATCAAGTCTACTCCCGCTGTTCGGAGAGGGAAAGCCTTAGATTTCAAAACTCTAGGGCCGGATGCTAGGCTTCGGTCATGACCTCCCCCTTCCTTGCCGAAGCCGGCGAACTGCTCGCGGCCTCCCCCGGAACGCTGGTGCTCGACTCCCGCAAGGCCGAGGCCTACGCCAAGGGCCACATCCCTGGCGCCGTGCACCTGGCCACCTACGACATCTTCGTGCCGGGCACCCGGCCGGCCGAACTGGCGGCCTTCCGCACCGAACTGGCCCGCCACTTTGGCGCGGCAGGCGTCCATCCCGGACGGCCGGTGGTGGTCTACGAGGACGAGACCGGCATGCGCGCCGCGCGGGAACTGTGGATCCTGGAATACCTGGGACACGCCAATGCCCGGATGCTGCATGGGGGATTGCGTGCCTGGCTCGCTGCCGGGGGCACGCTCAGCACCGAGCCGGCGACCCCCACGGCGGCGCATTTCGCCCCCGGCGAGGTGACGCACGCAGTGATCTCCGCCGACGAAATCCATGCCGCCGCCGGAAAGCTGCGGCTGCTCGACGTGCGCAACGCCACCGAATTCGCCGGCAAGGACAACACCGCATGCTGCGCGCGGCGTGGCAGGCTGCCCGGCGCCCACTGGCTGGAATGGACCGAGTTGCTTGACGCGGCCAGCGGTTGCTTCAAGCCGCCCGCGGCGATCCGCGCCGAGCTCGAACGGCGCGGCCTCTCGCCCGCGGCGGACGAAACGCTGGTGCCCTACTGCCACCGCGGTGCGAGATCTGCCAACACCTACTACGCGCTGCGCCACGCGGGCTACGCGAACGTGCGCAACTACATCGGCTCCTTCCACGACTGGTCGGCGCGCGCCGAGCTGCCGCTGGAGCTATGATTTCCGCATGTCCGGCCAGCTAGACTCGCTCAAGCGCCATTCGATCATCGTCGCCGACACTGGCGACATAGACGCCATCGCGCGCTGGAAACCGCGCGACGCCACCACCAATCCGTCGCTGCTGCTCGCGGCCGCGCAGGACGCACGTTTCCGCCACATCCTGGACGGCGCCCTGGGCGCTGCAGACGGCGATGTGACGGGGGCGATGGATCGACTCTCGGTCGCCTTCGGCCGCGAGATCCTCGGCCACATCGAGGGCCGCGTTTCCACCGAGGTGGATGCGCGCCTGTCCTTCGACACCGAAGGCACGACGGCGAAAGCGCGGCGGCTGGTCGAGCTGTACGCGGCCTCCGGCGTGCCGCGCGAGCGCGTGCTGATCAAGGTAGCGAGCACCTGGGAGGGCATACGCGCCGCCGCGCAACTGGAGCGCGAGGGCATCCACTGCAACCTGACGCTGCTGTTCTCGTTCGCGCAGGCCGTCGCCTGCGCGGATGCCGGCGTGACGCTGATCTCGCCCTTCGTCGGCCGCATCTACGACTGGCACAAGCAGGCGCGCAGGGTGGACGACATTCCGCTGGACGAAGACCCCGGCGTGGCGTCGGTGACGCGCATCTACAACTACTGCAAGAAGTTCGGCTACGCCACCCAGGTGATGGGCGCGAGCTTTCGCAAGACCGGGCAGATCCTGCGGCTTGCCGGCTGCGACCTGCTGACCATAGCACCCGACCTGCTGGAGCAACTCGCGCACGCCGAGGGCGAGGTCGAAGCAAGGCTGACCGTGGCAGGCGCGCAGGCCTCGGCGGCCGAACGCCTGAGCCTGGACGAAAAGGCCTGGCGCTGGATGCACAACGAGGATGCGATGGCGGTCGAGAAACTCGCCGACGGCATCCGCAAGTTCGACGCCGACGCGCGCAAGCTCGAAGCCTTCGTGCGCGGGCTGATGTCCGGCCGCAAGGCGGCGTGACCCCCCGGTTTGTCATCGCGGAGGTCGACGCGCGCGGCGTCGCGCGCGTCACCATCGACAATGCCGCGAAGCTGAACTGCCTCAGCCGCGCCGCTGCGCGCGAACTGGTCGACGCCATGCGCCGCGTTGCCGCGGCACCGACGCTGCGCGTGGTGGTACTCACCGGCGCTGGTGACCGGGCCTTTGCTGGCGGCGCCAACCTGGACGAACTCGGCGCGCTGGATGCGGACAGCGCACGCGCCTTCATCACCGCGCTGCACGAAGCCTGCGCGGCGATGCGCGATTGCCCGGTGCCGGTAATCGCGCGGGTAAACGGCTGGTGCCTCGGCGCGGGGCTGGAGCTCGCAGCGGCGTGCGACTTCCGCATCGCCTCGGGAAACGCCATGTTCGGCATGCCCGAAGTGCGCCTGGGAATCCCGTCGGTGATCGAAGCTGCGCTGCTGCCGCGCCTGGTCGGTGCCGGCCGCGCGCGCTGGCTGGTACTGACCGGGCAGACGATCAACGCGGAAGAAGCGCTGCGCTGGGGTTTTCTCGAGCGCGTGGTGCCGCAGCCGGAACTGGACCAGGCAGTGGATGCGGTGGTGGAGGCGATACTGCAGAACCACGACGGCGCGACGCGCACGCAGAAACGCCTGCAGCAGGCCTACGAGGACCTGCCGCTGGACGAAGCCGTGCGCATCAGCATCGACGAATTTGCGCGCAGCTACGAATCCGGCGAGCCACGGGAAATCATCGCCGCGTTCCGCACGCAGGCCAAACGCCCGCGCTAGCCACGGCTCATGCCGCTGCCTGGCTCGCCAGGTAGTCCTCGTAGTTGCCGGGGTAGTCGACGAGGATCGCGGGCTTGCCTTCGCCACCCGGCTTGAGTTCAATCACGCGCGTGGCGAGCGAGGACACGAACTCGCGGTCGTGCGAGACGAAGACCAGGGTGCCGGTGTACTTGTCCAGCGCGCCGTTCAGCGACTCGATCGACTCCATGTCGAGGTGGTTGGTGGGCTCGTCCAGCAGCATCACGTTCGGCATCGTCAGTACCAGCTTGCCGATCATCATGCGCTGGCCCTCGCCGCCGGAGATCACCTTGACCGATTTCTTCGTGTCGTCGCCGGTGAACAGCAACTGCCCGAGCGTCGCACGCACGATCTGGTCGTCGTCGCCGCGGTCCTTGCGCCGCCAGCGGCCCATCCAGTCGAGCAGCGGCTCGTCGGTGGTGAAGTCGGCGGCGAGGTCCTGCGGCCAGTAGCCCACGCGCGCCTTCTCGGCCCACTTCGCCGCCGGGTCGTCGAGCAGCGCGCGCAGCAGCGTGCTCTTGCCCACGCCATTGGGGCCGATGATGGCGACGCGCTCGCCGGCCTCGATCGAAAATGCGGCGCCCTTGATCACCGGCCTGCCCGCCTCGTATCCCTTCGTCAGCCCCTTCACTTCCACCGCCAGGCGGTGCAGCTTTTCCTTGTCGTCGACGAGGAAGCGGATGAACGGGTACTGCCGGCTCGAAGGCTTCACGTCCTCGACCTTGAGCTTCTCGATCTGCTTCATGCGCGACGTGGCCTGGCGCGCCTTCGCCTTGTGCGCGCGGAAGCGGCGCACGAAGTCTTCCAGGTCCGCGATGCGGTCCTTGGCGCGCGCGTTGGCGTTCATCTGCTGCTGCTTGGCCAGCGTCGACGCTTCCATGTAGTCGTCGTAGCTGCCCGGATAGACGCGGATGCCGCCGTAGTCCACGTCCGCCATGTGCGTGCAGACGCTGGACAGGAAGTGCCGGTCGTGGGAAATGATCACCATCGTGCTCTGGCGCGCGTTCAGCACGTCTTCCAGCCAGCGGATGCTGTTGATGTCCAGGTTGTTCGTCGGCTCATCCAGCAGCAGGATGTCCGGGTCGCCGAAGAGCGCCTGCGCCAGCAGCACGCGCAGCTTCCAGCCCGGCGCCACCGCGCTCATCGGCCCGGCGTGCTGCTCGATCGCCACGCCCAGGCCCAGCAGCAGCTCGCCCGCGCGCGCTTCCGCGGTGTAGCCGCCGTACTCCGCGTACTTCTCCTCCAGCTCGGCGGCGCGCAGGAAGTCGTCCTCGCCGGAAGCCGGGTTGGCGTAGATGGCGTCGCGCTCGCGCATCGCGTTCCACATCGCCTCGTGGCCCATCATCACCACGTCCAGCACGCGCTCGTCCTCGAAGGCGAACTGGTCCTGGCGCAGCTTGCCGACGCGCTCATGCGAATCGATCGCCACCGTGCCCGCACTGGGCTCGAGCTCGCCGCCGAGGATCTTCATGAACGTGGACTTGCCGCAGCCATTCGCGCCGATCAGGCCATAGCGGTTGCCGCCGCCGAACTTCACGGAAACGTTCTCGAACAGCGGCCTGGCGCCGAACTGGATGGAAATGCCGGAGGTGACGATCACTTGCGCTACCTGCGGCAGCAGCCGCAGTTGGATAGAGTGGCGTCCCCACGGGGATTCGAACCCCGGTACTCACCGTGAAAGGGTGATGTCCTAGGCCTCTAGACGATAGGGACTTGGGCCGTGTTGCGTACTGCAGACTGCTTTGTGGTGGAGGTAAGCGGGATCGAACCGCTGACCTCTTGCATGCCATGCAAGCGCTCTCCCAGCTGAGCTATACCCCCACACGAGGGCGCGAATTATAGCCGATTTGCGAGCCGGGACAAGACTTTATCCCGGCCCAGCAGCTCCAGTACCGCGTCTATCGACGGCGTCTGCGCCCGGCCAGTGACGACGATGCGCAGCGGCATGGCGAGCTGCGGCATTTTCAGGCCGCTTTCGGCCAGCGTCGCCTTGATCGCGGTGGCGATCGCGGTCTTTTCCCATTGTCCCGCCGCCAGTTTCTGCGCCAGCAGCGCCAGCGCCTGCCTGGCCTTGTCCGTAAGGTGCTGCTCGAGCAGCGCCGAATCGGGCTCGTGCTCGCCGTAAAACAGCGTCGCCGCCTCGGCCAGGTGCAGGATCGTCGTCGCGCGGTCCTTCAGCAACGCCACCGCGGCCGCGAGCGGTGGGCCGTCGGCAACCTCCACGCCCATGCGCGCGAGTTCCGGCGCTGCCAGCTCGGCGAGGCGCTCGTCGTCCGCGGCCTTGATGTACTGCTGGTTCAGCCAGGTAAGCTTCTCGGGGTTGAACTGCGCGGCGGCGCGGCTGACATGGCCGAGGTCGAACCACTCTACGAACTGCCGCAGCGAGAAGATTTCCTCGTCGCCATGCGACCAGCCTAGCCGCGCCAGGTAGTTATTCAACGCCTCGGGCAGGTAGCCGTCGTCGCGGTACTGCGTCACGCTGACCGCGCCGTGGCGCTTGGACAGCCGCTCGCCGTCAGCGCCCAGGATCATCGGCACGTGGCCGAACTTCGGCAGCTCCGCCCCCTCGGTTTCCATCAAGGCCTTGAAGATATGCAATTGCCGCGGCGTGTTGTTGACGTGGTCGTCGCCGCGGATCACGTGCGTGATGTTCATGTCCAGGTCGTCGACGACGACGCCGAAGTTGTAGGTCGGCACGCCGTCGGCGCGCAGCAGCACCAGGTCATCCAGCTCGGCATTCGGGAACGAGATCGGGCCCTTGACCAGGTCGTCCCATGCGGACTCGCCCTCCTCAGGCGTGCGAAAGCGCACGATGGGCGCGCGGTCCTTCGGCGGTACCAGGCCCGCGGCCTTCGCGCGCTCGGGGCGCCAGCGGCCGTCGTATCGCGGCTTCAGCCCTTGGGCGCGCTGCGATTCGCGCAGCGCGTCCAGTTCTTCGCGCGTCGCCCAGCAGTGATAGGCATGGCCCTGCGCGATCAGGCGCTCGGCCACCTCGCGGTAGCGCGCCAGGCGCTGCATCTGGAAGAACGGGCCTTCGTCCCAGTCCAGTCCCAGCCATTTCATGCTGTCGAGGATCGCGTCCACCGACGCCTGCGTCGAGCGCTCCAGGTCGGTGTCCTCGACTCGCAGGATGAACTTGCCGCCGAACTTCCGCGCATACGCCCAGGAAAACAGCGCGGTGCGCGCACCGCCGACGTGCAGGTAACCGGTGGGACTGGGCGCGAATCGTGTGCGTACGGACATCAGTCGACCGCGCCTTCTACCGGCAGCTGCTGCGCGCGCCAGCGCAGCATGCCGCCGGCAAGATTGGCGACGCGCTCAAGCCCCGCCTTGCGCAGGATCACCGTTGCCTGTGCCGAGCGCGCGCCGGAACGGCACACCGTGACGACCGGTTTGTCGCGCGGCAGCGCCGCCGCCTGCGCGGTGAGTTCGCCCAGCGGCACCAGTTTCGCGCCGCGGATGCGTCCCATGACGCCGCGGAATTCGTCGGCTTCGCGCACGTCGACGACCTGCACCTCGCCCAGGTGTTCCTCCAGCCAGTCGGGTTGCAACTCCCAGATGCCGGCAAAGGTGAGCGTCAGCGGCGCCCAGTCGGGCGCCGCCGGGCGCGGCGCGGACGCATCCGGCCTGCCGCACTGCAGGTTGGCCGGCACCGCGACGTCGATCTGCTTCGGGTGCGCGAGGCCGAGGTGCGACATGTAGCCGATGAAGTCGCCCTCGCCCACGTGTTCCGCAAGGCGCGGGTTGTAGCGCTTTTCCTCGCCGATGCTGCTCGCGGTGGCGCCGCGGTAATCGTGCGCCGGATAGACCACGCAGGCCTCCGGAAGCGAAAAGAGCTTCTCGCGCACCGAGCGGAACAGCGCCGCGGCGCTGCCCTGCTGGAAATCGGTGCGGCCGCAGCCGCGGATCAGCAGCGCGTCGCCGGTGAACGCCATCGAAAGGTCGTCCAGCACATAGGTGGTGCAGCCGTTGGTGTGCCCGGGCGTCGCGCGCGCTTCGAGCGCGCGGGCACCGAAGGCGACTCGCTCGCCCTCCTTCAGGTAGCGATCCGCGCCCTGCGCGCCGCTCGCCGCCGACAGCACGATCGCGCTGCCGAAACGCTCGCGCAGCAGCCACGCGCCGGTGACGTGGTCGGCGTGCACATGCGTCTCCAGCGTGGCGACCAGCTTGAGGCCGAGTTCGTCGACGAGCGCGCCGTCGCGCTGCACCTGCTCGAACACCGGGTCTATCAGCACGGCTTCGCGCGTACCTGGGTCGGCGAGCAGGTAGGTGTAGGTGGATGATTGCGGGTCGAACAACTGGCGGAAGATCATGCGGCGAATGTATCAGGTCGGTGCGGCGGACAAGCGGCCCGCAAACGCGTAAAATCCGCCCTTCGCGCATTTGCAGACGCGGGACGTTAGCTCAGCGGTAGAGCACTCGCCTCACACGCGAGGGGCCACTGGTTCGATCCCAGTACGTCCCACCAGTTCCTGGAGCCCGGAGGGAATTCCCAGATGCGAAGCATGGTCCTGCTTGCCGCGTTCCTCCTCGCCGCACCGGCGTTTGCGGACATCTACACCTGGCGCGATGCCTCCGGCGCCAAGCGCATGTCGAACGTCGCGCCGCCGTGGTACAGCGAAACCGAGCCGCGCGGCCCGCGCACGCAGGTGCTGGTGAATGGCCACCTGGTGGACGACACCTGGCTGTCGCCTGAGGAACGCACGAAGCTGCAGGCGATGCGTGCAAGGGCCGAATCCTGGGGCAGGGGCGACCCCGCGGCGAGGCGCACGGAAGCGCAGGCCGCAGTCCAGACCGCGCGCGACACCGCGCAGCCCAAGCCCGCCACCGGCGCGGCGCTGCCCGCGGGAATCCCGGCCGAAGCGCTCGAGGGCCTGAAGCGCGCGCTCGAAGCGCAGCAGGCTGCGGACAAGCTGGCCGGGGAACTGAAGGCGACGAACCGGCCGCGCTGAGCCCCCTGGGGGACTGCGGGGGCGCATCGAGTACCATGCCCCGTGGCCATGATCACGCTGGACGACATCCGCGCGGCTGCGTCGCGCATCCAGGGCGCGGTGGAACGCACGCCATTCCTGCACAGCCGCACGCTCTCGAAGCTCACCGGCGCGCAGGTTTTCCTCAAATTCGAGAACCTGCAGTTCACCTCGTCGTTCAAGGAGCGCGGCGCGCTCAACCGGCTGCTCGGCCTCGCCGAGGGGCAGCGCCGCCGCGGCGTCATCGCGATGAGCGCCGGGAACCATGCGCAGGGCGTCGCCTACCATGCCGCGCGCCTGGGCATTCGCGCGGTGATCTTCATGCCCAAGGGCACGCCGAACAACAAGGTGCGCAGCACCCAGGTGCATGGCGCCGAGGTGCTGCTGGCGGGCGACAGCCTCGCCGAAGCCGCCGCGCTCGCGCGCGAGCATGGCGCACGCCAGGGACTCACCTTCATCCACCCCTACGATGATCCGCTGGTGATCGCCGGCCAGGGCACGGTGGGGCTGGAGATGCTGGAAGACCAGCCCGAGCTCGACTGCCTGCTGGTGCCGATCGGCGGCGGCGGCCTGATCGCCGGCATCGCCACCGCCGCCAAGGCGCTGAACCCGGCGCTCGCGGTGATCGGCGTCGAGTCGCGCAGCTATTGCGCCATGTACCAGCGGCTGAAGGGCCTGCCGGTCGACGTCGGCGGCGACACCATCGCCGAGGGCCTCGCGGTGCGCGATGTCGGCGAACTGACGCTGGAGATCTGCCGCCAGCGGGTGGATGAGGTCATCGTCGTCGAGGAAGGCGCGATCGAACGCGCCATCGTCGAGCTGATCGAGATCGAGAAGACGGTTGCCGAGGGTGCCGGCGCCGCGGGGCTGGCGCCGCTGCTCGCGGCGCCGGGCCGGTTCGCCAGCCAGCGCGTCGGCATCCCGCTGTGCGGCGGCAACATCGACTCGCGCCTGCTATCGGGCGTGCTGATGCGCGGACTGGTGCGCGACGGGCGCCTGCTCAGGCTGCGCGTGCTGATGCCGGACGTCTCGGGCAGCCTGGCGAAAGTCGCGACGATGATCGGCGCCGCCGGCGGCAACATCGTCGAGGTGCAGCACCAGCGCGTGTTCGGCACCGTGTCGGCGAAGACGCCGGAAGTCGAGTTCCTGGTCGAGACCCGCGACCGCGAGCATTCGACCGCGCTGGTGGAAGCCCTGCGCGCGCAGGGCGTGCGCATCACGCTGCCGGACTGAGCGGCCCGGCCGCCTGCCCCGCCCTACCTGCGCTTCAGCATCCGCAGCGGGTTGTAGGCCAGCACGGTGTCGCCGCGCTGGTTCACCACCTTGTTCGCGGTGCGCACCAGACCGCGGTCGCCCTTCGAAGTAAGCCGCGCCTCGGTCACCTCGCACTGCACGTGGATGGTGTCGCCGACCAGCGTCGGGCCCTTGACGTCCAGCGTGGCGTTGAGGAACGCGAGGCCCGTGTCCTGCATCATCGGCAGCAGCAGCCCTTCGGCGAAGGCGTAGACCATCGCGCCCGGCACTGCGCGGCCCTTGATCGCGCGGCCCTCGTCGTCCGCGACCACGAACAGTTCCTCGGTCAGCCAGGTGAGGTTGACGAAGTTCGACACGTCCGCCTCGGCGATGGTGCGCCGGTGCGTGCGGAAGGCGAAACCCACGGCAAGATCCTCGTAGCAGTAGCCGCGGCCGATGACGTGCATGTCCTTGCTCATGATGGCTGGTCCTTGTCCGGCAATTCGATCCAGAGCGCGCGCGCGACCGCGCAGCGCTCGCCTTGCGCGCTGAAAATGGCGCTTCCCGCGTAGTGCTTGCGTCCGGCGCGCGAGATCGGCCATGCGATCACCACGCAGGGTTCGCCGATGCGAACGCGCCGCTCGATCCGCGCGGTGATCTCGGCAGTGACCACGCGGCGCGCGTCCACGCCCCCGATCGACATGCCGCCCGGGCAGTCGAGCGCGCCCCACAGGAACTCGCTGCGCACCAGGCCGGCTTCGTCGGCGAACCCGGCCTCGGGGGTCCATGATGCCGCGAGCCGCGCGGCGGTCTGCGGCACCGGCAGCGCGAACACGCGCAGCCCGTCGCCTCGCGCACGCCCCGGTCCGCAGACGAAGCAGTGCGGGAACGGGTGCCGGTCGTAACCGCGGAATTCCTGCAGCGCGCGCTCGGCGACCGCATGCGGCGGCGGCGCGGGCACGTCGATCTCCAGTTCCGCGACGCTCGCCTCGGCGACGAGCGTGTCGCCGTCGCGCAAGGTCGCCGCGCCCTCGCCTCGCGCCAGTTGCAGCGGCCTGTCCAGCGGCGTGGGCGCGCGCAGCTTCACCGTCGCGCAATCGCCGAGGCCGGCGGCAAGCAGGCCGGCGACGTAGCCGCCGTTGCCCATGCCCGGCGGGCCGCAGTAGCGCGCCGCGATGCTTATCGATGCCACTAGTAGGACTTCGGCAGGCCGAGCACGCGCTCGGCGATGAAGCACAGCACCAGTTGCGGGCTCACCGGGGCGATGCGCCCGACGAAGGATTCGCGCAGATACCGCTCGACGTGGTACTCCTTCGCGTAGCCGAAGCCGCCATGCGTCATCACCGCCTGCTGGCAGGCATCGAAGCTCGCCTCGCC
>JBFWRS010000015.1:7770-85323 GCA_050248795.1 Burkholderiales bacterium | reverse complement strand
CCCTCGCTCCACATCGGGCGCACGAAATAGCCCTTGAACAGGTCGTCGACCAGGTCGTTGAACGGGTCGAAACGGGTAATGTTGGCCATGCTCATCTCTCCTTGAATGTCCGGGCTTTGCCCATGCCGGGGATATGGGGGGCGCGGGCAGGCTTTCAAGGGGGGGGTGATAGAGTCCCTGCGCCATGGACGCGCAGAGCGAATTCCGCCGGGAGCTCGAACGCCAGCGGCCGTACCTGCTGCGCTACGCCTCGCTGCAACTGCGCAATGCCGCGGCCGCCGAGGACGCCGTCCAGGAGACGCTCCTGGCGGCCCTGGCCGGCGAATCCGGGTACGCAGGCCGCGCCAGGCTGCGCACCTGGCTGACCGGGATACTCAAGCACAAGCTCGTCGACGCCATCCGCAAGGCGAGCCGCGAGGCGCCCCTGGACGACAGCGCTGACGGCCCTGACGACGAGGCGCTGGACGCACTGTTCAAGGCCAACGGCCACTGGCACACGGCGCCCGCGGGCTGGGACGCACCCGATCGGGCGCTCGAATCGGCGCAGTTCCTGCGCGCGCTCGAGGCGTGTCTGCAGAATCTCCCGGCGCGGACGCGCCAGGTGTTCATGATGCGCGAGCACCTGGGCATGGAAACCGCGGACATCTGTAAGGAGATCGGCATATCGCCGACCCATTGCTGGGTGCTGTTGTACCGCGCACGCATGGCGCTGCGCGAATGCCTGCAGCTCAACTGGTTCGGCGAAGCGAAGAAGACGAAATGACGTTCGGCATCAAATCCTGTTCCGAAGTGACGCAGCTGGTGTCTCAGGGCCTCGATCGCGAGCTGCACGGCGGGGAGCGCCTGGCTTTGCGCGTGCACTTCATGATCTGCCGCGGCTGCCGCAACGTGCATGCGCAGTTCGGCTTCCTGCGCCACGCGGTACGCGCGTTGCAGGAGCAGGAAGGCTAGCTTCCTAGAGCACGTAGCGCGCCAGGTCCTCGTTGCGCGCGAGTTCCGCGAGCCGGCTGTCGACGTAGGCGGCATCGACGCTTACCACGGTCGCACCGCTGCTGCCGGCGCTGAACGAAGCCTCCTCGAGCAGCTTCTCCAGCACCGTGTAGAGCCTGCGCGCGCCGATGTTCTCGGTCTTCTCGTTCACCTGCCAGGCGATCTCGGCGAGCCGGCGGATCGCCTCGGGGCGGAAATCGAGCTTCACGGATTCGGTGCCGAGCAGCGCTTCGTACTGCTTGACCAGGCTGGCGTCGGTCGACGTCAGGATGCGCTCGAAGTCGTCGACCGTGAGCGGGTCCAGTTCGACGCGGATCGGGAACCGCCCCTGCAACTCCGGGATCAGGTCCGAGGGCTTGGCAAGGTGAAACGCGCCCGACGCGATGAAGAGGATATGGTCGGTCTTCACCATGCCGTACTTGGTCGATACCGTGGTGCCTTCGACCAGCGGCAGCAGGTCGCGCTGCACGCCCTGCCGCGACACGTCCGCGCCGGCGACGTCGGAGCGGCTGGCGACCTTGTCGATCTCGTCCAGGAACACGATGCCGTTGGCTTCCGCGTTGGCCACCGCCCTCGACTTCACGTCCTCGTCGCCGATCAGCTTGCCTGCCTCCTCGTCGGTGAGCGCCTGCATCGCGTCGCGGATCCTCATCTTGCGCACGCGGCGCCTGCCGGCCGACAGGTTCTGGAACATCGACTGGATCTGCGAGGTCAGCTCCTCCATGCCCTGCGGCGACAGGATCTCCATGCCCGGCGGCGCGGCGGCAACCTCGAGCTCGATCTCGCGCTCGTCCAGCGTGCCTTCGCGCAGCATCTTGCGGAATTTCTGCCGCGTCGGGTTGTCGGCCGCGGCGGTTTCCCCTCGTACGCCCGGCACCAGCGCGTCCAGCACGCGCTCCTCCGCGGCATCCTCCGCGCGCCCGCGCACGCGGCGCATCGCCGACTCGCGCGTCTGCTTCACGCTGATCTCCACCAGGTCGCGCACGATGGTGTCGACATCGCGGCCGACATAGCCCACTTCGGTGAACTTGGTTGCCTCGACCTTGATGAACGGCGCATCGGCGAGCCGCGCCAGCCTGCGCGCGATTTCCGTCTTGCCCACCCCCGTCGGCCCGATCATCAGGATGTTCTTCGGCGTGATTTCCTGCCTCAGCGGTTCGGCCACCTGCTGCCGGCGCCAGCGGTTGCGCAACGCGATCGCCACCGCGCGCTTGGCCTTCGCCTGGCCGACGATGTGCTTGTCGAGTTCGTGGACGATCTCGGCGGGCGTCATGCCGTGCGGGGTGGCGCTCACTCCAGCACCTCGATCGTGCGCTGGTGGTTGGTGTAGATGCAGATGTCGGCGGCGATCGACAAGGCGCGCTCGACCACCTCGCGCGGCGCAAGCGCGGTGTTCTCGAGCAGCGCGCGCGCCGCCGCCTGCGCGTAGGGGCCGCCGGAGCCGATGGCGAGGATGCCGAATTCGGGCTCGAGCACGTCGCCCTGCCCGGTGATGATGAGGGACTTCTCGCTGTCGGCGACCGCAAGCATCGCCTCGAGCCGGCGCAGCACGCGATCGGTACGCCAGTCCTTGGCCAGCTCGACCGCCGAGCGCACCAGGTTGCCCTGGTGCTTTTCGAGCTTGGCCTCGAAGCGCTCGAACAGCGTGAACGCGTCCGCGGTGCCGCCGGCGAATCCGGCGAGGATGCGATCGGCGTACAGCCGGCGCACCTTGCGGGCCCCGCCTTTCACGACGACGTTCCCGAGCGTGACCTGGCCATCGCCGCCCAGCGCCACCGCGTTGCCGCGGCGTGCGGAGAGGATCGTCGTGCCGTGAAAGGATTCCAAGCGCCAGTCTCCCAAAGACGTTGATGTTTAGCATGCCGCCCCGGGTGGCGCAACACGCGGCAGGCTCAGAAACTGCCGCGCAATCCCAGCATCACGCTGCGGCCGCCGAGAGGAGCGAGGTCCTTGACGAAGGAGCTGTGGTAGCGCACTTCGCGGTCCAGCAGGTTGTTGAAGCGCGCGAAGACTTCCAGCGCCGCATGCTCGAAGGGAAAGCGGTAGCCGAGGCTTGCGTTCACCAGCGTGTAGCCGTCGGTCGGAAGCTCGCCGGCGGCGACCCTGTTCTGCGCACGCGTGCGGATCACGTCCACGCGCGCGCCGAAGCGGTTGCGCGCGTAGTCGAACGAGGCCGACACGCGCACCGGCGCGATTCTCGGCAGCGCGCGTCCGCTGGCGCGGTCCACGGCGTGCACGCGCTCGCCCCTGAGCTCGACATCCAGCGTGCCCGCGCGCTCGTAGACGCGCATGCGGCCCGCGACCTCGACACCCTTGAACATCGCCGGCACCGCCCGGAACTCGGACTCAGGCAGGATCTCTTCGCCGCTCGCGTCCGCCACCTCGTCTCCGTCGGCATCTACCGGATTCAACTCGCCGTCCGCGCCGCGCTCGTTGCCGGTCCCGAACAGGGTGATGAAGTTGCTGAACCTCTGCCTGAACACGCCGATGCTCGCCGAGCTGGTGCCGCGCTTCCAGCGCAGCCCCAGGTCGAAGGCGCGGGATCGTTCCTTGTCGAACGCGCTGTTGCCGATCTCGTACACGCCGGTGGCGGCGTGCGGACCGTCGGCGTACAGCTCGCCGAAGGTGGGCGCACGCTGCGTCGCGGAGACGTTCGCCGTGAGCGCCAGGCCGGGTGTGACGCGGTACCGCGCGCCGAACGCGCCCGAGCGTGTGGTGAACGCGCGGCTCATCGCCGGGTCGAAGCGCGGTTGCGCGGTCGCCGGGTCGTTCGGGCCGCCGCCCTCCGAACTCACGCGCGTCCTCTCGCCGCGGCCGCCGAAGGAGAACTTCCAGTTCCCCAGCGGCAGCTCCTCGTATGCGAAGAGGCCCCTCGCGTCGGTATGCGTGCGCGGCACGAAGGCTTCCCCGCCCAGTGCCGAGAAGTCGCTGCTCGCGTAGCTGAGTCCGAAGATTCCCTGCATCGGCCCGATCCTGCCGTGCGTGAGCTCGATGCGGCCGTCGTGACCCTTGTTCGTGAACGTCGTGTTGACCACGCCGTCCTCCAGCTCGCGATGGGCATAGTCGGTGCGCCCCGCCTTGAAGCGCACGGCGGTGATCACGCTGCCGAGGTCCTTCGCCTCGGCCGACAGGTCCCAGCGCTCGCTTTTCATGTCGATGCGCACCGCCTGCTCCGCGACCGAGCCGTAGTTGGTGTCGTTGCTGCGGTACGCCATGCCCACGTGCCCGGAACCCCAGGTGACCGATCCGCCAAGCGAGCCGCCGTCGGCCTGCGCGCTGCTGTTGGGCAGGCGGCCCTGCGGCTGCGCCAGCGCCGCGTCATCCTGCGCGCGCTGTCGCGCCGAGCGGGCGAAGCCCGGGATCCTGAGGTCGCCGCTCCTGCGAGTGAAGCCGTCCGCATGCAAGGCGATGCGGCCGTTGCCCGCCTCCAGCACGCCGCCCACGCTGCGTTCGTTGTCGGCGCCGCCGAACCTCGGCTCCACGCGCCCCGTGAACCCGCTGAGCGGCCGATCCGGGATGCGATTGTCGATGACGTTGACCACGCCGCCAACCGCGCTGCCGCCGTGCAGCACCGCGGCGGGCCCGCGGACGACTTCGATGCGCTCGGCGGACAGCGGGTCGTAGGGCACGGCGTGGTCGAACGAGAGCGCGGAAGCATCGAGCGTGCCGACGCCGTTCTGCAGGATGCGGATGCGATCCCCATCGAGCCCGCGGATGATCGGTCGGCTGGAACCGGGACCGAACCAGGTGGAACTCATGCCGGGCAGGCTCTCCAGCGTTTCTCCAAGCGAGCCCCGGCGCAACTGCACCAGCTGGCGGCCGTCCAGCACATCTGCCGGCACGGCCAGGTCGAACAGTCCGCTTCCCAGCGGCGATGCGGTCACGACAACGGCGTCATTGTCTTCGGCAAGTGCCGGCAATACACCCGCCACGAGGCAGGCAACGAGGGCTTTTCTCATGTTGCATCTCCTGAAATCGACAGAACTCCGGCGCGCAGGACGCGCGCCGATCCGTTACAGCGTCGGATCAGGAGAAGAGCGGAGGCGCCTGACTGCGAAACGCGAGCGCCGCGCGCGGCACGAAACCGCCTGCCGCGCTGGAAGGCACCACAGAGAGGAGGGGACTGACCGCAAGCTCGCGCGCCGAACCGGCGGCCGCGCCGAAGCCGGCGTAGGCCAGGCAGGCATCGCATTCCTGCAGTGCGTCCGCAGGATGTTCATGGTCTGCGCCCGAATCCTGCGCGTGCAGTGCAGCGGTGACGTGAACGAGCGGGTGCTCGAGCGCTGCCTGCCATCCTGCCAGCAGCGCGACGGCGAGAACCAGGTGCGCAAGTCTGCGCAGCAGACTGCTACGCCGCATCGCCTACTTCGCGAGGCACTCTTCGAGCCCGGCGACGAACAGGTCCCTGGGCAGGTTCCTGCCGATGAACACCATGATGGATGACTTCTTCTCGCCCTTCGCCCAGGGCTTGCCGACATCGCCGCCCATCATCATGTGCACGCCCTGGAACACCACGCGATTGGGGTTGCCCTTCATCCACAGCACGCCCTTGTAGCGCAACAGGTCGGGCCCGTAGACCTGGATCATGCCGGACAGGAACTGCTCCAGCTTCTCGCCATCGAACGCCTTGTCGGACTTGAAGACGAACGAATCGACTTCGTCGTGGTGCTCGTGCGCGATGTCGGTGAGGAAGGCGGGATCGATCTCGAGGATCGCGTTCAGATTGAAGCCGCGGATGTCGAGGATCTCGGCGATCGGTGCCTCGCCGAAGTGCACCTTGCGGATCGGCGCGCGCGGGTTCATGCGCTTGATGCGCTCGGCGAGCGCTTTCACGTCGTCGTCGCCGACGAGGTCCGTCTTCGACATCAGGATCCGGTCCGCGAAGCCAACCTGCTCCTGCGCCTCGGTGAATTCGTCGAGCTGCTTCGGCGCGTGCTTGGCGTCCACCAGCGTCAGGATCGAATCGAGCAGGTAGTAGCCGCCGATCTCCTCGTCGGTGAAGAAGGTCTGCGCCACCGGGCCCGGGTCGGCCATGCCGGTGGTTTCGATCACCACTCGGTCGAAACTGAGCTCGCCCTTGCTTCGCTTGTCCTTCAGGTCGCCGAGGATGCGGATCAGGTCGCCGCGCACCGTGCAGCAGATGCAGCCGTTGTTCATTTCGACGATCTGCTCGTCGGTCTGGCGGATGATCTCGTTGTCCACGCCGGTCTCGCCGAATTCGTTCTCGATCACGGCGATGCGGTGGCCGTGGTCCTCCTTGAGGATGCGGTTCAGCAGCGTCGTCTTGCCGCTGCCGAGGAATCCCGTGAGGATGGTGACCGGAACCATGTTTTCCTGCTGCATGAAACTTCTCCTGTACTTGCTAGTGGCAGTCCGCGCAGAGACCCTTGACGGTCAGCTCCACGGCCTGTGATCGGTAGCCCCTCGGGACCGGCACGCTGCGCGTCGGCGCATCCGCCAGGCACAGCACCTTGCCGCAGCCGTTGCACTGGAAGTGCGCATGCCCGTCGTGCGCGTCGCCGGCGATGCCGAAGCGCCACACGCGGTCGGTACCCGACACGCGGTGCGCGATTCCCTGTTCGACCAGCCAGTCGAGCACCCGGTACAGCGTCACGCGGTCTATCGGCGCAAGCCGCGCCTCGAGATCGTGGTGCGACAGCGTCGCGCCGGCGTGCAGCAGCGCCGCGAGCACCCGCACGCGCGACGGCGTCACGCGCGCCCCGGTCGATCGCAGCCTGTCGCGCGCGAGCTCGGCGGCGCGCATCAGCGTTCCAGCGCCGGCGGCCGGACGCCTGGCGCTCGTGGCGGAGGCTTGCAGATCATCGCGAAAATATGCAACTAGGTTGCGAGAGCGCGGGATTGTACACGACGGCTGGCGCGGATCGCACGTAGAATCCCGCGATGCTGGATGCGAAGGATCTCGCCTGCGAACGTGGCGCGCTGGCGCTGTTCGCGGGCGTGAGCATCGCGCTCGGCGCCGGCGGCCTCGCGCACGTGCTCGGGCCCAACGGCAGCGGCAAGACCAGCCTGCTGCGCATGCTTGCCGGGCTGACGCGGCCCGCCGCCGGCTCGATACGCTGGCGCGGCGAGCCGATCGCCGGCCTGGGCGAGGCCTACGGCCGCGAGATGCTCTTCATCGGCCACGCCAGCGGCATCAAGGACGAACTCACGGTGGAGGAGAACCTCGCGTTCTGCGCGCGCCTGTCGGGGCTTGCGTGCGGCGCGGCAGCGCTTGCGGCAGCGCTCGAGCGGCTCGGCATGGCGGCGCGCGCCACGCTGCCCGCGCGCTTCCTGTCGCAGGGCCAGCGGCGCCGCGCCGCGCTTGCCAGGCTCGCGCTCGCGGCAAGCGTTCCCCTGTGGATCCTCGACGAGCCCTTCGCCGCGCTCGACGCCGGCGCGATCGCGCAGGTGCGCGAGCTCGCCGATGCGCACCTGGCGGCCGGCGGCATGCTGGTGCTGACTTCGCACCAGGACGTCGAACTGAACGCGCGCGCGGTTCACCCGGTCCGGCTCGGAGGCTGAAGCCGCCATGCTCCGCGAGTTCGCCCTCGTCATGCGCCGCGACCTGCGCATCACCCTGCGCCGGAAGGGCGACAGCCTGAACGTGCTGGTGTTCTTCGTCATCGTGGCGAGCCTGTTCCCGCTCGGCATCGGTCCCGAGCCGAACCAGTTGCGCGCGATGGCGGCGGGCGTGATCTGGGTCGGCGCGCTGCTGGCGGCGATGCTGTCGCTGCCGCGCCTGTTCGAAGCCGACCTCGCCGACGGCACGCTGGAGCAGATGCTCGTGTCCTCGCTGCCGCTGCCGGTGGTGGTGTTCGGCAAGATCGCCGCGCATTGGCTTGCCACCGGACTCCCGCTCGCGCTGATCGCGCCGCTGATCGGCGTGCAGTACGACCTGCCGGCCCCCGCGCTCGCGGTGCTCGTCGCGTCGGTGCTGCTCGGCTCGCCGGTGCTCAGCCTGCTGGGCGCGGCCGGCGCCGCGCTGACGCTGGGCGTGCGCGGTGCCAGTGTGCTGCTGGGCCTGCTGATACTGCCGCTATTCGTGCCCGTGCTGGTCTTCGGCTCCGGCGCGGTGGTCGCCGCGCTTGGCGGCATGGACGCCTCGCCGCACCTGTCGCTGCTCGGCGCATCTCTTGCGGTATCCTTGCTGGCCGGCCCGTGGGCCGCCTGCGCGGCGCTGCGCGTTGCGCTCGATTGAACGCGCGCCCGAACGTCCGGCCTGCCGCGCATGAAACCTTCCCGCAACCAATGAGTCTCAGGCATATCGAATCCCCGACCGCTTCCGGCAAAGGCTCGCTGTGGCTGCGCTATTCGTCCCCGCAGGCGTTCTTCCCGCTCGCCGGCAGGATGATCCCCTGGTTCGCCGCGCTCGCCGCGGTCGCAGCGGCAGCCGGCCTGTACCTGGCGTTCTTCGTCGCCCCGACCGATGCGCAGCAGGGCGAGGCCTACCGCATCATCTTCATCCACGTGCCGGCGGCGTGGATGTCGATGTTCCTGTACCTGGTGATGGCGGGCTGGGCGGGCATCGGCCTCGCGCTGAACACCCGCCTGTCCGGCATGATGGCCTCGGCGATCGCGCCCACCGGCGCGATGTTCACCTTCGTCGCGCTGTGGACCGGCGCGCTGTGGGGCAAGCCTACCTGGGGCACGTACTGGGTGTGGGATGCGCGGCTCACGTCCGAACTCATCCTGCTCTTCCTCTACCTCGGCTTCATCGCGCTGAAGGAGGCGATCGCCGACCCCGCGCGCGCCGACCGCGCCGGGGCGATCCTCGCGCTGCTTGGAGTGGTCAACGTGCCGATCATCTACTTTTCCGTCATATGGTGGAACACCCTGCACCAGGGCGCGTCGGTGAGCCTGACGCGGGCGCCGAGCATGGCCGCGACGATGCTCGCCGGCATGCTGGTGATGGCATTCGCGGCATGGATGTATTCGATCGCGGTGACGCTCGCGCGCGTGCGCGCCATCATCGTCGAACGCGAGCGCGATGCGGCGTGGCTGCGCGCCCGTGCCGGCGCAGGCGCGTTGCAGGAGGCGGCATGAACTGGGGCAGCGCGGCAGAGTTCTTCGCCATGGGCGGCTATGCCGGATATGTCTGGGGCTCCTACGCGGTGACCGCCCTGTGCCTGGTGGTCGAGGTAGCGGGGCTTGCGCGCAGGCGCCGCGCGGCGGCGAGCTCCCTGGAGAAGCCATGAAGCCGCGTCACCGCCGCATCGCCGCGATCGCCGCCGGGCTTGCGCTGCTCGGCATCGCCACCGCGCTGGTGTTGAACGCGTTCCAGTCCAACCTGGTGTTCTTCTTCAGCCCGAGCCAGGTGGTGGCGAACGAGGCGCCGGTGGAGCGCGCGTTCCGCATCGGCGGGATGGTCGAAGACGGCAGCCTGAAGCGTCGCGCCGACGGCCTCACCGTCGACTTCATCGTCACCGACACCGCGCAGCGCATACCGGTGGTTTACACCGGCATCCTTCCCGACCTCTTCAAGGAGGGCAAGGGCGTGGTGGCACAGGGCCGGCTCGGGCCGGACGGCGTGTTCCAGGCGAGCGAGGTGCTCGCCAAGCACGACGAGAACTACATGCCGCCCGAGGCCGCCGACGCGATCGCGCGCGCGCAGAAGGGCGTGCTGCCCGACGCGCGCCACCCGGAGACCGCAGGGCCGAAGGGCGCCTACAAGTGATCCCGGAGATAGGCACCTTCAGCCTCGTCGTCGCACTGGCGATCGCGCTGGTGCAGGGCAGCCTGCCCCTGATCGGCGCCGCGCGCGGCATGCCCGGCTTCATTGCGCTGGCGCGCCCCGCCGCCCAGGGCCAGTTCGTGTTCGTCGCCATCGCCTTCGGCTGCCTCGCCTGGTCGTTCGTCAACAACGACTTTTCGGTCGCCAACGTGGCGACCAACTCCAATTCGAGCCTGCCGGTGCACTACAAGTTCGCCGCTACCTGGGGCAGCCACGAAGGTTCGCTGCTGCTGTGGGTGCTCATCCTCACCGCCTGGATGCTCGCGGTATCGGTGTTCAGCCGCAGCCTGCCGGACGACATGGTCGCCCGCATTCTCGGCGTGATGGGCCTGATCAGCATCGGCTTCCTGGTCTTCATGTTGGCGACGTCGAATCCGTTCGAGCGGCTGATTCCCGCTGCCGAGGACGGGCGCGACCTCAACCCGCTGCTGCAGGACCCGGGCATGGTGTTCCATCCGCCGATGCTGTACATGGGCTACGTCGGATTCTCGGTGGCGTTCGCGTTCGCCATCGCCGCGTTGCTGGACGGGCGGCTGGATGCGACCTGGGCACGCTGGTCGCGGCCGTGGACCACCACCGCCTGGGTGTTCCTCACGCTCGGCATCGCGCTCGGCAGTTTCTGGGCCTACTACGAGCTTGGCTGGGGCGGCTGGTGGTTCTGGGATCCGGTGGAGAACGCTTCCTTCATGCCATGGCTGGTAGGCACCGCGCTGATCCATTCGCTCGCCGTCACCGAGAAGCGCGGCGCGTTCAAGAACTGGACCGTGCTGCTGGCGATCCTCGCGTTCTCGCTGTCGCTACTGGGCACCTTCCTCGTGCGCTCGGGGGTTCTTACCTCGGTGCATGCGTTCGCCACCGATCCCAAGCGCGGCATCTTCATCCTCGCCTTTCTGGTCGTGGTGGTGGGCGGCTCGCTCGCGCTGTACGCGTGGCGCGCGCCTCGCATCGCGCCGGGCGGCAGGTTCGAGCTGCTGTCGCGCGAGTCGATGCTACTCGCCAACAGCGTGCTGATGCTGGTGGCCACGGCCGCAGTGCTGCTGGGCACCCTGTACCCGCTGTTGCTGGACGCGTTGTCGCTCGGCAAGATATCGGTCGGCCCGCCCTACTTCGAAGCGGTGTTCGCGCCGCTGATGGCGCCTGCGCTGCTGCTTGCGGCGGTGGGCCCGCTGGTGGCTTGGCGTAACGGCGACGCCGTGGCGCTCATGCGCCGGCTGCGCTGGATGGGTGCTGCCGCGCTGCTCGCGGGGCTGGCGCTGCCGTTCCTGTTCGGGCGCTGGAGCGCGCTCACCGCCTTCGGCCTGGTGCTCGCGTTCTGGCTGTTCGCCGGCGCGATCGCCGCGTTCATCGCCCGCTGGCGCGCGCTTCCGGCCGCGCTGGGGCTGGCGCGCAGGCTGGGCGCGCTCCCGAGCGCGTTCATCGGCATGCTGATCGCGCATGCCGGCGTCGGTATCTTCGTCGTCGGCGTGACGCTGGTGAAGAGCTACGAGGCCGAGCGCGACGTGCGCATGGTGCCTGGAGAGACGGTCACGCTGGGCGGCTACGCGTTCCGCTTCGAGTCGGTGGGCGACGCCGACGGACCGAACTACAGCGCAAAGCGCGCGCGCGTCAGCGTACAGCGCGACGGCGCCCCGGTAGCCGTGCTGTTTCCCGAGAAGCGCGTCTACCTGGTGCAGCAGTCGCCGATGACCGAGGCCGGCATAAACGCCGGCCTGACGCGCGATGTCTACGTGTCGCTGGGCGAGCCGGTGGGCGGCGAAGCGTGGACCTTCCGCGTGCACGTTAAGCCTTTCGTGCGCTGGATCTGGCTCGGCTGCATCGCCATGGCAATCGGCGGCCTGCTCGCCGCCGGCGACCGTCGCTACCGGGTCGGCGCGCGCCGCCGCGACAGCGTGCCGGCGGGGGCTGCCGCGCGCGCAGGCGCGGCGCCGTGAAGCGTTACCTGTGGCCGCTCGGCATCTTCATCGCCATCGTCGCGTTTCTTGCCGTTGGCCTGCGGCTCAATCCGCGCGAAGTGCCTTCGCCGCTGATCGGCAAGCGCGCGCCGGACTTCACCCTGCCGGCGCTGCAGCAGCCCGCGCGCAGCTTCTCCCCGGGCGAGATGCGCGGCAAGGTCTGGGTGCTGAACGTCTGGGCCTCGTGGTGCGCGCCCTGCCTGGAAGAGCACCCGCTCATCGTGTCGCTGGCAGAACGCAAGATCGTCCCCGTCGTCGGGCTGAACTACAAGGACAGGCGCGACGACGCCATCAGGTGGCTGAAGCGCCATGGCGATCCGTTCTTTGTCACCGTGGCGGATGCCGATGGCCGCATCGGCATCGACTACGGCGTCTACGGCGTGCCCGAAACCTACGTCATCGACCGCGAAGGCGTGATCCGCTACAAGCGCATCGGACCGCTGAACGCAGAGATCGTGGACGCAAAGATCGTCCCGCTCGTGAAGTCGCTGGGCCAGTGATCCGCTGCGCCATCGCACTCGCGCTGGCGATCGCCTGCGCCATCGCACCGGCGCACGCGGACACGGCGGCGTCCGGCGAGCAGGCGCGGATCCAGTCGCTGTCCGAGAAGCTCCGCTGCCTGGTCTGCCAGAACCAGTCGATCGCCGACTCCAACGCCGATCTCGCCACGGACCTGCGGCGCGAACTGCAGGCGCAGGTGAAAGCCGGCCGCAGCGACGAGCAGATCCTCGATTTCATGGTGCAGCGCTACGGCGATTTCGTGCTCTACAGGCCGCCGCTGAAGGCGAGCACGGTGCTGCTCTGGGTCGGGCCTTTCGTGCTGCTCGCCGTAGCCGCCGCGGCACTGCTCACCGTGCTGCGTCGCCGCCGTGCCGCGCGCGACGACGCCGAACTGGACGCAGGCGAACGCGCGCTGGTCGAACGCGTGCTCGGCGGCGAACCCCGGGACAGCGGCAAGTCATGAGCCTGTTCCTCGTTATCGCCGGCCTGCTCGCGGCGGCCGCGCTGGCATTTCTGCTGCCGCCGCTGCTGCGCGCGCGCACGCAGCCGGCGAACGCGGTCCGCGACGACGCGAACACGCTGATCTATCGCGAGCAGCTCGCCGAGCTCGATGCCGAGCGCGAGCGCGGCGTCGTCGGCGAAGAAGCCTACGCACAGGCGCGCAGGGAGCTGGAGCGGCGCATCGCCGCAGAGGCGGCGGCGCCGGCGCGCGAGCCGGGGAACGGCACGCAGCGCCATCGCGCCGCCGCGCTGGCGCTCGCGCTCTTCCTGCCGCTCGCTACGGCGCTGGGATACTGGCAGTTCGGCAACCCGGACGCGTTGCGGCAGGCGGAAGCGATGAAGGCCGCTGCCAAGGTCACGCCCGAGCAGATGCGCGTGCTGACCGAGCAACTGTGGGAGCGCATGCACGCGCAGCCGGATGATCCGCAGGGCTGGATGCTGCTCGGGCGCTCGCTCGCGGTGTTCGGCGATCACGCGCGCTCGGCCATCGCATACTCGCGTGCCACGCAGCTCGCGCCGGGGAATGCGGACCTGCTCGCCGACTACGCCGACGCGCTGTCGATGTCGCGCGGCGGGACGCTGGACGGAGAGCCGTACGCGCTGGTGAAGCGCGCGCTGGACCTCGAGCCCGAGAACCTGAAGGCGCTCACGCTGGCGGGAAGCGCGGCCTTCCAGCGCGGCGAGCACGCGGACGCGATTGGCTACTGGACGCGCCTGCAGGCGCTGGTGCCGCCGGATTCGGAGCTGGCGCGCTCGGTTGCCGACGGCCTTGCCGAATTGCGCAAGCGCGCCGCCGCACCGGATGCTGCGTCAGCACCCCGGCAGCCGCAGGCGATCAGCGGCGAGGTCAGGCTCGATCCCGCGCTCGCCTCCAGGGTGCGGCCGGAGGATACGGTTTTCGTCCTTGCCAGGCCTGCGGGCGGCGCGGGCATGCCGCTTGCCGTGGTGCGCACCACGGTGCGCGAACTGCCCTATCGCTTCACGCTCGACGACAGCATGGCGATGGCACCCGGGGCGAAGCTGTCCGGCCACGCGAAAGTCGTCGTGTCGGCGCGCGTATCGAGGAGCGGCAACGCCGCGCCGCAGAAGGGCGATATCGAAGGCGTCGCCGACGCGGTAGCGCCAGGCGCCCGGGATCTTGCCGTGGTGCTGTCCCGGGTCATCGAGTGAGAGGCAGCCTGGGCGTAATCTGCCGCCCCGGCAGCCGACGAACGTCGAGCAGAACCACTGGAGATCCCCATGCAGGATGACGGCTCTTACCTTTTTCCCCGACTTTCCCGGCGCGACTTTCTCGGCGGTGCGGCAGGCCTCGCGGCCGGCGCGCTGCTCCCCGTATCGGTGCGCGCGCAGTCGAGCGACAGCATCCACGAACTTCGTGGCGACGTGCGCGTGAACGGCAAGCGCATCGACGAGCGCGCGGTGATCCGCCCGGGTGACGTGGTGCTCACCACAGCGAGCGGCTACGTGGTGTTCGCGATCGGCAAGGACGCCTTCATGCTGCGCGAGCGCAGCGAGCTGCGCCTGGAGCCTGCGCCCGAGCAGCCGCTGCTGGTACAGGGCCTGCGGCTGCTGACCGGCGCGCTGGGTGCGGTGTTCGGCAAGCGCGCACGCACCGGCGCGCTGATCCACGCGCCGACCGTCACCGCGGGGATACGCGGCACCGGCTGCTACCTCGAGACGCGCGGCGACGGCACCTACTTCTGCACCTGCTACGGCACCATCGAACTCGCGTCGAAGGCGAACCCGCGGGACCGCGAGACCAGCACGACGAAGCGCCACGACAATCCCCGGCTGGTACTGGCGCAACCCAGGGACGGGCAGCTCTTCCTGCCCGCCGCGTTCGAGACGCACACGGACGAGGAAATGGACATGCTGGAAAAATGCGTGGGGCGCCGTGCGCCCTGGATTCAGACGCGGTAGACCAGCAGGCCCTTGAGGTACGCGCCCTCGGGAAAGTTCAGCGCCACCGGGTGGTCGGCATCGGCGCCGAAGTGCTCGATGATGCGCGCGTCGACGCCGGCGTCCAGCGCCGCGCCGGCGACGATGGACTGGAACAGCTCCGCCGGCACGCCGCCCGAGCAGGAGAACGTCGCCAGCAGCCCGCCCGGCGCGAGCAGCTTGAATGCCAGCAGGTTGATGTCCTTGTAGGCGCGCGCGGCGTTGCGTGCCTGTGCCGCGGTGGGCGCGAATTTCGGCGGATCCAGCACCACGAGGTCGAACTGCTCGGCACGATCGCGCAGCAGGCGCTGGTGCGCGAACACGTCGGCCTGGAGGAATTCGACCTGCGCGGCGACGAGCGGATTGGCGGCAAGGTTCTCCTTCGCCACGTCCAGCGCCGCAGCGGAACTGTCCACCGCCAGCACGTGCTTCGCGCCACCGGCGAGCGCCGCGATGGCGAAGCCACCCGTGTAGCAGAAGCCGTCGAACACCCTGCGCCCGGCGGCGAGCGCGCGTATGCGCTGGCGGCTGGCGCGCTGGTCGAGGAAGAACCCGGTCTTCTGGCCCTGCTCGACGTCGACGCGGAAGTTCAGGCCATACTCGACGATCGGGCAGCGCGACGCATTGCGGTTGCCCCTGGCGAAGCCGGTGCGAGGCTCCAGCCCCTCGAGCCTGCGCACCTCTGAATCGGAACGCTCGTAGATCGCCTCGCAGCCGGTGATCTCCATCAGCGCGTCGAGGATGTCTTCGCGCCAGCGATCGACGCCGGCCGACAGGAACTGCGCCACCAATACGTCGTCATAGCGGTCGACCACGAGTCCGGACATGCCGTCGGATTCCGCGTGCACCAGCCGCTGCGCATTGGTGTGCCGCGCGAGTCCGCTCCTGTCGCGCAACGCGCACGCTTCGGCGAGGCGCGCGCGGAAGAACGCGGCGTCGATGCGCTGCCCCGGCACGAAGCTCCAGACGCGCGCCCGGATCTGCGACTGCGGACTGTAGGCAGCCACCGCCAGCACCTCGCCCCTGGCGCCGCGCACTTCCAGCGTGCCCCCGCTCGCGGGCGAACCGTCGACGCGCTCGATCGCGCCCGAGAACACCCAGGGATGATGCCGCTTGAGCGACTTGTCGCGGCCGGGCTTCAGCAGGAGCGCGTTCATTTCTTCCTCGCGCGGGGATGAGCCGCATCATAGACCTTCGCCAGCGCCTGGAAATCCAGGTGCGTGTAGACCTGCGTCGTCGAGATGCTGGCGTGGCCGAGCATCTCCTGCACCGCGCGCAGGTCCTGCGAGGACTGCAGCACGTGGGTGGCGAACGAATGCCGCAGCATGTGCGGGTGGACCGATACTTCGACGCCGCACCTGCGCGCCCAGGCTTTCAGCCGCGTCTGCACCACGCCCGGGGCGATGCGGCGCCCGCGCGCGCCGACGAACAGCGCGCCTTCGCCGGTCGCGGCGAGCTGCGCACGCACCTGCAGCCACGCGGCGAGTGCGTCGCGCGCCTTCGCGCCCACCGGAACCGTCCGCGTCTTCGATCCCTTGCCGGTCACGGTAACTTCACCGCTCGCGACCAGCTCGCGTGCCTGCCGGGCGTCCAGCGAGACGAGTTCCGCCAGCCGCAGGCCGGAGGAGTAGAGCAGTTCGAACATCGCGCGGTCGCGCGCATCGGCCGGCGCAGCAGGCTCGGTTTCGGTGACGGAGAACAGCCGCTGCGCCTCGTCCACCGACAGCGCCTTGGGCAGGCTGCGCGGCGACCTTGGCGCGCGCACGCCCGCGACCGGATTCGCGCGCAGGCCGCGGTGCAACACCAGCCAGCGGAAAAAGCCGCGCCAGGCCGACAGCGCGAGCGCGATCGAGCGCCCGGACAGGCCGCGCGCGTGAAGTTGCGCGACGAAGCGGCGCACCTGCGTACTCGCGAGCGAGGCGAGCGGCGCCCCTGCCAGCAGGTCCAGCAACGCGTCCAGCGCGCGCGCGTAGTTCTTCAGCGTCGCCGGCGACAGCCGCCGCTGGTGCCTGAGCGTGTCGAGGTACGCGCGCGCCGCTTCGGCGTCGGGATGCGTGGCGCGCGCGGGGGACGCCACGCCCTCGCCTAGAGCCGCGCCGAGACGCCGGAGGCGACGAGCTCGCCAATCCGTCGCAGGTACAGCGTGCCCATTTCCGGGTAGAAGCGCTGCGCGTCCTCGCTGCCCAGCGCCAGCAGGCCGACCACCGTAGTCTGTCCCAGCGGCACCAGCGCGAGCGAGCGCAGGTGCGCCGACGCCTCGCCAAACCACGCCGCGAAACCATTGCCGTCGGCGGCGCCGCATTGCGGCCCGCCCATTGCCTCGGCCGCGCCGCGCTGCTCTTCGGACACCGCCCCGGCCTCGTCGAAATCCACCGGCACCGACTTGCCCCAGACGCGCAGCGCGACGTGCGGCACCGCGAAGTCCTCGCGCAGGTGGAAGTAGAGGGTGGAGGTCATCGCCGGGAAATCGCGCGCGGCCGACAGCGCGACCGCGAGGCGGTGCACCTTTTCGCTGATGGCGTCGTTCTCCTCGGCAAAGCGGATCAGCTCCGAGAGCCGGCCCTCCAGCAGCTTCAGCTTCTCGCGCAGGGAGACCATCTGGCGCTCCGCCAGCGGAATTGCGCGGCCGCCGTGCGGATGCGGCACGACGATCGAATCGAGCAGGTCCGCGTGCTCGTCGAAGAAGCCGGGGTGGGCCTTCAGGAACTGCGCGACGTCTTCAGGCGACATTGTCGTTGTCCTCGAGCCCGATCGTGCCTTCGAACACCATGCGCGCAGGGCCCTTCATGCGCACGGCATTGTCGCCGCCCGGCCAAGCGACGGTCAATGCGCCGCCGCGCGCCTGCACGCGCACCGGGGAGTCGAGCAGCCCGCGCAGGATGCCCGAAACCACCGCGGCGCAGGCACCGGTGCCGCAGGCGAGCGTCTCCCCTGCGCCGCGCTCATACACGCGCAGCGCGATCCCGTGGCGATCGAGCACCTGCATGTAGCCGGCGTTGACGCGGCGGGGAAAGCGCGCGTGCGCCTCGATCAGCGGTCCCTCGGTCGCCACCGGCGCGGCCTCGATGTCGGCCACCACCTGCACGGCGTGCGGGTTTCCCATCGACAGCACCGCCAGCTCGACCTGCCGACCAGCCACCTCCAGCGCATGAACGAGCGACTGCCCCTCTGCCACGAACGGCACCCGCTCCGGCTCGAACACCGGTACGCCCATGTCGACGCTGACTTCACCGTCCGCCTCCAGCCTGGGCACGATCAGCCCGGCGAGCGTCTCGACGACGATCTCGGATCTGTCGCTGAGGCCGCGTGCGTGTACGAAACGCACGAAACAGCGCGCGCCGTTGCCGCACTGCTCGACCTCGCCGCCGTCGGCGTTGAAGATGCGATAGCGGAAATCGGCGTCGGCACGCGTGGGGCGCTCGACCACCAGCACCTGGTCGCAGCCGACGCCGAAGCGACGGTCGGCGAGCCGGCGCAGCTGCCCCGCGTCGAGCGCGAAGGGCGTGCGCGTGCAGTCGAGCACGACGAAATCGTTTCCCGCGCCTTCCATCTTCCAGAATTCGATGCGTGTCATCCCGCGCCTAGTAGACCCGCGGCTCGCCCGGCGGCCGCGTCTTGAATCGCTTGTGCATCCAATGGTACTGCTCGGGCATCTCGAGCACGCGCTGTTCGATGAATGCGTTCATGCGCCGCGCATCTGCCAGCGGGTCGGCGCCCGGAAAATCCTCCCACGCCGGTTCCAGGCGCAGCACGTAGCCGGCGCCCGCCGGCAGCATGCGGGTCACCGCTGGCACGACGCGCGCCCCGGCGATGCGGGCGATGCGCGACAAACCCTGCACGGTGGCGGCAGCAACGCCGAAAAAGGGCACGAACACCGCGTCCCGCGGGCCGTAGTCCATGTCGGGCAGGTAATAGAACGGCCGGCCGGCGCGCATCGCCGACAGCGTCGCGCGTATGCCCTGCTGGCGCGACACCAGCCGCTGGTCGCCGAAGCGCATGCGTCCCTGCAGCAGCAGCGCAGAAAAGCGCGCATCCTTCTGGTTCGCGTACATGCTGACCATGTCGAGTTCGCAGGCCAGCCGCGCGAAACCCGCATCCAGGCCGACGAAATGCGGCGCGAGCAGCACCACCGGCGCGCCGTGGTGCGCCCGCAGGTGCTCGAGGCCTTCGATGCGCACGAAGGACTCCACGCGCGCGCGCGGCGCCCACCACAGCAGCGCGCGGTCGATGAAGCTGCGCGCGAACGCGCGGAAGTAGCGCCGCGCCAGCGCCTCGCGCTCGTGCGCCGGCATCGACGGGAAGCACAGGCGCAGGTTCGCGCGGGTGACCGCGCGGCGCTCTGCGATCAGCCAGTACGCCGCCACGCCGACTGCATCGCCGATCCGCGCCAGCACCCCGGACGGGAGCAAATGCGCCAGCCACATCAGCGCGAAGACGATGCGGCTCACCAGATCACCCTCGCGCGACGCGTGGCCGCTTGTACCTGTTGTAGCCCCACAGGTACTGCTCGGGGCACTCGCGTACGAGAGCTTCGATCGCGCGGTTAAGCCGCCGCTCTGGCGCTTCGCCCGCGATCGCCGTGGGCAGTTCACGTACCGTTATCTCGAAGCCGCTGCCGCGCGCGAGTCGCCTGCCGAACGCGAGCAGGGGCACCACGTCCGGGCGTGCGGCGAGCTTCATCGCCAGCGTCATGGTGTACGCGGGCCTGCCGAAGAAGTCCGCCCACGCGCCCTCGCCCTCGCCCGGCACCTGGTCGGGCAGGATGCCGACGGTTTCGCCGCGGCGAAGCGCGCCGATCAGCTCGCGCACGCCGCCGATGTCCGCCGCCGCCAGTCGCACGTTGTGCTGCCCGCGTCCCGACTCGATCATCGGCCGCAGGAAGGCGAGCTTGGGCGGCCGGTAGAGCACCGTGATCGGGAATCTGTCGCCCGCCACCTGCGCCATGATCTCGAAGCAGCCATGGTGCGGCGTGAGGAACACGATCGCCTTGCCGGCGGCGAGCGCGGCATCGATCAGCTCCAGGCCGCGAATGTCGCGCACCCAGCCGAGCACCTCTGCGCGCGGCCGCAGCCAGATCGCGGGCAACTCCACCACCATGCGCCCCGCTTCGGCGATCGCGCGCCGCCGGATCGCCGCGTCCTGCGCGTATCCCGCGGTAGCGAGGTTGTCGACGAAGTGGCGCCGGTAGCGCGCCGAGCCCAGGTACATGATCCAGCCGAGCAGCGCGCCGAAGGCGTGCAGCGCGCGCAGCGGCAGGCGCGCAACGAGGCGCGTCAGCAGGCCCATCGGGGGCTTCTGGTATCCTTGCAACCTTTTTTTGAGGACGAACCCATGAGCGCGTTTCTCTTCACATCCGAATCGGTTTCCGAGGGCCATCCGGACAAGGTGGCGGACCAGATTTCGGACGCGGTCCTCGATGCGATTCTAAAGCAGGACACGTCCTCGCGCGTCGCCGCCGAGACGCTGGTGAAAGACAACCTGGTCGTCCTCGCCGGCGAGATCACCACGCGCGCGCACGTGAACTACGACGAGGTGGCGCGCGCCACCATCAAGCGCATCGGCTACACCGACCCGAAGATCGGCTTCGACACCAACACCTGCACGGTGCTGGTGGCCTACGGACAGCAATCCCCGGACATCGCGCAGGGCGTCGATCGCAAGGTGGACATGGACCAGGGCGCGGGCGACCAGGGCCTGATGTTCGGCTACGCGTGCGACGAGACGCCCAGCCTGATGCCGGTGGCGATCTACCTGTCGCACCGCCTGGTCGAGCGCCAGTCGGAAGTCCGCCGCGACGGACGCCTCGCCTGGCTGCGCCCGGACGCGAAATCGCAAGTCACGGTGCGCTACGAGAACGGCAAGCCTGCCGCGATCGACACCGTGGTGCTGTCGACGCAGCATGCGCCCGGCATGACGCACAAGCAGATCGAGGAAGCGGTGATCGAGTCGATCATCAAGCCGGTGCTGCCCAAGGACCTGGTCAAGGGCAGCATCAAGTACCTGGTCAACCCGACCGGCAGCTTCGAGATCGGCGGCCCGAAGGGCGATTGCGGCCTTACCGGCCGCAAGATCATCGTCGACACCTACGGCGGTTCGTCCCCGCACGGCGGCGGCGCGTTCTCGGGCAAGGACCCCTCGAAGGTCGACCGTTCGGCCGCCTACGCGGCGCGCTACGTGGCGAAGAACATCGTCGCCGCCGGCCTGGCCTCCAAGTGCCTGCTGCAGGTGTCGTACGCGATCGGCGTGGCACAGCCCACCAGCGTCATGGTGACCACCGAAGGCACCGGCAAGGTGTCGGACGAGAAGCTCGCGCAACTGGTCAGGGACCACTTCGACCTGCGCCCGCGCGGCATCATCCAGATGCTCGACCTGCTGCGCCCGATCTACGAGAAAACCGCCGCCTACGGCCACTTCGGCCGCGAGGAGCCGGAATTCACGTGGGAGAAGACCGACAAGGCGCAGGCGCTGAAGGCAGCCGCCTGAGCCCCCCCTCGCCCGCCTGGCGCGGGCAAGGGAGGCCACCGCCTCAGGCGGTGACTTTGCGCACCATTTGCCGAGACTTGGCACCCCGCCGCAGCGGGCCCGGTGCTAGGTTTCACGCATGGCCCAGACTCCGGCCCTTGTCGAGGCGATCAAGCGCGAGCTGCGCGCGCGGCAGCTGACGTACGCGCAGGTCGCGAAGCACCTCGGCTACAGCGAGGCGGGCGTGAAGCGGATGTTCTCGCGCGGCGAGTTCACGCTCGGGCGCATCGACCGCATCTGCGAGTTCCTCGGGCTGGAATTCAGCGACATCGCGCGGCAGCTCGGCGGTCCCGAGGCCGTGGTGTCGCGGTTGACCGAGGAGCAGGAAGAACAGCTCGTCGCCGACCCCAAGCTGATGCTGGTGGCGCTGTGCACGCTGTCGCAGATGCCGTTCGACAAGATCGTCGGCACCTATGAGATCAGCGAGGCCGAGTGCGTGAAGCTGCTCGCACGCCTGGACCGGCTGAAATTCATCCAGCTCCTGCCGAACAACCGCATCCGGCTGCTCGCCAGCCGGGCGTTCGCGTGGATCCCGGACGGGCCGATCCAGCGCCTGTTCAAGTCGCAACTGTCGCAGGACTTCCTGCGCTCCGGCTTCGGCGGCGCGCACGACATGCTGGTGCTGGTGAACGGCACGCTGTCGCAAGCCTCGATTGCCTCGGTGATGACGCGAATGAAGCGCATCGCCAGCGAGTTCGCCGAGATGCGCATCGACGACGCGCGGCTGCCGCACGCCGAACGCATCCCGATCACGCTGCTGGTCGCGGCGCGGCCCTGGGAGCCGGAATACCTGGGGCGCTACCGGCGCAGGCGGGCCACGGCCTCGGCGAAGAGCTGAACCGGCATCGCGCACAGGCCTCGCCCGAGCAGGCCGCGGCCGTCTGCAGACACCATGCCGGTGGACAGCAGCGGTGAGCGGGCGCCTTCGGCGACCGCCGCGGCGTCGAGTACCACCGGCGTTTCGAGGATCGGGTGCTCTCCGGCCAGCATCGCGCGGGCACGCGCGTCGTCGTCGGCTTCCAGCCACTGCGCGAATGCGCCGCGCAGGCTGGGGGCATGCCGCAGCCCCTGCCCACCGAGACCGAACGCGTCGATGACGCCGCTGTCGCCGGTGGCAGGCGGCAATTGCGGGTTCTCCGGCGCGCCCTTCATGAACGGGCCGCGCACCAGCGCGGCGGGCGCGGTGAACCACTCGCCCGGCAGCCCGGCGATCTGGATGCCGCTTTCCTCGCCGTTGGCGCACAGCCGCGTCACCAGCGTCGCGCCCGCCTCGCCTTCGGCCGCGAGCAGCATCAACTGGCACGCGGGCATCCAGACGTTGAGGAAGTACAGCGGCGCCTCGGCGATGGTCTGCAGCGCCGCCTTTGCCGCAGGCGAATCCGCCTTCCGCGTCGACAGCACCGCATGCAGCATGGTCGTCGCGCTGGAAAGCCGGTTGTGCAGGTCGTCGCCCTCGCGAATGGCTGCGCGCGCGATCGCGAGCAGGTCCACCGGCGCGTCGAGCAGCTCCGTGAACCCGGGCGCGAGCTCGCGCTCGCGGAACGCGAGCCGCTCGAGGATCGCCACATCGCGCGCGCCGAACCGCTGCTGCGCGCCGCCGCCAGTGCCGAGGAAGGCGTAGTACCGGCGCTCGCCGTCGGCCACCTCGGCAAGCGTGGTGCGCGGCGACACCATCGACACCAGGGGCGTGGCGACGCCGCGGGTGTATGAAGGCGCGAGGCGCACCGCGCCCGAGGCAATCTGCGCCTCGGCCTCGCGTGCATCGGCTGCCCAGCCCTCGTACAGGCAGGACAGCACCGCGGAGTTCAGCATCGGCGGCGGCGGCTGGGTGGGCTTGCGCAGCGCGGGGCCGGCGTGCAGCAGCACGCGATCCTCGAGCCCCAGCGCGCTGCGGGCATCCTTCACGCCGGTCCACTGCGGGCGAACGGCGGCAATACGTTCAAACGCCTTGCGATTGGCCTGGTTCATGGCTGTATTGTAGAATCATGCCTTCGTTTCGAGGAGCGTTGCGACAGGGTTCCCGCCCTGCCAGGCTCGAAACAGCCAAGATACCGGGGCCCTGTTTGGGGTCCTCTTTTGGGAACGACGCTCGTTGAACCGTGACTCGCTCACGGGAGACGAGCAACAAGGCCCTCTCCCGACCGCGAGTCACCCGACAAGGAGTGACGCATGAACGCCGTTGTGAAACCCGTGACGAAATCGGGCCAGCCCGACTACAAGGTCGCCGACCTCGCGCTCGCCGACTGGGGCCGCAAGGAAATCGCCATCGCCGAGTCCGAGATGCCGGCGCTGATGGCGATCCGCAAGGAGTACGCTAAGGCGCAGCCGCTGAAGGGCGCGCGCATTACCGGATCGCTGCACATGACGATCCAGACCGCGGTCCTCATCGAGACGCTGAAGGCGCTCGGGGCGGAGGTGCGCTGGGCCTCGTGCAACATCTTCTCGACGCAGGACCACGCCGCCGCCGCGATCGCCGCAGGCGGCACGCCGGTGTTCGCGGTGAAGGGCGAGTCGCTCGACGACTACTGGGACTACACGCATCGCATTTTCGAGTTCGGCGACGCAGGTCCGAACATGATCCTCGACGACGGCGGCGACGCCACGCTGCTGGTGCACCTGGGCAAGCGCGCCGAGAAGGACCCGAAGGTGCTGGACAAGCCGACCAGCGAGGAAGAGCGCTCGCTCTACGCCGCCATCAGGAAGAAGCTGGCGGCATCGCCGGGCTGGTACACGAAGGTAGGCAAGGACATCAAGGGCGTGACCGAGGAAACCACCACCGGGGTGCATCGCCTGTACCAGATGGCGAAGGAAGGCAAACTGCTCTTCCCCGCCATCAACGTGAACGACTCGGTGACCAAGTCCAAGTTCGACAACCTCTACGGCTGCCGCGAATCGCTGGTGGACGGCATCAAGCGCGCCACCGACGTCATGGTTGCCGGCAAGATCGCGCTGGTGTGCGGTTACGGCGACGTCGGCAAGGGCTCGGCGCAGGCGCTGCGCGCGCTATCGGCGCAGGTGTGGGTGACCGAGATCGACCCGATCTGCGCGCTGCAGGCGGCGATGGAGGGCTACCGCGTCGTCACCACCGAGTACGCCGCGGACAAGGCGGACATCTTCGTCACCGCCACCGGCAACTACCACGTGATCACGCACGAGCACATGGCGAAGATGAAGGACCAGGCCATCGTCTGCAACATCGGCCACTTCGACAACGAGATCGACGTCGCATCGCTGGAAAAGTACCAGTGGGAGGAGATCAAGCCGCAGGTCGATCACATCATCTTTCCCGACGGCAAGAGGATCATCCTCCTCGCCAAGGGGCGCCTGGTAAACCTCGGCTGCGGTACCGGCCACCCGAGCTACGTCATGAGCTCGTCGTTCGCCAACCAGACGATCGCGCAGATCGAGCTGTACACGAACACGGCGAAGTACCCGGTCGGCGTCTACACGCTGCCCAAGCACCTGGACGAGAAGGTGGCGCGCCTGCAGCTCGCGAAGCTGAACGCACAGCTCACCGAGCTGACAGAGGCGCAGGCCGCGTACATCGGCGTGCCCAAGGCGGGGCCGTACAAGACCGACCACTACCGCTACTAGGGTGGCCGCGCTCCCGCAGGTGGTGACCAGCTTCGAGTTCTTTCCGCCGAAGACGGCGGAAGGGAAGGAGAAGCTGCGCGCCACCTGGCAGCAGCTCGCGGCCCTCAAGCCGAAGTTCTTCTCGGTGACCTATGGCGCCGGCGGCACCACGCGCGAGGGCACGCTCGATACTGTGCTCGAGATCCGCAAGGCGGGGCACGCCGCGGCACCGCACCTGTCGTGCATCGCGTCGACGCGCGCGGAGATCGCCACGCAGCTCGAGACGTACAAGGCGAGCGGCATCCGCCATATCGTCGCGCTGCGCGGCGACCTGCCCTCGGGCCTCGGGCATTCGGGCGAGCTGCCGCACGCCAACGACCTGGTGAAGTTCATCCGCGAAACCACCGGCGACTGGTTCCACGTCGAGGTTGCCTGCTACCCGGAGTACCACCCGCAGACGCGCTACGCGAAGGACGAGGTGGCGAATTTCAAGCGCAAGGTGGACGCAGGCGCCGATTCCGCGATCACGCAGTACTTCTACAACGCCGATGCCTATTTCCGCTTCGTCGACGAGTCCCGGTCGGCGGGCATCACGGTTCCCATCGTGCCGGGCATCATGCCGATCGGAAACTACTCGCAGCTGGCGAGGTTCTCGGATGCCTGCGGCGCCGAGATCCCGCGCTGGATGCGGCTGAAGTTCGAGGGCTATCACGACGATGCTGCGTCGATCCGGGCTTTCGGCCTGGACGTGGTCACGGCGATGTGCCGGCGCCTGCTCGACGCGGGCGCGCCGGGTCTGCATTTCTACACGCTGAACCAGGCGGGTCTCACCGCAGCGATCTGGCAGCGGCTGGGATTGTGAAACGGGCATGAGCGCCGCGCGGCGGCTGGCGACGTTCGCAGCCGTGGTGCTTGCGCTTGCCGCGTTCGAGGCGTTCGGTCCGCGCCTGCTTGCGCCGCTGGAGAACCGCCTGCTGGATGCGTTCGTGCGCAGCCACGCGCGGAACCTCGTGCCCGATGCGGACATCGTGCTGGTGGACATCGACGACGCCAGCCTCGCAAGGATGCAGTCCGAGGCCGGCAAGTGGCCCTGGCCGCGCGTCGTGCACGCGCAACTGGTGGACGGAATCGCGGCGCAGCGGCCGCGCGCCATTGTGTTCGACATCGTGTTCTCGGAGCCGGACGTATTCCGCAAGGAACTCGACCAGGCGTTTGCCGATGCAATCGCCCCGCACCGGAACATCTACTTCCCGCTGGTGCGGCTGCCGGCGCATAACGACGCGAAGTTCCCGCCGTTGTCGACGCTCGCCGACGCGCTCGGCCTGAAGGCCCTGCCCGGCGCGGATCCGGCGGCGCGCGCAGCGCTGGTGCCGCCGCTTGCGCTGCCCGAATCGGCGTGGCGCGCGGGCACCATAGGCTTCGAGAACGACGGGGACGGCGTCGGCCGCCGCTGCCGGCTGCGCGAAATCGTCGGCGGCTGGGAGATCCCGTCGCTGCCGGCGCGCATCGCGCGGGACCTGGGCTGGCCGCTGCCCGACGCGGACGAGATCGTGCTGGCGTGGCGCGGGCCGGTAGGCGCGATGCGTCACGTGCCCTACGCCGACCTGTACGAGGACTTCAACCGCTCGGCGAAGCGGCGGCCGGCAGACGAATTCCGCGGCAAGATCGTGATCGTGGGTACTGCCGCCACCGCGTTGCAGGACCTGCGCGTGACGCCGATGTCGAGCCTGCACCCGGGCGCCGAGATCCTCGCCAGCGCGCTCGAGAACCTGAAGAACGGCCGCACCATGCGCTATGCGCCCGCGTGGCTGGCTTGGCTGCTGGCGGCCGGCCTGGTCGCGGCGCTGTACGCGGCGTTCGCGCGCAAATTGGACGCGAGCCGCACCGCGCTCGCGCTCGCCATCGCGAGCGCCGCGCTGCTCGCGGCAGCGTGGGCAGCGGTCGGACGGCTGCTGCTGGTGCCGGTGCTCGCCCCGCTCGTCGCGGCCTGGGGCTTCTACTTCGCCGCCGCGACTGCCGCCTACCTGCGCGAGAAGCGCGAGCGCCAGGAGGCGATCGCGATGTTCTCCCGCTTCGTCAATCCGCATGTGGTGAAGCAACTGGTCGAGCGCGGCGGCCTCGATGGCGCGGGCCAGACCCGGCAGGTGACGCTGCTATTCTCGGACATCCGCGGCTTCACCACGCTGTCCGAGACGCGCAGTCCCGAGGAAGTGGTCGCGCTGCTCAACCGCTACTTTTCGCTGCAGGTGGACGTGGTGTTCAAGCACGGGGGCGCGCTGGACAAGTTCATCGGCGACGCCATCATGGCGCTGTGGGGCGCGCCGCTGGACGATCCGGAGCACGCGAAGAACGCGGTGCTGTGCGCGCTCGAGATGGCTGACACGCTGCAGCAGTTCAAGCGCGAGATCGGTGCCCGGGTGGAGAACTTCGACGTCGGCATCGGCATCCACTCGGGCCCCGCGCTGGTCGGCCTGATCGGCTCGGACAAGCGGCGCGAGTACACCGCGATCGGCGACACGGTGAACCTCGCTTCGCGCATCGAAGGCCTGACCAAGGAAGCCGGCCGGCGCATCCTCGTATCGGCGGACACGGCGCAATTATGCGGCGACGCCATTGACTTCACGTCCTGCGGTTCGTATAAGGTCAAGGGCCGCGCACAAGCGGTCGAACTGTTCGAACCCCGACGCAAGCCGTGAAAATCCTTTTCGTCCTGCTGCTGCTTCCCGCACTCTGCCTTGCCGAGCCGGCGAGCGTCGTGCGTTCCACCGAGCTGAAGAAAGACCCGGCGACCGATGCGCCGACACTGGCCCAGCTTGCCGAGGACACGCAGGTCGACGCGCTCGAGCGCAAGGGCGGCTGGACGCGCGTCAAGGCTGCCGAGGGCGTGGGCTGGGTGAAGATGCTGTCGTTGCGCTTTGGCGGCGCGGGCGGCGCGAAGCAGGGCGACAGCGGCGTGTCGCAACTCCTCAACGTGGCGCGCACCGGCTCGAGCGGCACGCAGGTCACCACCGGCGTGCGCGGGCTGGATGCAGAACTGCTGGCGAACGCGCGGCCGAATCCGGAGGAGCTGCGCATGATGCAGGACTTCGGGGCGACGAAGGAGGCCGCGGCCGAGTTTGCCGCCAGCGGCAGCCTGCAGGCACGGCAGGTTGAGGTGCCCCAATGATCCGCGCGTTGCTGGCCTTCGCGTTGCTCGCGCTCGCCGCGCCGGCGCAGGCCCAGTTCAACTTGAATCGCCTGCTGGATGCCGCCAAGACGCTGGCGCAGCCCGGCGCGACCGGCGAGCTGGACGAAAAGCAGGAGATAGCCATCGGCGGCGACATCGCCGCGCGGCTGCTCGGCGCCGCGCCGCTGGTGCCGAATGCGGGGCTGCAGCGCTACGTCAACCACGTCGGGCGCTGGCTCGCATCGCAGACCGAGCGCCCGGACCTGCCGTGGCGCTTTGGCGTGCTGGACGCGCCGCAGGTGAATGCCTTCGCTACGCCGGGCGGCTACGTGTTCGTCACGCTCGGGCTGCTGCAACGCATGAAGAACGAAGCCGAGCTCGCCGGCGTGCTGGCGCACGAGATCTCGCATGTGGTGAAGAAGCACCACCTGCAGGCGATCCAGAAGAACGCGCAGGCGCAGCTCGCCGGCAGCCTGCTGTCGCTCGCGTTGCAGGACCGGAGTTCGGCGGCGCACGAGAAGCTGATCTCCTTCGGCACCGAAATGTATTCACGCGGCCTGGACAAGTCCGACGAACTCGAGGCCGATCGCCTCGGCGTCGTCATCGCCGCGCGCGGCGGCTACGACGCCTACGGACTGCCCTCGGTGTTGCAGACGCTGCAGGCGATGAACCCTGAGGATTCCGGGCTTGCGCTGATGTTCAAGACCCATCCCGCGCCCACCGAGCGGCTGGGCGAACTCGAAGCGAAGATGCTGGCGATGCTGGACGCCTACGCCGGGCAGCCGCAGCTCGCGGAACGCTTCCTCCAGAGCATCCGGTAACCCGGGCGGGCGCGCGGAGGGCTTGGAACGGCCGATGAGCACCTTCGACCTCGGACGTTTCCGCGACCTCGCTTTCGGCCGGCAAGCGCTGCCCGACCATCCGATGGGAACGCTGGACGAGGCGCGCCGGCTTATCGCGCTGTTGCCCGACGACGATCCTGCCCACAGCCTCGCCGAACTGACGCAGTGGACATCATCGATGAACGCGACCGATTCGTTCACGCCGGGCCGGCGCGCTCGCGTTCTGATGCTGTTGCACGAGGCCGCACGGCCGCTGTGGCGCGAGCTCGGGCAGCGCTACCTCGCTCCAGACGGCCGCCCGGATGAGCGCGGCAAGGGCGATCCGGCGATCCTGCGCGCCATGGCCGACAGCGCCTTCGAGTTCGCCAGCGGATTCGCAATCTCGCTCGACACATCGGGGCAGGGTTCGAAGTGGGTAGAGAAGAACTACCAGGCGATCCTGATCCGCAACCTCCGGTGGCTGGGCAGGCGACTGGCGCTCGCGTACATGCTGCAGCAGAACCTGGTGGCCGCCGTCTGGGAACAGCTCCACCGGCTCTACCACCTGGCTGAAGAGCGCAATCTGCTTCGCAGCGCGGCGCCGGTATTCGAGGGCAGCCGGCACAACAGCTCGACCCAGGCGGAGTACGCGCGCGCGGCGCTTGTCGATCTCGCCAATCCGGACGGGATCCGTGCGCGCGAGGTCGAGCTCGTCTATCGCATCGCTGCGCGGGTCGCCCCCGCCGTGCGTTTCGAGGCCACGCAGTCGACGGAGGCGAACTTCTCGCTGCTGCCGTCCGGCGCCGGACGTCCGGGCATCTCGCGCGCGCGCGCAAGGACCGCACCGGGGCAGTTGTTCATCAACACCGTCAACTGTCTGCCACGGCTGCGCGCGATGCTGGAGCGCGACCTGGGCCGCGATCCGGCGGACGAGGACACGCTGTTCGGCGGCGGCTTCACGCTGCGCGAGCGGAAGGCGGTGCTCGAGCGCGTGATTGCGCACTGGGGAATGGACCCGCCGCGCCGCCGCACCAGGCGAATCGCGATGGCATCGGCGGCCCGCGTCATCGCGGGATTCGAGAACATCCTGCGCGTGGTGCCCCCCGCCGACCGGCAGCAGATCGGCGATACGCGCGCCGTACGGCGCGCCCTCGAGCTCAAGCTCGACGAGTCGAGCCAGACGCTGAAGCGCGATCAGGTGCGCGCTGCCCTGACCGGAGAGGCGCGGGTAGTCGACGCAAGCGCCGGCGGCATCGGCATCGCCATCCCGCGGGCGCAGGCGCCCTGGGCGACCCAGGGCGCACTCCTGGCCGTGACCATCGAGCCGGGCACGGCCTGGTTCCTGGGCGTGCTGCGGCGCATCTTTTCGGTCGACGACGAGTTGCGGCTGGGCGTGCAACTGCTTGCGGCACGGCCGACGTCGGTGGCGTTCCTCACCGAATCGGTGAAGCCCGAGCAGGTCTGGGAAGACGCGATCCGGCACGAGCGCGCGTTCGATGATCACTACCAGCGCGGAATCCTGCTCGAGCCGCAGGCGCTACCCCTGCAGGGCGCCCAGTTGCTGCTCGCGCCCGGACTGGCCTCCCGCGGCTCGCAGTTCACGGTGCCGTCGTCGAAGGGCCAGCAACGCATCCGCGTCACCCGCCTTGCCGAGGACGGTCCGCACTACCAGCGCGCGATCTTCGAAACCCTCGCAGCCTCGAGGAATCAGTAGAGCTCGAAGTACTCGCGCTGCTCCCAGTCGGTGACCTCCTGGTTGAAGCGCGCGATCTCGGCTTCCTTGATGCGGCAGAAGTAGTCCACGAACGCGGCCCCCAGCCCCTCGTTCAGGGCGGCGTCCGCGCGCAGCGCGCCCAGCGCTTCCCCCAGCGACCCTGGCAAGGCTGCGCCGCGCTTCTCGTACGGCGTTTCGGCGGCGGGGCCGGGATCCAGCTTGTGCGCCACGCCGTCCATGCCGGACACGATCTGGGAGGCGAAATAGAGGTACGGATTGGCTGCCGGCTCGCCGATGCGGTTCTCGATGCGCGAAGCCGGGTCGCCCGGCCCGCCCAGCACGCGGATCATGACCCCGCGGTTGTCCCTGCCCCAGAGGATGCTGTCCGGAGCGAGGGCGTAGGGCCGGTAGCGCTTGTAGCCGTTGATGGTGGGGGTGGAAAACGCCGCGCTGCTGCGGGCGTGCGCGATCAGGCCGCCGAGGAAGTGCATGCCGAGCGGCGACAGGATCTCGCCCGCGCCCGGCACGAAGGCGTTGCCGCCGTCCAATGCCTGCAAGGACTGGTGCAGGTGCCAGCCGCTGGACATGAGGTTGGGCAGCCTGGGCCGGCACATGAAGGTGGCGTGGTAGCCGTGCCGGCGCAGGATCTGCTTGGTGGCACTGCGGAACAGCACCATTGCATCCGCCGCGTCGAGGCCCTCCATGGCGCGGAGCGTCACCTCCACCTGGCTCGGACCGTACTCCATCTCGAAGGAGCGCAGCGGCAGGCCGAGGCCGGCGAGGTTGGTGCGCAGGATCTCGAGGGCCGCTTCCATCTGGTCGTAGCGCAGCTCGGACAACAGATGGTAACCGTTGGCCAGCAGCGCCACCTCGGGCGGCGTGCCGGGCTGACCGGCATCCTCCGGCCGCAATCGCGGATCGAGCAGGCGAAAGACGTGGAACTCGATCTCCAGCCCGGCAAGAAAGCCGTAGCCGGCCTGCTTCAGGTCCGCCAGGGCCCGGCGCAGCAGTCCCCGCGTGTCGAAGTGCACCGGCTTGCCGTTGGGGAAGCGCAGGTCGCACAGCACCCAGCCGGTGCCGGGCGCCCAGGGCAGGACGCGGAAAGTTCGCGGGTCGGCGACCATGACCGCATCCGCCGCGCCCTGCAGCTCGGGGACGTCGAAGCCGGCGCCGGCGGAGAACACCGGAAACACGGTCTTGCCCGAAGTGTCCTTCAACAGCAGCGAGCTCGGAAAACCGACGCCGTTCTCCAGCGCGGAGGCGACCTCGGCGGCAGCGACGGCCTTGACGTGCAGCAGGCCGTGCTGGTCGGCGAAGGCGAAGCGGACGGAGTCCAGGCCTCGCGCGACGACCTCCTGCAGAAGTTCCTTGTTGCTGTTCACGTTAACTACGCGGCCTTCGCGTTCCAGGGTGCGCGCAGGCGGCGCGCCGCGTCGGCTTCCTTGTAGTACTCCTCCCAGCGCCCGGTGGGGCCGATGCCGTCCACCGCCGGCGGCCCGGTAAGCGACGCGGCCTGCGCGGCATCCAGCATCATCAGCGTCCTCTCTCCCTTCGCGGTCTTGTTGACGGCATCCACCAGCAGGCGCCGGTAGAGCACGATGCCCTTGTCGGTGGTGCCGAGGTGTTCCCTTGTGCGGTCGGTGATGCGTCCGGGCGATTCGCAGGCGAACTGGTCGTGGATGTTGATGTCGAAGCCCATCCCGGTATAGGTGGCCTTGCGCTGTTGCTCGGCGTCGAAGCCCCAGCCGGTGGCGCGGTCGTGGATCGGCTTGTACTCCGGCGCCGGGTAGGTCTTCAGGCGCTGCTCGCGCATGGTTTTCTTGTCTACCGGTGCGGTAAAGCTGGTGAAGATGGAGAACCAGTAGCAGCCGTGATCATCGACCGGCACGTGCCACTGCGTAATGGTCATTTCCGCGTTCATCGGGATGACGAAAGCCTGCGGGAACAGGATGTGCGTCGCGCGGCCGTGCGTCTGCCTGTCGTCGATCCTGCGCAGCGTGACCAGGCGCAGGCCGTAGTCGGTGCGCACCACGGTGATCTCGGGGCGGTCGAACTCGCGCAGCACCTTGGTGATCGGCAAGTCGGAATCCGAGGGGCGGCCGCGGAACTGCTTGCCGTAGCTCGCGGCGGTGTCCTCGTCCTCGAAGTAGCGATGCAGGAACGAGGCATGCGCCGGGTCGATGCCCACCTCCAGCGCCTGCAGCCAGTTGCAGTCCCAGTATCCCTTGAAGGCGAAGGTATGCGAGTCCGGCGCGGTGAAGCAGTCGAAGTGCGGGAACGCCGAGGGTTCTCCCGCCCCCAGCCACGCGAACAGGATGCCGCTGCGCTCGACCACCGGATAGGCGCGTTGCCGGATCTGCTCGCAGATCCGGCTGCCGGCAGGTTCTGCCGGCGTCTCCAGGCACTTCCCTTCGACGTCGAACAGCCAGCCATGGAAGACGCAGCGCAGGCCGCCGTCTTCCCAGCGGCCGTAGGCGAGATCCGCGCCGCGGTGCGGGCAACCGCGGTCCAGCAGGCCGTAGCGGCCCTTGTCGTCCCTGAAAAGGACGAAGTGCTCGCCCAGCAGCGTGCGCGCGAGTACCGGTCGCGGTCCCTGCAGTTCGTCCACCAGCGCCACCGGCTGCCAGTAGTTGCGCAGCAGCTTCCCGGCCGGGGTGCCCGGGCCGATGCGGGTCATCAAGTCGTTCTGCTCTCTGGAGATCATTCGGAGGCTGCTCCCGTTTCCCCGGCGCCATCGTCGGAGGCGGCCGATTCCACTCCTATTGATACTTTACTGCATAGCCCTTCGCGCACCGTGCGCGAGGAGGCGTGGGGCTACAGGCGGCCGGTGCCGGATCGCCCCGCTGCCGGACGAGCCGGGCCTAGCGTTCCGCGACGAGCGTGGCGATCGCAGCGCCCACCGCCATGTCCTCTTCCGCGCCGAAGCTGTGCCGGCGCAGCCTGCCTGCCCGGTCTATCAGCAGCAGGCTGGGCGTGCCGCGAAGGCCATAGGCCTGCATGGTCTGCGGTACCCCGCCCTCCGTGGCGGGCGCATCGACACCCACCGGGAAAGTGACGCGGTATTCGTGCAGGAACGCACGCAAGGACACCGGAGTCATCGCTTCATGGTGCTCGAACACGGTGTGCAAGCCCATCACGGCAACGTCGGCAGGATCGAACGCCGCGTGAATGCGCTGCGACTGCGGCAGGCCGTGCTGCACGCAGCCTGGACAAAGCATCTGGAAGGCGTGCAGCGCGATGACCTTGCCGCGAAGCGCCGCCAGCGACAAGGGCGCAGCTGTGTTGAACCACTCCGCGACGCGCCAGGGAGCCGCTGGCTGCGACCGGCTTATCTCCGATAGCCTGAAAATACGAAGTCCTTTTCCTTCTGTTGGGTGTGGCAGGCATGGCAGGCGCCTGCGGCGTTCTTGCCGACCGCCCGCTCGGTCTTCGAGTCGCCCTTGAAGCCCTCGTAACCCCAGCCGCCGGTGCTCTTCCACTTATCCGGGTTCTTGTGCATCACGCCGACTACCTTGCGGGCGCCTTCCTGCACCGTATTGTCCGCGGATCTTGCCTCCAGCAGGTCAAACACGATGACCGCGCCGGTGGGGAACTTGCCCGACTTGTAGCCCTCCATCGCCTTCGCGTTGGCGTAGAGATGGTGGATACCGCCGAAGGTCTCGTACAGGGGATGGCCCTGGTTAATCACCATGCTCTTCACGTGCGTCCAGCTGCGGTACCCCTCGGGATAGGAAACCGGCGCGGGATCAGCTGCGAATGCGTGTGCCGCGGTAAAGGCGAACAGAACAGCGATACGTTTCATGGAAAGGCTCCTTTCGTGGACAATAGTGTTGCCCGCACCGAGCCCTTCGAACAGCGGGCACCCGATGGTGACCAGGGCACTTTTCGGTGCATGTTGATGATCTCGAAGCTGAAAAAAAATCCCGCTACGCTTCCCGCATCGCGCATGGTGGAGGACATCGTGGGCTGCAAGTGGTCGCTGGCCGTCCTGGGTGCGGTGCGTGGCGGCGTGCGACGCCCCGGTGCGCTGGAGCACGCCATTGAGGGGGTGTCCAAAAAGGTTCTGAACGAGCGGCTGCGCAAACTGGTGCGCTTCGGCATCCTCGAGAAGCGTGCCTATGCCGAAGTACCCCCGCGCGTGGAGTATCGACTGACGCGCTTTGGCGAGCGCTTCACCGCGCTGATGGACAGTGTCGAGGCACTACAGCGCGAGCTCGATGGCCTGCGCCGCCGCTGAACTGCTCTTAGAGGCCTAGGCGGCGCGCTTCTTGCGCTGCGCGTCCTTCGCATGCATCTGCGCGTAGGCGCCGTGCGCGGCGCTCTCGGCATCGCCCACATGCACCGCATGGCCCATGTCTTCCAGCACCGAGCCGAGCGCCGACAGGCACAGCATGACGTTGTCCGGACGGCACGAATAGCCCATCAGGCCGAAGCGCCAGATCTTGCCGGCCAGCGGGCCGAGCCCGGCGCCGATCTCGAGGCCGAACTCGGCGAGCAGCGTACGGCGCACCGCGGCCTCGTCCACGCCCTCGGGACACAGCACCGCATTCATCTGCGGCAACTGGTACTTTTCCTCGACGAGGAACTTCATTCCCATCGCTTCGAGCCCCGCCTTCAGCGCGACGTGGTGGCGCTGGTGCCGCGCCCAGGAGTTCTCCAGGCCTTCCTCGCGGATCAGCAGCAGCGCCTCGTGCAGCGCGAAGAGCGAATTCGTCGGTGCGGTATGGTGGTAGGTGCGCGTGGTCGCGCCCCAGTAGCCGAGCAGCAGGTTCATGTCCATGAACCAGCTGTGGATCTTGTCCTTCCTTTTCTGCACGCGCTCGACGACGCGCTCGGAGAACGACACCGGCGACAGCCCGGGCGTGCACGACAGGCACTTCTGGCTCGCCGAATAGATCGCGTCGATCTCCCATTCGTCCACCTTGACCGGGGTGCCGGCAAGCGAGGTCACCGCGTCGACGATCACCAGCGCGCCGTGCTTGTGCGCCACCTGCGTGAGCAGCTTCGCGTCCGACTGCGCGCCGGTGGACGTCTCGGCATGCACGAAGGCGACGATCTTCGCGTCCTTGTTCTTCTTCAGTGCATCCTCGAGTTTCTGCGGGTCCACCGGCGTGCCCCACTTGTCCTCGATCACCACCGGCACGCCGCCGCAGCGGATGACGTTCTCCAGCATGCGGCCGCCGAACACGCCGTTGACGCAGACGATCACCTTGTCGCCGGGCGCCACCATGTTGACGAAGCAGTACTCCATGCCCACCGAGCCCGGCCCCGAGATCGGGAACGTCAGCGGATTCTTCGTCTGGTAGACGTACCTGAGCAGCGACTTCAGTTCCTCCATCATGTCGACGAACACCGGGTCGAGGTAGCCGATCGCGGGCTGGCTCATGGTAGTGAGCACGCGCGGATGGATCTCGGTGGGGCCGGGCCCCATCAGCGTCCTCTGCGGCGGATGAAAGGACGATATGCGTTTCGAGGGGGCGTACTGGGTCATGGCATCGTTTCCTGGGTTGAATCCGAAAGGCGCGTCGTCCGGCCGCGATTTGACGCGCACCGGCTTCTTGCTGCTGGCTTCATCGATGATTTCCACCGCGCCGATGCGGCCCGCGGTGACGCGCTCGACCTCGGCGGCCCAGCGCGCCGGCACGTAGCCGCTCTTCATCCAGTGGTTCACCACCGCACGGTCGATCTGGAACGCGCGCGCGACGTCCGCCTGGCTGCCGAACAGTTCTACGAGGCGCTCGGTGCAATTCACGCCGCGAAACTTAGCATGTCAAACTTATTTTGACAAGCCTCGGGCAGGTACCATCGCCCCATGACCACCCTCATCGAACACGGCTGGGTCGTCCCGGTCGACGGCAGGCAGGCCCATATCGAAGACGGCAGCGTGGCGATCGACGGCGACCGCATCGCCGCGGTCGGTCCGGCGGCGGAGCTTGCGCGCCGCTTCAAGGACGCGAAGACCATCGACGCGCGCGGCAAGGCCATCCTGCCCGGCTTCATCAACACCCATACCCACCTCATCGGCGGCGTGAACAAGGGCCTCACCGAGGACGAATCCGGCGTCTCGGGCGGCCTGTTCAGGATTGCCATGCCGCTGCATTACGTCTACGCACAGCCGCAAGACATGTACTGGCTCGCGTCGATGCATGCGCTCGAGCTGCTGTGCACCGGCACCACGACCACCAACGAGGTCGGGAAGTACGAACGCGAGATCGCCAGGGTGGTGCGCGACTCAGGCCTGCGCGCGGTGATGGCGGAGAACATCCGCGACAGCGAAGTCACCGCGGTGCGCCCGGGCGTGGTGGAACGCACATTCAACCCGGCGGAAGCCGAGCGCTGCATCGACGCCGCCACCGCCTTCATCGACGAATGGCATGGCAAGGCGGACGGGCGCATCACCTGCCGTTTCGGCCCGAATGCGCCCGACACCTGCTCGCAGGAGACGCTCGTGCGCGTGAAGGAACTCGCCGCGACACGCGGCCTTGGGCTGCACACGCACCTGGCGCAGGTACCGGGCGAGCGCGAGTACATCGAGAAGGCGCATGGCAAGAGCCCGGTGAAATACCTCGACGAGCTCGGCTACCTGTCGCCCGGTCTGGTGGCCGCGCATTGCGTGTTCATGTCAGAGGAGGACGTGGAGATCTTCGCCACGCGCGGCGCGCACATGAGCCACACCGCGTACCTGGTGGGCAAGCGCGGCTACTTTCCGCCGATGAAATCGCTGTACGCGAAAAAAGCATCGATCGCGCTCGGCTCGGACTGGCTGTCGAACGACATGTTCAAGATCATGCGCGCGGCGATCCTGCTCGCGCGTCAGCAGGCAGGCTCGGTCGGCGTGGTCGATGGCCCCAAGGTACTCGAGCTTGCCACCATGGGCGGCGCGCGGGCGCTCGGCATGGGACACGAAATCGGCTCGCTGGAAGCCGGCAAGAAGGCCGACCTGATCCTCGTCGACCTGGAAACGCCGTGGCTGAACCCGATCAGGCCTCAGCAACTGGTGTCGAACATCGTCTACAACGCCAACGGCAGCGACGTCACCGACGTGTTCGTCGACGGCCGTCAGGTGGTGGCGAACCGCAGGCCGACGATGATCGATTTCAACGAGGCGCGCATGCAGTGCCAGGCCACCTCGGAAGCGCTGTGGCAGCGCGCCAGCGCGCTATTTGGCGGCCGCTGAGCCACCCGCGGACGGGAAGCCGATGCGCCCCAGCATCGGCAGCTTGAGCGCGGGAGGCCAGGGATCGACGCCGAACGAAAGCCCCAGCAGGTTCAGTTCCAGGCCTTCGACGCCGCTTGCCGTCAGTGCCATGACCCCGCCCAGCGAAAGCTGCCCGCCGCTGCCGCTGGGCGCGGCGCCGACCAGGCTGTCGCCGAGGTAGTCCTTGCCGATCGCCGTCGGCGGCAGGTCGACACGCAGTTCGGGCACCGCGCGCGCGATCCACGCGGTGAAGGTATTGGAGTTCGGCCCCGGCCACGCGGCGTACTCCTTCGCCCACGGGTACGCGCGGGCGGCCTGGTCGATGCGAGCGATCAGCGGAGCCGCAGCCGGCCCGCGCACCTCGGCGAGAACCTGCGGTTCGGCGCCGAACCAGCGCGCGTCCGGCTGGCGTTCGCGCACGGTCACCGCCGAATCGCTCCAGCGCAGGCGCCAGCCGATCACCTCGTAGACCGTGTAGGCGCTCGCCTTCTCGGGTTTCACCGCCACCCAGGTATGCACGCCGAACGCGCCGCGCCAGCCGACCACCCGTGCGCTGTAGACCTGCACCAGCGCTTCCCGGGTCTTCGCCGGATCGGGGGCGAGCCCGACCGGTTCCCGGCTCGCGGTGCGCCAGTCATCGGCCGTGGCGGCGCGGATGGCCACCAGCGCGGCCACGGCGATCAGGCAGCTGAAGAGCACGGCCGCCAATCGGCCACGTGGAATCGCGCTCATGTCAGGCTTCGGCAAATATCGGCTCGCCCAGTTCCCCCGGATCGAAGGCCCGATCGCCGTCCGGATCCGGCCTGCCGGTGGGCGCGAGGCCGGCAAAGTCAAAGAGCTTGCGGTCGAGCAGGTGCGAGGGCCGCACGTCGGTCATCGCGCGCAGGATCGACTGTATGCGTCCCGGGTAGCGCCTGTCCCAGTCGCGCAGCATCTCGCCCACGACCTGCCGTTGCAGGTTGGCCTGCGAGCCGCACAGCGTGCAGGGGATGATTGGAAACGCCTTCTCGGCTGCGTACGCCGCGAGGTCCGCTTCGCGCGCGTAGACCATCGGCCGGATGACGACATGCCGGCCGTCATCCGATACCAGCTTCGCCGGCATCGCCTTCAGCTTGCCGGCGTAAAAGAGGTTGAGGAAGAACGTCGCCAGCACGTCGTCCCGATGATGTCCGAGCGCGATTTTCGTCGCGCCCAGTTCGCCGGCAACGCGATACAGCACGCCACGGCGCAATCGCGAACACAGCGCGCACATGGTACGTCCTTCCGGCACCACGCGCTTGACCACCGAGTAGGTGTCCTGCTCGATGATGTGAAACGGCACGCCGCGCGCCGCAAGGTAGTCCGGCAGCACGCGATCGGGAAAGCCGGGCTGCTTCTGGTCCAGGTTCACCGCGATCAGCTCGAAACGGATCGGTGCCTTCTGCTGCAGCGACAACAGCACGTCCAGCATGCCGTAGCTGTCCTTGCCGCCCGACAGGCACACCATGACGCGATCGCCGGCCTCGATCATGCGGAAATCCTCGATCGCCTGCCCGGCCTGGCGGCGCAGCCGCTTGGCGAGCTTCGCGCCCTCGTAGGCCGCCTTGCGCGGGTCGTTGAGCGGCGCGCTCATTGCGGCGACAGCGCCTTCAGCCCGACGATGCCCGCGACGATCAACAGGATGCAGCCGATGCGCAGCAGCGTGCGCGGCTCGTTGAACAGCACCATGCCGAGGATGGCGACGCCTACCGCGCCGATCCCGGTCCAGACCGCATAGCCGGTGCCGATCGGAATCGTGCGCACCGCGAGTGCAAGGAAGTAGACGCTGCCCACCATCGCGGCCAGCGTGATCGCAGAAGGCATCAGCCGCGTGAAGCCGTCGGTGTACTTCAGGCCGATGGCCCACATGACTTCGAATACGGCGGCAATCAGGAGCCAGGCCCAGGCCATCGCAGGTCCCTTCACAGAAAGATCGAACGCCCGCCGTCCACCGCGAAGCTCTGCCCGGTGACGTACGGCATGGTACAGGCGAGCAGCACCGCAGCGGCGATGTCGCCCGGCGCGCCGATGCGCGCCAGCGGCGTAGTGGCAAGGATGCGCTCGCGTTCGGCGGGCTCGAACTGTCCGTCCTCGGGCCACGCGATCGCGCCAGGGGCCACGGCGTTCACCCGCACGTCGGGCGCGAGTTCGAGTGCCAGCGCCCGCGTCAGCGCGGCGAGCCCGGCCTTTGCGATGCTGTACACCGGGTAACCCTTCAGCGGCCGCTCGGCGTGGATGTCGGTGACATTGACGATCGCGCCCCTGGCCTCGGCCAGATGCGGCGCTGCCGCCTGCGCGAGGAACAGGGGCGCGCGCAGGTTCGAGCCGACCAGCTCGTCCCAATGCACCGCCTCGATGCTGCCGACTGCGGTGGGATAGAACGTCGACGCGTTGTTGACCAGCACGTCCAGGCGCCCGAACCTGTCGATCGCGGCGCCGATCAGCGCCTGCGGCGCCACCGGCGCAAGCAGTTCCGCCTTGATGCGCGCCACGCTCGCTGCGCGAACGCCATTGAGCTCATCCTCCAGCGCCGCTGCGTCCGACTCCGCGCCGCGATAGTGGATGAGGACGCCGGCGCCGGCCGCATGCAGCCGGCGCACGATGGCGGCGCCGATGCGCCGCGATCCGCCGGTGACCAGCGCGACTTTTCCCTGCAGGGCCATGTCCATGGTAGACCGCGGATTCTAGGGTAAATTCCCTCGCATGCGCCCTGCGGACCTGCCCGCGCCGGACAGCGATGCGCTCGCAGCCAGCGAGCTGCTGCGTGAGCGCATCCGCGAGGAGTTGCGCGTGCACGGCGGCTGGATCAGCTTCGCGCGCTACATGGAACTCGTGCTGCATCAGCCCGGGCTCGGCTACTACGCCGCTGGCGCCGCCAAGCTCGGCGCGGGTGGAGACTTCGTCACCGCGCCGGAACTGGGACCGCTGTTCGGCCGCACGCTGGCACGGCAGTTCGCACAGGTTTTCGAGCAGTCGCCGCGACCCGCCATCCTCGAGCTCGGCGCCGGCAGTGGCGCGCTCGCTGCGGTGCTGCTCGATGAATTCCCGGGCATCGACTACCGGATACTCGAGACCAGCGCGGACCTGCGCGACCGCCAGCGCCGTCTCCTGGGTGATCGCGCGCACTGGCTGGACGCATTGCCCGCGCGCGTCGAAGGCGTCGTCATCGCGAACGAAGTCGCCGACGCGATTCCGGTGCACGCGGTGGCGTGGACGCACGAGGGCGCAATGGAGCGCGGCGTCATCGAGGCCGGCGGCAGGCTCGCGTGGGCAGATCGCGCCGCGACCGCCGCGGTGGCCGGCGCGGCGGCGGGCATCGCAGTGGAGCTGCCGCCTTCCGGGCGGTACGAAAGCGAGATCGGGCTCGCGGCGCGCGCCTGGATGCGCGAGCTCGCCTCGCGCCTCGCGCACGGCGCGCTGTTCGTCATCGACTACGGCTTCTGCGCCAGTGAGTACTATCACCCGCAGCGATCCATGGGCACGCTGTCCTGCCACTACCGGCACCGCACGCACGCAGACGTATTCCTGCATCCCGGGCTGCAGGACGTCACCGCCCACGTCGATTTCAGCGCGCTTGCGCATGCCGCCTGCGACTCGGGGCTCGCGCTGCTCGGCTACACGACGCAGGCGGCGTTCCTCGCCGCCTGCGGCATCACCGAGGTACTCGCCGGCTACGATGCCGGCGATCCGCAGCGCTACCTGCCGCGCGCCGCCGAAGCCCGCGTGCTGCTTTCCCCGGCGGAGATGGGAGAACTCTTCAAGGTGCTGGCCGTGGGGCGGGGCATCGATGCGCCGCTCGTCGGATTCTCGCGCGGCGACCGCGCCCATACGCTTTGAATCCGCCATGAAGCACGCCTGCGCGCTGCTCGCGCTGCTGGTCGCGGGGACGGTGACGGCTGACGAGATCGACGCCGCAAGGGAGCGCTGGGCGCAAAGCCCGCACGGGCCGATGCTGGAACGCATCCTGCCGCCGACCTTCCGGCCCGCGCAGTTGCCCGAGTCGCAGTCGCGCGGTGCGCAGCTCGTGCTGCGCTACTGCGTGCAGTGCCACAACCTGCCCAACCCGGCGATGCACCACCGGCAGAAATGGCCGCCGATCGTCAAGCGCATGGTGGTGCGCATGCAGGGCAAGGGCAACATGGGCAGGCTGATGGCGGAAATGATGGCAGGGGTTCGCTCACCGGACGCCGAGGAGACCGCGACGCTGCTCGCGTACCTTGGCAGGCACGCCCAGCAGCCGCTCGACCCGAAACGGATTCCTGAAGCCTATACGCCGGCAGGCGAAGCCTTCCGCCTCGCCTGCAAGCAGTGTCATGTGCTGCCCGACCCGGCGCGCTACACGGCGCGCGAATGGCCCGCGGTAGTCGCGCGCATGGAACGCAACATGGAATGGATGAACCGCGTCGTCGGCTCGCGGCCGATTCCCGGCGAGCCGCAGTTGCGCATCGAGGACATCAATGCTTTCCTCGCCAGGTACGCAAGGAAGCCCTAGGGACACTCTGATTTGTTCCGGCGCGGCTGGGTTCAGGCCGGCACCGCCATGCCCCGCGCAACGGCCGGCCGGGCCGCTATGGTGTCGTACCAGCGCTTCACGTTGGGGAAGTCTTCCAGCGCGACCTTGTGCCATTCGTGCCGCGCGATCCACGGGAACGTGGAAATGTCCGCGATCGAATACTCCTCGGCAAGGAATGGCGCCTCGCCCAGCCGCGTGTTCAGCACGCCGTACAGGCGCCGCACCTCCTTGGTGTAGCGCTCGATGCCGTACGGCACCGGCTCGGGCGCTGCGCGCAGGAAGTGGTGGGCCTGGCCGAACATCGGCCCCACCCCGCCCATCTGGAACATCAGCCACTGCAGCGCAATGTACTTGCCGCGGTCGCTGGCCGGCAGGAAGCGCCCGCCGGTCTTGCCCGAGAGGTACACCAGGATCGCGCCCGACTCGAACAGCGGCAGCGGCTTGCCATCCGGCCCCTCGGGATCGACGATGGCCGGAATGCGGTTGTTGGGGTTGATGGCGAGGAATTCGGGCTTGAACTGCTCGTTCTTGCCGATGTCGACCTTGTGTACCCGGTAGGGCAAGCCGCACTCCTCGAGCATGATTGACACCTTGCGGCCGTTTGGCGTGGTCCACGTGTACAGGTCGATCATCGTTTGCGCTCCCGGTTCGCTGGACGAAGCGCTGCAGTTTAGCCGTTCCGCGGCGCCGCTCAAGCGGCGGGCTGGCGGCTGTAATGGAATATGCTCCTGAAACGACTGTTCACCCATGAACCATGCCGTGTCCCGCCGCCATGGCGCCCCGTAGAGCGATGCCGTGAAGAGAATCCTGGTACTGTTTCCTAAGGAGTGGGACCGGCTCGAGTTCGACCGCCCGGAGTACCGCTCCGAGTACGAGTTCGTCTACGCCGGGTTCGACATCTTCCGCTTCCCCGGCAACCTGCGGCTGCTGGGCTTCGACGTCTTTCGCTTCGTCAACGAACTGGTCGGGCGATTCCGGCACGAGCGTATCGACGGCGTGTTCAGCAACAACGAGTATTTCGGCGCCTTGATCGCCGCGGTAGTGGCGGAGAAGCTGGGCCTGCCCGGCAACGATCCGCGCGCGGTGCTCGCGGCGCAGCACAAGTTCTACGCCCGACAGGCGTTCGCACGCGTAGCGCCAGAGGCCAGCCCCCGCTTTGCGGCGTTTCCCTACACCGTTGCCAGGCGCGAGGACTTCCCGTTCGAATTCCCCTGCTTCGTCAAGCCGGTCAAGGCGACCTTCTCCGTGCTGGCGCGGCGTGTCGACGGTTTCGACGAACTGCGCCGGCACCTGTCGTTCTGGCCGCTGGAGAAATACATCATCAAGCGGCTGGTGAAGCCCTTCAACGACCTGCTGCCCTGGTACACGGATTTCCGCGTCGATGCGCACAACATGATCGCAGAGGAGCTGGTCCCGGGCCATCAGGTGAACATCGACGGCTACCTGCATGAGGGCAGGCTGACGCTGCTGGGGGTGATCGACGAGAACCTGTTTCCGGGCACGTCGGCGTTTCGCAGCTTCGAGTATCCGTCGCGCGTGCCACCCGCCGACCAGGCACGCATGCGCGATCTCGCCGGCCGCGTGCTGCAGGGCATCGGCTACCGACACGCCTTTTTCAACATCGAGTTCGCGTGGGATCCCGCGACCGGCGCGCTGCGCGTCATCGAGGTCAATCCGCGCATGGCGTCGCAGCTTGCCTGTTTCTACGAGTGGGTCGACGGCGTGCTTCCCTACCAGGCCCTGTTCGACCTCGCGGTCGGCCGCGAGCCGCGGCTCGGCCGAGTCGCGCCGCGCTACAGCCACGCCGCGAGCTTCGCGCTGCGCAAGTTCGACGGCAAGCCGCTCGCAGCGCATCCGACCCGTGACCAGCTCGAGCGCGTGCGGCGCGAGTACCCCGAGGCGCGCCTGATGCTCTACATGAAGCGCGGCTCCAGCCTCGCGCGCGAAATGAAATGGATGGGCAGCTACCGCTACGCGGTGGTCAACATGGGGGCCGCGTCGGCCGACGACCTGCACCGCAGCTTCCACGCCATGCGCCGTGCGCTGTTCCTCGACTCGGACTACGCGACCGGGCTTCAGCGCCCGGCGGGCTGAGCTGCGAGCCGGTCAAGCCGGGCGCCAATCCGCTCGCCCACCCAGATCTGCGGCAGCGAAGGAACCTTCTTCTCGGCCTGCTCGCGCCGGGCGACGATGCCGCGCGCGCGCGCAAATGCCTGCGTGAACGAGCGCGTGTCAGCAAGCGCGTCGCGGAAAAAGGCTTCGCCGAAGTAGGTGAAATCCCTGCCGTTCTCGCAGCCGAACGACTGCCGGTCGGCGGCGGATGCGGTGATGACGAGCGTGTGCGGATCCTTCAGCGGCTCGATGAAGCCGCCTGCGTAGCACGCCGAAACCACCACCACCTTCCACTTCACGCCGGCATCGTGCAGCACACGGGCGAGCGCGGTCGGGTTCAGCGGCGATTGCACCAGCGGCGGTTGCCAGGCGGCGAGGTCATGGCGCGGGTCGCCGTGCGCGGAAACGAACAGGAACAGCACATCCTCCTCCGCGTTCATGCGCTCGCCCACGCGCAGCAGCGCTCGGCGCAGGTTGGTCTGCGTCGCCACCGGGTACTCGCGCAGCGCGGCGTCCCCGGACACCAGCGCGATCGCGCGTCCCGCCGCGCCGAAGCGTTCCTCGAACAGCCGCTTGACGAAGCGCATCTCGCGCAGGAAGACATCCTGGCTTCCGTCCGGCGCAAAGCCGACGAAGTAAAGCCTCGGGGCGCCCGCGCCGGAAGGCTCGATCGACTGCAGGCTGCGCTCGATCAGTTCGCCTTGCAGGTGGAACAGCGCTTCGTGCGCAAGCGCCGGCGCGGCTGGCACCTCGTCACGCGCGGCGACCCACGGCTCGGCACGCGGAAACGCGAAGGTCAGCAGCGCGGCAAGCCCGATGATCGCAAGCGCGCCCTTGACGAGTTGCGCGCGCCGCGCACCCGTGCAGACTGCGACCGCACGGATCGCCACTGCCCACAGCCAGGCGAAGAACACCGCATAGGCGGGCGCCGCGAGCACCGGCGGCAGCGGCAGCTTCGCCAGCGCGAGGCCGCCAAGCTCGAACGCAAGGTCGCTGGCGGAGAAGGCCACCGCGATCAGCAGCACGAGTCGCGGGCTGGCATACAGGCGGGCGACGAGCATGCTGCCGAGCAGGACCAGCGGTACCGCACCGAGATACACGGCGACCGCGGCAGGATCGAGCTGCACGTCGCCCTGCGCCCTCGCCAGTTCCCCGGCCAGCCAGACGAGCAGGTTGAATCCGACCAGCATCGCGTAGTCGGCGGGCGAGGCGCGATAGTCGAGCCAGCGCAAGGGCAGAAACAGCGCCAGCCTCATGCCGGCGCGCAGGTTGCGCGACAGCCCGTCGGCAAGTTCCGCCGCGATCCCGCGCGGTTCGCGCAACGCGAACGGGTCGCTCATCGCAGCGCGGCGGCGATAGCCTGCTCGCGGGCACGATCCACGCGCACCGCGATCTCTGCCGACGATGGCGCATTGCGCGCGATCGCGCCGGCATCCACCGCCTGCGCGGCGGCAAGCGCGCGCAGCAGCCGGTCGGCGCCGCTGCGCATCGCCTCGCCCGGCTCGGCAAGCCGCGCTGCAGCGAGCAGCGCAGCGAAGCGTTCGCTGCGTCGGAACGCGTCGGTCGATTTCAGCACCGCGAGCAGGGCCGCGGCGTCGGCAGCGTGCGCGCCGAGCAGCGCCGTGCGCTGGCGCACCGCCATGACCGCGAGCTCGCGCACCTCGTTCGGTGCCCGCATCTGCGCGCAGATGTCGCGCAGGTCGGCCTCCGGAAGGCGCCACGCCAGCACCGCGAAGCGTACCTCCAAGCTCGCGTGCGCCATGTCCTCGCGCACGAGGGCGCGGCGCAGCCAGTCGTCGAGCTGCACGCCGGGCAACAGCCTGGGCAGCAGGCCGCATCGTTCCAGTACCTCGAACATCGCCACGGGGTGCGGTTCGCACAGTCCGCGGGAGAACTCCTGCCAGACGCGCTCGGCGACCAGGTGGTCGGCTTCCCCAGACGCCACCATGTGGCGCAGCAACGCCATGGTTTCGTCGGCGACGCGAAAGCGGTAGCGCGCCGCGAATCTCGCCACCCTGAGGATGCGTACCGGATCATCGACGAACGCGTCGCCCACGTGCCGCAGCACGCCCTCGCGCAGGTCACGTTCGCCGCCGAACGGGTCGACCAGCCGCCCGGCTTCGTCCCGCGCCATCGCATTGATGGTGAGGTCGCGCCGCGCGAGGTCTTCTTCCAGCGTCACTTCGGGCGACGCGTGCACGGTGAACCCCTTGTAGCCTCGCCCGCTCTTTCGTTCCGTGCGGGCAAGCGCGTACTCCTCGTGCGTGCGCGGGTGCAGGAAGACGGGGAAATCCTTGCCTACCGGGGTGTAGCCGGCGGCGGTCAGCTCCTCGGGCGTGGCGCCGACCACCACCCAGTCGCGGTCGGCGACTGGCAGGCCAAGCAGCTCGTCGCGAACCGCGCCGCCGACGACATATGCCTTCAAGGCCTGCCGCCCCGGCCAGGCGGATCACAAGGCGCAGCGGCCGACCGGTCCCGGTGCGGCCTCAAGCGTACTGCTCGAACTTCTCGATGCGCTCGATCTCGGCCTCCGCGGCCGCGATCCACTCACCGATCGCCGGGATCGCCAGCACCGCCTCGGCATACCTGCGGCACGCATCCGGAAGCTCGACCTCGTAGGTGCGAAAGCGCAGCACCACCGGGGCATACATGGCGTCGGCCGCGCTGAAGGCACCGAAGAGGAATTCGCCGCCGCTGCCGTGCTTCTCGCGGCACTCGGTCCACAGCGCGATGATGCGGGCAACGTCGGCGAGCGCGCCGGGCGTGCGCCCCTTGCCGGGGAGGCGCCGGCGCAGATTCATGCTCATGTGCTGGCGCAACTCCTGGAAGCCGGAATGCATCTCCGCGCTCGCCGAGCGCGCCATCGCGCGCGCCGCGGAATCCTGCGGCCACAACGGGTGCGATTCGGCCAGGTACTCGAGTATCGCGAGCGAGTCCCAGATGCGCACCGTGCCATCGACCAGGCAGGGCACCTTGCCGGTCGGGCTGTAGCGGCGGATCTCCTCGGTCGCGCCGGGGCCGTACAGCGGGATGCGCAACTCCTGAAACGCGATGCCGAGGAACTTCATCGCCAGCCATGGCCGCAGCGACCACGACGAGTAGTTCTTGTTGCCGATGACCAGGATAGGGGTGCTCATGCGGCGGCGCCAGGCATCCTAGCGGCGCGCGCGCAGGCGCATTTCCGGGTAGCGCTCGCGCGGGCCGGCGGGCGCGAGCCATGCCGGCGCCGCGCGCTCGATCGCCACCGGCTCGATGCCGTACGGCATCGGTGCATCGCTGGTGCTGGGGATCGTCATCGAGGCGAGGTTGTCGCGCGTGATCAGCGGCGAGGGCGCGAGTTCCATCAGCCGCGCCTGCACCCGCGCCAGGCGATCGGGAAGCCCGATCACCAGCCGCCGCCGGCCGCTGACCGCGCAGACGTACTGCACCAGCTCGCGAAGCGTGTAGACCTTCGGTCCGCACAGGTCGAAGCTCCGCCCGGCAGCCTCGCGGTCATCGAGCGCGCAGACGAAGGCGCGCACCACATCGCCGACGTAGACCGGCTGGAACTTCGCCTCGGGGCACGCGAGCGCCAGCACCGGCAGCACCCTCGCCAGGCTGGCGAACAGGTTGAGGAACGCGTCCTCCGGGCCGAACACCACGGAGGGCCTGAACACCGTGACCTCGAGGTCCTCCGCGGCGAGCATCGCGCGCTCGCCGATGCCCTTGGAACGCAGGTACTCGGAAGGCGCATCGGGCGAGGCGCCAAGCGCGCTCATGTGCAGCACCCGGCGCACGCCCTGTTCGCGGCATGCCGCAATGACGGACTGCGGCAATTCGACGTGCATGCGCGCGAAGTCCGGCCCGTAGTCGTTCGGGCCGCGCTCGCCTGGACGGCCGCGGCGGCTGTGCAGGATGCCGACCAGGTTGATCACCGCGTCCTTGCCCGACACCAGGCGCGACAGTGCCAGCGGATCGCAGACGTCCGCTGAAACGACATCCACGGTCGGCAGCGTGATCAGGTGCTTGGCACGTTCGCGGCGGCGCGCCGGCACGGTGACGCGCGCGCCGCGCGCCGCAAGCGCTGCCACCAGGTGGCGGCCGATGAAGCCCGAGCCGCCGAGGACGAGGATGCTGGAATGATTCAAGCGCGTTCTCCGGTTGCCCGGATTATCGCCTAGGGCAGCGCCTCGTTGAAGCGCTCGCCGTCGACCTTGGCCGGAATGACGCCCAGCCTTTCCTTCAGCGGCACGATCTGCCCTTCGTGCAGCGCCGAGTAGTACATGGTGTTCGACATGACGCGCTTCACGTAGTCGCGGGTTTCGTTGAAGGGGATCGATTCCACATAGACGGCGCCCTCGAGCGGCTTCACGTCGCGCCAGCGGCGCGCGCGCCCCGGCCCGGCGTTGTAGCCCGCCGTGGCAAGCACCGGATGGCCGAGGTCCTCGAGCACGAACTTCAGGTACTGCGTGCCCAGCGAGACGTTGGTGTCCACCTCGGTCACGCGCGCCAGCGAGTAGCCCTTGAGGCCGGTGCGCCTCGCCACCCATCGCGCCGTTGCGGGCATCAGCTGCATCAGGCCGCGCGCGCCAGCGGAGGACCTGGCGTTGACGATGAAGCGGCTTTCCTGCCGCACCACGCCCAGCACCCAGGCTTCCTCCAGGTCGAAGGCCTGGGCATGCTGCCGGAACGCGTCGCGGAAAGGCGCCAGGTAGCGCAGGCGGTAGTTGTGCCGCTCGGTGGTCAGGCTGGCGGTGTTGATGGCACGGTCGTAGAGTTCGGCGCGCCGCGCCAGCTCCGCGGCCGCGATCCGGCCGCGATCATCCTTCTGGCGCACCGTGAACACCCATTCGCGCAGCGCGTGGGCGCGCATGTTCAGCCGGTACAGCGCGAGCACGCGCGCGATGCCCGGGTGGCGCCTGAGCTGCGCGACTTCCTTCTCGGACGGATCGTGCATGACCGGCGGCAGGTACATCGATTCGCCGAGTTCCTCGGCGGCGAGCACGCCGTAGAAATGGGGCTGTGGCGCAAGGCGCAGGAAATACGCGCGCGCGCCGTCGGGGTTGCGCGTGGCGCGCAGTGCGCGGCCGTACCAGTAGCTCCACGCCGGATCGCGGTGCGCTGCCGCCGACATGCTGTCGATGGCGTCGCGCACCGACTTCCAGTTGCCGGCGCGCAGCGCGCTGCGCGCCTTCCATGCCAGCTGCTCATCCGTCAGCTCGGCGCTGCCGGCGAGCGCGTACCAGTCGAGTGCATCGCCGTACAGGCGCCGGCCCGCCTCGTAGGCGAGGTAGCCCCAGACGTGCCGGCGATCGGCCGCGGGCAGCAAGCCGCCCAGCGTGCCCTTCATCACTTCCGCCGCCTCGCGCGGATGCGTGCGTGCCAGCCGCACCACGGCGAACATCACCATCTCGCGCGTCGCGCGGTTGCCCAGGTCCCCCGGCAGCTTTGCGAGCAGCTTCTTCGGCGAGGTCGCGGCCAGGTCGAGCAGGGCGTCGTCCACGCCTTCGGCCGCCGGCAGGTAAGCGAGCGTGCTGCGCGCCGCGGTGATCTGGCCCGCGCCGAGCAGCATGCGCGCGCGCCGCCATACGTCCTCGGTGCTGAACTCGCCGCGCGCGACCAGCACGTCGCCGAGCTGGCCGCAGCCCTCGGGCAGGTCCTTCGCCTCGGACCAGATCTCCTTCGCCTCCTCGAGCGCGGTTTCGTCCCTGCGCGACAGGCGCGACAGCCACGCGTAGCAGCGGACCTCGTCGTCTTCCCGCAGCAGCGGCGCGCGCTCGAGATCGAAGGTCTGCCAGTCGCCGCGGCGACCCAGGTCGCGCAGCCAGTCCGCACGCAGCAGGTCGGCGAGGTAGCTTCCTGGGTACCTGGAGAGAAAGGCCCGCACTTCCGTGGACGTGGTTTCGTCGAGCCGCAGCCGGATGCGCCAGAACTCCGCATACGGCTCGAGCACATGACCCTGCAGCAACTCGGCATGGCGCGCGAGCTTGATCGCGTCACCGGCGCGGAACGCTGCATAGGCCGCGCGGAATGCAGCGTCCGCTGAAGGGACGGCAGGTTTTGCCTTCTGCGCCGCCGCGGCGCCGGACCCCGCGGCGACTGCAAGCGCCAGCAGCAAAGTCCTGAAAATCATCGGCCGAGAATATCATGCAGCCATGGACGAAGATACCCTCAAGGCGTGGCGCAAGGCCGAGCGCACGCGGCTGCTCGCGGCGCGGGAATCGATCGATGCGGCGGCGATCGATGCCATGCGCGCGGCGATCGATGCGAACCTCGAGCGCGCCTTTCCGCGGCTGGCCCACGGGGTGGTCGCATTCTGCTGGCCGATCCGCAACGAGTACGACGCGCGCCACCTGGCGAAGACGCTGCGTGACCGGGGCGCACTGACCGCGCTGCCGGTGGTGGTGGCGCCGAGGACGCCGCTGGTATTCCGCGAATGGCATCCCGGCATCCGGCTCGCCAGGGGCGCGCTGGGAATTCCGTATCCCGCCGAATCGCGCGAACTCACTCCTGACACGGTGCTGCTGCCGATGAACGGCTGGGACGCGCAGGGCTACCGCCTGGGCTACGGCGGCGGCTTTTTCGACCGCACGCTCGCCGCGCTCGCCACGCGGCCGCTGGTGATCGGCGTCAGCTACGAGATGGGGCGCATGGAAACCATCCACCCGCAGTCATGGGACATCGCGATGGACTGGGTGGTGACCGAGGCCGGCGTGTACCGCGCCCCTCAGCCGAGGAAGAGCCTGTAGGCGGGATTGCGGGTCTCGTCGAAGTACGGATAGCCGACGCGCGAAAGGAAGCCGCGGAACTCCGTCATCTGCGCGCGCGGCACCTGCATGCCGACCAGGATGCTGCCGTAGTCGGCGCCGAGATTGCGGTAGTTGAACAGGCTGATGTTCCAGCCCGGATTCATCGCATCGAGGAATCGCATCAGCGCGCCCGGCCGCTCGGGAAACTCGAACCGGTACAGCAGCTCCTGCACGCGCGCACCGGGACGCGGGACCGACGGCTTCGGCAGATGGCCACCGACCATGTGCCGCATGTGGCCCTTGGCAACCTCGTCGTCCGACAGGTCCAGCGTGCGAAAGCCGCCGCGGCGCAGGCCGCGCACGATGCGCCGGGTCTCATCGCGGTTGCGCACCGTGACGCCGACGAAGATGTGCGCCTCGGTCGCGTCCGACATGCGGTAGTTGAACTCCGTGATGTTGCGCCCACCCACCGACCGGCAGAACCTGCGGAAGCTGCCGCGCTTCTCGGGAATCGTCACCGCCAGCACGGCTTCGCGATGCTCGCCGACCTCCGCACGCTCGGCGACGAAGCGCAGGCGGTCGAAGTTCGTGTTCGCGCCGCTGGCGATGGCGACCAGCGTCTTGCCGCGCGCGCCCCGGCGACCGACCCAGGCCTTGACGCCGGCGATCGCCAGCGCACCCGCGGGTTCGAGCACCACGCGCGTGGTCTCGAACATGTCCTTGATGGCGGCGCACATCTCGTCGGTGTCGACCAGCACCACTTCATCGACGTGCCTGCGGCAGAGGCGAAAGGTTTCCCGCCCCACCTGCTTCACCGCCACGCCGTCGGCGAACAGGCCGACGTGATCCAGCACCACGCGCCTGCCCGCCTTCAGCGAGCGCGCCATCGCATCGGCGTCGCGCGGCTCGACGCCGATCACGCGCACGCCCGGCTGCAGGCGCTTCACGTACGCGGCGATGCCGGAGATCAGGCCGCCGCCTCCGACCGGGACGAATATGGCGTCGATCGGGCGATCCGACTGTCGCAGGATCTCCATGCCGATGGTGCCCTGTCCCGCGATGACGTCAGGGTCGTCGTAGGGGTGCACGAAGGTGAGCCCGCGACTGCGCTTGAGCTTCATCGCGTGCGCATACGCATCCGAGTACATGTCGCCATGCAGCACCACCTGCGCGCCGCGCGCCGCGACCGCATCCACCTTGATGCGCGGCGTGGTCACCGGCATCACGATCACGGCGCGGCAGCCGAGCTTCTGCGCCGCCAGCGCGACGCCCTGCGCGTGGTTGCCGGCGCTGGCGGCGATCACGCCGCGCGCGCGCTGTGCCGCCGACAGGTGCACCATGCGGTTGTACGCGCCGCGGCACTTGAACGAGAACACCGGCTGCAGGTCTTCGCGCTTGATCAGCAGGTGATTGCCGAGGCGCCTGGAAAGCGCAGGCGCGGCCTCGAGCGGCGATTCGATCGCCACATCGTAGACTCGCGCCTTCAGAATGCGTTCAAGGTAGTCGTCGCGCTTCATGAATCGAGCGTAGCACAGTGGAAACTCTGTTCTCCCCGGAGGCGGGACTCGCCGGACTGCTCGCGGCGAGCTTCGTCGCCGCGACGCTGCTGCCGCTTTCCTCGGAGGCGGTGCTGTTCGGTTACCTGCAGGTGTATCCGGAGCATGCGGCGATCGCCGTGGCGACCGCGACGGTGGCGAACACCGCCGGCGGCATGAGTACCTACCTGCTGGGCCGGCTGGTGCCGGCGCGCGCGCAGGAAAAGCTCGACCCGCGCGCGCTCGCCTGGCTGCGCCGGTACGGCGCGCCGGCGACGCTGTTCGCGTGGCTGCCGCTGATCGGCGATGCGCTGTGCCTCGCGGCGGGCTGGCTGCGGCTGAACTGGATCGCGGCGCTCGGCTTCATGGCCGCCGGGCGGCTCGCGCGCTACGCCGTCATCGCCTGGGCCGCCTGAGCGGCCAGCGTCAGGCGGCCTGGAGTTTCGCCACGCTGAGGGCGAGCCATTTCACGCCCTGGCGGCCGAAATTCACCTGCACGCGCGCGTCGTTGCCCTGGCCTTCGGCGTCGACGATGACGCCGGCACCGAACTTGGCGTGGCTGACGTTCTGCCCGACCCTGAAGCCGCCGACGTCCTTCCGCGGCGCCATGCGGAATCCCGCGTCGCGGCTCGGCGCGGCGGCGGGCGCGTAGGCCGCCGCGCCCTGCATCGCGAAGCCGCGTTGCCGGCCCACGCGCGGCGTCAGCCACTTCAGCAGGCCGTCGGGCACCTCGTCGAGGAATCGCGACGGCAGGTTGTAGCGCGTCTGGCCGTGCAGCATGCGCGTCTGCGCGAAGGAGAGGTACAGGCGCTTCCTCGCGCGCGTGATCGCCACGTAGGCCAGGCGCCGCTCCTCCTCCAGGCCGTCCTTCTCGGTCACGCTCTGCTCGTGCGGAAACAGGCCCTCCTCCAGCCCGGTGAGGAACACCGCGTCGAACTCCAGCCCCTTCGCCGAATGCACCGTCATCATCTGCAGCGCGTCCTGGCCCTCACCCGCCTGGTGCTCGCCGGCCTCGAGCGCGGCGTGCGTCAGGAACGCGGTGAGCGGATCCATTTCCTCGGTACCCGGCGCGCGCTCTTCGGCGTCGAACGCCGCCGCCGCATTCACCAGTTCGGACAGGTTTTCGATCCGGTCGGCCCCCTCGCGCTCGGTCTTGTAGTGTTCGACCAGGCCGCTGCCCGCCACCACCGCCTCCACCATCTCGGCGAGCGCGAGGCCGGCGGTCTCGTCCTTCAGTTTCACGATCAGCGCGCGGAACGCCGCCAGCGACTGCCCGGCGCGCCCGGCCTGCGCGTCCATCGCCGACCACAGGCTGGTTGCGCGCGACTTCGCGGTGTCCTGCAAGGCTTCAAGCGTGCGCGCGCCGATGCCGCGCGGCGGGAAATTGGCCACGCGCAGGAAGGCGTTGTCGTCTTCGGGCGTCGCCACCAGCCGCAGGTAGGCGAGCGCATGCTTCACCTCGGCGCGCTCGAAGAACCTGAGGCCGCCGTAGACGCGATAGGCGATGCCGCGCGTGAACAGGGCGTGCTCGAGCACGCGCGACTGCGCGTTCGAGCGGTACAGCACCGCGGTGTCGGCAAGCCGCGTGCCTTCGCGCGCCAGCGCCTGCACTTCGTCGACCAGCCAGCGCGCCTCGTCGAGGTCCGATTCCCCCTCGTAGACGCGCAGGGGGTCGCCCTGGCCCGCGGAAGTCCACAGGTTCTTGCCCAGCCGGTTCCGGTTGTTGGCGATCAGCGCGTTCGCCGCGTCGAGGATGTTGCCCTGCGAGCGGTAGTTCTGCTCCAGCCGGATCACGCGCGCCACCTTGTAGTCGCGCTCCAGGTCCGCCATGTTGCCGACGTTGGCACCGCGGAAGCGGTAGATCGACTGGTCGTCGTCGCCCACCGCGAAGACCAGCGCGTTGCTCCCGGCCAGCAGGCGCAGCCACCGGTACTGCAGCCGGTTGGTGTCCTGGAACTCGTCCACCAGGATGTGGCGAAAGCGGTTCGAGTAATGCTCGCGCAGCGGCTCGTTGGCTCGCAGCAGCTCGTAGCTGCGCAGGAGGAGCTCGGCGAAGTCCACCACGCCCTCGCGCCGGCACTGCTCGTCGTAGGCGGCGTAGAACTCGACGAAGCGCCGCGTGCGGTCGTCGGTGACCGGCACGTCGCCCGCGCGCAGGCCTTCCTCCTTCTGCGCATTGATGAAGTACTGCACCTCGCGCGGCGCGAAGCGGTCCTCGTCCGCGTTCAACGCGCGCAGCATCCGCTTCACCGCGGCAAGCTGGTCCTGCGAGTCGAGGATGGTGAAGGTCTGCGGCAGCCCGGCATCGCGGTGATGCGCCCGCAGCATGCGGTTGCACAGGCCGTGGAAGGTGCCCATCCACATGCCGCGCGGGTTCAGGGCCAGCATCGCCGAGAGCCGGGTCAGCATCTCGCGCGCGGCCTTGTTGGTGAAGGTGACGGCGAGTATGCCGGAGGGCGCGACATTGCCGTTCTTCAGCAGCCACGCGATGCGCGTGGTCAGCACGCGCGTCTTGCCGCTGCCCGCGCCAGCGAGGATCAGCGCGTGCTCGTCGGGCAGCGTGACGGCGGCGAGCTGTTCGGGGTTGAGTTGTTCGAGATGCAGCGACAAGGCGCCGGATTTTAACCGACGACGCGCCGCTGCTAGCCGGAAACGCGCGGTTCCTGCGCGCCGAACCGGCCCTTCAGGCTCGCTGCGAGCGCCGCGGCCTCCGCTTTCGTCGGCAGGCCGGTAATGCGCACCCGGTAGGCGTACGACTGCCCCGCGCTTACCGGCAGGATGGTCGCCGCGTAGCCCGCGGCACGCGCCTGGTCGTACACCGACAGCGCGGCCTGCTGCGTGTCGGCCTCGAGCAGCGTGACGACGTAGCGGCCGCCGCGCCGCGCAGCGCCGGCGCCGGCGGCGATCTCGGTTTCCTTCGCCCACTCGGCGAGCTGCGCAGGCTCGACGAAGCCGATCGGCGCGGTGCGGCCGCGCTCGCGCTGGTAGAACTGCCGCGGCTGGTCCAGCCGCACCGGGGATTCTCCCGGCGCCGCGACCTCGATCGCGCCCTCGATCAGGCAGACGATCTGCCGGTCTGCGCGATCGGACTTGCCCCACAGGTCGGTGCCGCGGATGCCCGCGGTGACGGTGCCGACGACGATCTGCACGTCGCGCCCGCGCGCCTTGCGCAATGCATCGGTGGTGAAGCGGAATGCGCCTTCGGCGACGCTCAGCGCCGCCCGGAAGAAGCCGTCTCGCCGCGGCTCGATCCCGGCGATGCGCAGCGTGCCGTTCTCGCCGAGCTTGACCAGACTGCCCTCGGCCAGCTTGACCAGCAGGCGCGAGTTGGCGCCGGTGCGCACCTGGTCGCCGGCACGCAGTTGCATGCCGGGGGCGAGCGGCACGCGGCCGCCGCTTGCGCGATCGATCCAGGCCGGCATCTGCACGCCCTCGACCACCGCCGCGGGCGCTGCCGCCACGCCGGGCATCGCCGCGGCGACCAGACCTGCCAATAGCACTGCCTTCACGATGACATGCATGCGAGCCTCCCGTGGATTCGTTACCGCCAGATACGGGCGGCGGCGTCGAACGGATGCGCTAGAATCCGCCGCTTCCCGCCTTGTGAGCAGTATTTCACGGATTTCCCATGCAGGATCGCTACGAACCCCGCAGCGTAGAGCGCGACGCCCAGGCGTTCTGGGACGGCCGCGGCTCGTTCCGAGTCACGGAGGATGCGGCCAGGCCCAAGTTCTACTGCCTGTCGATGTTTCCCTATCCGTCGGGGAAGCTGCACATGGGGCACGTGCGCAACTACACCATCGGCGACGTGCTGACGCGGCATTTCCGCATGCGCGGCATGAACGTGCTGCAGCCCATGGGCTGGGACGCCTTCGGCCTGCCCGCCGAGAACGCGGCGATGGCGAACAAGGTGCCGCCGGCGAAGTGGACGCGCGACAACATCGCCTACATGAAGGCGCAGTTGAAGAGCCTCGGTTTTGCGCTCGACTGGGAGCGAGAGCTCGCCACCTGCGATCCGGACTACTACCGCTGGAACCAGTGGCTGTTCACGCGGCTCTTCCGCAAGGGGCTCGCGTACAAGAAGACCGGGGTCGTCAACTGGGACCCGGTGGATCAGACCGTGCTCGCCAACGAGCAGGTGATAGACGGGCGCGGCTGGCGCACCGGGGCTCCGGTGGAGAAGCGCGAGATCCCGATGTACTTCCTGCGCATCACCGCCTACGCGGAGGAACTGCTCGCTGCGCTCGAGGGCATGGATGGCTGGCCCGAGCAGGTCAAGCTGATGCAGAAGAACTGGATCGGTCGCTCCGAGGGCGTGCGGATCGGCTTTCCGTACGAGCTCGAGGGCGGGAAGCGCACGCTATGGGTGTTCACCACGCGCGCCGACACGCTGATGGGGACCACCTTCTGCGCGGTGGCAGCGGAGCACCCGATCGCGCTGCATGCGGCAAGGACGAACCCGGAGCTGGCGCGCTTCGTCGAGGAATGCAGGCACGGCGCGGTGATGGAGGCGGAGCTCGCGCAGATCGAGAAAAAGGGCATGCCGACCGGGATCTCGGTCACGCATCCCCTCACCGGCGAAGCGGTGCCGGTCTGGGTGGGCAACTACGTGCTGATGAGCTACGGCGAAGGTGCGGTGATGGGCGTGCCGGGACACGACGAGCGCGACTACGCCTTTGCGCTGAAGTACGGCCTGCCGATCGCCTGCGTCATCCGCCACCCGGCCGGCGACACCGTGCCCGCGCCGTGGAAGCCCGAATACGCCGCGCACGGCACCTGCATCAACTCCGGCAAGTACGACGGCCTTCGCTTCGACGCCGCAGTGGACGCGATCGCTGCCGACCTCGCGGACAGGGGCCTGGGCGACAAGCAGGTGCAATGGCGCCTGCGCGACTGGGGCATTTCGCGGCAGCGCTACTGGGGCTGCCCGATCCCCATCGTGCACTGCCCGGCGTGCGGCGACGTCCCGGTGCCGGACGAAGAACTCCCGGTGCTGCTGCCGGACGACCTGGTGCCCGACGGCACCGGCAATCCGCTGGCGAAGCTGCCTGCGTTCTACGAAACCAGGTGCCCTGCGTGCGGCAAGCCCGCGAAACGCGAAACCGACACCATGGACACCTTCGTCGATTCGTCCTGGTACTTCGCTCGCTTCGCCTGCCCGGGATCGGACAAGGCGATGGTCGACGCAAGGGCGAAGTACTGGATGCCGGTGGACCAGTACATCGGCGGCATCGAGCATGCCATCCTGCACCTGCTGTATTCGCGCTTTTTCACGCGCGCGATGCGCGACGAGGGCCTGCTCGAGCAGGCCGAACCGTTCTCCAACCTGCTGACGCAGGGCATGGTGCTCGCCGAGATGTACCACCTGGATACGCCCGAGGGGCGCCGCGAGTGGGTAAACCCCGCGGAGGTCGCCGTGCAGCGCGACGCCAAGGGCAGGATCGTCGGCGCGCGGCGCGCGCGCGACGGCGCCGCGGTGGTCTACGGCGGCATCGGCACGATGTCGAAATCGAAGAACAACGGCGTCGATCCCCAGGCGCTGATCGAGAAGTACGGCGCTGACACGGCGCGCTTTTTCATCATCTTCGCCTCGCCGCCCACGCACACGCTGGAGTGGAGCGACGAGGGCGTGGAGGGTTCGTTCCGGTTTCTCAAGCGCCTGTGGGCCTACGGCACCCGGTTCGTGCGCGGCGACGCGCCTGCGGACGCCGCGGTGCGCCGCGAGGTGCACGCGGTGCTGAAGCAGGCGAACTACGACCTCGGCAAGCACCAGTTCAACACCGTGGCCTCGGCGGCGATGAAGATCCTGAACGCGCTGGAGCGCCTTGCCGATGGACGCAGCGTCACCGCCGCGGAAGGATTGTCGATCCTGCTGCGCCTGCTGTCGCCGATCACGCCGCACGTCTGCCACCACCTGTGGCGCGAACTCGGCTTCGGCGAGGACATCATGGCGGCGCCCTGGCCCGAGCCTGACCCGGCCGCGCTCGAGCAGGACGAGATCGCCTACGTGCTGCAGGTCGGCGGCAAGACGCGTGGTACGCTGACCGCTCCCAAGGACCTCGCCGGGACCGCCCTCGAAGCCGTCGTGCGCGCCAACGATCTGGTGAAGAAGTACGCTGCCGACAGGCCGATCAGGCGCATCGTCATCGTGCCGGGGCGGCTGGTGAACGTGGTGGTCTGATGCGCGGCCTCGTCCTGATTGCGATGCTTTTGCTCGCCGGCTGCGGCTTCCAGCTTCGCGGCGCCGCGGACCTGCCGTTCGAGACCATCCACGTGCCGGGCGCGAGCGGCGGCATCGCGCTCGACCTGAAGCGCAACATCCAGTCCGGCACGCGCACGCGCGTGGTCGATGATCCGGGGCAGGCACAGGCGGTGCTGCAGTTCCTCGAAGAGACGCGGCTGAAGGAAGTGCTGTCGCTGACGACGACGGGCCGCGTGCGCGAGTTCCGGCTGGTGTACCGGGTGGGCTTTCGCGTGCACGACGGCAAGGGCGCCGAGTTCCTGCCTGCCAGTTCGATCAACCTGACGCGGGACGTGACCTTCAACGACGCGGAGATCCTCGCCAAGGAGTCCGAGGAGGCGCTGCTCTTTCGCGACATGCAGTTCGACATGGTGCAGCAGGTGATGCGCCGGCTCGAGGCGGCGCGAAGGCCCAAGCCGCAGTAATGCAGCTGCGGGCATCCCAGCTCGACGCCCACCTCGGCAGGCAGTTCGCCCCGATCTACGCGATACACGGCAGCGAACCGCTGCTCGTCCTCGAGGCGGCGGATGCCGTGCGCGCCGCGGCGCGCAAGCGCGGCTACGACGAGCGCGAAGTGTTTTTCGCGACACAGGGCTTCGACTGGTCCGAACTGCGCAACGCCGGCGCGAGCATGTCGCTTTTCGGTGGCCGCAAGATCGTCGACCTCAGGCTGCCCACCGGCAAGCCGGGCGCCGGCGGGGCCGCCGCGATCGAGGCCTGGTGCGCGAACCCGAATCCCGACCACGTGCTGCTCGTGACGCTGCCGGAACTCGACTGGAAGACGAAGAAGGCCGGCTGGGTCGGCGCGCTTGCCGCCGCCGGCGTGATGGTCGAGGCGCCGCAGGTCGACCGCGCCCAACTGCCGCGCTGGATCGGCGAGCGCCTGGCGAGGAACCGCCAGCAGGCGAGCGCCGAAGTGCTCGAATACCTCGCCGATCGCGTCGAGGGCAACCTGCTCGCCGCCCACCAGGAAGTGCAGAAGCTGGCGCTGCTGGCGCCCGAGGGCGAGCTTTCGCGCGCGGCGGTGGAGGATGCGGTGGCGAACGTGGCGCGCTACGACGTCGACGGCGCCGGCAATGCGCTGCTGGCGGGAGACCTCGCCCGCTATGCGCGGGTGCTGCAGGGCCTGCGCGGCGAGGGCGAGCAGCCCACCTACCTGCTGTGGGTGCTGTCGGAGTCGGTGAGGCTGCTGTTGCGCCTGAAGGACGGCCTCGCCGCATCGCGGCCGCTCGGCGAACTGCTGCGCGAGAACCGCGTCTGGGGCGAGCGCGAAGCAGCCGTGAAATCGGCGCTGCAGCGGGTACCGGGCGCGACGCTGCGCCGCGCGCTGGCGCAGTGCGTGACCATAGACCGCACCATCAAGGGGCTCGCGCGGGGAGATGCGTGGGATGAGTTCCTGAAACTCGGCTTAGAATTGTGTGATGGGCGCGGGTAACCACATCCTCGACGTAGCCGCATACATGCGCGAGCTTGGCAGGTCGGCGCGGGCGGCTGCGCGGCTGCTCGCGAAGGCCGGCACGGCGCAGAAGAATCGCGCGCTCGCCGCGATCGCCGCGGAACTGCGCGCGCACGCGGCAGAACTGCTCGAGGCGAACCGGGCCGACACCGCGCAGGCGAGGCAGCAGGGCCGCGACGGCGCCTTCGTCGACCGCCTGACGCTGACGACGTCGGGCATCGAACAGATGGCCACCGGGCTGGAACAGGTAGCCGCGCTGCCCGATCCGGTGGGCGAGATGTCGGCGCGACAGCGACGCCCGAGCGGCATCGAGGTGGCGCGCATGCGCGTGCCGATCGGCGTCGTCGGCATCATCTACGAATCGCGGCCGAACGTGACCGCCGATGCCGCGGGCCTGTGCCTGAAGGCGGGGAACGCGTGCATCCTGCGCGGCGGTTCCGAGGCGCTGCGCTCCAACCAGGCGATCGCCGCGTGCGTGCGCACCGGGCTCGCTGCCGCCGGACTGCCGGGGGCGGCGGTACAGGTCGTGGAGACGGCAGACCGCGCGGCGGTCGGCGAACTCATCACCATGAGCGAGTACGTGGACGTCATCGTGCCGCGCGGCGGCAAGGAGCTGATCGCGCGCCTGGCGCGCGAGTCGCGCATCCCGATGATCAAGCACCTGGACGGCGTATGCCACGTCTACATCGACGGCAGCGCCGACGCCGACATGGCGGTGAATATCGCCGACAACGCGAAGACGCAGCGCTACGGCACCTGCAACACCATGGAAACCCTGCTGGTGGACGAGGCCATCGCGCGCCGCGTGCTGCCGCGCATCGGCGAGATCTTCCGCGACAAGGGCGTTGAGATCCGCGCGGACGAAGCCGCGCGCAGGCTGCTGCCCGAGGCGCGCGCCGCGAGCGAAGAGGATTACCGCACCGAGTGGCTGGCGCCGGTGGTGTCGGTGCGCGTGGTGAACGGCATCGACCAGGCGATCGAGCACATCGGCCGGTACGGTTCGCAGCACACCGACGCGATCGTCGCCGACGACGAGGCAAAGGCCGCGCGCTTCCTGCGCGAGGTGGACTCGAGCTCGGTGATGGTAAACGCATCGACGCGCTTTGCCGATGGCTTCGAGTTCGGCCTCGGCGCCGAGATCGGCATCTCCACCGACAGGCTGCACGCGCGCGGTCCGGTGGGGCTGGAAGGACTCACCACGCTGAAGTGGGTGGTGTTCGGGCACGGAGAGATCCGCCAGTAGTGGCTCCGGTTGCCATCCTCGGCGGGACTTTCGACCCGGTTCACAATACGCATCTCGACATGGGGCGCGCCGCGCTCGCGGCGCTCGCGCCCGCCCGGGTGCTGTGGATACCCACCGGCAACCCCGCATACCGCGCCGCGCCGGCAGCGCCTGCCGCGCACCGGCTGGCGATGCTGCGCATCGCGCTCGCGGGCGAGCCGCGCTACGCCATCGACGAGCGCGAGCTTGCGCCGGGGGCGTCCGGATACACCGTCGACACGCTCGCCGCGCTGCGCGCGGAGTTCGGCCCGCAGGTGCCGCTGGTGCTGCTGATGGGCGCCGACCAGTACGCCGCCATTCACACATGGCATCGCTGGCGCGAGCTCGCGGGGCTCGCGCGCATCGCGGTGTTCGCGCGCCCCGGCACCCCCCCGCCGGCGGGCGTGGACGTGATTCCCATGGCGCCTTCGGAAATCTCCGCCAGCGACATCCGCGCGCGGATCGCGGCAGGGCGGGACGTCTCCGCGCTGCTTCCCCTCGCAGTGCTCGAATACATCCGGGACAACCACCTTTACCGTTGATGGACATCAGAAAAAAGCAGCGCGCCGTGGTCGAGGCGCTGGAGAACGTCAAGGGGCGCGACATCGTCGTGTTCAACGTCACGAAGCTCTCGCCGCTCTTCGAGCGGGTGGTGGTCGCCAGCGGCGACTCCACGCGGCAGGTGAAGGCGCTGGCCGAGAACGTCGCCCGGGAGCTGAAGGCGATCGGCGCCAGGGTGCACGGCATCGAAGGCCAGGGCAGCGCGGAATGGATGCTGGTCGACCTCGGCGACATCGTCGTCCATGTCATGCACCCCACCGTGCGCAGCTACTACAACCTCGAGGAGATCTGGGGCGGCAAGGAAGTGAAGTTGAAGCCCGCGGTCGCCGCGAAACGTTCCCGCAAGGCGCCCGCCAGGCGTGCAAAAGCTGCTCGTCCTCGCCGTCGCGGCTAGGCTTCCGGCGTGGGCCGAAACCGCCTGTGCGCAGTACGCAGCGCGCATGCCGCGCGGTTTCGAACTTGAGCGCGCGGCCGTCAGGCCCGAGCCGCGCACGCAGGGCAAGCCGATGCCGAAGCTCCTTGCCGCAGAAGCCGCGCGCGTCAGCGAGCGCCTGCCGCGCGGCGCCGTCGTCGTCGCGATGGACGAACGCGGCATCGATGTCGACACGCGCGGCTTCGCGGCGCGCATGCGCGCGTGGCTGGACGCGCCCGAGCCTGTCGCATTCGTCATCGGCGGCCCGGACGGCATGGACGAGGCGCTGAAGCGCCGCGCCGCTGCGCGCATCCGGCTGTCCTCGCTCACGCTGCCGCACGCGCTCGCGCAGGTGCTGCTGTGCGAGCAGCTCTACCGCGCCGCCACGCTGCTCAGCGGCCATCCGTACCATCGCGACTGAGGCCCCTGCGATAAACTGCCGCTCGTGAATGCCGCGGCGGACAACCGGATCTACCTTGCCTCCCGCAGCCCGCGGCGGCGCGAATTGCTCGGCCAGATCGGCGTCCCGCACCAGCTCATCGAGGCCGACGTGGACGAATCGCCGCTGCCGGGAGAAGCGCCACGCGACTACGTGCTGCGCCTGGCGCGCGACAAGGCGCTCGCCGGCTGGCGCGCGCTGGACGGCCGCCAGCCCGCTCCGGTGCTCGCCGCGGATACCACCGTCGCGCTCGGCGGCCGCATGTACGGCAAGCCGCTGGACCGCGCGGACGCCGGGCGCATGCTCGCCGAACTCTCCGGCAGCCGCCACCAGGTATTCACGGCGATCGCGCTGCGGCTGGACGCGCGCGTCGAGACGGCGCTGTCGGTAAGCGAGGTCGAGTTCTGCGTACTGGGCGCGGACGCGATCCGCGAGTACATAGCCTCGGGCGAAGCCGACGACAAGGCCGGCGCGTACGGCATCCAGGGCCTGGCGGCGAAGTTCGTCGTCGAGATCCGCGGCAGCTATTCCGGCATCATGGGCCTGCCGCTGTACGAGACCGCGCAACTGCTGCAGCGCCTGCATGGCTGACGCTCCAGAGGAGATCCTGGTCAACGTCACGCCGCAGGAGACGCGCGTCGCGGTGGTCTGCGCCGGGCAGGTGCAGGAACTGCTCATCGAGCGGGCGTCGAGCAGGGGACTGGTCGGCAACATCTACATGGGCCGCGTCGCCCGCGTGCTCCCCGGAATGCAGTCCGCGTTCGTCGACATCGGCCTGGAACGCGCAGCGTTCCTGCACGTGGCCGACATACACGCGAACCGCCGCCCGAACGGCGAAGCCGGCACGCCGATCGAACGGATACTCGCTGAAGGGCAGCCGGCGCTGGTGCAGGTGACCAAGGACCCGTTGGGCACCAAGGGCGCCCGCCTGTCCACGCAGGTATCGCTGGCGGGTCGCATGCTCGTCTACCTGCCGCACGACCCTCACATCGGCATCTCGCAGCGCATCGAGGACGAGGCCGGGCGCGCGCTGCTGCGCGAGCGGCTGCAGGCGCTGCTGCCGCCGGACGAGAAGGGGGGCTTCATCCTGCGCACGCTCGCCGGCGGCGCGAGCGACGCCGAGCTGACCGCTGACATCGACTACCTGCGCAACCTGTGGCGCGACATCCGCGACCGATCGGCGGGCGCAACACCGCCCCAGGTCGTCTACCAGGACCTGTCGCTTGCGCAGCGCGTGCTGCGCGACATGGTGTCGGAGACCACCGCCGCGGTGCGCGTCGATTCGCGCGAGAACCACCAGAAGCTCGTCGAGTTCGCGCAGTCGTACATGCCGAACGTCGCCGGCAGGCTGCAGCACTACACCGGGGAGCGGCCGCTGTTCGACCTGTACAACGTCGAGCCGGAGATCGAGAAGGCGCTGGCACGGCGCGTCGACCTGAAATCCGGCGGCACCCTGGTCATCGACCAGACCGAGGCGCTGACCACCATCGACGTCAATACCGGGGGATTCGTCGGCACGCGCACCTTCGACGACACCGTGTTCAAGACCAACCTGGAGGCGGCGCAGGCCATCGCCCGGCAACTGCGCCTGAGGAACCTCGGCGGCATCGTCATCGTCGACTTCATCGACATGGACAGCGCCGAGCACCGCGACGCGGTGCTGCAGGAACTCCGCCGCGCGCTCGCGCGCGACCGCACGCGCATGACGATCAACGGCTTCACCCAGCTGGGGCTGGTGGAGATGACGCGCAAGCGCACCCGCGAGTCGCTGTCGCACGTGCTGTGCGAGCCGTGCCCGACCTGCGAGGGCCGCGGCGCGGTGAAGACCGCGCAGACGGTGTGCTACGAGGTGCTGCGCGAGATCCTGCGCGAGCATCGCGCCTTCAACGCGCGCGAGTACCGCGTCATCGCCTCGCAGCAGGTGATCGGCCTGATGCAGGAGGAGGAGTCCGGATCGCTCGCGATGCTGTCGGAGTTCATCGGCAGGCCGGTCTCGATGCAGGTGGAATCGGGCTATACGCAGGAGCAGTTCGACATCGTTCTGATGTAGGAGCATCGATGACGGAACTTCACTACACCGGCGCGAGGAAGCTCGCGCGGATGCTGCGCAGCCGCAAGGTGTCGGCGACCGAGGTGATGCAGGCGTTCATCGCGCGGATCGAGCGCATGAATCCGGACCTGAACGCGCTGGTCACTTTCCTGCCCGAGGAGGCGCTGAAGGCGGCGAAGGCGCTGGACCGCAAGCGCGGCCCGCGCAGCCTGCTCGCCGGGCTGCCGATCGCCTACAAGGACCTGGTGCCGACCCGGGGCATCCGCACGACGCTGGGTTCGCCGGTGTATCGCGACAATGTGCCGACGGAGGACCATGCGCTGGTCGAGCGCCTGCGCGCGGCAGGCGCGATCACCATCGGCAAGACCAACACCCCGGAGTTCGGTGCCGGCTCGCAGACCTACAACGCAGTGTTCGGCACCACGCTGAATCCCTTTGACCGCACGAAGACCTGCGGCGGATCCTCGGGCGGCGCTGCGGTCGCGGTCGCCACCGGCATGCTGCCGTTCGCCGACGGCTCGGACCTCGCCGCAAGCCTGCGCAACCCCGGCAACTACTGCAACGTGGTGGGCTTCCGGCCGACGCCGGGGCGCGTGCCGAACCACCCGGCGGCGAACGCCTGGGACACGCAGCCGGTGCTGGGGCCGATCGCGCGCACCGTCGAGGACGCGGCGTTCCTGCTCTCGGCCATGGCCGGCCCCGATCCGCGCGTACCGACCGGCCTGGACGAGCCCGGCCGCCGTTTCGCACGGCCATTGCAGCGCGACTTCAGGCGCGTGCGCGTCGCCTGGACGCCCGATTTCGGCGGCCTGCCGATGGATGCGCGCGTGACGCGGGCGCTCGAAGGCCAGCGCAAGGTGCTGGAATCGCTGGGCTGCATCGTCGAGGATGCCTGCCCGGACTTCTCCGGCGCGAAGGAGGCGTTCGAGACGCTGCGCGCGGTGAGCTTCGCGATGCGCCTTGCGCCGCTGCTCGAATCGCGCCGCGCGGACCTGAAGGACACGGTGATCTGGAACATCGAGCGCGGACTCGCGGTCACCGGCGCGCAGCTCGGCCGCGCGGAACTGCTGCGCACCGAGCTATTCCACCGCCTGCGGCGATTTCTCGGGAAGTACGAGTTCCTCGCCGGCCCGGTCAACCAGTTGCCGCCGTTTGCGGCCGATCTCGACTGGCCGCGCGAGATCGCCGGCGTGCCGATGGAGAACTACCTCGACTGGATGAAGAGCTGCTACTACATCACCATCGCCAGCCATCCGGCGATATCGGTGCCGGCGGGATTCACCGATGACGCGGCGCCGCTGCCGGTAGGGCTGCAGCTGGTGGGGCGCTACCGTGACGACTTCGGCGTGCTGCAACTGGCGCACGCGTTCGAAGCGGCCAATCCGGCCTGGAAGATACGGCCTCCCGGCTGCTAGGCCTTCGCCTTCGGTACGCGCCCCATGAGGTAGAACTCGTCGTTCGGGCGCATCGCGGAAAGGTTCGCCAGCCGGTTCGACAGCGCAAAGAAGGCGGCGATGGCGCCGATGTCCCAGATATCGTCGTCCGAGAAGCCATGCGCGCGCAGTGCCGGAAAATCCGCGTCCGTCACCGTCGCCGAGTCCAGCGCCACCTGCATCGCGAAGTCGAGCATCGCGCGCTGGCGCGGCTCGATGTCGGCCTTCTGGTAATTGATCGCCACCTGGTCGGCGATCAAGGGGTTTTTCGCGCGCACGCGCAGGATGGCGCCGTGCGCGATGACACAGTACTGGCACTGGTTCGCCCCCGACGTGGCTACCACGATCATCTCGCGCTCCGCTTTCGTCAGGCCGCCCTCCTTTTCCATCAGGGCGTCGTGATAGGCGACAAACGCGCGCCACTCGTCCGGCCGGTGGGCCAGCGCGAGGAAGACATTGGGTACGAACCCCGCCTTTTCCTGCACCGCAAGGATGCGGCTACGGATGTCTTCGGGCAGGTCCTTCAGTTCGGGTACGGGGAAACGGCTGATCGGCGCATTCATGTGGACTTCCTGGTGGAATAAACTTGGCGTTGCAAACGTATTCTAGCGGTACCCCACCAACCCAGAGGCGCCGATGCTCAAGGACCTGAAATACACAGACATGCAGCACAACGACCATTTCAACAGCCTGGTCCCCGACACCCGCGTGGATCGCCGCGGCTTCATTGCCGGCGTCATCGCGGCGGGTTTCGCCGTCACCGCCGAACCGCTGATGGCACAGGCGATCCGCACGCCGACGGACGGCCTCGAAGCCGGCGACATCAAGATCGGCGACATCCCGGCGTACTACGCCGTGCCCAAGGGCAAGGGCAGGCGCCCGGTGGTAGTGGTGGTGGGAGAGATCTGGGGCCTGCACGAGTACGTCAAGGATGTATGCCGGCGCCTCGCCAGGGCGGGCTACTTCGCCATCGCCAACGAGCCGTACTTCCGGCTGGGCGAACTGTGGAAAATGACCGACATCAAGCAGGTCATCGCGGCGGCCAACAAACTCGACGATGCGACCGCGTTCGCCGACATCGACAAGACGGTCGCCTGGGCAAGGCAGCACAGGCTCGCGCGCGGCGGCAAGCACGGCATCACGGGCTTCTGCCGCGGCGGCAGGATGGTGTGGATGTACACCGCGCACTCGAAGAACGTGCGCGCGGGCGTTGCCTGGTACGGCGGCATGGGCACCACGCCGGCGCAGCCACTGACGCCGCTGGACATTGCCGACAAGCTGAACGCGCCGGTGCTGGGGCTGTACGGCGGCGCCGACACCGGCATCCCGGTGGTCATGGTCGAACGCATGCGCGCCGCGCTGCTGGCGTTCGGCAAGGAGAAGGAGTCGATCATCCACGTCTACGATGGCATGCCGCACGCTTTCCACGCCGACTACCGGCCCAGCTATCGCAAGGAAGCGGCCGCGGACGGCTGGAAGCGCATGCTCGCCTGGTTCAGGAAGCACGGGCTGTCCTAGCCCGGCCCGGGGAATGCGGGACCCGGCCGTCGGCTCAGGCTGGCGGCCAGGGCGCCGGCGCCCCGGCGAGGTACCCCTGATAGCCTGCGACCCCTAGCCTGCTCAGCTCGGCGAGTTCGGCCTCGCTCTCGACGTTCTGCGCGATCACCGGTACGTCGAGCTGGCTCGCCGCACGCACCACCGAGTCGACGAGGAACCGCGTGCCCGCGTCGCCAATGAGCTTGCGGGTGTGCAGGCCGGAGAGCTTCACGTAGGCGGGCTTCAGCACCGGCACCAGCGCAAGGCTGTTGCGGTGCACGCCGAAGTGGTCGATCGCGAAGGCCGCGCCGGAACCCGCGAGCGCGCCCGCCAGCCCCGCGGCGGCGCCCTCGTTATGCACCACGCCATGCTCGCTCAACTCGAACGCGACGCGGAAGGCCGGCGGCAGGCTGCGCGCCCAGCGCACCAGCCATTCGATGAAACCCGCATGCTCGAGTGAACTCGCCGACAGGTTGATCGCCACCGTGCACGCGCCGGTCAAGCCGCGCGCCATGTCCTGGACCCGTCCCAGCACTGCCTCGTCCAGACGGCGCGCGAGGCGCTGCTGGGCTACGATGGCCATGAACTGCGCGGCCGGCATGACGCGACCCTCGCCCTCCGGAATGCGCGCCATGATCTCGGTGTGCAGCAGCGCGCCGCCCGGCAAGGCGATCACCGGCTGGCCGACGAGCAGCACGCGGTTGTTGGCGAGCGCGTCGTTCACCAGGGTCCCAGCGTCGCCCTCCGCCGGCGTCGCGGCGTCGCGGGCGAAGTCGCGCACCAGCAGCCTGCTGTCTGCGCCGCGCGCGCCCTCCAGTGCCTCCTGCGCGGCGCGTGCGATCGCCTCCAGCCCGGCATGCTCGAGCTCGCCCGCGACCGCGCCGACGCACACCGCGGCGCGTTCCTGCGGGCCGTACTCGCCGATGATCAGCGACAGCCGGGACTGCAACGCCGCGAGCGCCTGCGTTGCGGCCTCGCCGCCGAGTCCGGGCAGCGCAAGCGCGAACTGCGCGCCCGCCCAGCGCGCCGCGATGCCGCGCGTCGTCGCCGCAGCCTCGCTGATCGCCTTGCCGGTCGCCGACAGCAGTTCGTCGCAGCGCGCCTGGCCGAGCTCGCGGTTGATTGCGCCGAGCTCGGGAATCTCCACGAACGCGAAAGCGCCCGAGAATGCCTCGCGCTCCTCCCCGTACGAGTTGTCGAACTCCGCGCTCAGCCCCTGCCGGTTCAGCACGCCGCTCACGCCATCGAACCAGGCCGCGCGCTGCAGCGCGTCGGCGCGCGCAGATTCGCCGGCAATCGCGTCGCCGACCTTGCGCGACAGCGTGTTCATCGCTTCGACCACCCGCGCGAGCTCTCGCGTGGATGGTCTTTCGTCGATGGTGACGAAATCGCGCGCCGAGATGCTGGCGGCGGCGCGCTCGATCGACACCAGCGGGCGCAGCACGCCGACCAGGATCAGGCGCAGCGCGAGCAGTCCCGCGGCGTAGATGAGCACCAGATAGAGCAGCGTCGCCTGCGTCGTCTGCCACAGCTGCTTGTAGGCGAAGCGCGGGTGGACTTCCACGCGCACCCTGCCGAGCTGGCGCCAGCCGCCGGACACCAGGGATTCCGCACGCGGGGCGCTGAGCGGAAACAACGCCGCGAACCAGTCCGGGTACTCGCCCTCGTCGCGCGCTTCCAGGGCCTTGCGCACCAGCGGCTTGCCGTCCAGCGACACGAACTCGATGCTCGCGTAGTGGCCGCGGTCGAATACCGGGTTGACCAGCGTCTCGGCCAGCGCCTGGTCCGGGCCGCCTCGCAGCAGTATGCCCAGCGACAGGCCCAGCGACGTGGCGGTATCCTGCGCCAGCGAGTCGAGCTGGTCCTGCAGCGTGTCGTAGGCGCCGCGCAGGTGGATCGCCTGCACGCCGACGAGGACGACGAGGAACAGCGCGGAGATGGTCGATACCAGCTGGCGTGCAAGCGTCATCGGCGTCCCCTTGTCATGGTGCGCTACATCCGCGCTTCGTGCTCGAGCCGTTCGATCACGGCGCTCCAGTTGCGGATCTGGCGCGGCGACCCCGATCTGCCGCGCGCCTCGATCCACACCTCTTCGTCATTGAAGCTGTAGACGGGAACGAGGTCGGTGCGCTGCGATGCGAGCCGCACCGCCGGATCGAGGTTGTCGAGCACCAGCGGCTCGGCGTCAGGACTTGGGTAGTACGCGAGTACCATGTGCGCCTGGCCCAGCCTCACCGCATTGACGTAGGTCAGCCGCAGACGCGCGATCGGCACGCCGAGTTCCTTCAGCAGGAAGTACTTGGCGATCGAGTAGTCCTCGCAGTCGCCGCCGTTGCTCGCCACGCTTTCCGCCGGCGTTGCCCAGTAGTCCTCCCTGCGCCAGTGGCGGACGTCCTCGATGAAGCGGATGCGGTTCATCCAGGCATTGACGACGGACAGCAGCTCGAGCTCCGCGGCAGGGGCGGCCTTGCGTTCGACAGCGAACTGCTTCCAGCCCTCCAGTCGCGTGCGGGCACCCGTGCCGAAGCGCGCGCCATAGGCATCGAGCAGGCCGGCCGAGGCCATGGTCGTGAAGCCGAGCTCGCGCGCGGGCTGGGCCCAGGCGAGCAGCGCCGCAACGAGCGCGGCGGCCCCGGCAAGGTGCCGCAGGCGCAAAGTCATCGCCGGCCGCGCACGGGCTCAGATGCCCAGCGCCCTGCGCAGGAACGCGAGCGGCTTGCGGAACAGGAAGAAGGCGAGCGTCACCTCGCCCCCCTGCACCTTGGCCGTGCCGCGTGAACCGACCCTGGGAAAACCGTGCCCGGGCAACAGCTCGGCGCGCACCAGGTAGGCCAGCGCGCCGTCGGGTCCCGGTACCGCCTCGTAGCTGGAGCGGGTGATCCGCGCGTCTATGGTCGACAGTGGGTCTGCGTTCAGGAACAGCACCACTTCGCTGCCGACATCCAGCTCGACCGCGTCCTCCGGCGCGAGATAGATGGTGACATCGATCAGCGACGGATCCGCGATCGTCATGATCCGCTCGCCGATCTGCACCGGCCTGCCGCGCCACTCCTCGGCGTCGGAGAACATCGCGATGCCTCCCTGAGGCGCGGGCACGCGCAGCCTGCCCAGCAGCTCGGAAAGGTAAGCGACTTCGACCGCCTTCTCCTTCACGCGGGCGTCGAGCACCTGCAGCTCCAGGCGGCTGGCTTCGTCGGTGAACGACTTGTACGTGGTGCGCTGCAGGTCGGCGCGCGCGATGTCGTACGCCTTCTCGGATACCGCCAGGCGGTTGCGGATCGCGGTGTCCTCGAGCAGCGCCACCACCGCGCCGGCTTTCACCTGCTGGTTCGGCTTGACGAGCACTTCCTTGACCACGCCGTCCAGCGGCGAAGTCACCAGCACCGGGTTCATGGGCGTGATTTCCGCGGGGGCGAGCGCGTTGATCTTCACCGGGATGAGGCCCAGCAGGAAGAACGCCGCAACGGTGCCGGCGATCGCGAGCCTCACCGAGCTGCTGCCCAGCCATCGGCGCAATTGCAGGCGGTCCTTGCGCCATGCCCACATGCCGAAGCCCGTGGCCTGCGCGATCCATTCCGCAACCGCCGTCTCGGCCTCGCTGAACGGCTCCGCCCGCATGTAGGCGATGCCGCCCAGCGACTCTCCGGCGGCGCCGGCGAGCGGGCACAGGAGCATGTGCCCGGACGCCCACTCTGCGCCATCCGCGGCCAGGTCGTCGGGCAGGTCCGCGAGCGCCAGCGGGCGTGGCGCATCGAACGGCTCGGGTACTGCGGCGCGGATCATGCTCGCCAGCCACTGCCGGTACGGGCTGTCGCTCGCGAGGTCGGCGAGGCCGGACGCCGCGACCAGCATCGGGCGCCCGAACGCGTTCAGGCGCCAGATCACTGCCTGGTCGAATCGCAGTGCGCCCGAAGATTCGTTGACGGCGCGGAACGCGATTTCGCGGTTCGAGCTGCAGGACCTGATGCGGCGCTCGAACTCGAGCAGCGCAACCACGGACTGCGGGGGTTGTTGCATGCGGCCGCTCAGGACCGGGGCTGCTCGAACAGCGCCGTGCCGACCATGCCGGGCAGCAGGCCGCCGGTGCCCGACTCGAACCGCGCCTCGACCTCGAGCTGCTGGCTCACGCCTTCGATCCTGGCGTTGATCTTGCTGACCCGCGCATTCACCGTGCGGGCGTCGGGACCGTCGTTGAAGCGGACCTTGAGCGGCACGTTCGGCCGCAGCCAGGACGCCCACGCCGCCGGCACGAACATCTGCAGCTTGAGGGACGCAGGATTGACCAGGTCGATCAGGGCCTGTCCGGCCGGCACGCTTTCCGCAGTCTTGACCCGCAGCCGCACCACCTTGCCGGGAAACGGCGCGTTCACGCCGCAGTAGGCGAGCTGCGACTCGCGCAGCGCGACCTGGCTGCGCGCCTTGTCGGCAGCCGAGGCCGCCAGCGTGACCTCGAGCTCGCCTGCGGCGCCCAGCGCCTGCAGCCGCAGCCGTGCCAGGTGAGTCTCCCGCGCACCACGGTATTCGGCCTGGGCGCTCTCGAGCTGCGCCTGCTGCTCCGAGCAATCGAACTCGATCAGCCGGGCGCCGGACTTGAACTGGTCGCCGAGCCCGACGGCAATGCGTCGCACCTTGCCCGCCATCTGGCTGGACAGCGTGGTCTCCTCGCCGGCGTGCACGATCGCAGCGACTTCCGCGCTACCGGTGCCGGCCGCGGCGGGTGCGGGCACGGCCTGCGCCCGCGCGAATCCGGCTGCGAGCGTCAGCCCGGTGGCGATCGCGAACAGCATGAGCGGGTTTCGTGTCATTGCCTCTGCACCAGGGAGCTGATCGATCCGGGCACCGGCGATCGCAGCGCCGGATCCATGCGCAGCGCCAGCGGCGCGCCGTCAAGTTCGGAAAGCACGCGCGTCCCGCTACGCACGGCGCGCGTCGGCGCAGGCGCCCGCCGCGCGGACGGCGAACGGCTGCGCGGCGGCACGAGCTCGCCCAGCACGCGATACAGCGCGCCCTCGCCGAACACCCGCCACTGTTCGTCGTCCACCGGGTCGCTGAGCGCGGTCTTGAACTCCTCCTGGAGCGCCGGACCGCCGGCCTTGCGCACCAGCCGAACCGCAGCGTGCGCATCGACCCGGCCCTCGACAGGGAGCGCGAGCTTCACCGTGATCTCCACCTCGACTTCGGCGGACCCGGGCTGCGCCGCACGGACCTTCGAGATGTCAAGGACGCGGCGCGCGCCTTCCCGAAGCAGCGCCGAGACTCGATCGGGCACCCCGCTGATCCGCGTCAGCGCGACCGCCGGTCGAGGCGGTTCGGCCCGCGGCACGAAGCTCGCGCTCTCGAGCTCGGAGAAGCGCGCCCGCATCAGCCTGGCGAGGTCCGCGACATTGCCGGCCTCGGCATCGCGGGGGACCGCATCGTAGCCGACCGAGTGGAACAGTCGCGCCATGCTCGCCTGCACCCCGGCATAGGCCAGGTCGCGGTTCATGCGGCTCGCCCCGGCACGCGCTTTGGCGCGGATGAGTTCGAGTTCCGAGTCCACCCCCGCCTGCGAACTGGAAGCGAGGTACTTCACGATCAGGTCGTCGTCCCGCGACGCCTCGTCCCAGATCGCGAATTCGTCCGCGACCAGGCGGTAGCGCACCGCCGCGACGCGGGTCTGCGCGACGATCGCCATCGCCATCGCCAGGCGCCGCGCCTCGTCCACCTTCTTCTGTGCCTCCTCCGAGCGGTTGAGCGCAGGCACCGAGAAAACCTTCACCAGGTTGAAGATCACGTTGATGCCGGCCGACGTCCACGTGTTGTTGACGAGGAAGCGATTGCTGTCGGAATTGCCCGCGAAATCGAGCGACAGCCCCGGAATGAGCGACACGATGGCCTTGCGCGCTTCATCCTCGGAGATCCGCGCACGGTAGCCCTCCTCCGGGATCTCGGGTCGGGTGCGCAACGCGAGCGCTTCCAGCCTGTCGACGTCGGCAACGAGGTCGGGCGCCTCGCGCGCATCCCCAGGCGGCGACGCCACCTGGACGTCGGATCCCGGCGGCAGGTTCACCAGCGCCGCGAGTTCCACCTTCGATTGCGCGAGCTCCTGGCGCCTGAACGCGATCTGCTGGCTGAGGTCGAGCAGCGCGCGGCGCAGCGTCGCCGTCTGCAACGGCGGCAGCAGCTTGCGAATCTCGATCGCGCGAGTCTTCTCGATTGCACGGTCGATCTCCGCGAGCAGGTCGTCTGCGTAAGGCAGCAGGCGCTGCGCAGCTTCGGCGCGCCACCATGCGACGCGCACGTCGTGCATCAGGGTCTGGATCGCCTTGCGGCGCCGCTCGGCGGCTATCAGCGTCTGGTTCGCGGTCTGGCGCGCACGGAAGTAGCTGACGCCGAAATCCAGCAGGTTCCACGCCAGCCCGAGGCTCATGGTGTCGCGCGTGCGCTCGGTCGAGGCGCTGGGGTTGGCGGCGATCTGCCCCGACGGCGAGAAGCCGAAGCCGAACGCTTCGTTGTCGCGCGTCGTGTATCCCGCGCTCATGGTCAGCCGGGGCAGCAGGTCGAAGCGCGCGACGTCGATCTGTGCCTCGGCAGCCGCCTGCTCCATCTGGCGCTGCCGGTAGTCGGCCTGGTACTTGATCGCCCGTGCGGTCGCCTCCTCGAGCGTCAGCGGCCTTGCAAGCGGTTCCTGGCCGGCGAACAGCGCCGCGTGCGAATCCGCGGCGAGCAGTTCGCGCTCGTGCGGCTCGAGGGGTACCGGCGTGATCGCACAGCCAGCCAGCGTCGCGGCCGCCAGCGCGAGCGCCAGAAGCCGGCCAGCACGGCTCTCGGTCACGCCGGCCGGCCGGCCGGTGTTCGATCTTCGCGTCATCGGAGTGCCCGAGTATCCATCGCAATACCTCAAGTCTGCAAACACGCGATCACATGGCGGGAATGCAGGCATCCGCTGCGGCCCCTCCTGCTAGCGTGAAGGCCGCGCGGGTGTTGATTCGGACTTCGCGATGCGCTCAAGCAGCGGGTCGCGCGCGCCCCTTGCCGCCTTCAACTGCTCGGTGAACGTGGTCGCGCCCTGTTTCAGCGGCTTGCCATCCGGTGCGGCCCTCGCCTTCTGCGCATCCCGGCGCTCTGCCTGCTGGCGCTCGGCCTCCGCAGCCTCGCGCCGCGCCTTCTCGGCCTCTTCCTTGTCGACGTCGAGGCCAAGCACGGCGTCGCGCGTCATCGCCTCGCCGCTGTCGGTGAGCTGCGCCTCGCCCGTAACCAGCGTGATCACCGCGCGCGCAATCCTGCCGTCCTCGTCGCGCGCGACGATCTCGATCTCCAGCGTCCCGCCCGTGCCGGCCGGAGGCACGCCGCTGAACACCCCTTTCACGCCATCGAAGCTCAGCCACGCGGGCAGCGGTGCCCCGTTCGCCATCCGTGCGTCCAGGATGACGATCGCCGCGGGATCGGTATGCGCGAACGCATCCGACGGCACCTGCGCGAAGCCCTCCCGCCCGAGCTGCAGCTGCAGGCCCTCCGCTGCCGAGAACGCGAACAGCCGGTGTCCGCCCTTGTCGAGCAGGCCGCCGTCCAGCGCCTGGACTACGCGCGGGTCGCTCGGCGAAACGCGGATCAGCGGGAAGCCGCTGCCCGCGGGCGTGCTGCCTTCGACGAATGCGCCGATGCCCGGTCCGGTACCCGAGCCCTGGGCGCGCGGTTCGCCGTCGCCAGTCGACGGCGCGCCCCCCTGGCTATCGCCGGGGATTCCCGCCGACGTCGCGGGCAGGGAATTCAGGAAACCCGCGGTGCCCGCGCCCGAAGTCCCCGGGGTCCCGGACGGGCCGGAGGTTCCGGACGCGGCACTACCGGCGCCACTGCCGCCGCCAAGATGGGATGGCGGCGTGCTGGCGTCAACGCCACTGCCCGTCGCCGTATATGCCGGGTCGTACGGCGAGGCCGGATCGCTCAGGCCCGAGCCGCCACCGCCTCCGATGCCGGCGCCGCTTCCTGCGCTCGGGCCTTCGGGCGGCGTGAACGGCGTCGTTGCCGCAGCGGTAATCGTCACCTCGCCGCTGGCGGCGTCGGCGATCCGGTTGCCGGCGGCATCCGTCGCGTTGGCGACAACCTCGTAGCTGGCGCCCGCCGGCAGCGACTGGCCCGCGACGCCGAGATCCAGCGTCCACGTGTTCCCGGTGACCGACAGCGCGGGATCGGTGCCCAGCGTGTAGGTCACGCCGTTGACGGTGACGGTGAACACCGCCGTCCCGGCGGCATCGTAGCTCCCGGTCAACGTCGGCTGCGTGCTCGCGGTGCTGAGCGTGTTTACCGTCGGCTGGCCCGGCGGCGTGACGTCGACCGTGTAGCTTGCCGAGCCGGTGGCGGTCCCGGTGTTGCCGGCGGCATCGGTGGTACTCACCGAAGCCTCGATCGTGGCATCGGCGTCGTCGCGCAGTTGCGCGCCTGGCACGGCGATGCTGAAAGTGCCGCCGGACTGCACCGTGCCGGTGTACGTCGCGCCGTTGACCGTCAGCGTGACCGTATCACCGACCTTGGCATCTCCGCCGACGTTGCCGGTGATCGCCACCGTCCCGCCGGACTCCGCGCTGTTGATGATGTCGTCCGCCGTGACGTTCGGCGTCAGCGTCAGCGTCGGCACCGGAGGCACCGTGTCGATCACCAGCTCCGCCGCCGTCGCATCCGTTGCGGAGTTGCCGGCCGCGTCCGTCGTGGTCACGGCGACGTTGTAGGTGCCGTCCGCAAGCGCATTGCCGGGCGGAATGGCAAGCGTCCAGGTTCCGCCCGAGACCGTCAACGCGGCGCCGACAGTGTAGGTAACGCCGTTGACGACCACCGAACTCAGCGTATGACCAGCGGCATTGTCCCAGGTCCCGGAGATGGTCGGCGTCGCATCGTTCGTCAGCAGCGAACTCACCGTCGGCGCCGCAGGCGGCGTAAGGTCGATCGTCACGCTGTAGGTCGCACTCGACGCGCTGGTGTTCCCCGCGCCGTCGGTTGACCTTGCCGTGTAGTTGCTGGTCGAGCCGTCTGCCAGCGGCGCCGTCGTATAGGTCCAGTTGCCGGCGCCGTCGGCCGTGACCGTGCCGACCGACGTCCCGTTGCGGTAGATCGTCACGGTGCTGTTGGCCTCGGCCGTACCGGCAAGGACGAGCACGGTGTCATTGGTCACGCCGCCATCGGCAACCGTGCCGGTAATCGGGCCGACGTTGTCGGTAATGCTCGTGATCACGGGCGCCGGCGCCGTCACGTCCACCGTGTAGCTTTCCGTGTCCGTGCCCGTGCCCGTGTTCCCCGCCGCATCCGTCGTGCTCACCGAGGCCGCGATCGTGAAGTCCGCATCGGCCACCAGGTCCGACCCCGCCACGTTGATCGAGAACGTGTTGCCCGCCCCCACCAGCCCCGTGTACGCCACGCCATTCACCGTCAGCGTGACCGTGTCCCCGACCTGCGCATCCCCGCCCGCCGTCCCGGTGATCGCCACCGTCCCGCCAGACTCCGCGATGTTGATGATGTCGTCCGCCGTGATGCTCGAGGTCAGCGTCACCGTCGGCGCCGGCGCCGTCACGTCCACCGTGTAGCTTTCCGTGTCCGTGCCCGTGCCCGTGTTCCCCGCCGCATCCGTCGTGCTCACCGAGGCCGCGATCGTGAAGTCCGCATCGGCCACCAGGTCCGACC
>JBFWRS010000015.1:0-7760 GCA_050248795.1 Burkholderiales bacterium | reverse complement strand
GGCGCCGGCGCCGTCACGTCCACCGTGTAGCTTTCCGTGTCCGTGCCCGTGCCCGTGTTCCCCGCCGCATCCGTCGTGCTCACCGAGGCCGCGATCGTGAAGTCCGCATCGGCCACCAGGTCCGACCCCGCCACGTTGATCGAGAACGTGTTGCCCGCCCCCACCAGCCCCGTGTACGCCACGCCATTCACCGTCAGCGTGACCGTGTCCCCGACCTGCGCATCCCCGCCCGCCGTCCCGGTGATCGCCACCGTCCCGCCAGACTCCGCGATGTTGATGATGTCGTCCGCCGTGATGCTCGAGGTCAGCGTCACCGTCGGCGCCGGCGCCGTCGTATCAACCGTAACGGAGACAGGGGACGAAACGGATCCTGTCTGCCCTTCGAGATCGGTAATCTCGGCGGCGACATCGAAAGTTCCATCGCCATGCGCGGCAATCGTTCCCGCGGAAACCGCGACGGAAGCGCTGCCCCCCAAGACATCGCCAGCCGTCACGGTGTAGTTCACCGTCTGGCTGCCCCAGTACACTGTCACCGTATCGCCCGCCCGCACATCCGCAGGCAGCGTCACTACCACCGGGGTTCCGTCCGCCGCTTCCGCTGCATTGATGCCACCGCCCGCGTTCTCGGCAATCGCCGAAATCGCGGGGGACTCCGGCACATCGGTGATGTTGATGGTGCCGGATTGACTGGCCGTCAGCACACCGCCGGAACCACTGTTCCCGCCATCATTCAGGGTAACCGTCAGCGCGCGCGTCGGCGCCGTACCATTCGCCGTCGGATTGTCGGAACTGCTGGAGTAGCGCAACTGGCCAATCAGCGCTTCCACCGCCTGCGCGCTCGCGTTCGCGTTGAGAGACACCACCAGGTCAGCGCCGCCACCGCCCGCGAATGTCCCGATAGTCACGCCGCCATACGTGACATTGGCTCCCGAAACGCCTATCTGCCCCGCTGCCGCGCCCTGGTCATTGATCGTCAGCGCGTCACCGGATTGATACGACGCAAACGAGACCGTCAACGATCCACCACTGAAGTTGGCCGCGTCAACATCGCTTACCACCGCACCGCTGACGAGGGCTACAGGCGAGCCATTCTCCAGAAAGGTGACGCCACCGGCCGTTCCCGCGAACACCGGCGCATCATTCACCGCAGCCACGCTTACCGAGACTGCCCGCACCACACTTGCTTCAGTGCCGTCGCTGGCCACCACATTCACGGTCCGGGGCGATGTCGTCGGCGTATCACTCGTGTTGCTGTACTGGATGCCCTGCAGAATGGCCTGGTAAGTGGCGGTCGACGCGGAACCCGTGATCGAGAGCACGCCCGTGGACGCCGTGTAGGTGACCGTCAGGCCGCTTGCCGCTGCCGCTGCCGCCGCGTTCAGCGACAATGATTCCACCCCGTTGCCGTCCGGACGCGACGCAAGCGTGGCGGTCAAAGACACGAGATTCGCGGTATCGACATCGGTCAGCGTGCCCGAGGGCGCGATCAGGACCGGCGTCTGCTCGGAGAACGCGGCCGCGCCGTCGTTGCCTGCGACGCCGCCATTGAGATCGAGGTCCGGCGCATCGTTCACGGGCGCAACGATCACGTTGATGGTCAGTGAGCGGGTCTCCTGATCGCCGTTCGCCGATTCCGTGGCGGTCGCGGTTGCCGACAGCGCGAAGCTGCCGTTTGCGTCCTCCCCGGCATGGAACGTGAGGGTCGAGAGGTTCCACGACGTGACAGTCGCAACGGTGTTGCCTGGTGTCGCAGTGAAGGTATTCGTTCCATCGGAAAGCGTCGCGCCGACCGGCAGGTTGCCGATCGTGACGCTGAGGGATTCCGAACCATCCTGGTCTGCGCCCAGCGCGGCAACCAGGCTCGGCAGCGGCGTTGCGACGTCCTCGGTACCGTTGACAGTGGCAGAAGTACCAGCCGCGTAGTAGCCGCCATCGCCGTCGGGACCGAGCACGAGGGCATCGTGGGAGCCGCCCGCGGCGTCGACCGCGGCGAGGGTCGAATAGACATGGAAGTTGGACGAATTGATGGCCAGCGCGGAGCCGCCGTCCACGCTCAGCGTCGGCTGGAAGTTGCCTGCGCCGTCGCCGTTGTAGGCATACATCTCCAGCGTGTAGTAGCCGGACACCGCGGGCGTATAGGGCGTCGCGGTAAAGGATCCCCAGGTGTTGTAGCCGGAACTGAATACGGCCGTCCCGCCGATCTCGATCTGCAGCGTGTCGTCGCGGACGCCGCCGATGGTGTAGGTCTTCCCCGCCTCCAGGTAGATCAGGCCGGTGATGCGATAGGCCTGGTCTTCCGCCACCGACGGGAAGTCCACCGTCGTGCTCACCGACGTCGCGGTCGGGGTCGCGGCGGCCAGGGCCGGCTGCAGGTTCAGGGGATCCCCCGCGACCGTCGTATTGATCGTGGACACCGAATCGAACCGGTCCACCGTCAGTCCGTTGCCCGCCGGTGGAGGGAACTCAAGCGTCGGCACGTCCGCTTCCGGGGCGATGTCGATGGTCATCGTCACGTCGGCACTGTTCGACGAGCCGTCGGTGGCACGATAGGTGAACTGCGCGTAGTCGTTGCGCTGGTCGCCCACGCCGGGCGTGCCGAACGCGTCCGCGCCGGACTGGTTGGCGCCAGGGGCGAAGCGAAGGTTGCCGGCGTCGACGGCTGCCTTCGAGAATGTGTCGTTCACCGCCACCGCAACCCAGGCACTGCCGTTCCATCTCTCCAGTACGCCGGCACCTGGAAGCGACCTGATCTGCACCGACAGGCCGGAATCGCTCGTGTCGACGTCGCTGATCGCGAAATCGCCCCATGCGAGCACCCGTACCGTGTCCTCCGTGCCGCCTATCGACTGACTGGCAGTGGTGGGCGTGTCGTCAACCGCCGTGATGTTGACGACGCCGGTCGCGGTGTTGCTCGCCCGGTCCGTATTGTCATACACCGTCACCGCGAAGCTTCGCGAGCTGCTGGTACCTCCGGCGGTCGGGTCGTCCGAGGTAGAGTCGTAGCGCGCGCCAGAAAGCATGTCCCTGTAGACCGCCAGCGACTTGGCGCCCGCGAGCGTGACCGTAGCGGTGCTGCCGCTGACGGAAACCGTGTACGACACCCCTCCTGCCCCCGATATCGACCCCGCGGTTGTGCCGCTCCCGTTCGCGAGCACGATTGTCGTCCCGTCGATCGCGATGCGATCGCCACTGACGACATTACTCACGGCTATCTCCGCCTTGCTGATGCTGGCACCGGCATCCGCGTCGGTGATCGTGGTATCCGAGTCCGCGAACGCGCGCGCGGTACCCTGTTCCGTATAGGCCGTCGGATTGGTCCATCCGCCCACCGGCTGCGCACTGACGGAAACGTCGTCAACGTAGACGTACTCGCCGCCATCGAAGTTGCTCGTCAGGCGAAACCGGATAACCGTGTTGGCCGATTCGTAACCCGCGAGGCTTACGGTGTAAGTGTTATCGACGTCGTTGCTGTAGCTGGCAAGCTCGGTAAACGTCGCACCGCCGTCTGCAGAGACCTCGACAACGTAGGTATCGGGGTTGTCGAGGTTGTTTGTGTCGAGCCTGTAGGACAGCGTGGCATTGGTGTAACCCGACAGATCGACGGTGCGCGAGATCGCCGAACGCGAGGCCGGATCCGACCCGTCCCCGGACGAGTCCGACAAGCGGATGCCGTAGTTCGTGCCGCCGCCGGGGGTATCGGTGACACGCACGTTCCCCTCGTCCTCGTCTTGCGAATCGCCGTCCGAGTCGCTCTCGATCCAGTCCCCGACCCAGGGAATCGCTCCCGACCCGCCGGAATAGTCCGCGCTGCCAAGGTTGTCGCCCGCGGTCTCATTGGGACTGCTGGCGTCAAGATCCAGGACCGGCGCAGCCTCGGTGGCGAATGTGACGTCGTGAAGCCCGATCCATTGGTTCGCCACTGGCGTCGTGTTCTGGTACCGGACCGTGATACTGGTGATGCCGGTGGCGTTGAAAACCACGTTGGCGGTACCCGTGCTGGTCGTGTCGCCCGCAGAGGCGCTACCAGTGATGACGTTCCCGGACAGGGTCCAGCTAGGGCTGCCGACGGCCGCCGTTATGGAAGTCGGGGTGATGCTGCCGGCGCTGCTCGTTCCGGTGATCGTCAGCCGGTCGGTGAAGGCGCCCTGGTCGATGTCGAATATCGAGAACGAGACGTTGCTCACCTCGTCGCTGAAAGCAATCGTCAGCTCGACATACTCGCCCGCGTTCTGGAACGCGTTCGCCGTGACCTTTAGGGATTCCTCCCCCGTACCGCCGGTGAGGTCAGTGTTGTCGTTGACCTCCGCGAGGCGATTCGTGTTGCCGGTGATGCTGATGCTGACGTCGACACCGCCAGCGGCGTAGGTCCCGCTGGTCGCGTTGGCGGTCCAGTCGACCGCGTCCCAGTCGAGCGTCGCAAGTACGTGCCTGAACTTCTCCTGCGCGCGCTCGCCGAACGCGACGTCCGTCTCGATCCGGCCGAATTCCAGTTCGAGGTCCCAGTCGCCGCCGAGTTCGGCGTGCCCGGTGAGGTCATCGGACGCGGCGATGTCCGCGCCGGTGAGATAGGCGAGGCGCATTGCCGCGTCGCTGCCGGCCTCGCCCTGGCCGAAGTCGCATCCGTAGACCAGGATGTCGGCGTCCTCGGCGAGGTACTTTCCGATGCCGACAAGCTGCTCGGCGTACTCGGAGCGCATGGTCATCGAATCGAGCACGGCGGTACCGAGCTGCAACTGCCCCGCGCTTCCGTGGGATACGAGGTGGATTGCGTCCACCTTGCCCATCGTCGCCAGTGCCTCGGCGATCTGCTGCACGCCGTCACGCGCGCCATCGAGGATCACAACCCGGGTGCTCGGGTCGACATCGGCGATCAGCGACCGGTAGTTCTCGACCGACGGGTCGACAAACACGACTTCCGTGCGCGGCTCGGCGGACGGCGGGGCGCCGGCCTCGATGTCGCCCTCGTGGCCGGCGGCCCGCTCGGCCTGCGCCGGCGCCGCCGCCAACGCCATGAGCTCCTGCACGTCGGGGCCGCGCTGCGCTTCTGCGTCGGGAGCCTGATCCGCCGTCAGCGCCTCGGTCGCCTGGGTGCCGATCTCGACGCCGAGCGCGCCATCGAACAGCATGCGCGCTTCGAGCGCCATCATGCGAGTCCTGCGCCGCCGCACCTTCGGTGCCGCCGATCGTGTATCTGATTCTCTAGTCATGACATACCTGCCTTCAAGCGCTTCATATACCGCTCTCGCGAATCAACAGCGAGAGCGCGCGATAGACGAAATTCTCCGCGATCAGGCGCAAGTCGGTCTGCACGCGCACGCGGCCGCGAACCACCTGGTCGACGTTCAGCGGCCCGGCCGGACGAATCCTGACGCGGAAGAAGGGCTCCTGCGCCACCAGCGGCCCTCCCGAGCCGGCGCCATGCACGACGATGTCCCCGCCATGCACAGACGCCATCAGCAGGCGGCCGACCTCCCTGATCGGCGCTGCCTCGATGGTCTCGACGACCCCTTCGATCACCGGCAGCTCGGCACGCGACGGGTAGAAGTACACCTTCTGCCCGGGCTCGATGGCGGAAATCTGGCGCTCGGCGACGTTTGCCACGATGAGCGGCTCCGACTCGGATACCACGCGCAGCAGCAGCTGCCGGGCGTTCACCCACTGGCCCTCGACGAGTTCCGGGGCGACGTCGCGCACGACGCCCGCGTAGTCCGCGCGCACCAGCTGGCGCGCCGCATCCTCGTCGACCGCCTGCTTGGCCGCCAGCGCCTCGGCGAGCTGCTCCTCCAGCACGGCGCGGCGCTCCTGCTGGCGCACGCTCGCCGGCATGCGCTCGAGTTCCACGCGCGCCGAGGCGATCGACACCTCTGCTTTCCTTGCGCGTACCGCGAGGTCCTGCATCTGCACCCGCAGCAGCTCGGTGCCCGGCTCCACGAGCTGGCCGTGGCGCACCGCGACGTTCGTCACCCGGCCGGAGAACGGCGCGTAGACGGCGTGCTCGAAGTTGCCTCGCACATAGGCGGGCGCCGTGACCTCCCGAGCCACCGGCACCAGCCAGATGGCGATGAGCGCGAGCACGAGCGTGGCGGCGACCGGCCGCCACGCCAGTCGGGCCAGCGCGCGCCGCTCCCACACGTACACCGCCTCGCGGGCCACCGGCAGGACGATGAAGTACACGATCTCGACGGCGAACAACACGATGCCTAGGAGCTTGAAGAACAGGTGGTACACCAGCAGGGCGATGCCGATGAAGATGACAAAGCGGTACAGCCACGTGACGAGCGCGAACGCAATCAGCCAGCGCCGGCCGCGGTCGCCAAGCGTCGGTTCCGGCATCTCCTCGGGGAGCCGGAAGAACGTGGTCCGCAGCCACCACTTCGCGCACGCGCCGCTGCGATCGTGCAGGTTGGGGAAGTCGAGCGCGTCCGACAGCACGAAGTAGCCGTCGAAGCGCATGAACGGGCTGGCGTTGATCGCGAGGGTCATTACCCATGTCGTGGTGGCGAACACGAACAGCACGCTTTTCACGGCGCCTTCGGGCGCCAGCGCCCACAGCAGGGTTGACACGACCGCCAGCGCGAGCTCGGTCGCCATTCCGGCGGACGCGATCACCAGCTGCTTGCGACGATCGGCGAGCTTCCAGGTTTCCCCGGTGTCCGTGTACAGGTACGGCCAGAGGATGAGGAACGCGACGCCCATCGTCGGCACCCGCACGCCGTAGCGCTTGGCGGCGTATGCGTGGCCGAGTTCGTGCAGGACCTTGGCAATGGTCGCTGCGACGGCGTAGTAGAACATCCCCTGTGGCGTGAACATGCGCTCGGTCTGTTCGGCAAAGCTTGCCCAGTCGCGCGACAGCAGATACAGGTCGAGCCCGAGTATCACCGCGACGACGAGCAGGAAGCCGCGCGTGAAGAAGATGTCCGTCAGTCCGGCCGTGCGCGTCAGGAACCCGTCCGGGCGGAACAGCGGCACCCTGAAGAACAGGTACTTGTGCATCGCCTGCGTCATCCAGCCCTGCTGCGACTGGCGCCACTTGCGCTCGAGGCTTCCCTTCGCGATCGCGGACTCCGGCGTCAAGAGCTGATTCAAGGCGAGGAACTCGACCAGCTCCTGCACTTCGTCGGCGGTCGGATCCAGGCTCGTCTCGCGCGCCACCTGTGCCGCCAGCGAAGCCGCGTCCGCGTGCTCGCGCCAGCGCAGCAGAAGCTCGAACTCGAGCCACCCTACTTCGAAGAACGCATTGCGCACCGGGTCGAGGATCCGCCAGCTCGGCGAGCCATCGAGATGGCGCGGCCCCTCGACCAGGCGCAGATCTTCGCGCAGGCGTGGCAAGCGCGACTGTTCGTCCGCTACCGCAGGCTGGGTGCTGGTGGTGGCATTCATCGCGGATTGTTGTCAGTCTGTCCGGAGCACGCGTTGTGGATGCAGTCCGTATTGTCGTCCAATAGAGGCCGCACAAGTACCAAGAAGTTGCAAGGAATCAGCAAGCTGCACCGTGATTCTGCAAGAGAACGTAAGACGCGTGACGAACCGCCCGCGCGATGCGCGCTAAGTCCCCACCGCCACGTCGCATGTGCGGGAAGCGCGCTGCCGCCGGAATCCGGGGAAAAGGCGCAGTGGGGGCTTCAAGGTCTATTGGCGCGCCCGGCGGGATGAATCTGGGCACTGGTGCGAGATTGTATCAGTCGAGTAGCCGATTGAAACGATAGGAAAAATCATCCACCCCGCGCGCGTCCGTGGCCGCCGTGCGCTGCGGGGCAGGC
>JBFWRS010000014.1:0-85747 GCA_050248795.1 Burkholderiales bacterium | reverse complement strand
AACCGCTGTTTCAGGACCGGCTGTGGCCGGACAGGAGGCGGGTTGCAGGTTCCGGACCCGGCGTCAATGCAGAAGAAGACAAGCTCGCCGCATCGCAGAACCTGTGCCTCGCAACTCGAAGCAGCGCCCGGGAATATACTAAAAATGAAAGAGTTAGGCAAGGCACGGGCGACGCTGCTTGAAGTAGGCGAGGAAAGCGAGGGCCAGCGCATCGACAATTTCCTGCTGCGCCAGCTGAAAGGCGTTCCCAAAAGCCATGTCTATCGCGTCGTCCGCAGCGGCGAGGTCAGGGTCAACAGCGGCCGCATCAAGCCGGAGTATCGCCTGCAGCGCGGCGACAGGGTGCGCGTACCCCCCCTGCGCATGGCCGAGCGCGCGCCAGCAACGGTGCCAGCCAATGTCGCCCTGCCGGTGGTGTACGAGGATGCCGCACTGCTGGTCGTCGACAAGCCCAGCGGGGTGGCGGTGCACGGCGGCAGCGGCATCAGTCACGGCGTGATCGAGACCTTGCGAGCGCGACGTCCGCAAGCCAGGTTCCTCGAACTGGCGCACCGCCTCGATCGCGACACCTCCGGGCTGCTCGTTGTCGCCAGGAAGCGCAGTGCGCTGGTGGAACTCCACCGCATGCTGCGCGAGGGCGAGGTGGAGAAGGTCTACCTTGCGCTTGCCAAGGGGCGCTGGCGCGGCGGCGCGCGCGACCTGGACGACTCCCTGCACAAGTTCGTCACCGGCGAGGGCGAGCGCCGGGTTGCAGTGAGGCAGGGCGGCATGCGCGCCCTGACCCGCGTGAAGCCCCTGAAGACCGGGACGGGCTGGAGCCTGCTGGAGCTGCGCCTGATGACCGGGCGCACTCACCAGATTCGCGTGCACCTCGCGCATGCGGGCCACCCGGTTCTCGGCGACGACAAGTACGGCGACTTCGCGCTGAACAGGACGCTCGCGCCGCGTGGCGTGAAGCGGCTGTTCCTGCACGCGGCGCACATCGCGTTTGCGCATCCCGCGACCGGCGAGCGCCTCACGCTGGATTCCCCGCTGCCGCCGGACATGGCGGAATTCCTCGCATGCGCTACTCCCTGATCGTCTTCGACTGGGATGGCACGCTGATCGACTCCACCTCGTCGATCGCGACCTGCATCCAGGAAGCCGCACGCGAGATGGGGCTGCGCGTGCCCGACCGTGAGCGGGCGAGCCATGTCATAGGGCTCGGCTTGCAGGATTCCCTGCAACACGCAGTGCCGGACCTGGCCCCCGGGAGATACGCCGCGTTCATCGACGCCTACCGGCGGCAGTTCCTCGCGCGCGAGGACTCGATGGGACTGTTCGCCGGCGTCACCGAACTCGTCGCCAGCCTGCACGCGAGCGGCTACCGCATGGCGGTGGCGACCGGCAAGAGCCGACGCGGCCTGGATCGCGCGCTGGACGCAACCGGATTGCGCCCCTACATGGTTGCGACACGCTGCGCCGACGAGACGAATCCGAAGCCGCACCCGGCGATGCTGCTCGAACTGATGGAGGAAACCGGCCACGACGCCGAACGCCTGCTGATGATCGGCGATACCTCGCATGACCTCGAAATGGCACGGCGCGCCGGCGTGGATGCCGTCGCCGTGACCTACGGCGCGCATCCGGGGGACTCGCTGCGCCGGCATTCGCCGCTTGCCTGCATGGACAGCGTCGCGGAGCTCCAGGAATGGCTGAAGGCGAACGGCTGATCTGCGAGTCGTCCGCGCTCGCCGATTCGGGCCCGGGCGTGCGCTTCGAAGTCGAGTATTTCGGCGAGACGACGCCTGCATTTGTCATCCGCCATCGCGGCCTCGTGCACGGCTACCTGAACCGCTGCGGCCACATGCCGATGGAACTCGACTGGCAGGCGGGGATGTTCTTCGACTCCGCCGGAGTCGATTTGATATGCTCGACTCACGGCGCCACCTACTCGGCACGCGACGGCAGTTGCCTTGGCGGTCCATGCCAGGGCACGCCGCTGGTCAGGCTCCTCGTCGAGGAGCGCGGCGGCAAGGTCTACCTGATGGGGTTCGAAGATGGCGGATAACGGCGGCAACTGGGAACGGGAAACCATAGAGAAGCTCGCATTCGCGGCACTCAGGGAACAGCGGCGCGCACGGCTGTGGGGCATCTTCTTCAAGATCCTGACCTTCGCCTACATCACGTTCCTGATCGTAGTGGCAATGGACTGGAAGGCGACCAGCGAGCCGCGAACGGGTACGCACACCGCGCTGGTTGAGGTCAGCGGATTGATCGGCCCGGGCACCGATGCCAGCGCCGAGAAGGTCATGGCTGCATTGAACTCCGCGTTCAAGGACAAGGGCACGCGCGGCGTCGTGGTGCGCATCAACAGCCCGGGCGGCAGCCCGGTGCAGGCACAGGCGATCTACGACGAAATGCGCCGCCTGCGGCAGAAGTACCCGACGATTCCGCTGTATGCGGTGGTCGAGGACGTTTGCGCCTCGGGGGGCTATTTCGTCGCAGCGGGCGCCGACCGCATATACGTCGCCAGATCCAGCATCGTCGGTTCGATCGGCGTGCGCATGGATGGCTTCGGTTTCACCGGACTGATGGAAAAGCTGGGCGTCGAGCGAAGGTTGTTGACGGCAGGCGACAACAAGGGCTTGCTCGACCCGTTCCTGCCGGTGGACGAAAAACAGCGCGCACACGTGACCGGCATGATCGGCGAGATCCACGAACAGTTCATCGCCGTGGTGCGCGAGGGGCGCGGCAAGCGCCTGGTGGAATCGCCCGACATGTTCTCGGGCCTGATCTGGACCGGCGAGAAGAGCATCGGGCTCGGCCTGGCCGACGCGCTCGGGTCGCTGGATTTCGTCGCGCGGGAGGTCATCAAGGCCGAGGACATCGTCGACTACACGCAGAAGGAAAACATCGCCGAGAAGCTCGCGCGCCGCATCGGCGCCAGCATGGCCGGGGCACTCGCAGACGTGATGCTCGGCCAGTCGCCGGCCTTGCGCTAGCGCTTCACAGCACCGGGACGCCGGCTTCGGCGAGCATGCCGGTGAGGGCGATCAGCGGCAGGCCGATCAGGGACGTGGGGTCCGCGGTGTCGATGCGCTCGATGAGGGCGATGCCCAGGCCCTCGGCCTTCGCGCTGCCGGCGCAGTCGTAGGGCTGCTCCCGCCGCAGGTAGGCGTCGATCGTGTGCGCGTCAAGCGCGCGGAAAGTCACCCGGCACGGCACCAGGCGCGATCGCACTTCGCCGCTAGCGCCGTCCAGCAGCACGACCGCGGTGTCGAAACGGACCGTGCGCCCGCTCGCCAGCTGGAGCTGGTGAACCGCATTCTCGTGCGTGCCCGGCTTGTCCAGTTGCGTGCCGTCCAGCGCGGCAACCTGGTCGGAGCCGATGATCAGGGCATCGGGCCACGCGTCCCGCACCGCCTGCGCCTTGCAGGTGGCGAGTCGCATCGCGCGCTCCGCCGGCGCTTCCCCCGCGAGCGGCGTCTCGTCCAGGGCCGGATTCGCGCATGCGAAGGGCAGCCCCAGACGCTCCAGCAGCTGCCGCCTGTAGCGGGAAGTCGATGCGAGCACGAGCTGTCTTGGCGATGACATGGCTTTGTTTTGACATGATTTTTTCGGAAATGATATCATTCGCCCCCTCATGCCGCAGCGGTACATAGACGGTTTCGAGTTTGGTGGGACCGGCGGAGTGGTGAGCGGCAACTGGCCTGTGGCGGACTTGCCGCGCCTGCAGGACATGTTGCGCGACGCTGCGGGGGGAGTCGATTACAGGATCGAGGGCAAGCGTGACAGCATGGGCAGGCCCGCGCTGGAAGTGTGCGTCGCGGGCGAGTTGCAGTTGACTTGCCAGCGCTGCCTCGAAGCGCTGTCGTACAGGTTCGATGCGCGTTCGATGCTGGTGCTGGCGCGCAGCCAGGCGGAAATCGAAGCCGATGACGTGCTGGGGGCCGACGGGCCGGAGCGCATCCTCGCTGGTGTGGAAATGCCGGTGCGTGACCTGATCGAGGACGAAGTGCTGCTGCTGGTGCCGCTGGCGCCGCGGCACGAGATCTGCGCGAGGCGGCCCGAAGGCCGGGCCGCCGGACAGAATGTGCCGTTCGCGGGCCTGCGTGGCCTGTTGGGCGGCGGGAAGACGAATTAATCGAAGGAGCAATCGAATGGCTGTTCAGCAGAACAAGAAATCCCCGTCAAAGCGTGGCATGCATCGCGCCCATGACTTCCTCACCAAGCCGCCGTTGGCCGTTGAGCCGACCACCGGCGAGGTTCACCTTCGCCACCACATAAGTCCGACGGGCTACTACCGCGGCAAGAAGGTCGCCAAGGGCAGGGACGAGTAGGCCCGCAGCGCCAGCTGTGGGCGGCGTAGGCGCGCGCACCCGCGCATGAAGGTCACGGTTGCCGTGGATTGCATGGGAGGCGATCACGGCCCGTCGGTCACCGTACCGGCGGCGCTCGCGTTCCTGCGCGGACACGACGACGCGGCGATCGTCCTGGTCGGTCCCGCCGATGCACTCGGGCGCGAACTCGCGGCGCATGGTGCCGCCGCCGGGGAGCGCATCCGCGTGCAAGGGGCCAGCGAGGTCGTGGGCATGGACGAACCGCCGGCACAGGCGCTGCGCTTCAAGAAGGACTCCTCAATGCGCGTGGCTATCAACCTCGTCAAGGACGGCGCGGCCGATGCCTGCGTCAGCGCCGGCAACACCGGCGCACTGATGGCGATTTCGAGGTTCGTGCTCAAAACGCTGCCCGGCATCGACCGTCCGGCGATTGCGACGGTGCTGCCGAACGAGCGCGGCGGGTTCACCTACATGCTTGACCTCGGTGCCAACGTCGACTGCACGTCGGAGCAGCTGATGCAGTTCGGCGTCATGGGTGCGATGCTGGTCGAGGCAGTCGAACACCGCGAGCGCCCTTCGGTGGGCCTGCTCAACATCGGCGTCGAGGACATCAAGGGCAACGAAACGGTCAAGCGCGCCGCCGAGCTGCTGCGGGAGAGCGGCCTGAATTTCCATGGCAATGTCGAAGGCGACGACATCTACAAGGGAACCACCGATATCGTGGTCTGCGACGGTTTCGTCGGCAACGTTGCGCTGAAGGCATCCGAGGGGGTGGCGAAGATGATCGTGCGATTCCTGCGCGAGGAGTTCTCGCGCAGCCCGTTGCGCAGGCTTGCCGCACTGGTCGCCTTGCCGGTGCTGAAGGCGCTGAAGCGCCGCATGGATCCCGGCGGCTACAACGGTGCCAATCTGCTCGGCCTGCGCGGGATCGTCATCAAGAGCCACGGCTCGGCCGACGAGTTCGCCTTCTCCCAGGCACTCCGCCGCGCCGCCGACGCGGTAGAGAATCGCGTCATCGAGCGCATTTCCGGACGCATGGCTGCCCAACAATGAGGTACTCCCGCATCGTCGGTACAGGAAGCTTCCTTCCCGGCCCTCCGGTGACCAATGACGATCTTGCCAGGCGCGTCGACACCAGCGACGCCTGGATCAGGGAGCGCACCGGCATCGCCGCACGGCATATCGCGGAGCCGACGGTCGCCTCGAGCGACCTTGCGCTCGAGGCCAGCCGCAGGGCGCTCGAGGCCGCCGGCATCCCGGCGCAGGACATCGACCTCATCATCCTCGCCACGTCGACCCCGGATTACGTGTTCCCGAGCACCGCCTGCCTGCTGCAGCGAAAGCTCGGCATACGGGACTGTCCGGCATTCGACCTGCAGGCGGTATGCAGCGGGTTCGTCTACGCACTCGCAACCGCCGACAAGTTCATCCGCAGCGGGCAGCATTCGCGCGTGCTGGTGGTAGGGGCGGAGGTCTTCTCGCGCATCCTCGACTGGAAAGATCGAGGCACCTGCGTGCTGTTCGGCGATGGGGCCGGGGCAGTGGTGCTGGCTGCGGACGACAAGCCGGGCATCCATGCCTGCGCGCTGCACGCAGACGGAAGCCATGCCGACATCCTCTCGGTACCGGGCAACGTGAGCGGCGGCGCGATCGTCGGTTCCCCCTACCTGCAGATGGTCGGCAACCAGGTGTTCAAGTTCGCGGTGAAGGTCCTTGACGAAGTCGCCCGCGAGACCGTCGCCGCCGCAGGCATGACTATCGCGGATATCGACTGGCTGATTCCCCACCAGGCGAACGTGCGCATCCTCGAGGCGACCGCGAAGCGACTCGGGCTCGCGGCAGACAGGCTGGTGGTCACCGTCGACCACCACGGCAACACTTCCGCTGCGTCCATCCCGCTGGCGCTGGATGAATACCTGCGCGCAGGCCGGATCCGCCCCGGCCAGCGCGTGCTGATGGAAGGGGTTGGCGGCGGCTTCACATGGGGCGCGGTACTCGCGACGATATGACCATGAAGATGGCGATGGTGTTCCCCGGACAGGGCTCGCAGTCGGTGGGCATGCTCAAGGCCTATGCCGGACTGCCAGGCGTGGAGGGCGTGCTGGCAGAGGCAAGCAGCGCACTTGGTGCGGACTTCGTCCGGCTGCTGGACGAAGGCCCGGCCGAGCAGCTCGGGCTGACCGTGAACACCCAGCCTGCGATGGTTACCGCGGGCTATGCGGCGTATCGCGCCTGGCGAGAGCTGGGCGGACCGGAACCGGAGATGGTCGCCGGCCACAGCCTGGGCGAATACACCGCGCTGGTTGCCGCAGGTTCGCTGTCGTTTGCGGATTGTCTGCCGTTGGTGCGGTTCCGCGCGCAGTCCATGCAGGATGCGGTGCCCGAGGGCGTGGGCGCGATGGCGGCGATCCTGAATCTAGACGACGCACTGGTGCGTGCAGCTTGCGAAGAGGCGGCGCAGGGCGAAGAGGTACAGGCAGTGAACTTCAACACCCCGGGGCAGATCGTCATCGCCGGCCACAAGGCGGCAGTGGAACGGGCAATGGAAGCCTGCAAGGCCAGGGGAGCGAAACGCGCGCTGCTGCTCCCGGTGAGCGCGCCATTCCACTCCAGCCTGATGCGGCCTGCCGCGGAGAAACTGCGCGGCTATCTGGAGAAGGTCGCCGTTTCCGCCGCCCGCGTACCCTTGCTGCACAACGTCGACGTGAAGCCCAGCGGCGACGCTGCAGCCATCCGGGCGGCGCTGACAAGCCAGGCGGCGGCACCGGTGCGCTGGGCCGACACCATACGGGCGATGTCTGCCGCAGGTATCACCCACGTCGTCGAATGCGGGCCGGGCAAGGTACTCGCGGGCATGGTGAAACGCATCGATCCGGGCCTGCAGTCGCTGGCGCTCGCGGACCGCGCGTCGCTGGAACAGTCTCTCGCCGGGATCAGGGAGGCTTCGTGAAGCCGCTTGACGCGCGATTGGCACTGGTGACCGGCGCATCGCGCGGCATCGGTCACGCGATCGCGATGGAACTGGCGCGCCTGGGCGCCACGGTGGTGGGCACGGCGACATCCGAATCCGGGGCAGAGGCGATCGCTGGCGCGTTGCGTCAGGCCGGTGCGGAGGGTGGCGGCAGGGTGCTCGACGTACGCCAGCCGGAACAGTGCGACGCCCTCCTTGCCGAAGTACAGAAATCGCTCGGCGAGATTTCCATCCTCGTCAACAATGCCGCCATCGTGCGCGACAACCTCTCCATGCGCATGAAGGACGCCGAATGGGACGAGGTCATCGATACCAACCTGCGCGCGGTATTCAGGCTGTCGCGCGGCGTGCTGCGCGGCATGATGAAGGCCCGCTGGGGGCGCATCATCAACATCACGTCCGTGGTGGGCGCCGCGGGCAATCCGGGACAGGCGAACTATGCCGCGGCCAAGGCAGGCGTGGTCGGCATGACCAAATCGCTGGCACGGGAGCTGGGCAGCAGGAACATCACGGTGAACTGCGTCGCGCCCGGCTTCATCGATACCGACATGACGCGCGCGCTGACCGAGGAACAGCGTTCCGGGCTGCTGGGCCAGATCCCGCTGGGACGCCTCGGCAAGCCGGAAGACGTGGCCCGCGCGGTCGGATATCTTGCCTCGCCCGGAGGAGACTACGTGACAGGTTCCGTGCTGCATGTCAACGGCGGCATGTACATGTGATGATGAAGCCGGGGCGGGGGCGCCCCTTTTGGTAAAATCGCCGCCTCGCAGGTCGACAGGGAAGGAAAAGGACAATGGAAAACATCGAGCAACGCGTCAAGAAGATCATCGCCGAGCAACTCGGCGTCAACGAGGCTGAAATCAAGACCGAGTCTTCGTTCGTGGACGACCTGGGCGCCGATTCGCTCGACACCGTCGAACTCGTCATGGCACTCGAGGAGGAGTTCGAGACCGAGATTCCAGACGAGGACGCGGAGAAGATCACCACGGTCCAGCAGGCGATCGACTACGTCAAGTCGCATTCCAAGTCCTGACACCGGCCTGCCGGAGCACGCTTGCAGCGCCGTAGAGTCGTCGTCACCGGGCTGGGCATCATCAGCCCGGTCGGCAATACCGTTGCCGAAGCCTGGGCCAGCGTACTGGCAGGCAAGTCCGGCATAGCCCGCGTCACCAGGTTCGATCCCTCGCGCCTCACTTCGCAGATTGCGGGCGAGGTGAAGGGGTTCGACGTCACGCAGTACCTGTCGGCCAAGGAAGCCCGCAGGATGGACACGTTCATCCATTACGGGCTGGCGGCAGGCTTGCAGGCCTGGAAGGACGCAGGCATGCAGATCACTCCCGACAACGCCGAACGCATGGGCATCAACTTCGGCTCCGGCATCGGCGGCCTGCCGATGATCGAGGATACGCACGCCGAACTGCAGAAGAATGGCCCGCGCCGCATCTCGCCCTTCTTCATCCCCGGTACGATCATCAACATGATCGCCGGGAATCTGTCGATCATGCTGGGCACCAAGGGTCCGAACCTTGCCATCGTCACCGCGTGCACGACGTCGACACACTGCATCGGCGAGGCGGCGAAGTCGATACGCTACGGCGAAGCGGACGTGATGATCGCCGGTGGCGCAGAGTCGTGCGTCAGCGAACTCGCCATGGGCGGCTTCGCCTCGGCGCGCGCACTGTCGACGCGGAACGACGATCCCGCTGCCGCGAGCCGGCCATGGGATCGTGACCGCGACGGCTTCGTGCTGGGCGAGGGCGCCGCGGCGCTGGTGCTGGAGGAGTACGGGCACGCCACGGCGCGCGGCGCGAAGATCTACGCCGAAGTGGCCGGCTACGGCGTTTCATCGGACGCGTACCACATGACCGCCCCCAGCGAGGACGGGGACGGCGCCTACCGCTGCATGCGCAACGCGCTGCGCGACGCCGGGCTGGGCGTGGACACGGTCGACTACATCAATGCGCACGGAACCTCGACGCCGCTGGGCGACATCGCCGAAACCATGGCGGTCAAGCGCCTGCTGGGCGAGCGCGCGCGGCAGTCGGTCGTGAACTCCACCAAGTCGATGACCGGACACCTGCTTGGGGCGGCAGGCGCGGTGGAAGCAGTGTTCACGATACTCGCCACCCGCGACCAGGTGTCTCCGCCAACCATCAACCTGCAGAACCCGGATCCGCAGTGCGACCTTGATTATGTGCCCAACTCCGCGCGCAAAATGAAGATCCGCACCGCCTTGTCGAACTCCTTCGGGTTCGGCGGCACCAACGGGACGCTGGTCATCACCCCCGCTTGAGCGACGCCCGGCGGCTCAGCCTCGACCTGCACCCGTCCCGGGTGCTTGCAACCTGGATACTTGCCATTCACGCCGTCGCCGGCGCATGCGTGCTGGTCGCCTGGCCGGGCCTGCCCGGCGGTGCGGTGGCGCTGCTTTTCTGTGCGCTCGGCATCGCGGTTGCCTGGCGCGTGGCACTGCTGCGCGGACCTGCATCGATCCGCAGCCTGGAACTGACCGACACGGGCGAGGGCAGCGCCAGTCTGGGCGGTGGTGCCAGGCTCGCGCTGGCTGCGTCCCCGCGCCATGTCACCCGTTTCTGGGTGATCGTTCCAGCCGGGCAGCCGGCCCGCAGGCTGCTGGTCGCCTCAGACATGCTGAGCGCCGATCAGTTCAGGCGCTTGCGGGTCTGGGCGCTCTGGGGCGGGATCGCGGCGGCGGCCCCGGCCCTCGCCTGAGCGCGCGGCATGGACGGCAGAACTAAATCGATGCGGGATTGTCAGTGATATGAGCACCGATCGCGAGATCGACCAGGGCCTGGTAGTGAAGGCGCAGGCGGGCGACAAGCGTGCCTTCGGGCTGCTGGTGGAAAAGTACCAGCGCAAGCTCGTAAGGCTGCTTTCGCGCTACATTCGCGACGCGGCAGAAGTAGAGGACGTGGCCCAGGAGGCCTTCATCAAGGCTTACCGGGCACTGCCGGCGTTCCGCGGCGAAAGCGCCTTCTATACGTGGCTGTACCGGATCGGCATCAACACCGCCAAGAACCACCTGGTGGCGACGGGCAGGCGGGCCCCCACCAGCACGGAGGTGGAGGCCGAGGATGCAGAGGGCCTGGACGAAGGCGAGCAGTTGCGCGACATCAACACGCCCGAGAGCGTGCTGCTGTCGAAGGAGATCGCCGCGACGGTGAACGGCGCGATCGACGAGTTGCCGGAGGAACTGCGCACGGCGATACAGTTGCGGGAGATGGAAGGCATGAGCTACGAGGACATAGCAAGGATCATGGATTGCCCGATCGGTACGGTGCGCTCCAGGATCTTCAGGGCGCGCGAGGCGATCGCCGTGAAGCTTGCCCCGCTGGTCGACAAACGCCAGGACAAGAGGTGGTGAAGCCATGAAAGAACGCGTGTCTGCACTGATGGACGGCGAACTGGAGCCGCATGATTTCCCTGCCACCTTTGCATCGCTGCGCGAATCCGGCGAAGCCCTGGATGCATGGCGCACCTATCACCTGATAAGCGATGCGTTGCGCGATACCCGGTTGACCTCCGACGGCTTCGCCGACCGCGTCGCGGCGCGCATAGCCGAGGAGCCCACGGTGCTGGCACCGCGAACGGCGGACAGGCAGGTGGCGCAGAGGCCCCGCTGGATGGCCCTTTCCGCAGCCGCGAGCGTCGCCGCGGTCGCGCTCGTCGGCTGGGTCGCGCTGGCGCCGCAACCCGGCTCGGGCCCGGACCTCGTTGCACGGACGGCCCAGCCCATGCCGCAGGCCCCATTGACCATCGTCAAGGCGCCCGTCGAGATCAAGGCAAAGGCTCCGGCCGCGCTCCAGCTCACCGACGCCGCGGACGACTACCTGCTGGCGCACCAGGCATATTCGCCGCGCAACAGCTTCCAGGGCGTCGCGCCCTACGTTCGCACGGTGTCGACGCGATCCGCGGAGGGCGGGCGTTGAAGGGATTCGCCGCCGCACTGGCGATCGCGGGCGCGCAGCTGCTGGTCCCGGGCTTCGCCGTGGCGCAGACCACGGCTGATGCGCTCGGGTGGCTGCGCAAGATCCACGACGCGACGCAGAAACTGTCCTATTCCGGCACCTTCGTCTACCAGCAAGGCGAACGCATGGAAGCGTCGCGCATCGCAAGGCTGGTCTCGGCCGACGGCGCGATCGAGCGGCTGGAAGTGGTGGATGGGCAGGCACGCGAGATCATCCGCACCAGGGACGGAGTGCGCTGCTACCTCCCCGACAGCCAGACCATCAAGGTCGACCGCTTCGCCGACAAGCGGAGCTTCCCGGCGGTGTTGCCGGACCACATCAGCAGCCTGGCCTCGCACTATGAAATCACGCTGGGCGGACGCAACAGGGTGGCAGGCTACGATTGCCAGGCAGTGCTCCTCAAGCCGAGGGACAACCTGCGCTACGGCTACAAGCTGTGGGCCGACCTGAAGACCGGCATGCTGCTGAAATCGCGCACGCTGGACGAGAACGGCAACACGGTGGAGCAGTTCCGCTTCACGCAATTGACGCTCGGCGGCGTGTCGCGCGAGCGCATCAAGGCGAAGCACGAGCCGGGCAGCCGCGACTGGCGCGTCGACGACGCGGCAGTGGTCCCCATGGACCTCGAGCAGGCAGGCTGGATAGTCCACGCCGAAGGGCTTCCCGGCTTTCGCAAGGTGGTCGAGGTCCAGCGCAGGCTGAGGGAAGCAAGGACCGTGCGGCACGTGGTCTACTCGGACGGTCTCGCCGCATTGTCGGTATTCATCGAACCCCTGCGCGACGGTGTGGCACGTGGCCGTACCGGGCTCGCGAATGCGGGCGCCATCAACATCTTCACGCGCGAGGTTGCCGATCACCTCGTCACGGTGGTGGGCGAGGCCCCCGCGGCCAGCGTGCAGAAGATTGCCGGGACGGTTGAGTTCCGCCAGCCCGGGCGCTAGATCCGCAGCAAACAACCCTTTCCAGAGCGGGAATCCAGAAATGTACGCAGCAAAGAGCTTCCTTGCGATTACCGTGCTGTTCTTTACCGCCGCCGCATCGGCGCAGCGGGAACTGCCGGACTTCACCAGGCTGGTCGAGGACAACGGCATGGCCGTGGTCAACATCAGCACGACGCAGGCTGTGCGCCGCGTCGTCGGCATTCCCGGCATGCCGGACATCGAGGACGAGGAGATCCGCGAGTTCTTCCGCCGGTTCATCCCGCGGCAGCAACCCGGGCCGCAGGGCCCGGGGTCCCGCCAGGAGAGCCGCTCGCTCGGTTCCGGCTTCATCATAAGTGCCGACGGCTACATCCTGACCAACGCGCACGTTGTCGAGGGCGCGGAAGAGATCACGGTGAAGTTCACCGACAAGCGCGACTTCAAGGCGAAGGTCATCGGGACCGACAAGCGCACCGACGTCGCACTCATCAAGATCGATGCCACCGGCCTGCCCACTGTCCGCATGGGCGACCCGTCGAACCTGCGCGTGGGTGAATGGGTGCTCGCGATCGGCTCCCCGTTCGGCTTCGAGAACACGGTCACCGCGGGCATCGTCTCCGCCAAGGGACGCTCGCTGCCGCAGGAGAACTTCGTGCCCTTCATCCAGACCGATGTGGCGATCAACCCCGGCAACTCCGGCGGGCCGCTGTTCAACATGCGCGGCGAGGTGGTCGGGATAAATTCGCAGATCTACAGCCGCACCGGCGGGTTCATGGGCCTGTCCTTCGCGATTCCGATCGACGTGGCGATGGACATCCAGAAGCAGTTGCGCGAGAAGGGGCGCGTCAGCCGCGGCCGCATAGGCGTGGTGATCCAGGAAGTGTCCAAGGACCTGGCAGCCTCGTTCGGGCTGGACAAGCCGCGCGGCGCGCTCGTGAACTCGGTGGAGAAAGGCAGCCCCGCCGACCGCGCAGGCGTCAAGGCAAGCGACATCATCACGCGTTTCGACGGCAAGCCGGTGGGCAGCTCAAGCGACCTTCCCAGGCTGGTGGGTTCCACGCGGCCAGGCTCCAAGGTCGACATGGAAGTCTGGCGCAAGGGCGCAAGCAAGTCCCTCAGCATCACCGTCGGCGAACTGCGTGAAGACCGCGTCGCGGGTAGCGAAGCCACGCCAAGTGCGAAGCCGACCGAACTGGCTGCCAACAGGCTTGGCCTGGTCGTCAAGGACCTGACCGAGGCGCAGAGGCGCGACATGAAGGTCCAGCACGGACTGCTCGTCGCCGAGGTGCGGCCGGACGCCAGGGCTGAAGTCCGACGCGGCGACGTGCTGCTGTCGCTGGTGCACAAGGGGCAGCACACCGAGCTGAAATCGGCAGAGCAGCTCGACACGCTGCTCGCCGGCCTCGACAAGGACGCGGTCATCACGCTGCAGGTCAAGCGCGGCGAGAGCATGGCATTCGTCACCGTCAGCGGACTGGGCGACAAGGGTTGATGCTGCGGCTGTACGGGCGCGCGTACTGCCATCTTTGCGAGGAGATGGCGCAGGCGCTGCGCTCTCGCGGGGTCGCGTTCGAGGAGTTCGACGTCGATGCGGACCCGGTACTGGAGGCGCGCCTGGGCGAACTCGTGCCTGTGCTGGCGCTGGCGGATGGCACCGAGATCTGCCACTACCGCCTCGACGAGGCGGCGCTCAGCGCAGCCCTTGGGGTAAAATAGCCCCCCTTTGCCGAAGAAGGGTGCCTTGCAGGCACCCTTTTTTTTGATGGACCGGAACCGCATCCGAAACTTTTCGATCATCGCCCACATCGACCACGGCAAGTCGACGCTTGCCGACCGGTTCATCCAGATGTGCGGCGGACTGTCGGACCGCGAGATGTCCACGCAGGTGCTCGACTCGATGGAACTCGAGCGCGAGCGCGGCATCACGATCAAGGCGCAGACCGCCGCGCTGCGCTACAAGGCGCGCGACGGGGAAACGTACCTGCTGAACCTCATCGACACGCCCGGACACGTCGATTTCTCCTATGAAGTCAGCCGCTCCCTGGCGGCCTGCGAGGGGGCGGTGCTCGTGGTCGACGCATCGCAGGGCGTGGAAGCCCAGACGGTCGCCAACTGCTATACCGCCACCGAGCAGGGGATCACCGTGATCCCGGTGCTGAACAAGATAGACCTGCCGTCCGCCGAGCCCGACAGGGCGATCCAGGAGATCGAGGACGTGATCGGGATCGAGGCGCACGACGCGATCCTCGTCAGCGCCAAGACGGGGCAGGGCGTCGAAGACATCCTCGAAGCCGTCATCGCCCGCGTGCCGCCTCCCAGGGGCGACGCGAATGAACGGCTCAAGGCCCTGATCATCGATTCCTGGTTCGACAATTACGTCGGCGTCGTCATGCTGGTCAGGGTCGTGGACGGCGTACTGCGCCCGAAGGACAAGATCCAGCTCATGAGTACCGGCGCAAACTACCTGTGCGAGCAGGTCGGCGCGTTCACGCCGAAATCCCAGGCGCTCGAGGCGCTGGCCGCCGGCGAGGTCGGCTTCATCATCGCCGGAATCAAGGAACTCAGCGCGGCGAAGGTTGGCGACACCGTGACGCGGGCCGACAAGCCGGCGGCGGCGGCGCTGCCCGGCTTCAAGGAGATCAAGCCGCAGGTTTTCGCCGGCCTCTACCCGGTGGAGGCGAACCAGTACGAGGCGCTGCGCGATGCGCTGGAGAAGCTGCACCTGAACGATGCCTCGCTTCACTACGAGCCCGAGATATCGCAGGCGCTCGGCTTCGGCTTTCGCTGCGGCTTCCTCGGGTTGCTGCACATGGACATCGTGCAGGAACGCCTCGAGCGCGAGTACGGCATGCACCTGGTGACCACCGCGCCGTCGGTCGTCTACGAAGTGCAGTTGCGCGACGGCACGATCGAGCAGGTCTCCAATCCCTCCAAGCTGCCGGATCCGTCGAAGATCGAGGAGATCCGCGAACCGATGATCGCGACGACGATCTTCGTGCCGCAGGAGTACGTCGGTCCGGTGATGACGCTATGCACGCAGAAGCGGGGGGTGCAGACGAACCTTCATTACTCGCCGCGGCACGTGGTCCTGTCGTACGACCTGCCGCTGAACGAGGTGGTGCTCGACTTCTTCGACAGGCTGAAGTCGCTGACGCGCGGCTACGGCTCGCTGGACTACGAGTTCAAGGAGTATCGCGCGGCTGACGTGATCCGCCTCGACGTGCTGGTAAACGGCGAGCGCGTCGATGCGCTCTCGAGCATGGTGCACCGCGAGGCGGCGAACTTCCGCGGCCGCGAGCTGGTGGCGAGGCTGCGCGGCCTGATCCCGCGCCAGATGTTCGACGTCGCCATCCAGGCCGCAGTCGGCGCGAACATCATCGCGCGCGAGAACGTCAAGGCCCTGCGCAAGAACGTGCTCGCCAAGTGCTATGGCGGGGACATCACGCGCAAGCGCAAGCTGCTGGAAAAGCAGAAGGAAGGAAAGAAGAGGATGAAGCAGGTCGGGTCGGTGGAGATTCCGCAGGAGGCGTTCCTCGCCGTCCTGCGCCGGGATGGCGCATGAGCTTCGCCCTTTTCCTGCTGTTGCTGCTCGTCGTCACCGGCGCGGTATGGCTGCTGGACAAGCACCTGTTGAGGAAGCGCCGGCCGGCCGGCGCCAAGGAACCGTGGTGGGTGGAGTACTCGGTCAGCTTCTTCCCCGTGATCCTCATCGTGTTCTTCCTGCGCTCGTTCCTCGTCGAGCCATTCAAGATCCCGTCGACGTCGATGGTGCCCACGCTGCTGGTCGGGGATTTCATCCTGGTGAACAAGTTCACCTACGGCATCCGCCTGCCGGTGGCGAACGTCAAGATCATCGACATCAACTCGCCGCAGCGCGGCGACGTCATGGTGTTCCGATATCCTGAGGATACGTCTCTCGACTACATCAAGCGGGTGGTCGGGCTCCCGGGCGACCGCATCGAATACCGCGACAAGAAGCTCTTCGTCAACGGCACGGAGGTGCCCCGGCGGCGCCTGGACGACTACCTGTCCAGGGAACGCATGCAGTTCTCCAGGCGATATGCCGAGAAGCTAGGCGAGGCCGAGCACGAGATCCTGATCGAGGACGAGGCGCCCTCGTTCTATCCCCAGGTCCACTCGTTTCCCCATGCCGGAAATTGCAACTACAATACACAGGGGCTGGCGTGTACGGTACCGGTGGGCCATTACTTCATGATGGGCGACAACCGGGACAATTCCAGCGACAGCCGCGTATGGGGTTTCGTGCCGGACCGCAACATCGTCGGCAAGGCGTTTTTCATCTGGCTCAACCTGAACGAGCTGGGTCGGTTCGGCAGGTTCAAGTGAGCAACGGAGGATCGGCAATGCGCAAAGCACAACTCGGCGTAAGCCTCGGCGGACTGATCACGGTTCTGTTCATCCTGGTCATCCTCGGCCTGCTCGGGCTGAAGGTGGTGCCGCCGTACATGGAATTCGCGGCGATCAAGAACGCGGTGGTCAACGTCGCGGCGGAGCGGGCTTCGTCCAGCGTCGGCGATATCCGCAAGGCCTTCGACGCGCGCGCCGCGGTGGACGATTTCACCTCGGTGAAGGGCAGCGACCTCGACATCACCAAGGAGGGCGGCCAGGTGGTCATCATCGCCACGTACCGCAAGGAGGTTCCGCTGTTCTCGAACCTCGGAATCTACTGGGACTTCGTCGCCAACTCCCAGGAACCGTAGCCCAAGGCGGTGTCGCGCATCGCAGTCCTGGAAAAGCGCCTGGGCTACCGCTTCCAGCACGCTCCCCTGATCGAGCAGGCGCTCACGCACCGCAGCTTCGGCTCGCCGCACAACGAAAGGCTGGAGTTCCTCGGTGACGGGGTGCTCGGCTGCGTCATTGCCGGGGAACTGTACGAGCGCTTCCCGGAACTCCCGGAAGGCAAGCTGACACGGCTGCGCGCCAGCCTGGTTCGCGAGGAAGCCCTCGCGGAGCTCGCGCGCGGCATCTCCCTCGCGAAGTACCTTCGGCTCGGCGATGCGGCACGCGGACAGGGCGCGGACGTGAGGTCTTCGATCCTTGCCGATGCGCTGGAGGCGCTGTTCGGCGCCGCGTTCATGGACGGCGGCTACCCTGCCGCGAAGACCGTCATCCTCAACACGTTCGCCGATTCGCTCGACAGGCTCGATCCGGAGCAGCCTGCCGAGGACCCTAAGACCCGGCTGCAGGAGTACCTGCAGGGGCGCAAGCTCAAACTGCCCGTATACCAGGTCGCCGCGACGCGCGGTGCCGCCCATCGGCAGACCTTCGAAGTCGAATGCAGGGTGGCGGAACTCAAGCTCTCGGCGGTCGGCAGCGGCACCTCGCGCCAGCGCGCAGAGCAGGTTGCGGCGGAGAACCTGCTCGCGCTGCTGGCCAGATGAGCGCCTTCCGCTGCGGCACGGTCGCACTGGTGGGGCGGCCCAACACCGGCAAGTCGAGCCTGCTGAACCGTATCGTCGGACACAAGCTCTCGATCGTGTCGCCCAAGGCGCAGACGACGCGGCATCTCGTGACCGGCATACTGACCACGCCGGACTGCCAGTACGTGTTCGTCGATTCGCCCGGCTACCAGACGAAGCACGCGAGCGGCCTCAACCGGGCGCTGAACCGAAGGGCCAGCGACGCGGCGCGCGACGCGGACGTGGTCTGCTTCGTGGTAGAAGCACGCCAGTACGGCGCCGCCGACCGCGAGATGCTCGCGCGGATCCCGCGCGCGCAGGCGACGGTCGCCGTGGTCAACAAGATCGACAGCCTGAGCAGGAAGGATCAGCTGCTGCCATACGTCGCGCAACTTGCGAAGGAGCGGGAATTCATCGCCGTGGTGCCGATCAGCGCGCGCACCGGCCGCAACGTCCCGGAGCTGCTGAAGGTGCTGCGCGAGGCACTGCCTGAGTCGCCGCCATTCTATGCACCCGAGCAGCTTACCGACCGCGACGAGCGCTTCTTCGCTGCCGAAGCAGTGCGCGAGAAGCTGTTCCTTGCGCTGGGCGAGGAACTGCCGTACCGCTGCGAGGTATCGATCGAGAGCTTCAAGGAGGAGGGGGCGCTTCGCCGCATCGAGGCGACGATCTGGGTCGACCGCGACAGCCAGAAGGCGATCGTCATCGGCGACAAGGGCTCGACGCTCAAGCGGATCGGCTCTGCCGCGCGCCGCGACCTGGAGACGCTGTTCGACGGCAAGGTCTACCTCGGGCTGTGGGTCAAGGTTCGCGAAGGCTGGAGCGACGATGCGCGCGCGCTGCGCCAGTTCGGTCTGGACGCCTAGGGGCCGGCCGTGAAGCCGGCGCGCCGCCGCATCGAGCACGAACCGGCTTTCGTGCTGCACAGCTATCCGTACAAGGAGACCAGTCTCGTGCTGGAGGCGTTCTCGCGCCACCACGGCAGGGTCGCGCTGCTGGCGCGCGGCGCGCGCAGGCCGCGCTCGGCGCTGCGCGGGGTGCTGATGGCGTTCCAGCCGCTGCGGCTGTCGTGGCTGGGCGCTTCGGAACTCTGCACGCTGGTCGGCGCGGAATGGGTCGGCGGACAGCCCGCGCTGGGCGGCTCGCCGCTGATGTGCGGCTTCTACCTGAACGAACTGCTGATGCGCCTGCTGCCGCGGGATGACGCGCACGAGGCGCTGTTCGATGCGTACGCGCAAGGCCTCGCCAGGCTGGCACGGGACGGCCAGCTCGCCGCCGTGCTGCGCGGCTTCGAGCGACGCCTGCTTGCCGAACTCGGGTATGCTTTGATGCTCGAGCGCGCCGCAGATACCGGCGCGCCGATCGACCCGGTCCTCACGTACACCTACCAGCCGGAGCGCGGTCCGGTGCAGGACGGCGGAGGCGCAGGTGAATTGCGGATCAGCGGCCGGAGCCTGCTCGATATCTCGCGCGACGACTATGGCCGCTCGGAGACGCGCGAGGAAGCACGCAAGCTGATGCGGGCATTGATACGCGAGCGGCTCGGCAGGCAGGCATTGCACACCCGCAGCGTGATGATGGAGTTGCAGGAACTGTGATCGAGCTCGGCGTAAACGTTGACCATGTCGCGACCGTGCGCCAGGCGCGGCGCACCTACGAGCCGGACCCGGTCTGGGCTGCGGTCGAGGCACACCTCGGCGGTGCCGACGGCATCACGGTGCACCTGCGCGAAGACCGGCGGCACATCCAGGACGAAGACGTGCGCCGCCTGCGCGAGCTCACGCACATCAAGTTGAACCTCGAGATGGCGGCGACCGACGAGATGGTGGAGATCGCCTGCCGTATCAGGCCGGAAATGGCGATGCTGGTGCCCGAAGGACGCCACGAAGTCACCACCGAGGGCGGGCTGGACGTCGCCGGCCAGCAGGACAGGCTGCGCGACAAGGTCAGGCGCCTCGAGGGCGCGGGAATCGTCGTCTCCGTGTTCATCGACGCCGAGGCCAGGCAGGTCGACGCGGCGAAGCGGATAGGCGCATCGGTCTGCGAACTGCACACCGGACCCTACGCACATGCGTTCCACGCCAGGGGACGCGACGCCGAGTCCGCGGCGGTGATCGTCGAGCTGGACAAGCTGCGCCATGCGGGCGAGCAGATTCGCGGGCTGGGCATGCGGTTCAACGCCGGTCACGCACTCAACTACTTCAACGTCAAGCCGGTTGCCGCGCTGCACGGCGTGCGGGAACTGCACATCGGGCACGCCATCGTTTCGCGCGCCGTGTTCATCGGCATGCGCGACGCAGTCAGGGAGATGAAGCGCCTGATGGTCGAGGCGGCGCGTGCACCGCGATGATCTACGGCGTGGGCACCGACATCATCGAGATCGCCAGGATCGCGGCGACGCTGCAGCGCTTCGGCGGACGGTTTGCGCAACGCATCCTCTGCGAACCCGAGCTGAGGCGCTTCGAGTCGCATCGGCAGCCGGCCAACTACCTCGCCAAGCGCTTCGCGGCCAAGGAGGCGTTCACCAAGGCGCTGGGTACCGGCATACACGCGCCGGCGAACTGGCATGGGGTCTGGGTGGGAAACCTGCGCTCCGGCAAGCCGGTGCTGGAATTCTCCGCGCCGCTGGCGACGCTGATGAAGGCGCGCGGCGTCGGCCTCGCGCACGTCTCGCTGTCCGATGAGCGTGCCTTTGCGATGGCAACGGTGATCCTCGAATGCGCCGCCTGAAGCTGCCTCTGGGGCCAGTGGTGCTGGACCCGGCAGGCCCGGTGCTGTCGGACGATGACCGCCGACGGCTGCTGCATCCGGCCGCGGGCGCGGTGATCCTGTTCGCGCACAATTTCGAGAACCCGCAGCAGCTCGCCGCGCTGACGCAGGAGATCCGCGCGCTCAGGGACCCGGAGTTGCCGATCTGCGTCGACCACGAAGGTGGCCGCGTGCAGCGCTTCCGCGAGGGGTTCAGCGTGCTTGCGCCGATGCGCAGGCTAGGCCAGCTGTGGGACCGCGACCGCGCCGCGGCGCGGCGCGCGGCGCACGCGGTGGGTTACGCGATTGCGGCCGAACTGGGCGCGCATGGCGTCGATTTCAGCTTCGCGCCGGTGCTCGATCTGGACTATGGCGGCAGCTCGGTGATCGGCGACCGCGCGCTGCATTTCGACCCGATCGCGGTCGGCGCGCTCGCCGAGGAGATGATCCGGGGCTTCGATGCCGGCGGCATGGCGGCAGTGGGCAAGCACTTCCCGGGGCACGGCTACGCGACGGCGGATTCGCATGTCGAGGTGCCGACCGATGAGCGCGACGTTGCCGAGATCCTGCGCAAGGACGTGGCGCCCTACGTTCCTGCGATCGCCGCAGGCCTCGCCGGCGTGATGCCCGCCCATGTGATCTATCCCAGGGCGGACGCCGAACCCGCCGGCTATTCGCGCTTCTGGCTGCAGGAAGTGCTCCGTTCCCGCCTCGGCTTCGACGGGCTGATCTTCAGCGACGACCTGTCTATGGCAGGCGCGAGCACCGCCGGCGGCATACCCGAGCGGGCACGCGCGGCGCTCGCCGCGGGCTGCGACATGGTGCTGCTGTGCCAGGACCCGCAGGGCCAGGACGCGCTGCTGGAATCGCTGTCGGGAACGGCACTGGCGGAACCGCGGCGGCTGGAGCGCATGCGCAGGCGCGGCGGCCGGGACCTGCGCAAGAGCGTCGCCTACCGCGAGGCACAGGCCGCGCTGTCCACGCTGGTCGGGTAGCGCGGCAATGGCCGCGCAGTTCGACGCCAAGACGTTCATCGGCGGCCTGCCCGACCTGCCGGGCGTCTATCGCATGCTGGGCGCGGCCGGAGAGGCGCTCTACGTCGGCAAGGCACGCGAACTGAGGAAGCGCGTCGGCTCGTATTTCCAGAAGAACGTCGCCAGCCCGCGCATCCGCATGATGCTGACGCAGGTGGCCGCGATCGAGGTCACGGTAACGCGCTCCGAGGACGAAGCGCTGCTGCTCGAGAACAACCTCATCAAGAGCCTGGCGCCGCGCTACAACATCCTGTTCCGCGACGACAAGTCCTATCCCTACCTGATGCTCACCGGGCACGCCTTTCCGCGCCTCGGCTTCCACCGCGGCGCGAAGGATCGCAGGAACCGCCACTTCGGCCCGTTTCCGCATGCCCACGCGGTGCGAGAGAGCATCCAGCTGCTGCAGCGCGTGTTCCGTCTTCGTACTTGCGAGGACACGGTGTTCGAGAACCGTTCCAGGCCCTGCCTGCTGCACCAGATCAGGCGCTGCACCGCGCCCTGCACCGGCCTCATCGATGCCGCCCGCTACGCCGAGGACGTGAGAAACGCCGCGCTGTTCCTCGAAGGCCGCGAAGATGACGTCATCCGCGCGCTGTCGGCGCGCATGAACGCTGCCGCCGCGGCGCTGCGCTTCGAGGAGGCCGCGGTGTTTCGCGACCAGGTGCGCGCGCTGTCGCGGGTGCAGGCGCGGCAGTATGTGGAGTCCGAGCGCGGCATCGACGCCGACGTCGTCGCCTGCGTCGAGGAGAGCGGCGTTCCGTGCGTGAACCTGGTGATGGTGCGTGCAGGGCGCCACGTCGGCGACCGCAGCTTCTTTCCCGCCAATGCCGACCAGGCCAGCACCGCGGAAGTGCTGGCGGCCTTCCTCGAGCAGCACTACATCGAGCAACCCGCGCCCCGCCTGGTACTCACCAGCGAACCGGTCGAACTGGAACTGCAGGGCGTGCAGCTATCCGCACCGGCGCAGGGCGAGCGGCGCATGTGGATCGACATGGCGCTCAAGAACGCCCGGCTTGCGTTGTCGCAGCGTGCACGCGAGCGCGCCACCCAGGAAGGTCGCCTGGTCGCGCTGCGCGAGGCGCTTGGCCTGCCGGACAGCGTTCAACGTATCGAATGCTTCGACATCAGCCACACCATGGGCGAGGCGGCCGTGGCATCCTGCGTTGTCTACGATCGCCAGCAGATGCAGAGAACCGAGTACCGCCGCTTCAACATCCGCGACATCACCCCCGGAGACGACTACGGTGCCATGCGCCAGGCGCTGTCGCGCCGGTACGGGCGCATGAGCGCGGAGGGCGGAAAGATCCCCGACCTGGTGCTGATAGACGGTGGCCGCGGCCAGGTGAATGCCGCGCGCGCGGCGCTTGCCGAGATCGGCCTGAACGACGTCGGCATGGTCGGCGTGGCCAAGGGTCCGGAACGCAGGCCCGGACTGGAGGAACTCGTCATCGAGGCGGACGGCCGCACGCTGTCGCTTCCCCCGCAGCATCTCGGCCTGCACCTGATACAGGCGATCCGTGACGAGGCGCATCGCTTCGCCATCGTCGGGCACCGGGCGAGGCGCGGCAAGGCGCGCGTGCACTCGTCCTTGAACGAGATCCCCGGCGTCGGCGCCAGGCGCCGGCAGGCGCTGATACAGCACTTCGGCGGCCTGCGTGAGGTGCAGGCTGCCGCCGTGGACGAGATCGCCAAGGTCGAAGGCATCAGCCGGCCGCTGGCAGAGCGGATCTACCGGCACCTACACGATCGGGCGGTGGCGTGAAGATCATCAACGCGCCCAACCTGGTGACGATATCGCGCATCGTGCTGATCCCGCTGATCGTCGGAATCTTCTACATCCCGGTCAGCGTACTGTCGTTCGAGGGCAAGAACATCGCGGCGACCGGGGTATTCATCTTCGCCGCGATCACCGACTGGCTGGACGGCTACCTCGCGCGCAGGCTCAACCAGATGTCCGCATTCGGCGCCTTCCTCGATCCCGTCGCCGACAAGCTGATGGTCGCCGGCGCGCTGATCGTGCTGCTGGAACTGGGCCGCGTCGAGGCGGTGGTGACCCTCATCATCATCGGCCGCGAGATCGCCATATCCGCGCTGCGCGAATGGATGGCGACCGTGGGTCAATCCAAAAGCGTGGCGGTGGCGTTCGTCGGCAAGCTGAAGACCGTCAGCCAGATGGTGGCGATACCGCTGCTGCTCTACCATGAGCGCCTGTTCGGCGTGGTCGATTGCCAGTGGCTGGGCACGGTGCTCATCAACGTCGCCGCGGTGCTGACCGTGGTGTCGATGCTGTACTACCTGCGCAAGGCGCTTCCGCACGCCGCGGGCTAGGGTATAATTCGCATCCCCAAATGCGGGAGTAGCTCAGTTGGTAGAGCGCAACCTTGCCAAGGTTGAGGTCGAGAGTTCGAGACTCTTCTCCCGCTCCAGAATTCCCTGTTTCATCCCGGGCGCGCACTTATCCTGAGTGCCGTCCCCCGGGGCGGGGTGGCAGAGTGGTTATGCAGCGGCCTGCAAAGCCGTCTACGCCGGTTCAATTCCGACCCCCGCCTCCATATCCTCGACAAGCTGCCTGGGTGGTGAAACTGGTAGACACAGGGGACTTAAAATCCCCCGGCCAAAAGCCGTGCCGGTTCGAGTCCGGCCCCGGGCACCAAGTCACGCGACGCGTCGCATGCGATTCCGCGGCGACGATATTCAGGCGTTGGCAGGATCCGCGTTCGCGGATGGTTTCTCCGTATCCTACAATCGCAGCACCATGGACGATTCGCGCATCCGTCAGGCGGCGCAGTTCCTGCTGGACGAGCATGCCGCGCGGCACCGCTTTCGTCCGCTGCCGGCGCATTGCGCCCCTGCATCGGTAGAGGAGGCGTATGCGGTGCAGGATGCGTTCGTTGCATTGAAGTCCGGCAGTCGAGGCCGGCGGATCGGCTGGAAGATCGCCCTGACGACGCCGCAGATGCAGGCCATGGTCGGCCTGGACACGCCGATCGCAGGCGCGATGCACGAATTCCAGGTGCTGCGCTCGCCCGCAAGGACCAGCGCAGCCGGCCATGTCCGACTGATCGTGGAATTCGAGATCTGCATGCAGCTCGGCAGCGACCTGCCGCCGCGCCAGCAGCCGTACACGGCGAAGGAGGCGGGGAGCGCCGTGGCGGCGGTGATGCCCGCGCTGGAACTGGCAGACGACCGCGATGCAGACTATGCAGTGCTTGCCGCGCACGGCCTCGACCTGATCGCGGACAATGCCCGGAACGAAGGCGCAGTGCTCGGCACGCCAGTGCAGGCATGGCAGGCGATCGACCTCGCCACACTGCGTGGCGTTGCCAGCATCAACGGCAGCGTGGTCGGGGAGGGCAGCGGTACCGATGCCATGGGGCATCCGCTCAACGTCGTGGCCTGGATAGCCAACCACCTGGCGACGCGTGGACAGGTGCTTGCGGCAGGAGACGTCGTCATCACCGGTAGCCTCGTGACCTCGAAATTCCCGCGTGCCGGAGACCGCATCTCCTTCGATGCCGGCGCGCTCGGCACGGTGGCGCTGGACGTCGGTCGCTGATGCCTTTCTTCGGTTCCGGCAAGCGTCGCGGTGCCAGGCTGCGCATCGTCCCGCTGGGCGACAGCGCGCTGCTGGCGGAGTTCGCCGACAGCGTCGACCTGGAGGTGAACGCGCGCATCCAGCGCATCGCTGCCGCGATCCGCGCGCGACGCGTGCCATGGGTGCGCGACGTGGTGCCGGCGATCGGCTCGCTCGCGGTGCACTTCGATCCGGTCGCGGTGGCAAGGCTCGATCCGGCAGCCGCCGATGCGCGGCTCGGCGCGGCGCGAGACGAGGTGCGCACGCTGATCGAGTCCTCGCTCGGCGCGGCGCTGGGAAGGGACCCTGCCGGAACCCGGGTGCTCGAAGTCCCGGTCTGCTACGAAGGGGATTTCGCGCCCGACCTCGAGGAAGTTGCCGGACGCACCGGACTCGAGGCGGCCGAGGTAGTCCGGCGGCACGCCGCATCGGAGCACCGCGTCCTGATGGTCGGCTTTGCGCCCGGCCACCCTTACATCGGCGGACTCGACCCGGCACTCTCGGTGCCGCGGCGGGCGACGCCGCGCACGCGCGTGCCGGAGGGTTCTGTCGCCATCGCGAACGGCCAGAGCGTGGTGTATCCGTTCGCCATCTCCGGCGGCTGGAGCCTCATCGGCCGCACGCCCCTGCGCATCTTCGATGCCCGCCGCACGCCACCGGCGATCTTCTTCCCCGGGCAGAAGGTGCGCTTCGTGCCCGTGGATCGCGCGGAGTTCAACCGCCTGCGCAAGCTCGCGCTCGCCGGCACATGAGCATCAGCGTGTTGAAGCCGGGCATGCTGAGTACCGTGCAGGACCTCGGACGCTACGGCATGCAGCACCTGGGCATCGTGCCCTGCGGCGCCATGGACGAGGTCTCGCATCGCATCGCCAATGCGCTGGTCGGAAACGACGAGGCTGCGCCCACGCTCGAAATCACGCTGCGCGGCCCTACGCTGCAGTTCGATCACGACGTGCTGCTCGCCTTGCAGGGTGCGGACTTCGATGCGCGCGCAGACGGCACCCCCGTGCCGCGCGGTCGGCCGGTTGCCCTCAGGGCAGGCGCGCGGCTCGATTGCGGCAGCGCGAAGCAGGGCTGCCGCGCCTACCTCGCGTTCGCCGGCGGCATCGACGTTCCCGACGTGCTGGGCAGCGCCAGCACCTATGTGCCGGCGGGTTTTGGCGGCCATGAAGGGCGCGCGCTGCGCGCGGGCGACCGGCTGCCGCTTTCCGCGCACGCAGAGGCGCTCGCCGTCCGGCGTACCGCAATGCTGCGTTCGCACGGACCGACCCGGGTGGTCGAGGGCATGACCAGCGTGACATGGCGCGCGCCGGACCTCACGCTGCCCGTTGGCGACGAGATCCGCCTGCACGCGATGGCAGGCAGGAACACGGATCTCTTCGAAGATGCGGCGCTGGACGCGTTCTTCGGCACGCAGTGGCGCGTGCTCGCCGATTCCAACCGCATGGGCTTTCGCCTCGGCGGCCCGGAGCTGCAGCGCCGGCAGCCGGGCGACATCCTTTCCGAGCCGACCTGCCTGGGCACGGTGCAGGTGCCGGCGGATGGCGCGCCCATCGTGCTGATGGCGGACCACCAGACCACCGGCGGCTATGCCAAGATCGCCGAGGTTGCCGGCGCCGACATACCACGCCTTGCGCAGGCGGCGCCGGGCGCGGTGCTGCGTTTCGGCCGCATCGACACGCCGATCGCGGATGCCCTGCGCGGCGTCCTGGAACACCAGATGGCGGCCCTGCGCCGCACCCTTGCATGGCAGTACGCGGAATGACCGAGGAGTGACGACGACATGAACAGCATCGACATCAACTGCGACCTGGGCGAGAGCTATGGTGCCTGGAAGATGGGCAACGACGAGGGCGTGATGCCGCACATCACGTCCGCCAACGTGGCGTGCGGTTTCCACGGCGGCGACCCGGCGACGATCCGCCACACCGTCGCGCTCGCCGTTTCGCACGGCGTCGCGGTCGGCGCGCATCCGTCGCTGCCGGACATCATGGGCTTCGGCCGCCGCGCCATGAAACTGACGCCGGACGAAGCCTACGACCTGGTGGTCTACCAGGCGGGGGCGGTGCAGGCCTTCGCACGTGCCGCGGGTGCGCGTCTGCACCACGTCAAGTGCCACGGCGCCTTCTACAACATGGCTGCCACCGACGCCGGGCTCGCCGACGGCATCGCGCGGGCGGTGCGCGATCTCGGTGACGGCGTGATCCTGTACGCGCTATCCGGCAGCCGCATGATGGAAGCGGGAAAGCGCCTCGGCATACCCACGATCGCCGAGGTGTTCGCGGACCGCAGTTACCAGGACGATGGCACGCTCACGCCGCGCACCAGCGCGGGCGCGATGATCGAAGACGAAGGCGCTGCGGTCGCGCAGGCGCTGGGCATGGTGCAGCAGGGCACCCTCAAGAGCCAATCCGGCAAGACCGTGAAGGTCGAAGCCGGGACCATCTGCCTGCACGGCGACCAGCCGGGTGCAGTGCAGTTCGCCGTCGCGCTGCGCGGGGCGTTCGAAAAGCAGGGAATCCGCGTCGCTGCGCCCTAACCCACGGACTTGCGCAGTTCGTGCTTCTGTACCTTGCCTAGGGCGTTCTTCGGCAGGGCATCGAGGAATACCACGCGCCGCGGGTGCTTGAATCGCGCCAGGCGATCGCTGAACAGCGCCAGTACGCCGGCCTCGTCCAGCTTCGCGCCCGGCTTCGCGACCACGCAGGCGCAAGCGGCCTCGCCCCATTTCGGGTCGGCGATGCCGACCACCGCACTCTCGGCGATGTCGGCGCAGTCGGCGAGTACGTTCTCGAGTTCCGCAGGATGGATGTTCTCGCCACCGGAGATGATCAGCTCCCTGGCACGGCCTGCGATCCACAGGAAGCCGTCGGCGTCGCGGCGCGCCAGGTCCCCGGTCCTGAACCAGCCATCGTGCATTACAGCCCGCGTCGCATCCGGATCGTTCCAGTAACAGCGCATCAGGTTCGGCCCGCGCACCCAGACTTCTCCGACCACGTCATTCGCGGCCTCGGCGCCGGTGTCGTCGGCGACCACCCTGACTTCACAGTGCAGTGCGGGCTTGCCCGTGCTGCCCACCCGGGCCATCGCGTCTTCCCTGAGCAGCACCGCGGCGATCGGTGCGGTTTCCGTCGAGCCATAGATCTGCCCGACCGGCACGCCGCGCGCATGGAAGGCGTGGATCAAAGAGCCGGGAACGACCATCGAACCCGTACTCAGCATCCTCAGCGAGCCAAGATCCGTTGACGCCCAGTCTGCATGGGCGATCACTGCCTGCATGGTTGCCGGCACGAGCAGGCTCAAGCTCGGTCGCCGCCGCGCCACGTCGGCCAGCCACAATCCCGGCTCGAATCGCCTGTGCAGCGTGACGGTCGCACCCGCCAGCAGCGCCGGCAGCGTCTGGTTGTTCAGCCCGCCGACGTGGAACATCGGCAGCGCGCTCAGCACGTGGTCTGCCTGGCCGAGGTCGTGCGCATGGATGGCGTTGAAGCCGTTCCACAGCAGCGCCGACTGCGTCAGCACCGCGCCCTTGGGGCGACCGGTGGTGCCGGAGGTGTAGACGATGAGCGCGTCGTCGGCATCGCTGCCGTGCACGGGCGCCGCCGCCCCGGACGCCGGCCAGTGCGCCGACAATTCGAGCATCGGCACCGACAGCGCCTGCGCCGCTGCCGCGAACTCGGGCTCGCACACCAGCAGGCGGGGTGCGCAATCCGCGACGACCTGGCGGTGTTCCGCCGCGGCGAGCCGCCAGTTCAGCGGCACCAGGATCGCTCCGAGACGCGACAGCGCCAGCAGCAGCACCAGCATGTCCGGGTGGTTGTAGCCAAGGAAAGCAACGCGCTCGCCCTTGCCGATGCCGCGCGCGGCCAGAGTCACCGTGGCCGCGACGGTGCGCTGCCACAGCATGGCATAGGTGAAATCCTCGCCGTGGAAATGCAGCGCCACCTTGTCGGGGAGATGCCCCGCCCAGCCTGCGACGATGCGTGACAGGTTCATGGTTGCGGCAGGCTGCCAAGGTCAGGCTCGCCGCACAGGCGCAGCACTTCCGACCGTGCGGCGTCGCGCAGCTTCGCCGCCGAGGCCCAGTCGCCGCCTTCGGCGCGCAGCACCGCGCCCAGCTCGAGTTCCACCGGGGCGCGTCGCGGCCACCAGACGCCATCGCGCAGCACGGTGCGCAGGCCGCGCAGCCCGGCGGTTGCCACCGGCACGCCGGTCTTTGCCGCGGCGAGGAAAACGCCGGAGCGAAACGGGCGCAGCCCGGTGGCGCGGTCCAGCAGACCTTCGGGAAAGATGATCACGCTGTCGCCGCGCGCGAGCAGCGCTACCAGCGCCTCCGCATCCTCGGCAAGCTGCCGGGTCTCCTGGCGCTCGACGAACACCACGCCTTCGGCTTCGAACAGCCGTCGGATCCACCATGGGCCGGCATACTCGCGCTTGGCGACGAAATGCGCGCGTGGATCCGCCGGCAGGAAGGCGAGCAGCACCACGGCGTCGAGGAAGCTGGTGTGGTTCACCACCAGCGCGTGCGGCTCCCGCGGCAGGCGGTCGAGGCCGCTCGCGCGGACGTCCAGTCCCATCAGCGCCAGCAGCGTGCGTGCCACCCCCTTGGTAAGCGGACGCAGCAGCGCGGGCCGCGGCAGCAGTACGCCTGTCAGCCACAGCGGCGCGAGCAGGGTCGCGAGCACCGCCCAGCACCAGATGCCATACAGGCGGTTGGCGGCGGCCCTGGCGAGGTGCAAGGCGCGCTGCGAGAGCATCGACATGGTTACCCGCGCGAGCTGCAGTGCCAGCGGCGCGCCGCCCCGGCCTATGGTGCCGGACAGGTAGACATCGCGGCACGCGCTGCGCCTGATCTTGCCGCTGGATGTTTTCAATACCGTGTGCGGCGGCGCCAGCACGACTTCGTCCGGCGGCAGGCCGGTAACCTCGATCGCAGCCTGGTTGACGCCGGATCGCAGCGCGTCGCGCGCGGCGGGGTCGGTCTCCCGTGTCTCTGCCAGCACCACCAGCTTTTCGGTGCCCTGCGCAGTGTCCGGTACGCCGAACACCGCAACGCAGCCCTTGCGGATGCCGGCAACGCTGCCGACCGCCTGCTCGATGTCGTACGGGTAGATGTTGCGGCCACCGCGGATGATGACGTCCTTCTCGCGGCCGGTGATGTACACCGCGCCGCCGGCGATGTAGGCGTAGTCGCCGGAGTTGCACCAGCCGTTGCGCAACACGCCCGCGGTGAGCTCGGGCCTGCCGAAGTATCCCTGCATCACCGACGGCCCCTTGAACTCCAGCGTGCCGACGTGGCGCTCGGGCAGTTCGACGCCGTGCTCGTCCACCACGCGCAGTTCGTGCCCGTGCAGCGCATGGCCGCAGGCGGGCACGCGCATTGCGCGAGGCGAATCGGCAGCGACCGGCGCGGCGCGGCGCTGCGAGGCGAAGACCTCGGCGTCGATGACATCGACGTGGGTGCCGGTATCGATGGGCGGAAACGCAACGCCGAGCGAGCTTTCGGCCAGGCCGTACACCGCCTGCAGCGCGCAGGGGCGAAAGCCCACCTGCGTGAAGCGGGCGCAGAATTTTTCCATCGTCGCCAGGTTCACCGGTTCGGCGCCGTTGAACGCGACGCGCCAGGTCGACAGGTCGAGTCCCTCCAGTTGCGCGTCGGGCACGCGCGCGGCGACCAGCTCGTAGGCGAAGTTCGGCCCGCCGGACAGCGTGCCGCCATGGCGGCTGATCGCGCGCAGCCAGCGCGCCGGCTCCGACAGGAAGGCGAGGGGGGACATGAGCACGAACAGCATGCCGAATATCAGCGAGCCCATGCATGCGCCGATCAGCCCCATGTCGTGGTACAGCGGCAGCCAGCTCACGAACACGTCCTTGCTGGAGACTTCCAGCCTGCGCCCCATGGCGCGTACGTTCACCAGCAGGTTGGCGTGACTGAGCGCGACGCCCTTGGGCTCGCCGGTGCTGCCCGAGGTGTACTGGATGAACGCAAGGTCGCTCTCCCGCGGGGTCGGCAAGGCCTGGTCGCGCGCGCGCGAGGAAAGTTCTCCCGCCGTGACGATGTCCTTCATTTCCGGAACCGCGGCGCGCAGCAGGATCGCGAAGGGCTTGGCCTGGGGCACCGTGATGATCAGCACGCAGCCGGCGTTGGCGAGGATGCGCGTGTGCCGCTTCAGGTGCTCCTCCACCTGCGCGAGCCGGACCGGCGGGTAGATCGGCACCGGCACCGCACCGGCCATCAGCACGCCGAAGAAGCTCGCCAGGTACTCGCGCCCGGTGGGCAGCATCAGCGCCACGGTCTGACCGGCAGCCACGCCGCTCGCCACCAGGCCGCGTGCCACGGCTTTCGCTTCGTCGCGGAACGCGCCGAAGCTCAGTTCCTCCTCGCGCTCGTGCTCGCCGTAGATGACCGCGTACACCTGTTCCGGGTGCCGCTCGGCGTGCCAGTCCAGCACCTCGACCAGCGTCTTCGCTTCCGCGGGGTAGCTTGCCTCGCGTTGATGCACGACGCGCGCGGCTGCGGCAACGCCCTGCGCGGCGCTGCCACGCGCGATGAAGCGCAGCAGGTCGCCCACCTGCTCGACCTCGGTCACCGCGTCGTCCGGCACCTCGATCCTGAGTGCATCCTTGACGCGGAGCAGGAGCTCGACCCGCGCAAGGCTGTCCAGGCCAAGGTCGCGCTCCAGGTGCGAATCCAGGCGCGCGGTGCGTGCGCCGGACGGATGGGTTTCAGCGAGGAACTCCTGCACCAGCCGCAACAGCCGGTTTGCCGCTTCGGTCTGCTCGTCCGCCATGCCTCAGTCGTCTTGCTCGCCGGGCTCGTACAGGGCTTCGCGACCGATGCGGTCCAGGCACAGTTCCGCGGTCCACGGCAGCATCAGCGCGCCGCAACGCGAATCGCGATACAGGCGCTCCAGCGGCAGGCTTTTCAGCATCGACTGCCCGCCGCAGGTGCGTATCGCCAGCCGGCAGATGTCGTTGGCGTTCTCCATGATCGTGTACTGGGTGGCGTAGGCGCGCAGCCGCGCGTCCTTGGGCGGGTCGACGCGCGCATCCTCCAGCATGCGCAGGAACAGCGCCCGGGTCTGTTCCAGCTTCACCCACATCTCGGCCACCGCGATCTGCTTGGTCGGGTACATGCGGCGCTTCACCGGCGGCGTGCCCGCGACCTCGCCGCGCAGGTAGCTGACGGTGAACTCGTACGCAGCGATGGCGATTCCCATGTAGGTGGGGGAGAGCGTCGTGAACATGTGCGGCCATCGGCTTGCGGCCTGGAAGTACACGCCGCGCGGCATCATCGCCGCCTCGTCGGGCACGAACACGTCCTTGAACACCAGGTTGCGCGACACGGTGCCGCGCATGCCCAGAGGATCCCAGTCGCCGGTGATGGTGAGACCGGCGGCGTCGCCCGGCACCGCCATGTACAGGGTGTCGCGCATCGACAGTTCGGGCCTGGCCTCGGTGCACAGCACGCCGTAGTAGTCCGCTGCGCCCGAGAGCGAGGCGAAGATCTTCCTGCCATTCAGCACCCAGCCGCCGTCCACCTTGGCTGCGGTGGTGCCGAACGGCGCCTTGCCGGCAGCGGCAGCACTGCCCTCGGAGAAGGGCTGTGCATACACTGCGCCGTCGACGACGACGCGGCGAAAGTGCAGCGCGCGGTGGCGCTCATGCTCGGCGCGCTGCTCAGGCGTCATGTCGAGGTCGTCCGCCAGCAGGCCCGGCCACAGCGTCGAGCAGGCGTGCATGTTGAAGGTGAGGGCGGTGGCGCCGCAGTAGCGGCCAAGGGTGGCCGACACCAGCGCATAGGTCTTCAGGTCCGCGCCCTTGCCGCCATGGCTTTCAGGCACGCACAAGCCGAGCAGGCCCGCGGCGCGCAGGTCGGCATAGTTCTCGAACGGAAAACTCGCCTCGCGATCATGGCGCTCGGCCCTCGCCGCGAACGCCGGGCCGAGCGACTCGGCGAGGGCGATCAGCTCGCGCTGCCTGGAGGAAAGCGCGTAGCCCGAGCCGCACACCGAGTAGCGCGGATCGGTCATAGCCGGTGCCTCTGCAGGAATTCGAGCAACGCGGCGTTGAAAGGCTCGGGCTGGTCCATCGGGCCCAGATGCCCGCATCCCGGCAGCAGCACGTAGCTCGCGCCCGGGATCTTCGCCGCCATGCGTTCCATGACGGCAGCCGGCGCGGTCCTGTCGTCGCTGCCGGCAAGCAGCAGCGTGGGTACCGCGATCGACTCCAGCCCGGCGCGGCGATCGAAAGTGGTCAGCAGCCGCACCGCCTTGCGGTAGGTTTCCGGCGGCACTGCCGCCATGGTGCGGCGCGCGAGCGCAAGCCCTTCCGGGTCCGACACCGCGCCGCGCATCATCGGCATCAGGGTCGCCGCGATGTCGTCCATGCTGCCCCCCTGGTCAAGCGGCAGGATGCGCGCGGCAACGAACTCCCGCGCGAACTCACCGCTGTTGCCGCCGAAGGACGCGCTGGTGAAGCACAGCGCGAGCGCGCGCACCAGGGCAGGGTGGCGCGCGCAGGTTTCCTGGGCGATGAATCCGCCCATGCTGTGGCCGACCAGCACCGCAGGCTCGCTGCCGATCTCATCTGCCAGTGCCGAGCTGACACGCTCGAGGTCGTAGGGCTCGACCATCGGCGCCGAGCCGTAGCCCGGCTGCTCCCACGCGGTACAGCGGTAGCCGCGGGATTCGAAGAACGGCAGTTGCCGCGCCCATGCTGCGCGCCCGCCGCCCACGCCGTGCAGGAACACCAGGTGCGTCACGCGAGCTCTCCCTGCAACTCGCCGTCGAGGACGATCGCGGCGCCATCCAGGCTGATGGTGCAATGGCGTAGCGGCAGGTCGAAATGCCCGAGCGTGTGCCGGCCGGCGACCTCGTTCGCTCCGGTCGAGTAGAGGAAATTCCCGGCAAAGGCGCGCTGTTCGGTACCGTTTACGTCGCGGCGGTCGTACATGGCCAGCGCATCCCAGCGTGCCCGCGCGTTCATGCCCCAGCCGACGTGCGAAACCGCATACGCCTCGCGATCGCCCCACGCAGCGAAGTACTCGCGCATCAACTCGCCGTCGAGCGAATCGCCGTCGATCGCGGTGACGTAGTCGTCGGCGATGCTCAGGCGCAGCGTCGACTCCAGGTAGCGTTTGAACGTCAGGTTCAGGTCACCCGGCGCCATCACCAGCGTGCCGTTGACGCTGCCGGCGGCGGGAAACGCCAGGCACAGTCCGCCCGGCCAATGCGACAAGGTGCCTGGCTTTTCCGTGTAGCCCCAGACACCACCGACGCGCGCGCCGGCAAGGCCTATTCTCAGGTCGGTGCCGGCCGGCGAGGTGACGTGCATCGCTTTCGCCGCCCTGAACGATCGCATGCCCGCCTTCACCTTCCGCTCGTCTGCGGGCGAGGGCGCCAGTCGTTCCAGTACGTCCGGATGCTCGTTCGAGATGTAGAGCACGCGCGCACCGCCTTTCAGGATCGCCGGCAATTCGGCGGCGTGCATAAGGCCTTCCAGCGTGCAATCGGCGACGAAAGCGCAGCCTGCAAGCGCCTGCACCGCGGGCCCGAGACCCTGCAGCGCCACCGACGCGCCAGTGGAACGAACCGGCACCGGCGCGCTCTGGCGGGGCGTCGGCACGACGACGTGGAACGGACGCGCGCCCAGGCGCAGCAGTGCCAGTTCGGCGAGATGCACGGTCAGCGGCCGGGACTGCGATTCGGACAGCACGGCACAGGGGTCGCCCGGTGCCACCTTGCATAGCGCGAAGACTTCGGCGAAGAGGTCGATCCACTTGCCTTCGATGCGATCTGTCAGCATGGTCGCCGGAATCTTATCTGTAGAATGGCCGCATGAAGATCTATGACCTGCTGTGCGACGCGAACCACCGCTTCGAGGGCTGGTTCAAGTCTGCGGCGGATTTCAGCGGCCAGAAGAAGCGCGGGCTGCTCAGTTGCCCGAGTTGCGGCTCTGCCCAGGTGCGCCGGGTGCCCGCGGCATCACGCGTGAACCTCGGCGCGCAGGCCCCGGCCGCGCCAGCCGACACGACCCCTGCGCCCACCGGCAGCGTCGGGCGGGATCCGCTGGCCATCGCGCAGATGCTCTATTCGCGCATGGTCGACGAGATGTTGAGCAAGTCCGAGGATGTCGGCAGCGCATTTCCCGAGGAAGCTCGCAAGATCCACTACAACGAAGCCCCGGGCCGGGCCATTCGCGGCCAGGCGACCCAGGAAGAGCATGACGAGCTTATCGACGAAGGCATCCCGGTTGCCCGGCTGTCGATCCCGCCGACGGACCGCTGGAACTGAGTCAGTTATATTGTGCAATGTGTATTATGTTAAATTAAGTATTTGGCCAGATACACCGATAGATCAAAGCCTTATTCCACTGCACCCGCCCGCCTGAGAAGTTCCGCCAACTCGGCCATGCCGCGCTCATTTGCGATGCGCAAGGCCGTGATGCCGTTGTCGGTACGGAAGTTCACGTCCGGATCCTCGTAAAGCAGCAGCTTCGCCACATCTGCCTTGCCGTTGCGCGCCGCGATCATCAAGGGTGTGTAGCCGTTGGGTGCAACAGCATCCTTGTCCGCGCCTTTGGCCAGCAGGTACCTGGCGGCGTCGGCTTTGCCCTCGAAGGCAGCGTAATGCAGCGGCGTCCAGCCTTCTTGATTGATTTCCGCACCGGCCTGGACCAGATCCTCCATGATCCGTACGTCGCCATTCAGGCTGGCCATCATCAGCGCGGTGTCGCCGGCCGGGCTGCGGCGACGAACGTCAGCCTTTCGCGCCAGCAGCAACCGGACCATGTCCCGGTGGCCGAAGCGGGTGGCTAGCATCAGGATCGTGTTCCCGGCCGAATCGGTCGAATTCACCTCCAGGCCCTTGCCCAGCCAGACTTCGACCCTTCGCGTGTCGTCCTTCTCGACAGCCTGCAGCAGTTCCCCCAGGGACTGTGCGAAAGCACTCATTGGAAGAACAGCTAATGACGTATAAACAATACCTTGCAATATTTGTCTAAAGCTATGCCTTAACACTTGATAACTCCATGTAGCGGGTCAGAAGCTCTGCCGCAAACAGCCGAGGATTCAATGGCTTGCGCGCCATATCCCGGGCCCGGCCCATGTCCCCCGCAAAGGCCAGCAATGCGGCTGGCGACACACGGGACACGGGGACCCTGCCAGCGCTGCCGTACTTGGGCCTGCCTGCCAGCACACCGAAGGCGAGATCGCAGGCGTGCTTCTGCAGCACTTCGAGCAACAGTTCCAGCGATTCGCGGTCGTTGATGGCAAGGCTCGGACCGTTTCCCGCCAGCAGCGCCTCCTGTATGCGCAGGCGCTCGGCCGCGCGCTCGCCACTGGCGTACTCGCGCGCCAGCAAGGGCGCGCCGCCGGCGAACGCAAGCCAGGCGGCGGCGTTCTGCACACCTTCGGCTTCCAGCCAGCGCAGCGCCGCGTCCGCGTCCGGCATCCCCAGCGCAAGCCGCACGCAGCGGCTGCGCACGGTCGGCAGTAGCCGCGCCGGATCGTGTGCGACCAGGATGAACATCGCGGCCGGTGGTGGCTCCTCCAACCCTTTTAGTAGCGCATTCGCCGCGTTCAGGTTCATGGCTTCGGCCGGGTGGATCAGCGCCACGCGTCGCGAGCCCCGGTGAGAACCTACATACAGGAAGTCCGCCAGCGCCCTGACCTGGTCCACCTTGATCTCCAGGCTGGGCTTGCGCTTGCGACTGGGGCCAGGCTCGTCGCTGCCCGCCTCATCGCCCTCCTCTTCGGGCGCCAGCGCCTCGGGCTGCAGCAGGCGGAAATCCGGGTGATTGCCATCACCGAACCAGCGGCAGGCGTCGCAGCGCCCGCAAGGTCGCCCAGCGGAGGCCTCGCACAGCACAAAGCGCGCGAATCGGGTCGCCAGTGCCAGTTTGCCCACCCCTCGAGGGCCATGGATCAGCAGCGCGTGAGGCAGCTTGCCCGCATCGGCTGTGAGCCTGCTCCAAGCGGATATTGACCACTCTAGTTCTTTTACATCAGATGGTTGCAATCTCTTCCTCAAGCTGTTTCTTGATAATCTCCAGGCTGCGTGTGGCGTCCAGGACGCGTACCCGACGGGGTTCCCTGCGGGCAAGTGCCAGGTAGGCTGCGCGGACCCGCTCGAAGAAATCCCGGTCCTCGCGCTCGAATCGGTCCAGCGCCCGCCCGGTCCTGCCCAGCCGGGCACTCGCGACCGCCCAGGGGCAGTCGAACACCAGCGTCAGGTCTGGCGCCAGGCCCGCATGCACCGAATGCGCGAACTGCTCGATCAGTTCCGCCGGCACGCCTTTACCCGCACCCTGGTAAGCGCGCGTCGCGTCGGTGAAACGATCACAGACCACCCAGCGCCCTGAAGCCAGCGCCGGCTCGAGCACGCGCCGCACATGGTCGCCCCGCGCCGCAAACATCAGCAGTGTTTCGGTGACCGGATCCATGGGCTCGGCCAACAGCAGGCTGCGCAGGCTCTCGGCCAGCGGCGTGCCGCCCGGCTCTCGCGTTACCAGGACATCCAGACCACGATGCCGCAGCAAGGCCTCGATGGCGGGGACGTGCGTGGACTTGCCCGCCCCGTCGACCCCCTCGAGCGTGATGAACCTCCCGCGCGACGGCTTACTTGCGCCTGCCATTCAACTGATACTTTCTCACTGCGCGATTGTGCTCCTCGAGGCTGCGCGAGAACTGGCTGCTGCCATCGCCGCGGGAAACGTAATAGAGCGCGCTGGTCTTGCCCGGGCGCAACGCCGCCCGCAACGACTCCAGGCCGGGCATGGCGATCGGCGTGGGCGGCAGGCCGGCGCGCGTATAGGTGTTGTATGGGCCATCGGTGAGCAGGTGCACTTTCCTCAGGTTGCCGTCGAAAGAATCACCGAGGCCATAGATCACGCTCGGATCCACCTGCAGCCGCATGCCGATGCGCAAGCGGTTCACAAGCACGCCGGCAATACGGCCTCTTTCCGCCGCCAGGCCGGTCTCCTTCTCGACCACCGAGGCCATTATCAGCGCCTCGTACGCGGACGCGTAGGGCACACCGGGATCACGTGCCTCCCATTCGCGGGCGAGATGGCGCTGCATGGCCGCGTGCGCGCGCCGCAATACGCCGAGGTCGCTCGAGCCCCTGGCAAAGAGGTAAGTGTCAGGAAAAAAGAGGCCCTCGGGATGCAGCTCGGACGCGCCCAGCCGTGACAGGATCTCCGCGGCCGCGAGTCCGGCGGTGTCGTGCCCAAGGTCGGGACTGGCGTCCAGCGCCGCGCGCACCTGCCGGAACGTCCAACCCTCGATCAGCCTGAGTTCGGCCTGCGTGACATCACCGCGCGTCAGCTTGTCCAGCAGCTGCAGCGGCGTGACGCCTGCGGTGATCTCGTAGCTGCCTGCCTTGATGTCCTGCGCCCTGTCCAGCGCGCGCGCCAGCAGTTCGAACTCGATGCGACCGACGCGTATGCCCGCCTCCTCGATGCGCTGTGCAGCGACGCGAAAGCGCGCTCGCGCCGGGATCTCGAACTCCACGGGCAGTTTGCTGATGGCGAGCGGCGTCCCCACGTACCACATGGCATATCCCCCTGCGGCGAGCAGGGCCAGCACGCCAAGGAGCAGAATTGTTTTGAGGAGAGCGCGCAAAGGATGCGACTAAAATGACATTCTACGATGCCCGTCCACGCCACCGAACTGAAGCAATACGGCATGCTCGCCGCCAGCGGCGCGGATGCACGCGCGTTCCTGCATGCGCAACTGACCAACGACGTCGAACACCTGCCCGCGGCGCACGCGCGCTTCGCCGGCTGGTGCTCGCCCAAGGGCCGGCTGATGGCGAGTTTTCTCGTCGTGCCGCATGCCGATGGCTTGCTGCTGCAGCTTGCGCGGGACATCGCTGCGCCGGTCGCGAAGCGGCTGTCGATGTTCATCCTGAGAGCAAAGGCCAGGCTGGCAGACGAATCCGACCGCTGGTTCCAGTATGGCGCCTGGGGAGCGGACGCGCCCACGGCGCTGACGGACGCCGGACTTCCTGTGCCGACGGAACATCTGGCGGTCGCCTCGAACGAGCAGGGCATTGCCATTGCGCTCGAGCCGCAGCGCTTCCTGGTACTGGCGCACGCACCGCTTGCCGGGCTCGCACTCGCCTCCAGCGAGGACGAATGGGCACTGGCCGAGATCCGTGCCGGGCGAGCGACGATCACGCTGGCGACGCAGGACCATTTCGTGCCTCAGATGGCCAATCTGGAGAAGTCCGGCGCAGTGGATTTCAGGAAGGGCTGCTACCCTGGTCAGGAGATCGTCGCGCGCACGCAATACCGCGGCATCCTCAAGCGCCGGATGTACCGGCTGCGCGGCGACGCCCTGCGTGCCGGCCAGGATCTGTTCTGCGACGACGCACCTGGACAGCCCTGCGGCACGGTGGTGAACGCCGCCGGCGAGGAGGCCCTCGCCGTGCTGCAGATTGCCGCCGTCGAGCAGCGGGTGCCGATCCGTGCGGCTGCAGGCGGGCCGCCGCTGGAACTGCTCCCCCTGCCCTACGACACCACGGCGACCGCGGCGTCTTGACCAACTATTACGTCTACTACAAGGCCGACCTTTCCCGCGGCGACGCGCTGCAGCGCGTCGTCGCGGAACTGTTCGATGCAGTGAAGAAGGAAACCGGCCTCGCAGGGCGCTGGATGCGCCGCCGCGACGACGCCGCCACGTACATGGAAGTGTTCGAAGGCGTGCGCGACGAAGCGGCATTCGAGGAGTTGCTGGCCCGCGAGGCGACGCGACTCGAATTCACGCAATACCTGCAGCCGGGCGGTACGCGCCGAGTCGAGCGCTTCATATGTGCCTGATCCTGCTGGCGTGGAAGGTGCACGCGCGATTTCCGCTGCTGGTCGCGGCAAACCGTGACGAGTACCACGCGCGCCCTGCCGAGCGCGCGGCGTTCTGGCGCGACCGGCCGGCAGTGCTGGCAGGTCGCGATCTCGAGGCGTCGGGCACCTGGATGGGCGTGGCCCGCAGCGGCAAGTTCTCCGCCGTCACCAACTATCGCGGCGCGCACGAGCCGCGGGCGGTGGAATCACGCGGGCAACTGGTCACCAGGTTCCTCGACAACGGCACCGCGCCTGCCGAGTACGTCCGCGACGTGTCGGCGCGCGGCAGTGGCTACAGCGGCTTCAACCTGCTGGCAAGCGACGGTGACGAGCTGTGGTGGGTATCAAACCGCGGCGGAAGCCCGCACCGGCTCGAGCCGGGCATCTACGGCCTCGGTAATCATCTGCTGAATGCAGACGAAGCGGTGGTGCGCGAAGGCAAGGCACGCCTCGCAGCGTGCCTCGTGGCGCCGTCGCTGGAGTCGCTGTTCGCGCTGCTGCTGCCGGCAAAGATCATCGCCCCGGTCTATGGCACGCGCTGCTCGACAGTGCTCGCCGCGGAAGACAGCGGGCGCGTGTCGTACGCCGAGCGTGCGTTCGATGCCGCGGGAAACGAAGGCGAAACGCTGCGCTACGAATTCGCCGCCGGCTGAAGCGGCCTGCGCATGTCCTGGTGCGGAATGCCAGCCTCCTCGTAGACCGGGCCTTCCGGCACGAAGCCGTGTCTGGCGTAGAAGTCTATGGCATGGGTCTGCGCGGCGAGCACCACCGCACGACTGCCGCGCGCCCGCGCCGCCTCGACCAGCGCCTGCAGCACGCGCGCGCCGACGCCCTTGCCGCGCCACTGCTTCGACACTGCCATGCGACCTATGTGGTCATCCGGCAGCAGGCGGCCGGTGGCGATCGCGGTGCCGTCCGGCGCGCGTGCGAGTGCGTGCAGGCAGCTCGCGTCGAGTTCGTCCATCTCGATCTCCGCCGGCACGCCCTGCTCCTCGACGAACACGCTGAAGCGGATGCGACTGGCCTCCTGGCGCGCCTGGTCCCAATCCATCAGTTCGATGTCGATCATGACGCAAAAGTATAATTGCACGCATGAAAAGCCTCTGGAATGACGACGAAGCATCCGGCTACACCGGCCCCCTGGGACCGCGCGTGTACACCTCGCGGCTGCTCGGGCGCGACAAGTCGCTGGTGCTTCACGGCGGCGGCAATACCTCGGTGAAGCTCACGGAGCAGAACCTGTTCGGCGAGGAGCAGGAGCTGCTGTACGTCAAGGGCAGCGGCTGGGACCTCGAGACCATCGAGCCCGCGGGCTTCACGCCGGTGGCGCTCGACTACGTCAGGCGCCTGGCGACGCTGCCCTCGCTGCCGGACCCGCGCATGGTGAGCGAACTGGCCACGCACTCGATGCGTGCCGGCGCGCCGGCACCTTCGATCGAGACCATCCTGCACGCGATCATCCCGCACCGGTACGTCGATCATACCCATGCCGATGCAGCCTTGTCGGTGTCGAATTCGCCGGACGGCGAGAAACGCATCCGCGAGATCTACGGCGATGCCGTGATCGTCATCCCGTACATCATGGCGGGCTTCGACCTCGCCGCGCACTGCGCGCGCGAGTTCGCCGACAAGGCCGGGCCGCAAACCATCGGCATGGTGCTGCTGTCGCACGGCGTGTTCTCATTCGGCGCCGACGCGCGCGAATCCTATGAGCGCATGATCCGGCTGGTATCGATGGCCGAGGACTACCTGGCCGCAAACAAGGCCTGGAACATTGCCGGCGCGCCGGTACGCCCCGCCCGTTACCAGCGCGACGAGGTGGCACGACTGCGGCACGCGGTTTCCGCATGCGCCGGCGCGCCCCTGCTGGTGAAGGCCAATGACGAGCCGGAATTCCTCGCCTTCGCGCAGCGCGATGACGTCGCGAAGATCTCCCAGCGCGGACCCGCGACGCCTGATCACGTAATCCGCACCAAGCCGGTTCCGATGCTCGGACGGGACGTCGCCCGGTACGCCGACTGGTACGCGAAGTACTTCGCGCGCCATGCGCCGAACGCAAAGGAAAGGAAAACCATGCTCGATGCGGCGCCGCGCATGGCACTGGACCCTGAGCTGGGTTTTCTCGCCATCGGCCGCACCGCGAAGGACGTGGCAATCGTCGAGGACCTCTACCAGCACACCATCGACGTGATCCTGCGCGCCGAAGCGCTGGGCGGATGGATCGCGCTGGATGAGCGGCATATCTTCGACATCGAGTACTGGGACCTGGAGCAGGCGAAGCTGCGCAAGGCCGGCACGCCACCGGCGTTCGCCGGGGAGGTGGCGCTGGTTACCGGCGCCGCCTCCGGCATCGGCAAGGCCTGCGCCGAAGCCTTCCTCAGGCGCGGCGCTGCGGTCGTAGGCGTGGACCGCAATCCGACGGTCGCGACGCAGTGGCAGCGCGCCGACTTCCTCGGCATCGCCTGCGACCTCACCAGCCAGGCAGCGGTGAGCGCAGCGCTGGACGAAGCCACCCGGCGCTATGGCGGCGTCGACATGCTGGTTCTGAACGCCGGCATCTTCCCGGCCTCGCAGGCGATCCAGGACATCCCGGCGGACACCTGGCGGCAGACCATGTCGGTCAACGTCGAGGCCAGCCTGTACGTGATGCAGTCCTGCCACGCACTGCTGAAGCTGGCGCCGCGTGGCGGCCGCATCGTCGTCATCGGTTCGAAGAACGTGCCCGCGCCGGGCCCGGGCGCGGCGGCCTACTCGGCGTCCAAGGCGGCACTGAACCAGCTCGCGCGCGTGGCCGCGCTCGAGTGGGGCAAGGATGGCGTGCGCGTCAATTCGATCCATCCGAACGCGGTCTACGACACGGCGCTATGGACCGACGAAGTGCTGGCGTCGCGCGCGAAGGCCTACAACCTGAGCGTGGAGCAATACCGCCGGAACAACCTGCTGAAGACCGAGGTCTCTTCGAAGGACGTCGCCGAGCTCGCCGCCGAGATGTGCGGCCCGCTGTTCGCGAAAACCACCGCGGCGCAGGTACCGGTGGACGGCGGCAACGAGCGGGTGGTCTGATGGCCGTGGAGCCGATCCGCTGGCAGGACGGCAGGCTGGAGCTGCTGGACCAGCGCCTGCTTCCCGCACGTACCGAATACGTGGTGTGCACGAGCGCGATCGAAGTGGCGGCTGCGATCCGCGACATGGTGGTGCGAGGCGCGCCGGCGATCGGCTGCGCCGCCGCGTTCGGCGTCGTGCTGGGCCGCGGCGCGGAACCTGCATACGCGGCGCTTGCCGCCAGCCGCCCCACGGCGGTGAACCTCTTCTGGGCGCTGGAGCGCATGCGGCGAGCCCAGGACCTGGAAGCCGAGGCGCTGGCGATTTTCCGCGAAGACCTGGCTGCGAACCATGCCATGGGCGCCCTGGGCGCGGGCCTGGTCCCCGAGGGCGCACGCGTGATGACCCATTGCAATGCCGGTGCGCTCGCCACCGCCGGATACGGCACAGCGCTGGGCGTGATCCGCGCTGCGCACGAATCAGGCAAGCGCGTCTCCGTGCTGGTGAACGAGACCCGTCCCTACCTGCAGGGGGCACGCCTCACCGCGTGGGAGATGGTGCAGGAGAACATTCCCGCCACGCTGATTACCGACAACATGGCCGGGCACCTGATCAGCCGCGGCGAGGCCGACCTCGTCATCGTCGGCGCCGATCGCATCGCCGCCAACGGCGATGCGGCGAACAAGATCGGCACCTACACGCTCGCGGTGCTGGCGCGCCGGCACGGCCTGCCGTTCTACGTCGCGGCGCCGCTGTCCACGTTCGATCGCGCGATCCAGGACGGTTCCGGCATCGCCATCGAGGAGCGGCCCGCCGATGAAGTCACCGGCTACCGCGGCGAGCGCTGGGCGCCCGAGGGCGTTCGCGTGCGCAATCCGGCATTCGACGTCACGCCGGCGGAACTGATCTCCGCGATCATCTGCGAGCGCGGCGTCGTCATGCAACCCGACCGCGACAAGATCGCCGCGCTGTTCAGCTGATCTCGACCGGCGTGTAGGGCGGCACCCGGTCGAACAGGTCGATGACGTCGGTGTTTCGCATGCGGATGCAACCATGCGAACCCGGCCGTCCCATCTCGGCGCTGTCCGGCGCGCCGTGTATGTAGATGTAGCGGCGCATGGTGTCGACGTTGCCGAGCCGGTTCCTGCCGCGCTCGCAGCCCGACAGCCAGAGGATGCGCGTCAGCATCCAGTCCCGCCCCGGATGCTGTGCGTGAAGTCCCGGTGACCAGACCTCGCCGGTGGGCCTGCGCCTGACGAACACCGCGCCGGGCGGCTGCCCTGCTCCTATCTTCGCTCGCACGATGTGGCGGCCGCGCGGCGTGCAGAAGCTGCCGTTCAGTTCGCCGACGCCGTTCGCCGCCGTCGAAACCGCATAGGCCTTCAGCACGCCACCCGCATCGTCTTCCAGCGTCAGGCGCTGGCCTTCGGTATCGATACGGATCTTCATCGCCGCGCGGCAAAGAATTCCCGCAGCAGGGCACCGCATTCCTCGGCGAGCAGGCCGCCCTCGACCGTGGCGTGGTGGTTAAGGCGCGATTCGCCGAACAGGTCGATGACGCTGCCCGCCGCCCCGGTTTTGGGATCCGGCGCGCCGTACACGACGCGCGCCACCCGGGCATGGAACATCGCGCCGATGCACATGACGCAGGGCTCCAGCGTCACGTACAGCGTCGAGCCCGGAATGCGGTAGTTCTGCGCCGCGCGGTTTGCCGCGCGTATCGCCTCGATCTCGGCGTGCGAACTGGCATCCTTGCCGCCGACCGGGTGATTCCAGCCCTCCCCGGCGACGAGCCCGTCGCGTACCAGCACCGCACCGACGGGAACCTCGCCATCCGCGGCAGCGCGACGCGCGAGCGCGAGCGCGCGGCGCATGAACGCCTCGTCATCGTCGGCGCTCACGACTTGCGACATGATTGCGGCTGCGACAGGGGATGTGAATAGCGGGACATTGCTCCGATCCGGGACTTCAAGGGCCGCTACTATTCCCGTCCGCCAGGGCTTTGACAAGCGCCGGCCGCGGCCAGGCGAGACGCGATTTCCGCGGCCTGCACCGGACGGCCGAAGTAGTAGCCCTGCGCCTGGTCGCAGCCATGGCTGCGCAGGAACGCGACGTGCTCTGCCGTCTCTACGCCCTCTGCGACGACGACGAACCGCAGGTTGTGCGCCATGTCGATCACCGACTGCACGATGGATGCCGATTCGGCGCGCACATGGACATCGCGCACGAAGCTGCGGTCGATCTTCAGCGCCGAGATCGGCAGCGTGGTGAGATACGCGAGGCTGGAATAACCCGTGCCGAAATCGTCCACCGACATGCGCAGGCCGGCGGCGCGCAGGTTCTTCATCTGACGCACGGCGTCGGCGGGATCGTCGGCGATGCTGCTCTCGGTGATTTCCAGCTCGATCAGGGCCGCGGGCACGCCTGCGGCATCCAGCGTCTGCTGGATGAGGCGGTCCAGGTCGGCACGGCGGAACTGCTTCACCGAAAGGTTCACCGCCACCGGCACCGGCTCCAGTCCCGCCGCCTGCCAGCGCCGGATCTGCCCGCACGCCTCGGCCAGCACCCACTCGCCCACCGGCAGGATCAGCCCCGAGTCCTCGAGCGCGCTGATGAACTCGCCCGGCGGGATGAGGCCGCGCTGCGGATGGTTCCAGCGCAACAGGGCCTCCATGCCGATCAGTGCGCCGGTGCCGAGATCGACCTTCGGCTGGTAATGCAGCGCGAACTCCTGCCGTTCGACCGCACGCCGCAAGTCGGTATTCAACTGCAGTTTTGCCGCCGAGCGCTCGTTCATCTCGGCGGTGAAGTAGCGGTAGGCGCTGCGCCCGGATTCCTTTGCCTGGTACATCGCCATGTCGGCATTGCGCAGCAGCGTATCGCCTTCCACGGCGTCGGTCGGATAGATGGAGATGCCGATGCTCGCGCTTACGAACGCCTCGCTGCCATCGAACATGAAGGGACGCACCAGCGTGTCGATGACTTTCTGTGCCACCGGTCCCGCGTCCTCCGGCCGGCTGAGGTCGGCAAGCACGACCGCGAACTCGTCTCCGCTGATCCGCCCCACGGTATCGTCGGCGCGTACGCACTGTTGCAGGCGCCGGGCCACCTCGCGCAGCAGCTGGTCGCCGACCACGTGGCCAAGCGTATCGTTGACGATCTTGAAGCGATCCAGGTCGACGAACAGCACGCCCGCGAGCCGCTGCCTGCGCCTGGACTGGGCGATCGCCTGCTCCAGCCGGTCCTGCAGCAGGCTGCGGTTGGGCAGACCGGTGAGCGAGTCGAACTGCGCCATGAAAGCCAGTCGACGTTCCGCATCCTCGCGCTGCAATGCGGTCGACAGCACATAGCCGATCGATTCGGCAAACCGCACCGCCTCTGGCGCAAACACGTCCAGGTGTCGCGAGAACACGCCCAGCATGCCGCTGGCATGTCCTTCGTGCGCAACCGCAACGAAGACGCCGCTTCGCATCCGGCGCATCCAGCCAGACCACGGCCAGTCCGGCGGCGCCGCGGCCAGGTAGGCCTGGTCCAGCAGGACCGACTGACCGCCTTCGAGCACGCGCTGGGCGGCACTGCCTTTCTGCAGCGGCGCCGAGCCCCCCACCGCGGCGGTCGCACCATCGCCTCTTGCAGCGCGCAACATCAACCGCTCGCCCGGCACCAGTTCGAACAGCACCGCGACTTCAGCCTGGTCTGCGAGGATGTCCAGCGCCTCGTCGAACAATGCGTCGCGCGACCGATGCTTCAGCGCGAACTGCCCGAACCGGGCGACCTGCTCCTGCCGCCTGGAGTGCATCTCGAGCCGCGCATGGCTGTCCCGCAGCGCCTCCGCCTGCCGGCGGCGGAGCAGCAACGCCCGGGCGCGGCCGAGGTACTGCCCAAGCTGGCTGGCGACCGCCTGGACCGCCTGCAGTGCCCGTTCGTCATGCGGTCGCACGCCGCGGTTGAAGAAAGCGACGACGCCAACCGTACGGCCATCCGAAAGCACCGGCGCGAGAAACACCGTATGCATGCCCAGGGCCCGCGCCGCGCCCACGTTGAGGAAGCGCGAATCCTGCCGCATGTCCGCGACCCACAGAGCCTCCCCTGCGCTCCACACCACACCCACCAGTCCTTCGCCGGGACGGAACGCCAGGCGATGCGATCGCTCAAGGAAGCGCTTCACCTGGTCCGCTTCCACGCTCCACGCCGCCGCATACCGCATTTCGCCCGCGGCCTCGTCGAGCTCGAAGTAGCGGCCGCAATCCACCTGCAGCGCTTCGCACACCGCGCGCAGCACCTGCTCGGGCGCCTGCTCTGGCGCATCGGTCTGGGCGAGGAAACGCGCGACGTCCTGCCCGAGCGCATGCATGCGCTCCTCGGTGCGCCTGGCCGTGACATCCCGGCTGATGCCCCGGTAGCCGCTGAACCCGCGCCCTGCGTCGAACACCGGGTGTCCGCTGACCAGGATGCTGCGCAGCGTGCCGTCGCCCTGTCGCCAGGCGAACTCGAAATCCCGGAATGGCTGGCGCGACTGCGCCATCGCGACAAACTCCGCCCAGCGCGCTTCATCCACGCCCTCGTAGCCCAGTTCCCATGGATGCTTCCCGATCAGACCTTCGTCGGCAAGCAAGTCGTCAGCGCCCCCGATCTCCCGCGTCACGTGCGTGAAACGCAGCGAGGTATCCAGTTGCCAGTACCAGTCGGCCGCCAGGCCCGCGAGGCTGCGATAGCGTGTCTCGCTCTCCCGCAGGACCGATTCAGCCTGCTTGCGGCTGAGAAACTGCCCGATCTGGCTGCCCAGCGAATTCATCGCTTCGAGCACCCGCTTGTCGGGTTCCCTGACTACGCGTCCCACGAATACCAGTACGCCGATGACGACACCCTCCGCGGTCACCGGAAACGCGCAGCTGCCGCCCAGGCCGAAATCCCGGGCCAGCGACTTCTCCACCACGCGCGCGTCGTTGCTGAGATCCTCTATCCACAGCGGCTCGCCGGTCTGCAGGACATGCCCGGCGATGCCGGTTCCAGGCTGAAGGCGGATGCGTTCCGTGCGCCGCAGGTATTCCCATACGGAAGAATTCTCCGCCGCCCAGGAGTACTTCGGGTTGAACATGCCGCTTGCGGCGTCGAGCGCCCAGTACCGGCCAAACGTCCAGGACATGGTTTCGCATACAGCGCGGATGGCAGCCGTGATGCCGCCCCTCTCGTCGGCGGCATTGGCCAGAAGGCGTGTCACCGCGTGCTCGACCGCGCGTAGCTGCTCCTCGCGCTTGCGCTCGGTCAGGTCGCTGCCGACGCCCTGGTAGCCGATGAACGCCCCCTGTGCGTCGAACTGCGGCTGCCCGCTGATGGAAAAATGATAGACCTGACCTCCCGGCGCAGGCCGCGAGAACTCGAAGCCGCGGAAAGGCCTGCGAGCCTCCAGGTCTGCCTGATGCGCTTGCCATCCTTCTGCCCCCGGCGTCAGGTAGGGCAGTTCCCAGCGACGATATCCGAGCACGGCAGCGCCACCGAAGGCGGCGAGCGAGGCAATTGCACCGCCTTCGCTGCGCACGGTCAGGCGATGCTCGCTGTCGGTCTCCCAATAGAAGTCGGATGACAGGTCAACCAGGCTGCGGAAGCGCGATTCTGTCCGCGTCAGCACGTCCAGCATCCGGTTCAGGCGTTCGGCAACGCGGGCGATCTCATCCGTGCCGGTCGTCCGCGCGCGCAGTTTGCGCTCGCCGGCGGCGACCGAGTCGGTGACTGCGGACAGCTCACGCAGGGGCTCGCGTATGCCGCGCGCAATCCGGTATGCGAACGCGAGGCTGAACGCGATGACGAGAAGGAATATGACGATGCCCTGCATCAGTTGCGCGCGGAACCCGGCGTACAGCGTGTCGTTGTCGATGCCGAACGCGACCCGCCAGCCGGTACCGGGCACTGCCTGAAACGCATAGGTGCGTTCCAGATCGCGCTGCCGCGCCGATGACTGCCACGCCGCGCGTGTCGCGGGAAGCGGCGGCCACCATCGGCGTGCCTGCGCCCGGCTTGCCGCGCCACTTGGCCGCATCGGGCACGCGCGCGACGTAGGTTCCCGCAGCGTCCAGGATGCTTGCCGTCGACCCCTTGTGATGCTGCAGCGACAGCAGCAGTTCTTCGAAGTGGTCCATGCGGATCGGCAGCGACAGCAGGCCGACCAGCTTCCCGGCCCGGTCCCTGACCGGGTAGGTATAGGTGACGAGCGGAAGCCCCGTAATCGGCCCGAAGAAGAGATTCGACAGGTACAAGCCATCCGTCGCGATGCCAGCATCGAATGCCTGCCGATGTGGCTGCGGGGGCGGCCTGGAGGCATCCACCGGGATCGAACTGCAGACCAGCGTGCCGTCCCGCGTCCATAGCGTTACCAGCAGGAACACCGGGTTCATGTCGCGCAGCGCCGCCGCCTCGAGCGCGCACGCGCCGGGCTTCAGCTCCGCCACTGCCGGCCGTCGGGCCATCTGCGACAGCACCCACTCCGCCTGCCCGCCAAGGGACTGCAGGTCGTGCGAGACCTGCGTGACATTTGCCCGCAGCAGCTCCACCGCGAGCGCGCGCCCCTCCTGGAGGGACTTCCACCACACATAGGCGATGGCACCCGCCAGGGGCAGCGCCACTACCAGGATGATCGCAAGAAGGCGGACGCCGACTGATTGCAGGCTGCCGATAACGCTCCTCCGAATGGCCTGTTCACCGGCCGAATTCAGTATAGCGCCGACCGACCGCGGCTCAGCCTGCCATGTTCATCGTCCTTGGCAGCCAGAGGATTATCTCGGGGAACGCGATGAACACCGCGACCGTGATCACGTCGGCGATGAAGAACGGGAAGATGCCACGGAACACCGTGGATAGCGGTATGTCCGGCCTGACGCCATTGACCACGAAGCAATTGAGGCCAATCGGCGGCGTGATCAGGCAGATCTCCGCCATTTTCACGACGATGATGCCGAACCAGATCGAATCGAAGCCGAGCGCGATCACCGCCGGGTACACCACCGGCAGGGTCAACAGCAGCATGCCGATCGCGTCCATGAACATGCCGAGGATGGTGTAGAAAAGCAGGATGCAGATCAGGATCGCGACCGGCGGCAGGTCGAGCGCGACCACCCACTTGGCGAACGCTTCCGGCAGGCCGGCGAAACCGAGGAAGCGCACGAACATCAGCACGCCCCAGATGATCGAGAAGATCATCACCGTCAGCTTGGCAGATTCCAGCAGCGCATCCTTCAGGCCCCGCCAGCGCATGCCGCGCATCAGCGCAAGCACGAACACCACGAACGCGCCAAGTGCACCGGCCTCGGTAGGCGTCGCCCAGCCGAGGTACATCGCCGAGAAGATGATCAGCACCACGGCGAAGATCGGCAGCGTGCCGGGAACCGACTTCCAGCGGTCGCTCCAGGTGACACCCTCCAGTGCCCTGCCGACCAGTGCCGGATTGCGCTTGGCCATGGCGACGATCAGCGTGACATAAATGAGCGCCGACACGATCCCGGGCAGGAAGCCGGCGATCAGCAGCGCGCCGACGGATTCCTCGACGATGATGGCGTAGATGACGAGGATTGCGCTCGGCGGAATAAGCGTGGCCAGCGTACCGCCGGCGGCGACGACACCCGCGGCCAGCCGCTTGTCGTAGCCGTACTTCAGCATGTCGGGAATCGCGACGCGGCTGAACACCGCAGCGGTGGCGGTGCTGGCGCCGGAGACCGCGGCGAAACCCGTGGCTGCCATCACCGTCGCCACGGCAAGGCCGCCCGGCACCCAGCCGAGCCACTTGCGCGCGGCATCGAACAGCTTCTCGGTCAGGCCGGCGTGGAAAGCGAGGAAGCCGATGAGGATGAACATCGGCAGCACGCTGAGCGTGTAGGTGACCGATTTCGAGTGCGGGATCGTCCCGGCCATGCCTGCGCCGGCATCCCAGCCCAGCATCCACACCAGGCCGACCATGCCGACCGCGGCTGCGGCAAGGTACACGCGCACGCCAAGCACCACCATGACGATCAGTGCGACGGTGCCGACGATGCCGATGGTGAAGGAGTCCAGGCTATTTCCCCTTCGCCCGTTCGACCTTGTCGATGCTTTCCTCGATCTCCAGCCTGGCCAGTTGCTCCACCGTCATGATCACCGGCACGCCGACCGGCGCGCGCGACGGATCGGCGGCCAGCCGCGCGTAGCCCACCAGTTGCACCAGCAGGCGCAGCCAGAGCAGGGCGAAGGCGACCGGCACCACGAGCTTGGACGGCCACACCGGCAGTTCCGCGTCGATGGTGCTGTCGCCAAGCTCCCAGGCGCGCAGGAAGTGCGTGTAGCCGTACCAGACCAGCACCGCGACGATGCCCAGGCCGACCAGCGTGCCGAAGATCTCGAGCGCCCAATGCGCGCGTCCGCGCAAGGCCTTCAGCCCCATCTCCATGCGCACGTGGCCGCCGAGGCGCTGGCAATAGGCGACGCCCATGAAGGCAAACGCCGCCATCGACAGCTCGACGAAATCGATGTACCCGGACAGCGGAAGATTGAACAACTGGCGCCCCAGAACCTGCACGATGCCGAGGATCATCAGGCCGAAGATGAAGAACGAGGCTACGAGGTTGAACGCCTCTTCGACGTGACCAAGGCGGCGGTCGAACGCGGCGAGCGCAGGCGCCTGGTCAGGCGCGCTGCTGGGCATCGTTTGCTGCATGGTGGCGTCGGCCAGGGCAGGCCCTCCGGCGGAAAGCCGGAAGGCCGCAGTTGCCGCTTACTGGCCGGCGGTCTTGAACACCAGGTCGAGTACGCCCTGGGCGTCGAACTTGCCCTTGTTGTCGCTCACCCACTTGTCCCAGACCGGCTTGCCCGCGATCTTGCGGAAGTCGTTGAGCTGGCCTTCCGAGTAGGTCACCGGCTTCAGCACCTTGTGCAGCATCGGCAGGTTCTTCTTGTCGATGTCGATGTAGGCCTGGATCTGCGCCTTGTCGATGTCCGCCTTGGCCTCGGTAATCAGCTTCTTGTACGCGTCCGGCAGCTTCGCCCACGACGCCTTGCTGAACACCACCGGGCATTCGGCGGTCCCAGGCGACATGTTCGTCGTGAACCAGTCCGCCACCTCGTGGATCTTGTAGGCGACGTGGCTGTAGGTGTACGGAAACGAGGCCGCGTCCATCGAGCCGCGCTGCATCGACGTGTACACCTCGGTCGCGGTGGTGGTGGTCTTGATCGCGCCCAGTTTTTCCATGGCATCGCCCAACCCGCCGCCCGCGCGCACGCGCTTGCCTTTCCAGGCGTCCAGGTTGACCGGCGGCGCTCCCTTGCCGAGGAACTCGTACTGCGGCAGCAGCGTCGTCGCGTAGGTCATCGCGTCCCAGTTGTTCATGTCGGCAACCAGCGCGGGATGCTTGAACACCTCGGTGCGCACGCGCAGCGACACGTTCCAGTCGCCCAGCGGCAGGAAAGGCAGCGAGAACACCATGAAGGCCGGGTTCTTGCCCGGCGAATAGAAATTGCAGAAATGCGCGCCGTCGATCGCCTTCAGCTTGATGCTGTCCAGGTTCTCGCGCGCCTTGGAGAAGGCCTCGCCGTAGCCGATGCGGATGGTGAACTGGCCGTTGGACTTCTTCGCCACCGTCTGTGCCAGCAGTTCGATGCCCTTGGTGAAGGCGCGCTCCTTGCCCCAGGTAGAGAACTTCCACTCGACCTTCTGGGCCGACGCGGGCAGCGCATGCGCGGCAAGCGCGCAGGCAACCGCGGACGCGAGCAGACGTGTCTTGGCGTGTTTCATGATGGCTCCTCCTTGACGTGATGTGATCGCGCAGGGTCCCCACCCTGCGCGCGACCTGTTGGCGTCGCCGACCTCGGTCCATCGGCGCTGCCGTGCGGGTCTACGTTCCTCCGGTCGGGACCGTAGCACACGCGCCAGCCACCGGCAAACGACTTCGGACACCGCCCGGCGCGCCCCGCCGCCGCCCGGGCGGGCCGGTATCATGCGCGACGTGACGGCGCACGCGGGCAATCGAACCATCGCGGGAGATCCTGCACGGGTACAGGCGTGAGCGGCGATCAACTCCTGATCGTCGGCATCCTGCTCGCGACTGTCGCGATGTTCCTCTGGGACCGCTGGCGTCACGACATGGTGGCGGTCGCGGCGCTGCTTGCCTGCGTACTCGCCGGCCTGGTTTCCACCACGGAAGCATTCGCCGGGTTCGGCCATCCGGCGGTAATCACGGTGGCCTGCGTGCTGGTGCTGAGCCACGGCCTGCAGCGCTCGGGCGCAGTCGATGCGCTGGCGCGCTTCGTTCTCCCCTCCTCCGCAGGACCGACGCTCAGCATCGCTGCGCTCACCGCGCTTGCCGCGCTGCTGTCGGGTTTCATGAACAACGTCGGTGCGCTCGCACTGCTGATGCCGGTGGCGATCCAGGCCGCCGGGCGCCTCGGACTTGCTCCCGGCCAGGTGCTGATGCCGCTTGCTTTCGGTTCGATCCTCGGCGGCATGACGACGTTGATCGGCACGCCGCCGAACCTGATCGTGTCCGGCTTTCGCGCGGAAACCGGCGCCGCCACATTCGGCATGTTCGACTTCACGCCGGTCGGCTTCGCTGTCGCCGCGCTTGGCGTGCTGTTCGTCGCCCTTGCCGGCTGGCACCTGGTGCCGGTGCGCAAGCATGCCGGAATCGAGGGCTTCGACACCGGCGCCTACCTCACCGAAGCCCGGGTCGCCGCGGACAGCAAGGCTGCAGGCATGACCTTGCGCGCGATCGAGGAGGCGCTGGACGAAGCCGGTGCCCAGGTGGTCGGCCTGGTGCGCAACGAGGTGCGCGTCACCGCGCCCAGCCCCGGGCGCGTGGTGCATGCCGGCGACATCCTCGCGATCGAAGCCGAAGCGGAAGCCCTGTCGAACGCGCTGTCCAGTCTGGGCCTGCAGCTCGACGCGGCGAAACAGGACGCTGACGACAAGGAAGCGCCGCGGCAGGAGGCCGAGCCGGCGCCTGCCGGAGACGACGAAGAATCGGAGCCGCAGGAGAAGGCCGTGCGGCACGACGACATTGCGCTGGCGGAACTCGCCGTGCTGCCGCGCTCGTCGCTGGTGGGCCGCTCGGCAACCGAGATCCTGCTGCGCAGCCGCTACGGCGTGAACCTGCTGGCGCTGTCGCGCCAGGGACAGCGCTCGACGGCGCGGCTGCGATCCATGCGCTTCGCTGCGGGCGACGTGCTGCTGATGCAGGGTCCGCCGGAGGCGATCGCGCAGTTCGCCGCCGACACCGAGTGCCTGCCGCTCGCCGAGCGCGCCCTGCGCATCCCGGACCGGCGCATGGCGATCACCTCGTCATTGATCATGCTGCTCGCCGTCGGCGGCGCCGCCTTCGGCCTGGTGCCCGCCGCGATCTCGTTCGCCGCAGGCGTGCTTGCGTCGATGGCGCTGCGCACGGTGCCGCCGCGTGCGGTGTACGAGGCGATCGACTGGCCGGTGATCGTGCTCCTCGCCGCGCTGATCCCGGTTGCCGGGGCGATGGCGTCCACCGGCACCGCCGATCTCATCGCGCGCGTGCTGCTCGAACACGTTGCGCAGGGACACGCGGCAATCGCGCTGGCGGCGATCCTGGTGGTGACGATGACGCTTTCCGACCTGATGAACAATGCGGCGACGGCGGCGGTGATGTGCCCGATCGGCATCGGCACCGCGCAGCAGCTCGGGGTCAGCCCGGACCCGTTCCTGATGGCGGTGGCGGTGGGTGCCTCGTGCGCATTCCTGACGCCGATCGGGCACCAGAACAACACGCTGATACTGGGCCCCGGCGGGTTCCGCTTCGGCGACTACTGGCGACTCGGCGTGCCGCTGGAAATCCTCGTCGTCGCGGTGAGCCTGCCGATGCTGCTGATGGTCTGGCCCCTCTGAGGCGCTCGATCAGCGCGGGCGCGGTGCGCCGCCCAGCGTACCGATCGCGATGCCGCCGATGATCAGCGCCAGCGCCGCGAACAGCGCGAGGCTGAACGGCTCGCCCAGTGCGACGATGGCACTGAGTACGCCAACCACCGGCGTCGCCAGCACGCCGAGCGAAGTGGTCACCGCGGGCAGGCTGCGGCTGACCATCGCCATTGCCCAGTACGCCAGCGCGACGCCGAACACGCCGCCGTAGAGGAACAGCAGGCCGATGCGCAGGTCCCAGTCGATGCGCGGCAGGCCTTCGACCAGCAGCGCCGCCACGGCCAGCACGCCAGTGGCCAGCAGAACTTCCCAGAACACCAGCTCGTAGGGAGTCGACTGCCATTTGTGCGCGCGCAGGTGCAGTATGCTGATCGCCCAGCAGAACGCTGCCAGCAGCAGCAGGCCGTTGCCAAGCAGCGCGCGCGAATCGCCCCAGTCGAAAGCGAGCGGGTTGAACAGCAGCGCGAGCCCGCCCATGCCCATCGTCACGCCGACTGCACGCATCGGCGTCATGCGCTCGCCAAGGAACAGCATCGCGCCCGGGATCACCCACAGCGGCGTGGTGAACCCGAGCACGATCGAACGCCCGGCCGGAACATGCATCAGGCCGAGCGCCATCAGGATGGCGAAAGCACTCATGTGCAGCAGCGCGATGTTGAACACCACCGGCAGGTCGCCACGCCTGGGCAGGCGCAGGCTGCGCGTGGCCAGCATCAGCACCAGCAGCAGCACCAGCGCGATCGCGGAGCGGATCGCCGTCATCCACAGCGGCGTGACGTCCCGCACCAGGACCTTGGTCACCGTCCAGTTGAAGCCCCAGGCGAAGATCACCAGGGCGAACATGACAAGCGCGGTCCGCCTGGACAACTGCTCGTTCATGCCGACCTTCCGGACGCTTGCCGCGGCCCGCTATTGCGGCTCCAGCACGAAGCTCAGCTTCGTGCTGGCGGTGATGATGCCGCCGCGATTCCCGGGTTCTATCGAGCCGTAGCGTTGCGCGTAGCCTGGCGGCAGTTCGCGCGCGCCGCGCGGCGCCAGCCACAGCCGCAGCAGGTGCCGGCGCTTCGCCGGCTCGGGCCAGTCCTCGAAATCCGTGCGGCTGTGCAGGATCTGGTGGTTGTGCACGAACTGCATGTCGCCGGGACGGAATTCCATGGTGAGGTTCAGCCCCGGGTCGTTGCTGAGCGCGTCCAGCATGTCGAGCGCTGCGTGCTCCGCCGCGCTCAGGCGGCGCGCGGCGGGAAAGTTCTCCTGCGCGGAACGGATGTACTGCCCCGCATAGATCGTCGACAGTTCGCCCGCATGCCAGTTGAACACCGGTAGTTCGAACCACGGCAGCATGCCCGGCGGAACCTCGCCGCGCCGGTCGACGGGAAACGGATTGAACAGCAGCCGCCACAGGTCCGGCCGGCGGCGCAGCATTTCGTCGTGCAGCGTGACCGAACTGACCAGCCGGCTCTCGCCGCCGGATTTCGCCGTCTTCAGGCACAGCAGGCCGACGATGTCGCAGGAATCGGTGTGGTACTCGAGCTCGCGATTGGTCTGGTAGTAACGCGTCGTCGGCTTGCGGATGTCCATGCCGAGGTCGCAGACATGGCCGAGCAGGTGCCCCTTCGCGTTCTGCGAGCGGAAACTGCCCAGGTGCGAGCCGATGCCGAGGTAGGCGACCGCGCTCCCGGCGATGCCGTAGCGCGCGACGTCGAAGCCGCGCAACAGGACGAACCCGCAGCCATGCAGCACGCGCTCGAGCACGCCGTCGAGCTTGCGGGCCAGCGTCGGCAGGCGGAAAGTCGCCGGCGAGATGTCTCCCATGTCGCGGCCGGCGGCGACATGCTCGCGCACCGCGGCGTCCAGTTCCGCCAGGTCGGCCGGCGTGAACGCCACCAGCCATTCGCGCGTGCGATCGATCTCGGGCCCCTTCCACGCGGCGGGACCACCGATCGGGCCGGGCGGGAGCGGCGATGCGGCAACGACAGGCACGGCAGACATGGAACCTCCGGATCGACGGCGCTATGCGGGTACCTTAGCAGGACTCGACGCTATGCCGAATCTGCAGATCGCATGGTCGACGCCATGCCGCTCATGCGCTTTCGGCCGCATCTTTCGCGAGCGCGGACAGCCAGGCGAGGAAGCGCTTCACCTCTGCAACGTCTGCCAAGACGTAGTCCGCCGCGGTCTGGCGGGTCTCGTCGTGGCGAACCGCGATGCACAGACCCCGACCTGCCAGGGCTTCGAACGCGTCCTCGTCGGTCAGGTCGTCGCCAATGTAGACCGGCACGGTGGACCGCGAACTTGCGCCGAAACGCTGCAGCAGCCACAGTACCGCATTGCCCTTGTCCCAGTCGATGTCCGGCCTGAGCTCGAATACCATCTTGCCGTGTGCCAGGCGCAGGCCGCGGTGATCAGCAATCACGCGCTCGACGATGCTGCCGAGCCGGGCGCGATCGCCGTCGCCGACCTGCCGGAAATGCACCGCGATCGAGAAGCGCTTGCGCTCGACGGCGTGTCCGGCGATGCCGGAGAGCTGCGCACGCAGCGCACCGTCGGCCGAGTCCAGTTGCGGCAGGAACGCCGTCCCGGTTTCCATGCACTGCCCGGATCCTCCGGGAGCGGCGATCTCGAAGCCGTGGCTGCCTGCGTACCAGACCGAATCGAGCGCCACCAGCTCGCGCAGCCTGCCGAGGTCGCGCCCGCTGACGATGGTCACGGCGCAATGCGCGGAGAGCGCCGACACCAGGGCGCGGGTTTCGGCGTCGAGCAACGCCTTCGCGTGGTCATCGACGATGGGCGTAAGCGTGCCGTCGTAGTCGAGGAACACCGCCAGATCCTTCCCCGCGAGGCGTTGCCTGATCTCGTCTTCGCGATCACGTGCGCATGGCAACCGGTCGAGCGTCTTGTTCGTCATGGCGTGATCGACAGTGCGTGAAATGTACACCAGGCGACGCATGGGCGAGATGGCAATGGCGCGATGAACCTGCAGATCGCATTCGATGCGGCAGGCGGACTGGCGCTGTTTCTGCTCGCCATGCTGATGATGACCGAGGGCCTGAAGGTGTTCGCGGGCACCGGGCTACGGAAGCTGCTTGCGCAATGGACATCGACGCCGATCCGCGGCCTGCTCGCCGGCGCGCTCGTCACTGGCATCGTGCAGTCCTCGAGCGCCGTCACCGTCGCCACCATCGGGTTCGTCAACGCCGGCGTGCTGACGCTGCGCCAGGCGCTTCGCGTCGTGTTCGGCGCGAACGTCGGCACCACCATCACCAGCTGGCTGGTGAGCCTGGTCGGCTCCGGATTCAGGGTCGACGCTGCCGCGCTGCCGATACTCGCGATAGGCGTGGCGTTGCGCCTTGCCGCGCCCGGCAAGCGCTACCGCGGGCTCGGCGAGGCGCTGGCCGGATTCGGCCTGTTCTTCCTCGGCCTGACCATATTGAAGGATGCGTTTGCCGGGCTCGCGGAAGCCTATTCGAGCAGCCTCGACACCGACGCGGGAGGAAACCGGGTCGCGTTCCTGCTGGTCGGCTTCGTCGCGGCCGTGCTCACGCAGTCCTCGAGCGCGGCGGTCGCCATCGTGCTCACTGCCGCAACCGGCGGCCTGATCGGCATCGAGTCTGCTGCTGCCGCGGTCATCGGCGCCGGACTCGGCACCACCTCCACTGCGGCGGTGGCCGTGATCCGTGCCACCCCGAGCGCGCGTCGCCTCGCCCTCGGCCACATCGCATTCAATGTCATCGCCGGCGCCATCGCGCTTGCCCTGCTTCCCGGCCTGCTCTGGCTGGTCGCGCTGATGGGCGAGTGGCTGCGCTTCGAAGGCAGCCCGGCGGCGGTGATCGCGCTGTTCCACACCACCTACAAGCTGCTGGGCGTGCTCATCATGCTGCCGCTGGCCGGTCGCCTGGGGGACTTGCTGGAGCGCATGTTCCGCAGTGCGGAGGAGGATCTCGCCCGGCCGCAGCACCTGGACGCTACCGTGGCCTCCACCCCTGCCCTTGCCGTGGACGCGCTGCGGGCAGAACTCCTGCGCCTGCGCGGCATCGTCTCGCGCATCCTCGGCAGCGCGCTCTCGGATGCCGTCGCGGCACCGCACCAGGTAAAGCATCAGGCCTCCGCCGCGCGCGCGCTCGAGCAGGCGATCACTGAGTTCGTCACATCGGTGCGCGGCGAGAAAATGTCGGAGGATGTCGCGGCAGCATTGACACAGGGGTTGCGCACGGCACGCTACCTTGGCGAGGCGGCGCGGCTCGCGCGCAAGGCGGAACGGCTGCGCCAGGACGCAGCGCGACTCACCGACGAAGAGCCGCGGGCCGCGGTGCATGACGTGCTCGACGCGGCGCGCGGCTGCCTGACGCTCGTTACCCGTGCCGACCACGGCACCGACGGCCGTGAAACGGGGGACGACGCGGAACGCGCAACCGGCCTCGTGCGATTCCAGCAGGCCTACGAGCAGGCGAAGGCAGCATTGCTGCGTGCCGCAGTCGGGCAGCGCCTGTCCGCAGAGGACACCGACGCGCTGCTCGATGCCCTGAGCGCCACTCGCCGCCTGATCGAGCAGCTGGTCAAAAGCGATCGACTGCTGCGCGCCCCAGGACGCGCCGCGGCCATCGAGGCCGAGCAGGACGTTGCGGCCGGGGCGGACGCAGACCCGCACGAGGCGTCGAAACACTAAGTCTCGCTCTGTGAGAACGGCGCCGGGAACGCTGGCGCATGCGGTGGTATGCCGGTACCATCGACGCGAGGAGACGGAGGACGGCGCAGCGGCAATCGCACCGATCAGACTCCGTGCGACCCGACAATCAAGCCGGACCGGCGATCACAACGAGGAGACCGACATGAGAACAGCCCTTCGCAAGCCCATTGCGTGCATTGCAGCCGCCGCCGCGCTCGCCGCGAGCACCATCGCATCGGCGCAGCAGCCCGTCAACCTGAACATCGGCTCGTTCATCCAGGGTTCGGGCTGGTACGTATACGCGGTCAACCTTGCGGAACTGCTGCGCCAATCGCTGCCGCCGGGTTCCAAGGTGGACTCCCCGCCGGTTGCGGGCGCGGTCGGCAACATCAGGCTGGTAAACGAAGGCAAGGCCGATCTCGCGTTCGGCATGGCCCTGGTCGGCAACTGGGCGAGCAAGGGCATCGTTGCGTTCGACAAGAAGCCCGTGCCGAGCCTGCGCGCCCTGGCCGGTGGCTGGGATCGCTACTACCTGTTCTCGGTCGCGGCAGGCAAGGGCCTCGGCCCGCAGTTCGACAAGTTCCTGCACAAGGATCGGCCTGCGACGCGAATCTCGCTGCTGCCGCGCGGCGGCGTCGGCCCGGTGGGCGCGCAGCAGATGCTGGCGCTGATGGATTCCGACGAAGACGCCGTGAAGAAGCGCGGCGGCAGCTACGACTTCGCGTCGTTCGATGCCGCCAAGGGCAGGTTCGCCAGCCGCACGGTGGACCTGTTCATGAACGTCGCGAATGCCGGGCACCCGTCGTTCACGGAGATCGCGCAGAACTACGACGTCACCTTCCTGCAGCCGCCCGAGTCCGTGCTCGCCGAGATGTACAAGCGCTACGGCTGGACCACGCAGGTCATGCCCAAGGGCACCTTCAAGGGCCAGGACGTCGACCTGCGCCTGCCCGGCACCACGACCACGCTGTTTGCCAGCACGCGCATGTCGGATGACCTGGCGTACACGATCGTGAAGACGATCTGCGAGAAGACCGATCGCCTGCAGGCCGCGCACAAGGCGCTGGCGAAGTTCGACTGCGCCAACGGCGTGTGGAAGGAAGATGTGAACGGCATGCCGCTGCACGACGGCGCGGCGCGCTACTACCGCGAGCGCGGCTGGCTGAAATAGGCTGCACCGCGTGCTGCCGGCCGACCCGGCAGCACGCGCGCGTCGTTCCGCGTCGAGCCGCGCGCGTCAGTGCGCGTCGAGGAACTCCAGCAGCCGGCGGTTGAAGCCGTCGGCGTTCTGCAGGTTCGCGATGTGCGCGGCACCGGGTACCTCGACGTACGCCGCCCCCGGGACCATGCCCGCCAGCCGGCGCATCAGTTCTTCAGGTCCGCCGACGCGATCCTCCGCCCCGCCGAGGAACAGCGTCGGCACGCGGATCAGGTGCAGGCGGTCTTCCAGGTCCAGTTCGAGGAACGCCGCCACGAGGCCCAGATAGCCGTCCCTGCTGGTCGCTCGGATCATGTCCCGGACCGCGTCCAGCAGCGCGGGATTCGCGGCCTTGAAGTCGTCCGAAAACCAGCGCTGCGCAGTCGGCTCGACGATAGCGTCGATGCCGTCGCGCCCTACCGCCTCGGTGAGCTTGTGCCACATGGCGGCAAACCCGGGCTCCATCCTCGCCCGGCAGCAGCAGGCGGCAAGGCTGGCGAGGCGCGATGGGTGCTCGATCGCCACGGCCAGCGACACCGCGCCGCCCAGGCCCAGGCCGACCAGGTGCGAGCGTGCGACGCCAAGCGCATCCCACAGCCCGGTCAGGTCGCCTGCCAGCGACGCGATGGAGTAAGGGCCGGCCGTGGCCTCCGACATTCCCTGCCCGCGCAGGTCGTAGCGCAGCACGCGGTAGCGCCCTGAGAGCGCAGCGGCCTGCCCGTCCCACAGCGTGACATCGTTGGCGATGCCGGTGACCAGCGTGACCCAGGGCGCATCGGCGGGGCCATCGACCACGTAGTTCATGCGGATGCCGTTCACCTGCGCGTACATCAGGCACGTTCCATCGCGCGGCGCATGAAGCCCACCAGCGTGCGCGCGATCAGGGGGTCATGCTCCTTCCACCCCGAGAACATGATCAGCGGCACGTCCTGGTGTTCGATCGGCAGTTCGAACAGCTCGCTGCCCGGGATCAGCGCATGTGCCGCGCGGCCGTTCACCGCGGCATGCGTGAGGTCGTTGCCGGGGATGATCAGGGTGGGAACGCGGATTCCGCGCAACTGCTCCGCCGACACGCCCAGCAGGGGTTCCTTGGGACCGGCCATGAAGACATCTACCCAGCGCTGCATCACGGCGATGAACCGCGCCGGATCCATCGCCATCAGCCGCGCACGGCTCGAAGGATTGGCGGCCAGCCGTTCGCGGTACATCTCGGTCTCGCACACCGCCGCCATGCCGCCCTCGCGCGCGGCGCGGATGTACTGGCCGTAGTAGTTCTCGGGCAGCCGACCTGCCGCGAACGCGCCGCCGGTGAGCTGCATCAGCAGCAGGCCGCGCACCGCCTCGGGGTGCCGCAGGTAAAAGAGGAGCGAGGTGCGCGAACCGGAAGACGCACCGCCGACGAAAGCGGGCAGCGCGCCGAGCTGGCCGAGCAGCACGTGCAGGTCGTCGGCCCAGATGAACTCCTCGCCTTCGTCGCCGTCGATGACGATGTCGGATGCGCCGGTGTTGCGCCGGTCGTGCAGCACGACACGAAAGCCTTCCGCCGCGATCAGTTGCGCAATGCCGGTGAACTCCCCGTAACCACGACGCCCGCCGGTGGTCAATGCGACCCAGGGGCCTGATTGCCCGAACACCTCATGGTTGATCTTCACGCCTCGAACGTCGGCCACCGGCATGTCGCCCTCCTCGGATTCGGGCGGATTGTGCCAGCAGACGTGCCGCCGCGGCGTCCGCTGTTTCGCCGCAGCCCGATTGACAGCATTGGCGGCGATCGTTAGCGTTCTCGAACTATGGAAGACTATTATCACGTTGTGAGAATCGCTTGACGGCACGCCGCACCTCCGGCCCGGGACAGAAGAAGATCAAGTCGCTGGGCAAGGCGATCGACATCCTCTTTTCTTTCACGCGCGAGCGGCCCTCGCTCACCGTCGACGAGGTGGCGCGCGAGCTGGGCTTCCCGAGCAGCACCGCGTACCGGCTGTTCGCAACGCTGCGGGAACAGGGCGTGGTGCAGCAGAAGCCCGGCACCGACAGCTACGTGCTCGGCGCGCGGCTGCTGCAGCTTGCGGACGTGATCCGCCTGTCGCTGGACCTGCGCAGCGTCGCGCTTCCCCACATGCAGCGGCTGGTGGACAGCTCGCGCGAGACGGTCGCGCTGGTCGTGCCGACCGACCGGCAGGCGACCTACGTCGAGATGATCCCCAGTCCCGAGCCGATGCGCGTGATCCCCAGCGACGGCATGAGCTTTCCGCTTCACTGCGGTGCGACGCGCAGAATCCTGCTCGCACACATGGACGAGGAGTTCCGCGAGCAGTACCTGCGCGGCCGATTGCGCAGCTACACGCGCGGCACGATCGTCGACAAGGCGGAGCTGCGCGCAGACCTTGCACGGATAGCAGCGCGCGGCTATGCGATCGGCAACCAGGAGATCTACGACGGCGCACGCAGCCTTGCCGCCCCCGTGCGCGATGCCGGCGAGCGTGTGATCGCGAGCATCGGCGTCATCGGGCCGTCGCACCGGCTCTCGGACGAGCGCATAGAGAAACTCCTGCCAGGCCTGCTGCGATGCACCAGGACCATATCCGCGGCGCTGGGCGCGCGTCCGGAAGGCGGCACGCTGCGCCGCCCGCCCGCTGCAACGCGCCGCCTTCCGGCACGCGTACGCCGCTCCCCGCTTTCCAGCATCGCCAGGTAGTCATGTTTCCCGCCCTGCCCTTCGATGCGGCGTCCCTGCTTGCCGTCAGCGCCCGCCGCTGGCCGGAAAGGGTCGCACTGCGCAGCGACAGTGCCACCATGCGCTACGGCGAGCTGCACCACCGCGTCAGCCGCCTTGCGGATTCGCTGCGCGCACAAGGCGTCGGCCCGGGGGACCGGGTTGTCGTGCTGATGCCGAACGGCATGCGTTTCGTCGAGAGCTGGTGGGCGGTGATCTCCACCGGCGCCATCGTCGTGCCGGTGAACCACCGCTGTGCGGTCGAGGAACTCCACTACTTCATCGATGACTGCAGCCCGCGCTGCGTCATCGCAGATGCCGCACGCTTCGCCGTACTGGACTCGCTGCGCGGGCTGCCGCAGATGCAGGGCACGCTGCTCGTCTGCGTCGACGGCAGGCGCGCAGGCGCCCGCAGCTACGAGGACCTGATCGCGAGCGGCCGTGCCGGCGGCTCGCATGCACCGAGGGACCTCACCGAACCCTGCGCGATCTACTACACCGCGGGCACCACCGGACGCTCCAAGGGTGTCGTTCGATCTCACCTTAGCGTCGCGTGGGGCCTGGCGATGATCGCGCAGCACATGTCGCGCGACGACGTGCTGCTCGCGCGCGCGCCGATGGCGCACGCCGGGGGTTCGCTCACCGGACCGTTCGCGGTACTGCTGGCCGGCGGCACGCTGGTGATCCCGGACAGCACCGAGCCCGAGGCGCTGCTGCGCGCCGTCGAGGCCTACAAGGTAACGCGCTGCTACGTCCATCCGGTGCTGTCCGCGAAGGCGCTGATCGCGGCGCTGGACGCCAGGCGCCACGAGCTGGATTCGCTGCGCCTGATCCAGTGGACGGCGGGGCCGCTGCCCGAGGCGATCCGCGGCGAAATCTTCCGCTGCTTTCCGCACCTGCCGCTGGAAGTCACCTACGGCATGTCCGAAGTCAGCAACATCGCCAGCTACCAGTGCCGCGCCACGGGGGCCAAGCCGGCGAACTGCGTCGGCTACGCCTGGCCGGGCAGCGAGATCGGCATCCTGTCGGCCGCCGGCGAACTGACGCCGCCAGGCGGCGGCGAAGGCGAAGTGCTGGTGCGCTCTCCCACCGCCATGAGCTGCTACTGGAACGCGCCCGAGCTGACCCGGAGCATGACACGCGACGGCTGGGTGCACACCGGGGACTACGGCCGCCTCGACGAAGACGGCGCCCTGTTCCTTACCGGCCGCATCAAGGAAGCCATCAATACCGCCGGAATGACGGTGCATGCCGCCGAGGTCGAGCATGCGCTCGCGGCGCATGCCGAAGTGTCGGATGTCGCCGTATTCGGGCTGCCGCATCCGCGCTGGGAAGAGGCGGTGACCGCCGTGGTGGCGCGGCGCAGGGATTCAACGCTGGACGAAGCCGCGCTGATCGAACATTGCCGCACCTACCTGAGCAACTACAAGCTGCCCAAGCAGATTATTTTCGTCAGCGAGCTGCCGCGCAACGCATCGAACAAGGTGGACAAGCGCGCGTTGCGCGCCCGCTACCTTCAACCCGCATCGCCCGAGTAACAGGCAAGCAACCAGGAACGGAGGAACCATGTCCCTGCCAGAAAGCGTCGTCAACCGGAAGCTCTACATCCGCGCCGAAGAAGTGCCGGCGGACGTCCGCGACTACATCGTCAAGATGCTGACCGTATCCATCCAGTCCGAGTACTCGGACGCGCCGGACCGCTCGGGTTCGGTCTGTCCCACGGTGGAGGACAAGGCCTGGCTGGACCTGCAGATCGCGGACGAGAAGAACCACGGCCTTGGCGTGTCGCGGATGCTGCGCGACATGGGCGTGGATCCGATGCCGTACATCAAGGAGGCCGAGAGTTCGGTCACGGTCGGCGGGCGCAAGCTCGACTTCTTCCGCATGCGCATGGAGGACTGGGTCGAGCGCAGCATGACCCGCGTGCTCGCAGAGCGCACCGGCGGCATCCAGTCGGTGGCCGGACTCGGCGCCAGTTACGTACCGCTAGCCGTGTGGCACGCGAAGAACTACGTCGACGAGGCACTGGGCCATGCGCTGCAGGGCAACGTCTATGCGAAGCGCCTGATCGCCGAAGGACGCCGCGACGAATGCATCCGCGCCATGGAAAAGTTCTATCCCACCTGCCTGGACATCTTCGGCGGCGTCGGTACCCCGAACGAGGCGCGCTACATGGAACTGGGCATCAAGACCCTGTCCAACAACCAGTCGCGGCTGCTGTGGATGACGACGCTGGAGCGCGACCTGAAGGAGATGGGACTGCCGATGCCGGCGGATCGCTGGAAGGGCGGACGGCGCGAGTATCCGGAGGAGACGATGGCCAGCACCGGCCTGTACCTGGTGCCGGAGGACACGCCGCTGGACGTGCGCCCGGCAATGCAGCGCGTGCTCTGCGGCTGGGTGCAGAGCAAGTTCGCCCGGCAGAACGAAATGGCGGTATTCGCGGCCCCCTCGCCCGAGGAAAAGCTCGCGGTCGGTATCCAGTATCGTGAAGACCGCCGCTGGGGGCTGGAGGCGGCGAAGATCCTGCGCGCGCTGGGTGTGGACCCGAATCCGGTCGCCGACGAGGTGGAGCGCACGCTGACCGGCGGGCGCTACCGCGTCGATTTCCTCAAGCAGCCGATGCCGGAGTCCTGGGAGGAGATCTGCTTCCAGCAGCTCATCTGCACCCGCGCGCAGCAGATCGCCTCGCTCGCCACCTTCGGTTCCTGCCTGATACCTGTTGCAGTCTGGTCAGGCCTGCACTACGAAGCGCAGGAAAATCTTGCAAAGGACTGGTTCAGGCGCGCGAGCGGCTTCGACGCCAAGGTGATCCGCGACAAGGGCCAGCGCATGCTGGACGCCTGGTTTCCGCATGCACTCGACGTATTCGGCGGCGACGGCGGCGCGAATGAAGACGAGTACTGCCAGCTCAGGATCAAGACCGCGACGAACAGCCAGATCCGCAACATCTTCGCCGACGTGCTGGGCCGCGATGCCGAGGCGCTCGGCCTGACTCTGCCCGACCGCACGGCCGGCAAGCGCGGCCGCTACAAGGCGATGAAGCCGAACTGAGCGCCGTGGACGCCGAGTACTGGTGGGAGGACTTCACGCCGGGCCAGGTGCTGGAGTCCGATGCCTATGTCGTCACCGAGGCCGAGATCATCGAGTTCGCCCGCAAGTACGATCCGCAGCCCTTTCATGTCGACCCGCAGGCGGCAGCCGATTCGCCGTTCGGTGGCCTCATCGCCAGCGGCTGGTTGACCACGGTGATCTGCATGCGCCTCTTCTACGACCAGGTGCTGAGCAAGGCGGCGGGCATGGGCTCCCCCGGCGTGGACGAACTGCGCTGGACCCGCCCGGTGCGCCCAGGCGACACGCTGCGCGTCAAGCGCACGGTGCTGGAAACATCGCCATCGAAAAGCCGCCCGGAGATGGGTTCGGTGCGCTCGCGCGCCGAGGTCTACAACCAGGACGGCCAGCTGGTCATGTACCTCACCGGCATCAGCCTGTTCCGCCGCCGCCAGCCGGGCATCGCCGCCTGAGCCTGCCGCAGCCGCTCAGGCCCGCGCGTCGGCCAGCACCAGGTCGGCGGCCTTCTCGCCGATCATCATTGCCGGCGCGTTGGTGTTCGACGACACGATGCTCGGCATCACCGACGCATCGGCGACGCGCAGCCGGGCGAGGCCATGCACGCGCAGTTGCGCATCGACCACGCTCTCGCCTGCTTTCCCCATGCGGCAGGTGCCGACCGTATGCCAGGCGGTCTGGCCGGTTTCGCGCGCGTACGCCAGCAGTTCCGCGTCGTCGCAGCCGGCGCCGGGGCGCGTTTCTTCGACGATGAACGGCGCCAGCGCCGCCTGCGAGGCGATGCGGCCGACCAGGCGCAGCAGGTCTATCGCGCTGCGGCGATCTTCCGCTTCGACGAGATAGTTCGGTTGTATCGATGGGGCGACCGCCACGTCCGCGGACACGATGTGCGTGCTGCCGCTGGAACGCGGGTACAGCCTGAAGCCGCCGACCGAGAACCCGGGGAAGGGATCGATCCCGGCCGCCGCCGAGCGCGAATAACGATCCTTGCCGCTGATGTGATAGATGCGCAGCATCACGTCCGGACGCTCTGCGCCTGCGCCTGCGCGCGTGATCGCGTGCGCCGTGGACGAAGTGCCCGCCATCAGGCCTCGCCGGGTAAGCAGGTACTGCAGGCCGACCATCCAGCGGATGCGGCGGCTGCGCATGACGTCGTTGATGGTGCGGGAATACGTGGTACGGAAGGTGCGGCGGATCTGCAGGTGGTCGAGCATGTGCTCGCCGACCGCGGGCGATGCATGCACCACGCCGATGCCGTGGCGCTGCAGCACGTCCGCGCGGCCGACCCCGGACAGCTCGAGCAACTGCGGCGACTGGATCGCGCCGGCGCACAGGATCACCTCGCGATTCGCGCGCGCCAGCTGCCGCATGCCGCGATGAACGTATTCGACGCCGCTGGCGGCCTTGCCTTCGAACACCACGCGCTGTGCGAGCGCGCCGGTGAGTACCGCCAGGTTGGCGCGCCGGCGCGCCGGCTTCAGGTAGCCGAGCGCCGCGCTCCAGCGCCTGCCCTGGGCGGCGGTCTGTTCCAGGTAGCGCACGCCCTCGTAGTTCGCGGCGTTGTAGTCCGGCGTCGGTTCGATGCCGGCTTCCACACACGCCTGCACGAACGCATCCGACAGCGGATCGCGGTCGCGTTGCGCACGATCGGTGATGCGGATCGGGCCGTCGCGGCCGCGTCCGGCGTGCGGGGATGCGCTGCTTTCCATGCGCGCGAAGTACGGCTGCACGTCGCGCCATGACCAGCCGGCGAGCCCGGCCGCCGCCCAGGCATCGAACTCGCGCGGATCGCCCCACACGTACGCCATGCCGTTGATGGCGCTGGAGCCCCCCAGCACCTTGCCGCGCGGCCAGTACACGCGCTGGCCGGCCATCGCCGGCTGGGGCTCGGTCTCGAACGGCCACGCGTAGCGCGGATCGGTCAGCAGCTTGCCGACGCCGAGCGGAATGTGGATCCAGGGATTACGGTCCGGCCCGCCCGCCTCCAGCAGCAGCACGCGGTGCCGGCCGTCCTCGCTCAGCCGTGCCGCCAGCGCGCAGCCTGCGGATCCGGCGCCGACCACGACGTAGTCGAACGCCTGCGCGGTCACTTCGCCGCGCGGTGCTGGAAGGAATCGCGGCGGAAACTGTACAGTGCGTCCGGGTCCACCATCACGTCGACCACCGCCGGCCGTCCCGCCGCCAGCGCCGCCGCAAGCGCGGGCTCGAGTTGTGACGCACTGTCGACGCGAAAGCCTGCGGCGCCCCACAGTTGCGCCAGCTTGTCGTAAGGCGGGTTGGGCACGTCGGCGCCGAGATAACGCCCGCCGAAGAAGTCGCGCTGGTACGCCTTCTCGGCGCCCCAGCAGCCGTTGTTCATCACCACGCAGACCGTGTTGATGCCATTCGCTACCGCGGTGCCGAGTTCGCTCGCCGTCATGCCGAAACCGCCGTCGCCCATCAGGCTGATGACGCTTCGATCCGGCGCCGCCAGCCGGGCGCCAAGCCCGCAGGCGTACGAAAAGCCCACCAGCCCGAAGTCCAGCGGCGTCAGCAGTGCGGGCGGTTGCACGTAGTTCAGGTGATCGGTCGCCTGCAGGCACAGGGTGCCGGCGTCCATGGTGTAGAGCGCGTCTGCCGGCGCCACGGCGCGCAGCGCGCGAAAGAGCTGCGCCGGCTGGATCGCGCCCCCTGCCCCGGCGGCATTGCGGTCGCGCTCTTCCAGCATCGCCTTGCGCGCGGCACGGAACTTGTCCGTCCAGCCCACCGCCGCCGCAGCGGGGACATGCGCGCGCAGTTCGGCCAGCAGCGCAGCCGCTGTCAGTCCGGCATCGGCATGCATGCCGATCTCGACCGGGAAGAAACGCCCTATCGCGGTCGGCTCGATCTCTACCTGGATGATGCGCGCGGACGGGTTCAGGTGGTCGTAGGTATAGAAAGTCGTGTTGAAGCCCAGCCGCGTGCCGAGCGCGAGGATCACGTCCGCCTCGCGCGCCAGCGATGTCGCTACGACGTTGCCGCGCGGACCCACCTGGCCGCCGTACAGGGGATGCGTGCAGGGCACCGCGTCGCCATGCCCCGGCGACAGCACCACCGGCGCGGAAAGCCTCTCTGCGAGCTTCAGCACCACTTCGGCATGGCGTCCGTTCTTGACGCCGCCGCCTGCAAGGATCAGCGGCCGCTCCGCCGCCGCAAGCAGCGCCGCCGCGCGTTCGATGAGCGCGGGATGCGGCGCACAGGCGCCGTCGGCCTGCCGGCCGCGCGGCGCGATCGCGTCGGCCGCCTCGATCGATTCGGCGAGCATGTCGCGTGCGATGTTCAGCACCACCGGGCCGCAGCGCGGCGTCGTCGCGGTGCGGAAGGCCTCGCGCATCATCTCGCCGATGCGCTTCGCCTGCGGTACCAGCCAGGTCTTCTTCGTCACCGGCCGGAACAGTGCGGTCTGGTCCACTTCCTGGAACGCATCCCGGTAGACGTGCCCGGTGGATAGTGATCCGGCGATCGCCACCACCGGCGAATACGCGGCCAGCGCCTGTGCAAGTCCGGTGACCAGGTTCGTCGCGCCCGGCCCGTTCTGCCCGGCGATGATGACCCCGGCGCGCCCGCTCGCGCGCGCGTAGCCGTCCGCCATGTGCGTCCCGGTGCGCTCGTCGCGCACGCCGATGAAGCGGATGTCCTCCTTGCCGTGCAGCGCGTCGAACACCTCCATCGTCGCCGAGCCGATCAGCCCGAATGCATGCGTCACGCCCTCCGCCTGCAGCGCACTGACCACGACCTGGCCGCCGGTTCTTCTATCCATGTCCGCTCCCGATGATCGGTGTATCTCAACCGGCACGCGCGTGAGCGCTGCGGCTACCCCGCCGTAGGATAGCCGATAGCATCAGGACGATCGTGCGGAGATTGCGCGCGACGGCCTAGCCGGCGCGAAACAGCCTTTGCGGCAGCTGCTTGCGAATCGCGTCGGCCTTGAGGCGGCGCGGGTTCTTGTCCACTTCGTACCGCACCAGGGCGCGCAGGTGCGGATTCAGCTTGTCCCGCAGCAGGCCGAGGAAGCGCGGCGCCGCGACGATCGAGAGCGTGTCGAAGTCGTGCTTCACGCGCGCGGCCTCCAGGCGCGCCGCGATGCGCCCGGCGAACAGCATCGCCTCGTGCTGCTTCGGGCTGACCTGCACTTCCATCGCATGCCGCCCCGCGCCAAAGCTGTCGAAGGCGCGGCCCGGCTGGTCGGAAACCAGGTCCCGCTCATGCATGCGGCCCTCCGGATGCTCGAGCACTTCGATCTCCTCGAGCGCAGCGCTTGGCGAGTCGGCAACCAGTATCCTGCACGTGGTGCTGTCGGCAGCAATGATCCACATCCGGGCCATGCTTCATGATCCCCACAGCTCAGGCGTCCGGGCTTGACCTGGATCAAACCGGCGGCGAGCATCCCGGCTGGTCGCGCAGGCAGCAGACACCCGGAGGATCGAATGAGCACACGCAGGAGGGGCATCTCGACACCGAAGCGCATCAGCGGCCACGTTCTGCTGGTGGCCACCCGCAAGGGCGCGTGGCTGTATCGCACGGACGACAAACGCAGGGAATGGCGGGCCGATGGCCCGCACTTCCTTGGCCACGTGATCAGCCACCTGGTGCTCGACCCGCGGGATGGCCGCACGCTGCTGGCAGCGGCGAAGACCGGGCACCTCGGCCCGACGATATTCCGCTCCACAGATTTCGGGCGCAACTGGAAGGAGGCGGTACGCCCCCCCGCCTTCGCGAAAGCCGCACCCGGAGAATCCGGGCGCGCAGTCGACCATACCTTCTGGCTCACGCCGGCGCACGCGTCCGAACCGGGTGTCTGGTACGCGGGCACCTCGCCGCAGGGCCTGTTCAGGTCCGCCGACGGCGGCGCAAGCTGGGATCCGTTTTCGATGATCAACGAGGACGCGCAATACCGGCAGTGGATGGGTACGGTTCAGGATGGCACCCCGGACGGGCCGAAACTGCATTCGATCATCGTCGATCCGCGCGATCCCGCGCACCTGTACTTCGCCATGTCCGGCGGTGGCGTACATGAATCGACCGATGGCGGCAGGACGTTTGCGCCGCTGGTCGATGGCATGGCGGTGGTCGAGGGATTCGACCCCGGCGACATCACCTTCCACGACCCGCACTGCCTGCGGCTCTGCCCGGGCAGACCCGACCGCCTGTACCAGCAGAACCATTGCGGCATCTATCGCATCGATCGGCCGTCCGATACCTGGGTGCGCATCGGAAAATCGATGCCCAAGCGCGTAGGCGATATCGGCTTTCCGCTGGTGGTACATCCGCGCGATGCCGACACCGCCTGGGTGTTCCCGATGGACGGTCAGACGGTATGGCCGCGCACCAGTCCGGACGGCAGGCCCGCCGTGTACGTCACCCGCAACGCCGGCAGGACCTGGCAGCGGCAGGATGCCGGGCTGCCGCAGAAGCAGGCGTGGTGGACCGTGAAGCGGCAGGCGATGTGCGCCGACAGTGCACAAGCGGTCGGCCTCTACTTCGGCACCACCAGCGGTGAACTGTGGTCGAGCCGCGACGAAGGCGGAAACTGGCGTTGCATCGCGCGGCACCTGCCGGAGATCTATGCCGTGGAGGCGGCGACGCTGCCATAAGCCGCCGCCGACAGATGCAGGTACTCATTCCCGGCGCGCTGCGCTCCTACACGGCGAGCAGTCGCGCCCAGGCCGAAGGCGCCACGCTTGGCGCGGTGCTCGACGATCTCGAGCGCCAGTACCCCGGCATCCGCTTTCGCATCATCGACGAGCAGGGGCGGATCCGCCGCCACATCCGCATCTTCGTGAACGGCCGGCAGGCGGCCGAGCTCGCGCTCGCGCTCGCCGCGCGGGACGAAGTGGTGATCGTTCAGGCGCTGTCGGGCGGCTGAGCGACGCGCGCGGGAAGCACGCGCCGGCGGCGATACGCGAACACGCGCGCCGGCCAGACGTTGCGCCAGACGATGCTGGATGCATCGCTCTCGACCGTGCGCGAGCCGATGGCGATCGGCGAACGCGCGAAGAAATAGGTGAACTGCACGAACGCGCTGCCGGGAACGCCGAGCCTCAGGAAGCCGAGCAGCAGGCGTTGCCGCCGCGCCGGCTTCTGCGTCAGCAGCGGCAGTCCCGAGACCACCGCGGCGATCGGACCGAGGCCGAGGCGGCGCAGCAGGCGCGGCGCTTCATAGCCGTCGCCCGCGAGCACGCGCGCGCCCGGAAAGCGCTCCCGCAGCAGCGCGCAGAGCCGCGGATCGACCTCGATCAGGATCAGGCGCTCGGCTGCGATGCCGCGCTCGAGCAGCGCCGTGGTGATGGCGCCGGTGCCGGCGCCGAGTTCGACCACGTAGCCGGGCAACCGGGGATCGACCGCGGCTGACATCGCACGTGCCAGCGCGCGACCACTCGGAAGCTGCGCACCCATGCGCACCGGCGCTTTCGCACAGGCGCGCAGGAAATGCAGCGCGTCCTGGGCGTAGGCGGAGAACTGCCCGCCCCTGATCGGTTCCGCATTGTCGATCCCGCTCCACATGGGCCGCCTCCCTTGCGTCGGAACTTCCCGCCGAACCAGGCCAGGCGCCCTCGCGCCCGCCTCCCGTGCCTAGCCTCGCATATTACGATCAGTGCGGCGCTTCGGCGAATCCCTGCCGGGCCTCGGGCTTGCGTATTATTGCGTGCGGGAGGAAGGCAACGCCATGCAGTTGAGCGCCGATCAAATCGCACAGTTTCGCAGGGACGGCTACGTCAGCCCGGTACCGGTGATGCCGCCGGCCGAGGCTGCCGCGCTGCGGCAACGGCTCGAGGCCTTCGAGGCCACGCAGGGCGGCAGGCTCGAACCCGGGCAGCGCAGCCGCACGCACCTGCTGTTCAAGTGGCTGGACGACCTGATCCGGGATGCGCGCGTCCTCGACCCGATCGAGCAGCTGATCGGCCCGGACATCCTGTGCTGGAGCACCATCTTCTGGATCAAGGACGCGGGCTCGAAAAGCTTCGTCTCCTGGCACCAGGACAACACCTACTGGGGCCTGTCCAGCCGTAACGTGGTGACCGCGTGGTTCGCGCTGTCGGAGGCGAGCCTGGAGGCCGGCTGCATGCGCGTGATGCCGGGCACGCACACCGGCGAGACGCTTGCGCACGAAGACACCTACGACGCGGACAACATGCTGACCCGCGGCCAGGCGATCAGCGCCGGCATCGACGAAACACGTGCGGTGGCGATGCCGTTGCACGCCGGCGAGATGTCGCTGCACAACTATTGCCTCGCGCACGGCTCCGGCCCGAACCTGTCGGCGGATCGCAGGATCGGCGTGTCGATGCACTTCATGCCGCCTGACACGCGGCAGGTGGTCGGTGCCTGGGACTGCGCTGCGCTGGTGCGCGGCGTGGACCGCCACGGCCATTTCGCGCCGACCCCGGTGCCGACCCGGGACTTCGATCCGGAAGCGGTGGCGTTCCATGCGCGTGCCGCTGGCGCGATGCGCGAGGTGCTGTACGCGGGCGCAGCCCGCAAGCTGCAGCGGCTCTGAATCGCGGCAGCTAGCCGCCGACGTAGCCCATCGCCGCGGCGGCACGGCGCGCAAGCGTCCACGCCGCGAGTACCAGTGCCCCCGCAAGCACGCCGACGGCGCCGCCCATGACGAAGGAAACCAGCTCGCCCAGGTTGCCGCCCGCCGCCTGCGCGAGCGCTTCGATGCCGTGGTGAACCACCGGCATGCCGTGCACCAGGATGCCGCCGCCGACCAGGAACATCGCCGCGGTGCCCGCGACCGACAGCGCCTTCATCAGCCATGGCGCGGCACGCAGGATGCCGCGGCCCAGCGCGCGCTGCACGCTCGCCGGGCCGCCCGCGCCGTCGCGGCGTGACAGCGCGAGCCCCACATCGTCCAGCTTCACGATCGCCGCGACCAGCCCGTACACGCCGACTGTCATCAGCATCGCGATGCCGGCCAGCACCAGCACCTGCGTGGTGAAGCTGGCGGCAGCGACGGTGCCCAAGGTGATGACGATGATCTCCGCCGACAGGATGAAGTCCGTGCGGATCGCGCCCTTGATCTTCGCCTTCTCCAGCGCGACCAGGTCGACGCCGGGATCGGCGACGGCGCGCACCAGCCCGGCCTCGTGCGCCGCGTCCTCCTCGCGGCTGTGCAGGAAGCGGTGGGCGACCTTCTCGAAGCCTTCGAAGCACAGGAAGGCGCCGCCGATCATCAATAGCGGCGTCACCGCCCACGACGCGACCACGTTGATAGCCAGCGCGGCAGGCACCAGGATCGCCTTGTTGGCGAACGAACCCTTCGCCACCGCCCACACCACCGGCAATTCGCGCTCCGCGCGCACGCCCGCCACCTGCTGCGCGTTCAGCGCAAGGTCGTCGCCCAGCACCCCCGCGGTCTTGCGCGTGGCCACCTTGGTGAGGATCGCGACGTCGTCCAGGATCGTCGCGATGTCGTCGATCAGAGCGATCAGGCTGGCGCCAGCGATTTGCAGTCTCCCCTTGGACGACGCGCTCGCGCAAGGATACGCGAAGTGAAGTCCTGCCAGTATCAGCGCTGCTGCACGGTACTTCCGTCGGGTAGCGGCAATCCTTCAGCGGCGGTCGGTGCCCGACCGGGCGCGCAGCGCCTGTTCGAGCGCCGCGTCGGCACGCTGCAGCCGGCGCACCTCCTCCGCCTGCCAGTTTGCGTCCGCACGCCGACGCGCGCCGAGCAGGGCAAGATGGCGCCGCACTGCGCGAGGCGCCGGGCCGCCCGCACTGCGCGTAGCGACGGCAAGCTCGGGTTCCAGTGCCTGTTCGAGGTTGCGCCTGGCGATGCGCAGCCGGCGCCCGGTGACGCCAAGCGCCGCGACCTCGAGCATGCGTGCGTCGACAGCGGACGGCTTGATGCCGCGGCGCAACGCCTCCTGCACTACCGCACGCACTACTTCGTGCGCCTGGCGGAACGACACCGCATGCGCGCGGACGAGGTAGAACACCAGTTGCGGCGCCTGCACCCAATGGTCGGCGCACGCAGCGCGCATCGCAACAGCGTCTACCCGCAACGTGGGCAGCGCCCGCGCGAGCAGCGCCAGCGCATCCTCCAGCGGGCCGATGCAATCGAGCAGGCGGTTGGGTGCGTGGATCAGGCCGTTGCCCACCAGCGGCAGGCCGCCGGCATGCAGCGCCATGACCTCGCTCCAGGCGGCCGCAAGACGCGCCGCGACCGGGCGCAGCTGGCGCAGCGCGTAGGGGTTCTTCTTCTGCGGCATCGCGTAGCTGGTACCGGAGAACGCCTCGCCGAATGCCATGAAGCCGAACTCGACCGAACACCAGACGAACACGTTCTCGGCAAAGCGCGCGAGGTTCGCACCCAGCGTCGACAGTGCGGCGAGCACCTCGAGCTCGGCGTCCAGCGACGAGTAGGCGTACAGCGAATTGTCCATTGCACCGCGAAATCCGAGCCAGCGACCGACCTGCCTGCGATCGACCGGCAGCGGCGGCGGCGCCACCTGGCCGCAACTTGCGCGCGAACGGTTGATCGAGCGGTACGCCGCGCGCAGCCGTGTGCCATCTTCGGCCAGCGCCTCGGCCACCGCAGCGAGGTAGTAGCCGAAAGTGACCGGCTCCGCCTGCTGACCCCAGGTGTGGTACGGCATGGTGTGCTCTATGCTGCGGGACGCCAGCGCCTCGAGCGCGGCGCGCAGGCTGAGCGTTCGACCGATGACGCCGAGCAGGCGATCGCGCACCAGCATCTGCCTGGCGACGAACTCGCATTCCTGCCGTGCGCGCCCCGTAGCCAGCCACCCCGCCGCTTCGGGGCCGATGCGGCGCGCCAGGTGCGCCTCTATGTTCGGCTGCAGGCCGTCCAGCGCAGGCTCGTAGCGCAGCGATGCGAGCCCCGCGCGCCGCAGCGCCGACAGCGCACGAAGCAGGCGCCGGCCGGGCGCCGGCGGAATTACGCCCCTGCCGGCCAGCATGAGGACATGCGCAAGGTTGTAGCGCATCAACGCCGGAAACACCTCGGCCTCGTGCGCCCATTCGTGCCGGTTGCTGCGCGCGAGCGCCGCGTCGCGTTTCGTCTGGCTCATGCCGCCTGTCTACACCAAGCGGGCGACGATGGCGAGCGGATGCCGGTCGAGCACGCGCCGGGCGACTCAGGCCAGCAGATTCATGTCCAGCCGGATGAAGTCGCCGCGGTATGAAAGGTCGCCGACGTAGAGCACGGTGCCGTCCGGTGCGCAGAAGACGCGGCGCACCTCGGCCACCGGCGCGGTGACCGAGATGTTGAGCGCCTGTGCGGTCTCGGCGCCCGCGGTGCCGATGGTCAGGCTCTGGCGCGCCGATGCGATCTTGACCTGCGGCAGGTCCATCAGCACCGGGATCACCGTCTCGCTGCGAAAGCGCTTCGGCGCCAGCCTGAAGACGCGTTCATCGAGGTAGACCGAAATCACCGAGTTGAACTGTTGTTCGCTGGCGTGGATGCGACGCAGGAAATGGTACTTCGGCGCGAGCTTCCCGTCGTCCGGGTCGAGCCGAGGCACAGCGGTGCCTTCGGCGAGCGGAACCAGGCGCGGGGCAAGCGTGCGGTAGAGATCGGCGAGCCGCTTCAGGCTGGTCTGGATCTGCATGCGCGGGTGCACCGGGGGCTTGGCGCGGACGAAAGTGCCGCGCCCCTGCTCGGGTGACAGCAGGCCCTCGTTCTTCAGCAGCTGGATCGCCTGGCGCACGGTAATCGAGGCGACGTCGAACTCCTGCGACAGCGCAGGCAGCGTGGGGATGCGTTCCCCTACCGGCCAGATCTCCTTGACGATGCGCTCGCGCATCACGTCCGCAAGCTGCGTGTAGAGCGGGCTGGCACTTTGGTCGAACAGGCGTGGCATCAAAGGGATTGACAAGTCTGTCTAAGTTTATAATGATCGCCTCAATGCGCACTCCGCGCAGCCGCAACGTCCTGGAGGGGCCCGATGCGCGCACTAACCAGAATCACCTGCCTGCTCATGCTGTGCCTTGCCGTACCCGGCACGTCGCTTGCCCAAGCCTATCCGTCGAAAGTGGTGCACCTGATTGTCCCCTATCCCCCGGGCGGCGTGGTGGATATCACCGGCCGGCTGCTCGCCGACCAACTGGGCAAGCAGCTTGGCAGCAACGTCATCGTCGAGAACAAGCCGGGCGCCGCCGGCATGATCGGCTCGACGGCGGTGGCGCGCGCGCCCGCGGACGGCTACACGATCCTGTTCTCAGGCGCGGCCACGCACGCCTTCGCGCCATCGCTCTACAAGCAGATGCAGTACGACCCTGCGCGAGACTTCATCCCGATCACGCAGCTCGTCGAAGGGCCGCTCGCGCTTTGCGTCAATGCCTCATCGCCGATCAGGGATCTCGCCAGTTTCGTCAATCTGCTGAAGGCGCAGGGAAGCTCGCTGAATTACTCGGCCAACGGCAACGGTACCTACCCGCACCTGTCGGTGGAACTGCTGAAGCAGATTCTCGACGTGAAACCCGTGCATGTGACCTACAAGGGCGGCGGCCAGGCGATTACCGCGCTGCTGGCAGGGGAAGTGCAGTTCTCGCAGAACCACATCCCGATCGTGCTCTCGCACGTGAAGTCGGGCAGGCTGCGCGTCCTCGCCACCACGGGCAGTGCGCGCTCGTCCACGTTCCCGGATGTACCGACGCTGAAGGAAGCCGGTTACGACGTGGTCGCCTCGGCCTGGTTCGGGCTGTTCGCGCCAGCAGGCACGCCGCGCGCGATCGTCGATCGCCTGTACCAGGCCACTGCCGCAGCCGCGAAGGTGCCCGCGCTGCGCGACAGGCTTGCCGCGCAGGGCGACGAGGTCGTCGTCGAAGGGCCGGAGCGATTCCTCGCCTACCAGCGCGCGGAGCTGGAAAAGTGGAAAGGCGTGATCGGCAAGGCCGGAATCAAGCTGCAGTAGGCGGATGCAAGCGATGAACATGGATCGCCCGAACATCATCCTCATCATGACCGACCAGCAGCGCGCCGATACCATCGGCGCGCTGGGCGCGCCATGGATGCGTACGCCACACCTGGACCGGCTCGCGAACGAAGGCGCGGCATTCACCGAATGCTTCGTTACCTCGCCGGTCTGCGTTGGCGCACGCGCCAGCCTGTTCACCGGAAAGTATCCGCACGGCTGCCAGGTGTTCAGCAACTTCCAGCCCTGGGAACCGACATGGGTGCGCTCGCTCGCCGCGCAGGGCTACCACTGCGTGAACATCGGCAAGATGCACATCAACCCCTACGACGCGCCCGGGGGATTCCACCAGCGCTTGTTCATGGAGAACAAGGACCGGCCGATGTTCCTCGAGGAGCGCGATCGCGCGCTCTACGACGAGTGGGACAAGGCCCTGCACGCGCGCAAGCTGGTGAAGCCATCGCGCTACAACCGGCATGCCGCGGACCCCGAGGGCTACAGGACGGCCCTCGGCGCCTTCGCCTGGGATCTCGACGCGGACATGCACCCGGACAACTTCATCGGCGACATGGCCGACTGGTGGATACGCGATCGAAAGAACACCGATCCGCTCTTCCTGCAGATTGGGTTTCCCGGCCCGCATCCGCCCTACGACCCGCTGCCCGAGGCTCTGGCGATGTACGCCGATGCCGCGATTCCGGTGCCCGCGGTCGAACCGGCCGAGTTGAAGTCTCAACCGCGAGCGCAGCAGGTCCTGCGCGACAACATGATCGAGTTCAACTTCGACTCGATCGCCTGGCGCCGCAATGTGAGTACCGCAGACCTGCTGCGCCTGCGCCGCCACTACGCGGCGAACGTCAGCATGATCGACGGCAAGATCGGCCAGATCCTCGGCGCGCTCGATGCTCGCGGGTACCTCGACAACGCGCTGGTGATCTTCACCTCCGACCACGCCGACGCACTCGGCGACCACGGCCACATCCAGAAGTGGACCATGTACGACACGGTGGTGCGGGTGCCGCTGCTCTTCTGGTCGAAGAACCTGGAACTGCGTCCCGGCCGGCGCGACGAGCTGGTGCAGATGTTCGACATCGCGCCGACCATCCTCGAAGCCGCAGGGGTCGCGGTGCCAGGCGACTTCGAAGCGCGCTCGCTGTGGGGCGCGCTATCGGGGCGCGCCGACCATCGCCCGCGCGACGCCGTCTACGCCGAACTTGCCCGTGACCACATCCAGACCGGCAGCGAGTTCATCCTCATGCGGCGCGACCGTCGCTGGAAGATCGTCGTCTACCTGGACGACGAATACGGCGAGCTCTACGACCTCGAAGGCGACCCGGGCGAGGTGCGCAACCTGTGGAACGAGGCCTCGTTACGCGGCCTGCGCGAGGAACTCGCCGCCGGCTGCCTGCATTGGCTCGCGCAAGGCATGCTGAACGCCAACCGCCGCCCGGGCCGGGCTCCGCAGCAGCCGATGCGGATCTAGCCCCGCACGCCATTTCCACTCGATGGTGGCCCGCGGCCTGGACGCGATTTCCTGGACGACGCGGCCGCGCACATCATGTCCGGGCCGGGCACGGGCAAGGACGAGTGCTTCGGCAGTTTCAATTTATAAGTGTCAACCCTCTGGAGACCGCCAGTCTGTGACCCAGGTAGCAGACGTCACGACCATATCAGGCGTAACCTTGATGCAAGTGGCGATCTCCAACGAGGAGGCTGTACATGGCACACGTCGTCGTACTCGGAGCCGGTCTCGGCGGCATGCCCGCCGCCTACGAACTGCGTGCCGCGCTGGGCAAGGACCACAAGGTGACCGTGGTCAATCGCGGCGAGAACTTCCATTTCGTCCCGTCCAACCCCTGGGTCGCGGTGGACTGGCGAAAGCGCGGCGACATCGAGTTCGGCGCCGGCCAGTACCTGGCGCGCAAGGGCATCGATTTCATCCCGATCGGGGCGAAGCGCCTGCACCCCGGAGAGAACCGCCTGGAGCTGGAGGACGGCCAGTCCCTGACCTACGACTACATCGTCATCGCCACTGGTCCCAAGCTTGCCTTCGACGAAGTGCCGGGACTCGGCCCGGACGGACATACGCAATCGATCTGCCATGTCGACCACGCTGCGCTGGCCGGAGAGGCCTGGCAGCGCTTTGTCGCCGACCCCGGGCCGATCGTCGTCGGCGCGGTGCAGGGCGCCTCCTGCTACGGACCGGCCTACGAGTTCGCGTTCATCATGGACACCGAGTTGCGCAAGCGCGGCATCCGGGACAGGGTGCCGATCACCTATGTCACCGCTGAGCCCTACGTCGGACACCTCGGGCTCGGTGGCGTGGGCGACACCAAGGGCTTGCTGGAGGCGTCGATGCGCGAGCGGCACATCAAGTGGATCGTCAACGCCAGGACCGATCGCGTCGAGCAGGATCGCCTGCATGCGACCGAGCTCGACGAGAGCGGCGCGACGCGCAAGCAGCACGACCTGCCCTTCAAGTACGCCATGATGCTGCCCGCGTTCAAGGGCGTGGACGCCGTCGCCGGGATCGCCGGCCTGACCAATCCGCGGGGATTCATCCTGGTGGACGATTTCCAGCGCAATCCGGCCTTCCAGAACGTCTACGCCGTCGGCGTGTGCGTCGCCATCCCGCCGGTCGAACCCACGCCGGTGCCCACCGGGGCGCCGAAGACCGGATACATGATCGAATCCATGGTCACGGCGAGCGTGCACAACATTCGCGACGCGATTGCCGGCAAGGCGCCTTCGCACCGCGCTACATGGAACGCGGTGTGCCTGGCCGACTTCGGAGATACCGGGGTCGCCTTCGTTGCCTTGCCGCAGATACCGCCGCGCAACGTCAACTGGTCGAGCAAGGGAAAATGGGTGCGCCTGGCGAAAATCGGATTCGAGAAATACTTTATCCGCAAGATGAAGCGCGGCAGCTCCGAGCCGCTGTTCGAGAAGCTCGTCATGGACACGCTGGGGATTCGCAAGCTGAAGGACTGACGAGGCCACCGCGGTGGCGGTTCTGGCCGCATGACCCGCGCTGGCCTTCGCCAGGACCGGCCGCCGGGGCCGCAGCTGACTCGAGGTGCAACGATGAAGCGGCAAAGTCTGCCTACCGACCTGGCACTTGCTTTCGAGCGCCTGCGTGCGGCTCACGCCGCCGAATCCTGCCCGCGCTGGGAAGCCCGCGCCGACCGCCTGCGCCGCCTGCAGCGCCTGCTGCTCGACAACGAGGCGGCGATCAGCCAGGCCATCGATGCCGACTTCGGCGGCCGGCCGGCCGTCGAGACCGAGCTTGCCGAGATCTGGCCCAGCCTCGAGGAAATCAAGGGCGCGCTGCGCCACGGCCGCCGCTGGATGAGGCCGCGCCATGCCGGCGTGGGCAAGTGGTTCGTTCCTGCCCGGGCCAACGTGCTGCCGCGCCCCTTGGGCGTGGCCGGCATCATCGTGCCCTGGAACTACCCGCTGTACCTGGCCGTGGGGCCGATGGCGGCGGCGCTGGCCGCGGGCAACCGCGTGATGGTGAAGATGTCGGAGCTGACGCCGACATTCTCGGCCCTGCTGCAGCGTTTGTGCACGCAGGCCTTCGGGCCCGACGAGGTCTGCATCGTCACCGGCGGCCCGGACGTCGCCGCGCAGTTCAGCACTCTGCCGTTCGACCACCTGCTGTTCACCGGCTCGACGCCGGTGGGACGCAAGGTGATGGCCGCCGCGGCGGCCAACCTGACGCCGGTGACCCTGGAACTGGGCGGCAAGTCGCCCGCTGTCATCACCCCCGGCTACCCGCTGGCGCATGCGGTACAGCGCATCCTTGCCGGCAAGCTGCTCAATGCAGGGCAGACCTGCATCGCGCCCGACTATGTGCTGCTGCCGCGCGGGCTGGTGCCGGACTTCGTGTCCGCCGCGCGCGACGAGGCGCGCCGCGCCTATCCGGCAGGCCTCGCCGACGGCAACTTCTGCAGCATCGTCAACGACCATCACTTCCGCCGCCTGCTTGGCGTGGCCGACGAAGCCCGCGCACGCGGCGCTCGCGCGGAGTGCCTGTTCGACGGCGCTTCGCGCGACGATGCCGGTCACCGCCTGGCGCCCATGCTGTTGATCGACCCGCCCGCCGATTGCGAAGCCATGCGCGACGAGATCTTCGGTCCGCTCCTCCCGCTGGTGCCCTACGACCGGCTCGACGACGCCATGGCCTTCGTCAGCGCGCGGCCGCATCCACTGGCGTTGTACTGGTTCGACCGCGACGCGGCACGCATTGACGAGGCGCTGCGCAAGATGCCGGCCGGCGGCGTGACGGTCAACGACACCCTGCTGCACATCGCCCAGGACAGCCTGCCGTTCGGCGGCGTCGGCGCTTCCGGCATGGGGCATTACCATGGGCGATGGGGCTTCGACACCTTCAGCAAGCTGACCCCGGTCTTCCGCCAGTCGCGCTTCAACGGCATGTCCCTGTTCCTGCCGCCGTACCGCCCGCTCATGCGGCGCATGCTGAAGCTGATGAAGACCTTCTGATCCCGGCCACGCGCGCCGGCTGCTGAAGAGCGAGACGAAGGCGCTGCCGCCGGTGCCGCCGGTCTGTCGCTCGCGTGGTTTCCGCGCCGCTAGTCGCGTTGTGGAAAACGTACCTGCCACTGCGGCTCATGCGCGCTTGTTGCTACACTGCGCGGCACGGAAACAGTGGAGATCGAGATGAAGATCCTGGTGGAGAAAGTAATTCCCGGCCGCGATGGCCTGGCATGGGTGGTGAAGGCAGGTCAGCACACGCGCGTTACGGACGTCGAAGGCGGCGGACTCGGCGATTTCGTGTGTTTCAACGCGAACAACCTCGACGAACGTTTCAGCCAGGCGCGCACCAAGGCGAATCAGGGAAAGCTGCTCATCTCGACGGGGGATCATCTTTATTCGCGAGACAACAACGTGCTGCTGACGATCGTCGAGGACACGTACGGCGTGCACGATCTTCAATACGGCATGTGTAGCGCGTGGGTGTTCAGGCATTATCGCGACAGCGACTATCGCGGCTTCAGCGGCACCGGGATGAAGGTCGGCGGGCCGCTGGGCGTCCCTTCGTTCGGATGCTATGAGGTATTGCAGAAGGCGCTCAGGGACTACCCGATCGCGCCGCAGAACATCCCGGATCCGCTCAACCTGTTCCAGACGCTCGAGTTCCACGACGACAGGCAGCGCACGTTCAAGCTGGTCGACGGCAAGAGCAAGCCGGGCGACTACATCGAGTTTGTCGCCGCCGTGGATACGCTGTGCGGGTTGAGCGCGTGCCCGTCCATGGGACGGTCGCTGAAGGTGCAGGTAGTCGAGAAGAGCTGATACGACAAGGGGCATTGCCTCCACGCGGGCCGCGCCGCAGGAGCGACCGCGGTCTTCGCTCGACCGGGTATCTCGCGGGCGTAGATCGGGAAGGGAGTGCCGTCCCTGACGATCTTGATCAAGTCAGAGCAGATAGATGTCGTAGACGACGCGGTTCAGGCCGCGCACTTCGTTGATGATGCGGCTGGATACCTTCGCCAGCAGCGCATGCGGCAGCTCGGCCCAGTGCGCGGTCATGAAGTCGGTGAGGTCCGCCACGGCAGCCGACCGCTCGCGTGGAGCGCTCAGGCCTGTTGCTTCACGGCCACCAGGTCCCACCGCTCCGCCTGGATAACCTTGCTGGCGCCTGCCTGGCGGTGAATCTCGTAGGCGACGCTCCTGCGCGACACCTTCGGCGCCCCCCAGTACGTGACCTTGATCCGGAACTCCCTGCCGATCGCGCGACCTTCGCCTTCGACGCGGAAGCATTCAAAGGTCCCTGCGGGCACGGCGATCCTTTCCTTGCCGACAATGCGGAAGTCGATGATGTTCCAGGACTCCACCCCGTTGGGGAACACGAGCGCGAACTCCGTGGTCCAGCGCCTGCCGACGCTGAACTCGAGTGGCAGCATCTGCGCCCCCTTGTAGCGCCGTCCGTCCGAGCGCTTGGTCACGTTGCCCAGCAGATCGAAGATCTCCCGGCCATCGTCGAAAATCACCTCGGTGTCGGTGATGGCGGTGACCGTCTCGGTGACCTCGCGGATGACCACGTTCGTGTACAGGTCCGAGATGCGGAAGGTGTAGAAGTCACCTACGCGGTATGCCGTGTCCGTGCGGGTAGTGCCGGCCGTGTAGGGATTGCCTGCCGGGCTGGTGGTCTCGACCGGCTTCTCCCCCTGCGCCTTCAGCGCGCGGTCCAGGTAGACCTGCGCGAGGTCGGCGAAATTACCGCTCGGGTAGCGGCGCAGGTACTCCTCCAGCGCGGACGGTTCCTTCGCGCCCTTCACCTTCTCCCAGAGCTCGAAGTCGGCGTCGCGCAGCTTCGCGCGCTCGTCGTCGGCGAGACGCCTGAGCTCCGCGGGCGGCCGGAAGTAGACGTCATCCTCCAGCGAGGTGCTCTCCCAGGGCACCTGCAAGCCCTTGGATGCGCGCCGCACCGCGAGCCGCACGCGCTTGAACACGTCCTCGACCTTGGCCTCGGGAACGGCCATTTCCCTCAGCAGGTTCCGTGTATACAGGCCGTTGCGCCCCTCGCCGTCGATGGCGAAGTTGCCCGGCGCCGTGGCATAGGCGAGGATTGTCCCGGTGGGCGCGTCCATCTGCGACAGTCCGTGCTGCTCGGTGAGGTAGTCGCGCCCGAACGGGTTGTTGCGGCAGGCATCCAGGATCACGATGTTGGCGGGGTTCTTCGCGCGCTTGAGCGACTCGACCAGCTCTATAAGGTCGACGGCGCGCTCGGGGATGTCCTTCTGGTCCTTGAACTGGCCATCTACCGGGATGAGGAAGTTGCGCCAGTTGAGCTGCGCGCCGTGCCCGGCGAAGTAGAACACGCCCACCGCGCCGTCTCGCGCGAGCGCCTCGCCGTAGGCCTTGATGGCGTCGCTCATCTGCGCGCGTCCGGCGTCAAGGACCTGCCGGACCTGGAACCCCGCACCTTTGAGCGCGCCGCCGATGTCGGTGGCGTCGTTGACGGGGTTCTTCAGCGAGTTGCCCTGGTAGGCGCTGTTGCCGATGACCAGGGCGTGCCGCGGCGCGCTGGCAAGGTTGCGTTGCTGCGCGAGCAGGCCGAGTGGAAACATCGAGCTTGCGGCGCCGGCGGCGGCAGCCTGCAGCAGCCGGCGGCGGCCTTCGCTGGTGCGAACGGCAGGTTTACGACAAGGAATCGAAACGTGCATGAGGCGGCATGATCCTGTTGTTGTTTCGCGGACTATGACATGCATCCAGACTCATCTACCCCGGACGCTCGCGCGTGGCCTGCGCGGCCGATACTGCCGGCCGCGCGCCGTCGCTCGCCGTCGCTCGCCCTATTCCCACTCGATGGTGGCGGGCGGCTTCGACGAGATGTCGTAGACCACGCGGTTGAGGCCGCGCACTTCGTTGATGATGCGGCTGGACACCTTCGCCAGCAGCGCATGCGGCAGCTCGGCCCAGTGCG
>JBFWRS010000013.1:0-88472 GCA_050248795.1 Burkholderiales bacterium | reverse complement strand
GAACGGGATGGCAAAGCTGCTCGCTGCTGCGGCAGCATCGAACACCAGCGCGGCAGGCAGCGCAGGCGCACCGATCGGGCAGGCGGCACAATGGCCGCTGGCGGGTTCTTCGGCCGGGCCGCCGGCGCCCTGCTGCATGCCCTGCATGGTGTCGAGGCAGCCCTCGTGCCCCGCCCCCGCTTCCATGCCGTGGGGAGGTCCCCACGCGACGGCGACGCCGCGCAGCGGCAGCGCAGCCATCGCGAGAATCAGCAGGAGTCTGGCAAAAGCCTTCACGGGGCGAAATGCTATCACGATGGAACAGACAGCCACCCGCTCACGGAGTTCCTCCATATCGATTCCACGAATTGGTAGACTTGGAACTGCGCCAAGCGAAAGCGGTCAAATACCAATGCCCCGCACCGGACGCCGGAACATTCGAACGGCTTTGAGCCGGGCTCCGGGCGTTTTTGTCTCATTGTGGATCGTCATTGCGCTCCTGCTGCCGGTTCTTCCGGCATCCGCGGCAACGGACGCTTCGGCTGCACCAAGCCGAGAATGCGCCGCGATGACGGCGACGGAAGTTCACTGTGCTTCTGCCTGCCAGCCGGCGATCCCGCTGAAGTCGGCGGACCAGCAGACGCCCTCCTGCCTTGGCGATGTCCCCACCGCGGATGGGCGGAGCCAGGTTGTTAGTTCGCTCGTAAGCGCCTCTCCTCCGGTCCGCTTCTTCGGCATTTCCGGTCAGCGCACCTACCTGCGCCACCACCGTCTCCTCTTATAAGCCGCACTCCAGGTGAAAGCGGGCACGCGGGTTCTCCCGTGCCAAGGCTCGCCGTCACGCGCGGCGAAGAGACTGAAGAGAATGGTGACAGGACGGAGTACTGCAAATGCAGGCTGTCGAGGCAAAACCCGAGGTCGAACATCCTCCACTCGCCGAGAGGGCGGACCACGCGCCGCAAGCTCAACCATCCCATGCGATATCCACGGGCTTGCTGGCGACGACAACCTGCGCGGGGTCACCCGGCATGCCCTGCCCGACCACAGCCGGCTCGCGCGTCGCCGGCCCTGGATCGAGCCTCAAGGAACACGTCGCGCTCGTTCTGGCTGGGACAATGCTCGTCGTCGCCACGGCGAGCGCGCAACTGCTGTCTGGGTCCAAGGACGATCTGCTCGAACCGGATAAGGCCTTCCGGATCTCGGCGCGCGCGCTCGACGCGCGTAGTGTCGAGGTCGAGTTCAGGATCGCCGATGGGTATTACATGTACCGCGACCGCTTCAGCTTCGCCACCGAATCGGGCGAGCGGCTCGCCGAGATCGAGATCCCGCGCGGCACGCCGAAGGAAGATCGGTTCTTCGGCAGGACGGAGACTTTTCGCCGGTTGGTTCGCATCCGCGTTCCCGTTTCTCCGGGGGATGCAGCGAGGAGAAGCGTGAAACTCAAAGTCACCTCCCAGGGCTGCGCCGACGTAGGTGTCTGCTATGTGCCAATCGAGCAGTCGGTTCACGTGCGCCTGCCCAGATGAGCCCCTACCGAATCGCTGTGTGGGTAGTCGTCCCGATTGCGCTGCTGCTCGGGGTCGTTGCCGCTTATACGACGGTGCGCAGCAGCGAGCGGGGCGCCCGGTTCGAGGCGGTGGATATCACCGGCTCGGACTGGGGCAGGGGGTTCGAGTTGACGGACCACCACGGCACTCGGCGGACGCTGGGCGACTTTCGAGGAAAGATCGTGATGCTCTTCTTCGGCTACACCAATTGCCCCGATATGTGTCCCACCACGTTGGCGCTTCTTGCCACGGCAGTGAAGCAGTTGAGCGAGGAGGACGCGCGCGACGTCCAGGTGCTGTTCGTGACCGTTGATCCAAAGCGCGATACGCCGGAGATTCTTGCGCGGTATGTGCCGGCCTTCCATCCTGGCTTTCTCGGCCTGCACTCGGACCCCGAAACGACCGCCCGCACTGCGCGCGAGTTCAAGGCATTCTTCGAGCTACGCCCGCCCAACGAGTACGGAAGCTATAGCGTCGACCACAGCGGACAGGTATTCGTGTTCGACCCGCAAGGCCGCCTACGGCTCTTTGTCCGGCCGGAGGCGGCGCCTGAGGCTATTGTGCATGACGTGCGCAAGCTGCTTGCGGAGGCCGGTGCATGAGGTCTGCGGCACTCGCGATCGCCGTCCTTTATGGTTATGCGGTCGCGCTGTATGCGGACGAAGCCGCCGTGCGGCGCATGTTGCAGGAGAAGCTCCGCGCCGGCCAGCTTGAGAGCGTGCAGAAGGCGCCGGTCAGCGGCCTGTACGAGGTGGTGGTGCGTGGACCCGATGGGCCTCGGATCTACTACGTCGACAGCGCCGCCACTGTGATCATCACGGGGCGCGTCATTGATGCGAAGTCGGGGCGCGATCTCACGCAGGAGCGGCAGCGCGAGCTTACCGCCATCAAATGGGAAAGCCTGCCGTTTCAGTGGGCGATCACCAGCATCCGTGGAACGGGGCGGCGCAAGATCGCGATCCTCTCGGACCCGAATTGCCCGTACTGCAAGCGCTTCGAGGAGGATCTCGCGAAGCTCGACGACATCACCATTCATATCCTGCCGTGGGCGGTGGTGAAGCCCGAATCGGTTCGACAGGCAAAGGCGGTCTGGTGCTCGAAGGACCGCGCCAGGGCGTGGAATGACCTCATGCTCCGACGCATCGAGCCACGGGCACCGACCGATTGCGACAACCCGATCGACAAGATCATCGAGATCGGACACAAGCTCGGCGCCAGTTCCACCCCGACGTGGTTCCTCGAAACGGGCGAGCGCTACAGCGGCGCCATGCCGCTTGAAGAGGTGCGCCAGCTCCTTGACCGCGCCTCGCCACCCAAACGCTGACTTCATGTGGAGAAGAGATGCAGACATTGAGAGCCGCACTGCTCGCCGGACTGATCGTCCTGACGCCTGCGCAGGCCGCAGTCACCATCACCCATGTGCACGGCCTTGCCTACAGTCCGGACGGCAGCCAGATCATGATCCCGAGCCACCACGGCCTCGCCGTATACAAGAGTGGCAAGTGGTCGACGGCGCCCGGACCGCGGCATGACTACATGGGCTTTGCGGCGACCGCGAAGAACATATATAGCAGCGGTCACCCGGCGCCCGGCTCCGGTCTGGTGAATCCCTTCGGCCTCATCCGCAGCCGTGACGGGGGAAAGACCTGGGAAAAGTTGGGCCTCGAAGGCGAGACCGACTTCCACCTGCTGGCTGCGAGCTGGAATGCGAACGCCATCTACGTCTGGAACCCTGCACCCAGTTCGCGCATCCGTCATCCGGGCCTCCATTACACCGTCAACGACGGCTTTGCCTGGAAGCCGGCGCAGGCGCATGGCCTCAAGGGCAGCCCGCGTGCGATCGCGGCTCATCCGGACGACCCGAAGACCGTGGCCGTGACGACGTCGAGCGGGGTCTTTCTTTCGCGCGACTCGGGCGAGCGCTTCGAGTCCGTCGCGCAAGATGTCCAGGGACTTGCGGTGTTCTTCGATCTTGACGGCACGCACCTGTGGTACGGCACCTTCGACCGCCAACCGGCTCTTGTGCGGTACGAACTCGGCGCGGGCAGGACCGCGCGCATCGAGTTGCCACCGCTCGGGCGGGATGCAGTCGCCTACATCGCCCAGAACCCGACGCGGCGCGACGAGTATGCAATCGCGACTTTCGAGCGCAGCGTTTACGTGTCGAAAGACTCCGGGCGGGCCTGGACACAGATCGCGCAGCGCGGCAAGGGGTACGAATGATTGCGTCGAGCGAAGCCAGCGGAGACAAGGTGCCACCACGGCGGCTGGCCGTACTGGTCCCGCTCGCCGTATTCGCCGCTGTCGGCGTGGTCCTCGCGGTCGGGTTGACTCTCAACCCACGCGAGGTTCATTCCGCGCTGATCGCGAAGCTGCGCCGATGACATCGGCGAGAATCCTGTGGGGCCTGCTCGGTCTGGCCGTTCTCACGGCGGGACTGGTGGGCTCCTATCTGTCGCTGCGGCCCGCCGGCCAGACCGGGCCGGCAGCGCCCGCTGCATCGCCTCGCGACGGATTCGTGCTCCGCATGCATGAATCGCCGCGCCCGCTTCCCGAGGTGTACTTCGAAGATCGGCAAGGGGGCAAGCGCAACCTCTCGCAATTCGGCGGCAAGGTCGTGCTACTGAACGTCTGGGCCACGTGGTGCACCCCCTGCCGCGAAGAGATGCCGGCGCTCGACCGGCTGCAGCAGAAGCTCGGCGGGCCGGACTTCGAGGTTCTCGCCCTGTCGATCGATTCGGCTGGCGCTCAGGTCGTGAAGCGATTCTACGAAGAGACCGGCGTGCGCTCGCTCGCCATCTACGTCGACCCCACGATGCGGGCAACTTCAACGCTTGGCGCGGTGGGCATCCCCACCACGCTTCTCATAGACCAGCAGGGCCGCGAGGTCGGCCGCCGCACCGGGCCGGCGGAATGGGACGGCCCGCAAGCAGTACGCGTGATCGAAGATTTCTTGAAGGAAGGAAGACCATGACCCTGACGCGACGCGATGTGCTGAAGAGTTTCGGCGCCGGGACGTCTCTACTTGCCTTGCCAGCCGGCTTCCGGACCGCCTACGCCGCAGTGGAGCCGGACGTCGTTCTACGGCTTGTCGCCGGACCCGCGCGCTTGCCGATCCGCGAGGGTGCGGAAACGCGCGGCCTGCGCTATACAGGAGAAGTTCTGCGCGGGAGGCGCGATGCGATTGCCGCTGCACCCGGCAATCTCGGCCCCACGCTGGAGCTTCGCCGGGGCGAGCGCGTGCGCATCGAGGTCGTGAACCGAATCGGCGATCCGACGGTGATCCACTGGCACGGGATGATCGTGCCGGACACCGCGGACGGCCACCCGCATCAGGCGATCCGCCCCGGGGAAAGCTACACCGTGGAATTCACGGTACGAAATCCCGCTGGTACCTATCTCTATCACCCGCATCCCCATGGCCTCACGGGATGGCAGACGTACTATGGGCTCGCCGGGTTGCTGCTGGTGCGCGACGATGGCGAGGACAGCATCGGCCTCCCTCATCGCGAACGCGAGCTGCCACTCGTGCTGCAGGATCGAAGGTTCGCCCGGGACAATCAGCTTGTCTTCAAGCGGACGATGATGGACGACATGAACGGCGTGCTCGGCGACCGTGTGCTGGTGAACGGCACAGATGACGCCACTTTCAAGGTCGCACCGGTCCCCTACCGGCTGCGCATCGCGAACGTGTCGAACGCTCGCGTCTACAAGCTCGCCTGGTCCGACAAGCGGCCGTTTCGCGTCATCGGCTCCGACGGCGGTCTCTTAAGCCGCGCCGAAGGCGTGCAGGAGCTTCCGTATGTGACGCTCTTTCCCTTCGAGCGCGTAGAAGTACTCGAGGATTTCGGCGCTCGCCAGGACGGTGCCGAAATCGCTCTCGTCAGCCGGGCGTTCTCTGGCATGGAGGACATGATGGGGGGGATGATGGGCCGCATGATGGGTCGCGCGATGATGGGCGGATCGCAGGGCGAGGAGCTGCACATCGCACGCTTCTCGGTTCGCGCCGGCGCAAGAGTACGCACTCCCGCGCTCGCGCTCCCGCAAGAGGAGGCCGGCGCGCGCGAGGGCAAGCACGAGATCCACACGCAGCTAGCGTTTCGGCACATGCGCGGCCTTCTCAATGGTCGGCGCTTCGACACCGGCGACATGATGGCGGTCGCGAACGACGAATGGCTTCCGGTGGGCCAGTCGTCGGTGTGGACCTTCACCAATGACGGGCGCGGAATGGCGATGGCACATCCCATTCATATTCATGGCGTTCGCTTCCGCATCATCGAGCGCAGCGGTGCCCACATACCCGCGGATCTGCGCGACGGCGTGCTGCGCGTCGGGTACAAGGACACCTTCGGGATCTTCGCCGGCGAACGGGTGCGCGTCCAGGTAGCGCCGACGGTTCCGGGCCTTTTCATGTATCACTGCCACAACCTGGAGCACGAGGACGGCGGCATGATGCGCAACTGCAGGTTCGGGTCCTCCAGCTGATGGAAGCGGGCGCCGTCGGGCTTGCGGCAGCGTTCGCCGCCGGCCTGATCTCGTTTGTGTCGCCCTGCGTGCTGCCGCTCGTACCTGCCTACGTGTCCTTCATAGCGGGGCAGCCGCTTGCGGGGAAGCGCTCCCGGCCGGACGCAGGCGAGCGGCTCGCAGCACTGACCCTGAGCGCGTTCTTCGTGCTCGGCTTCAGTGCGGTGTTCGTCTCGCTCGGCGCAAGCGCCACGTTCCTCGGCCGGCTGCTGCTGCAGTACCGCTATGAGGCCAACATCATCGGAGGCGCGATCGTCATTGTCTTCGGGCTCCTGATGCTCGGCATGACGCGGGCCATGCCGTGGCTCATGCGCGACTTCCGCTTTCATCCGCGGCTCTCTGGCGGGCGGCCGCTACCGGCCTTTGTCCTGGGCATCGCCTTCGGCTTTGGCTGGACGCCGTGCATCGGGCCCGTTCTAGGCGCAATTCTCACCGTGAGCGCGGTACAGACTTCCGCCTTGGGTGGAGCCGGATTGCTGGCTACCTATGCGGCCGGTCTCGGCATTCCGTTTCTACTGACCGCCGTTTTTACGCGCGCGCTCGCCGGGCGGCTGAGAGGCCTGGGCCGACTCGGGGCGGCGCTGCAGATCGTCGCCGGCCTGATCCTCATACTGATGGGCGTCGCCATGATGACCGGTCAACTCTCCCGATTCGGTTTCTGGCTTCTCGAAACGTTTCCCGTATTTCAGCGCATTGGATAAGCGCAGGGACAGAGCGCGAGAGGGCCCGCCTACCCGGAAAGCCCGTCGAGGATCGGGCAGTCCGGCCGGTGGTCGCCGTGGCAGTTGTGGCTCAGATGCTCCAGCGTCGCCACCATGGACTGCATTTCGGCGATCTTCCGCTTCAGCACTTGTATGTGCGCGCCGGCGATCTTCTTCACCGCGGCGCTGGACCGCGACCGGTTCTGCCACAGCGACAGCAGCGTACGGATATCCTCGATGGGGAAACCCAGCGTGCGCGCGCGCTTGATGAAGCGCAGCGTGTGGATGTCGTTCTCGCCGTAGACGCGGTAGTTCGCCCAGGTGCGCGCCACGTTCTTCAGCAGCCCTATCGCCTCGTAGTGGCGGATCATCTTCACCGTTACGCCGCTTGCCTTCGCGGCCTGGCCGATATCCACCAGGCCGCGACCGAGCGCATCGGCGTGTTCGAGGAATCGTTCGGGTTTTCCCATGTCACTCTCCGGTCGATGCTGCGGGCTTCCAGCGTTTCAGCAGGAGCGCGTTGGCCACCACGCTGACGCTGCTCAGGGCCATCGCGGCGCCTGCCACCATCGGGCTGAGCAGCCCCAGCGCCGCCAGCGGAATGCCGATCAGGTTGTAGACGAAGGCCCAGAACAGGTTCTGGCGGATTTTTGCATAGGTGCGCCGGGAGATGTCGATGGCGGCGGCGACCAGGCGCGGATCGCTGCGCATCAGCGTGATGCCTGCTGCGTGCATCGCCGCATCGGTGCCGGAGCTCATGGCAAAGCCGATGTCCGCAGCGGCGAGCGCCGGTGCGTCGTTGATGCCGTCGCCGACCATCGCCACGGCACCCCGCGCGCTGCGTAGCGACTGCACCACCCGCGCCTTGTCCTCCGGCAGCACTTCGGGCTGCACGTCGACGATGCCGAGCTGCGCCGCAATCGCCTGCGCCGCCGCGCGGCCATCGCCCGTGAGCATGACGCTCCTGATGCCGCGCTCGGACAGCGCTGCCACGGCCTGCGCGGCCTGGGGCTTCAGTGCGTCGCCAATGCCCAGCACGGCGAGCGCAGTCGCGCGCTCGCCAAGCTCCATCAGCCAGGACACGGTCAGGCCCTGGCTCTCGAGCGCGGCCTGGCGCTCGCCCAGCGCGGCAGCGTCCACGCCCAGTTCCCGCATCCAGCGCGTGGAACCGATCGCCAGTCGCCTGCCAGCTACGGTGGCCTGGATGCCGCGCCCGGGGAGCACGCGCATATCCTGCGCCTTCGGCACGGCGATCGCTTCGCCTCGCGCCGCAGCGAGTACCGCCGCGGCGAGCGGGTGCTCGCTGCCCGCCTGCACGGCTGCGGCCAGCGCAAGCGCGCCGGCGCGATTGCCATCCGCCGCTTCCAGCGCAACCAGCGCAGGCTTGCCCACCGTCAGCGTGCCGGTCTTGTCGAAGGCGACGACGTTGACGCGATGCGCAATCTCGAGGGCCTCGGCGTCCTTGATCAGCACGCCGTGCCGCGCCGCGACGCCGGTGCCGGCCATGACGGCCGCGGGCGTGGCGAGGCCGAGCGCGCAGGGGCAGGCGATGACCAGCACCGCGACCGCGTTCAGCACCGCCTGCTCCCACTGGCCGGTCGCAAGCCCCCATTCCAGCAGCGTCAGCACCGAGATCGCGAGCACGATCGGCACGAACACCGCGCTGACGCGGTCGACCAGCCGCTGGATCGGCGCCTTCTTCGCCTGCGCCGTCTCGACAAGTTCTATGATGCGGGCAAGTACCGACTGCGCGCCTACCGCGGTGGCCCGCACCACGATCAGGCCTTCGCCGTTCACTGCGCCGCCGGTGACGCGATCTCCCGGCTGTTTGGCTACCGGCAGCGACTCGCCGGTAATCATCGACTCGTCCACGTGCGTGCGGCCTTCGAGGATCTCGCCATCGGCGGCGAGCCGTTCCGCCGGCTTCACGACCACCATGTCGCCAACGACGATGGCCTCGACCGGCAAGTCGACCTCGACGCCTTCGCGACGTACGCGTGCGCGTTCGGGGCGCAAGGCCTGCAGCGCGCGGATCGCTTCGGTGGTCTGGCGCTTGGCGCGCGCTTCGAGCCACTTGCCAAGCAGTACCAGCGTGATGACTGCCGCTGACGCCTCGAAGTAGAAATGCGCCACGCCGTGGCCCCAGTGGCGCACCAGCATGTAGACGGAGAGGCCATAAGCGGCGCTGGTGCCGAGCGCCACCAGCAGGTCCATGCTGCCGGTGCGCGCGCGCAGCGACGCCCAGCCCGCGCGGTAGAAACGCGCGCCGAGCACGAACTGCACCGGCGTGGCGAGGATGAGCTGGATCCAGCCGGGCAAGGCCCAGTCCAGGCCCAGGGGCTCGAGCAGCATCGGCAGCACCAGCGGCAGCGTCAGCGCCGCAGCGAGCGCCACCGGCCACCACGAGCGCCCCGCCGCATGCGCGACCGCGGGCGCACGCGGCTGCAGGCGCGCGTCGTAGCCCGCCTTGCGCACCGCTTCGACCAGCGACTCGGCCGGTGCGCCTGCGGCTAGCGCGACGGTCGCTGTCTCGGTGGCGAGGTTCACTTCGGCGCTGCCCACGCCCGGCACGGCCTTCAGTGCCTTCTCCACGCGCGCAACGCAGGAGGCGCAGGTCATGCCTTCTATCGGCAGGCGGATCTGGATGCTGGTTTCCACGGCTGGGGACTCCCTGATCGGTTATCGAAGGCCGCAGCATCAACCCTGCCAGCATGGGAAGGTCAAGCGCTTGACCCTCCCACGATGGAAGCCCTGACGCTGGCCGCTGCGAAACCCGATCCCCGGGTGCCGTATCAAAAGGAGACAAACATGATCGAACTGAAAGTGCCGGACATGAGCTGCGGACATTGCGTGAGCAGGATCACCAGGGCGGTGAAGGAACTGGATTCAGCCGCCAGAGTCGAGGTATCGCTCGCGGAACACCGGGTGCGCATCGACAGCGTCGCCACGCCGCTCGCTCTGGCGCAGAGCATTGCCGAAGCCGGATATACCGCGCAGCCGGCCTAACGCAGGTCCCGCAGCATCTCGCGCGCGCAGTTGTGCCCGGGCGCGCCGGTGACGCCGCCGCCCGGGTGCGCGCCCGAGCCGCACAGATACAAGTCCTTCACCGGCGTGCGGTAGTCGCCGTAGCCGAGCAGGGGGCGCGCGCTCCACAGCTGGTCCAGCGACAGCGCGCCATGGAAGATGTCGCCGCCGACAAGGCCGAAGTCGCGCTCGAGGTCGGCGGGCGACAGCGCGGAGTGGGCCAGCACGCTCGCGCGGAACCCGGGTGCATGCGACTCGACGACGTCGAAGATCCGCTGCACCGCTTCGTCCTTGCGCGCCACCCAGTCCGCGTCCGGCGCGAAGTGCTGGCAGAAGAGGCTTGCCACATGCGCGCCCCTGGGCGCGAGGCTGTCGTCCAGCGTGCTGGGAATCAGCATTTCCACGATCGGCGCACGGGCGATGCCCTCTGCCCGCGCATCCAGGTACGCGCGGTCCATGTAGTCGAGCGACGGCGCCATGATGATGCCCGCGCCGTGGTGCGGGCCTTCATCCGGCAGGCAGGAAAAGCGCGGCAATGCCGACAGCGCGACGTTGATGCGGAACGTGGCCGAGCCGCACTTGTAGCGTTCCATCCTGGCGACGAACTCCGGCGCCAGCAGCTCGCGCGCGACGAGCTTGAGGAAGAGCAGCTTCGGGTTCACGTTGGCGGCGATCGCCCGGCCTTCGAGGCTCGAACCGTCCTCCAGCACCACGCGTCCCGGCTCGATGCGCGCAACCGGCGCATCGCAGCGGATCTCCACGCCCAACCGCCTTGCTTCCGCCGCCATGGCCTGCGTGATCGCGCCCATGCCACCGATGGCATGTCCCCAGGCGCCACGCCTGCCGTTTACTTCGCCGAAGCAGTGGTGCAGCAGCACGTAGGCGGTGCCGGGATGAAACGGGCTGGCGTAGTTGCCGACGACTGCGTCGAAGCCGAAGGCCGCCTTGATGCCGGCGGACTCGAACCATTGGTCGAGCAGATCACCCGCGGAGCCGGTGAACAGCTCCAGCAGGTCGCGCCGCGATTCCATGTCCAGGCGCTTCAGCATCCGTCCGGCCTTCACCGCGCGCAGGATGTCCGTCAGCCCGCCACCGACGTTCGGCGGACATTCGAGCACCAGCTCGCGCAGCACGTCGGCGACACGCTCCAGCCGCTGCCAGTAGGCCGGCAGCCGCTCGGCGTCGCGCTTGGAATGGCGCGCCAGCTCGCGCTGCGTCGCTTCCACGCCGCCGCCCACCTTCAGGTATCCGCCGTCCGCCAGCGGCAGGAAGTTCGCCAGCGGCCGCTCGACAATGCGCAAGCCGTGCCCGGCGAGATTCAGGTCGCGGATCACGCGCGCCTGCAGCAGGCTCACCGTGTATGCGGCCACCGAATTGCGGAAACCCGGGTGGAACTCCTCGGTCACCGCCGCGCCGCCCACCACGCTGCGCCGCTCCAGCACCGTGACCTTGAGCCCGGCCCTCGCCAGGTAGCAGGCACAGGTGAGGCCGTTGTGCCCCGCGCCTATGACGATCGCGTCATGCATAGGCGACGATCGCGTCATGCATAAGCCGCGACCACGTCGCGATCACTCACTACTCAACCGTCACCGACTTGGCGAGGTTGCGCGGCTTGTCCACGTCGGTGCCGCGCACCACGGCAGTGTGGTATGCGAGAAGCTGGAGCGGCACGACGTGGAGGATGGGCGACAGCAGGCCGTAGTGCTCGGGCAGTCTGATCACATGTACGCCCTCCGCCGAAACGATATGCGTGTCTGCGTCCGCGAACACGTACAGCTCGCCGCCTCTTGCGCGGACCTCCTGCATGTTGGATTTGAGCTTCTCCAGCAGCGCGTCGTTCGGCGCCACGGTGACCACCGGCATCTCGCTGGTCACCAGCGCAAGCGGGCCGTGCTTGAGTTCTCCCGCCGGGTACGCCTCGGCATGGATGTAGGAGATCTCCTTCAGCTTCAGCGCGCCTTCCAGCGCGATCGGGTAGTGCAGACCGCGGCCGAGGAACAGGGCGTGCTCCTTCTTCGCGAATCGCGCCGCCCAGGCGATTACCTGCGGTTCCAGCGCGAGCGCCGCGGCGATGGCGTTCGGCAGGTGCCGCAGGCGCTTCAGGTGCTCCGCCTCGGCATCGTTGCTCAGCCGGCCGCGCAGCTTCGCCAGCGTCAATGCGAGCAGGAACAGCGCCGCAAGCTGGGTGGTGAACGCCTTGGTGGAGGCGACACCGATCTCGACGCCGGCATGCGTGAGGAACTGCAGCCGCGTCTGCCGCGTCATGGCGCTGGTCGCGACGTTGCAGATGGCGAGCGTGTTTGTCTGGCCCAGCGCCTGCGCGTGCTTCAGCGCCGCGAGCGTATCGGCAGTTTCCCCTGACTGGGATATGGTGACCACCAGCGTGCGCGGGTCAGGCACGCTGTCGCGATAGCGGTACTCGCTCGCCACCTCCACCTGCACCGGCAGTTTCGCCAGCGACTCGATCCAGTAGCGCGCGGTAAGCCCGGCGTAGTAGCTGGTGCCGCAGGCGAGGATGAGTACCTTGTCGGCTTCGCGCAATGCCGCTCCGGTCGGATCGCCAAAGAGCGCGGGGGAGATGGCCTCGATCCCGGCGATGGTGTCCCCCACCGCGCGCGGCTGCTCGAAGATCTCCTTCTGCATGAAGTGGCGGTAGGGTCCGAGATCCTCGGTTGTTGCCGATATCTGTACCACGCGCACCTCGCGCTCGGCGGCGCGGCCGTCGCGGTCGACCACCTGCCAGCCATCCAGCGCGACCTTGGCGACGTCGCCTTCTTCCAGGTACGCGATGCGATTTGTGGTGCCGGCGAGGGCGAGCGCATCCGAAGCTAGAAAATTCTCGCCGGAGCCCACGCCGACCACGAGCGGACTGCCAGCGCGCGCGCCGACCACCACGTGGGGCTCGCTTTTCGCGATTACGGCGATCGAGTAGGCGCCAGCGAGGCGCCTGACGGCGCGCTGCACAGCGGCGTAGAGGTCGCCCGCGTAAAGGCTGTGGATCAGGTGGGCCACCACCTCGGTGTCAGTCTGGCTGTCGAATTCGTAGCCCGCCGCCTGGAGTTCGCTGCGCAAGGCCTCGTAGTTCTCGATGATGCCGTTGTGCACCAGCGCGATCTCGCCGCGGGAGATCATCGGATGCGCGTTGTGCGTCGCCGGCGCGCCGTGCGTTGCCCAGCGCGTGTGCGCGATGCCGGTTTCGGTGGCGAGATTCTGCGCGGCGACCTGCGCGGCGAGGTCGGCGACGCGCGCCACGCTGCGCACGCGCAGCAGTGCGTCTCCGCCCAGGCCGGCCACGCCGCAGGAGTCGTAGCCCCGGTACTCCAGGCGCCGCAGGCCTTCCACCAGCACCGGGACGATGTCCCGCGTGGCCGCCGCGCCGACGATTCCGCACATGCGTCAGCCCTTCTTCTTCGGTGGCTTCCAGGCGGGAACCGCAACCTGCCGCGCGCGTGCAAGGCTGAGCTGGCCGGCCGGCGTGTCCTCGCTGATGGTGGAGCCGGCGCCGATGTACGAGCCCTTCGCCACCCGCACCGGCGCGACCAGCGTGGCATCCGAACCGATGAAGCAGTCGTCCTCGATGACGGTGCGATGCTTGGCCACGCCATCGTAGTTGCAGGTGATGGTACCCGCTCCGATGTTGACGCGGCTGCCGACATCCGAGTCGCCGATGTACGACAGGTGGTTGGCCTTGGAACCGGCGCCGATGCGGCTTGCCTTCACCTCGACGAAGTTGCCGATGTGGACGTCCTCGGCGAGGCTGGCCCCGGGCCGCAGGCGCGCATAGGGGCCGATGCGGCAGCGCTCGCCCACCTCGGCGTCCTCGAGCAGGGAGAAGGCAAGCACCTCGCTGTCTGCGGCGACCGAGACGTTTCGCAGCACGCAGTTAGGGCCGATGCGGACGCGATCGCCGAGCGACACGCGGCCCTCTAACACGCAGTTGACGTCGATGGTCACGTCGCGCCCGCAGGCGAGTTCGCCGCGCACGTCGGTACGCCACAGGTCCGCAAGCGTGACGCCGGCATCGAGCAGTCGCCGCGCCGCCATGTTCTGGAACGCGCGCTCGGCGATGGCCAGGTCGTGGCGGGAATTGACGCCGAAGGCTTCGCGATGATCCTGCAGCCGGACCGGCACGACCTCCACGCCATCGGCGACCGCGAGCGCGATCACGTCGGTGAGGTAGTACTCCTGCTGCGCGTTGGCATTGCCGATCCGCGCCAGCCACGCGGAGAGCTTCGCGCGCGCGCAGGCGATGTAGCCGACGTAGCACTCGCGGATCGCCTTCTCCGCCGATGTCGCATCCTTCTGTTCGACCACGCGCAGCACCCTTCCCGCGGCATCGCGCACCACGCGGCCATACGCGGGGGTTTCCGGGAACTCCGCGGTCAGCATCGCGAGGCCGCTGCCGGCCGCGGCGGCGAGCAGGCGCAGTGATTCCGCCTGCATCAGCGGCATGTCGCCATTCAACACGAGGACGTCGGCCCCGTCGGACACGGCCGGCAGCGCGGTGCGCACCGCATGGCCGGTGCCAAGCTGCTCGGCTTGCAGTACCCAGTGCAGGTCGGCGTCGGGGAAGGCGTTCTTCACGGCCTCGGCGCCATGCCCGTGCACGACCACGATGCGCGCCGGCTTCAGCGCACGGGCAGCCTCGAGCACATGCGCAAGCAGGGGCTTTCCCGCCAACCGATGCAGCACCTTGGGCAGCGCGGACTGCATGCGCTTGCCCTGGCCGGCGGCGAGGACGATGACCTCCAGAGGCATGGCGGAAATGTTAACACCCGAATGCGGCGAACTTCTGGCGCGCCGCTGGCGTAGCGACCTGCTAGCGGGGCAGGTCGGAGATCCCCATCAGGTATTCATCCACCGCACGCGCGCACTGCCGGCCTTCGCGGATGGCCCACACCACCAGCGATTGCCCGCGACGCATGTCTCCTGCGGCGAAGACTTTTGGCGAGGACGTGGCGTAGCTGCGGCCGCCTTCGGTGTCCGCCTGCGCATTGCCGCGCGCGTCTTTCGCCACACCGAACGCGTCGAGCACCGACTGCACCGGGGAGACGAATCCCATCGCCAGCAGCACGAGATCCGCGGGCAGCACGAACTCGCTGCCCGGCACCTCGCGCATCCTGCCGTCCTGCCACTCGAGCCGCACCGCCTTCAAGGCCGTGACCTTGCCGTTCTCGCCGATCAGCTCCTTGGTGGCGACTGCCCAGTCGCACCGGGCGCCTTCCTCGTGCGACGAAGAGGTGCGCAGCCGCGCCGGCCAGTACGGCCAAACCGGGTTGCGCTGCGGGTCGTCGGGCTTGTCCAGAAGCTCGAACTGCGTGACCGACGCAGCGCCGTGGCGGTTGGACGTGCCGACGCAGTCCGAGCCGGTATCGCCGCCGCCGATGACGACGACATGCTTTCCCTGCGCCCAAAGTTCCCTTACGTTGTCATCGCCGGCGACGCGCCGGTTCTGCAGCGGCAGGAAATCCATGGCGAAATGCACGCCGTCGAGCTTGCGGCCCGGCACCGGCAGGTCGCGCGGCACTTCCGCGCCGCCGGCGAGCACCACGGCATCGAAGTCCTTCAGCAGCCGGCGCGGATCCACCGGCTTCGCCTGTGCGTTGCCCGCGCCCACCGGCGCCCCGCCCACCACGTGGTTGGTGCGGAACTGGACGCCCTCGGCCTTCATCTGCTCCAGGCGCCGGTCGATCAGCCACTTCTCCAGCTTGAAGTCCGGAATGCCGTAGCGCAGCAGGCCGCCGACACGGTCGTTCTTCTCGTACACGGTGACCGCGTGCCCCGCACGGGCGAGTTGCTGCGCGCAGGCGAGTCCCGCCGGGCCGGAGCCGATCACCGCCACTTTCCTGCCCGACTTGCGCGCCGCGGGAAGCGGCTTCACCCAGCCTGACTCGAACGCCTTGTCGATGATGGCGTGCTCGATGGACTTGATGCCCACCGGATCGTCGTTGATGCGCAGCACGCAGGCTTCCTCGCATGGCGCCGGGCAGACACGGCCGGTGAACTCGGGGAAGTTGTTGGTCGAGTGCAGCGATTCGATCGCTGCCTGCCAGTCCTGCCGGTAGACGAGGTCGTTCCAGTCGGGAATGAGGTTATTGACCGGGCAGCCGGACATGCAGAACGGCGTACCGCAGTCCATGCAGCGCGCGCCCTGCAGCTTCGCCTCGTCGTCCGTGAGGTGCATGACGAACTCGCGATAGTGCTTCGTGCGCGAGGCGACCGGCTCGGCTGCTTCCGCAAGCCTCTGGTATTCGAGGAATCCCGTGATCTTTCCCATCAGGCTGCCACCTTCCTTTGCGATGCAGCGAGCTCGCCCAGGGCGCGCCGGTACTCCTTCGGAAACACCTTGACGAAGCGCGCGCGCGCCTCACCCCAGTTGGCGAGCAGATCCTGGCCCCTGCGGGAACCGGTGGCCTTCACGTGGCGCTCGATCAGGCCCTTCAATATCACCTCGTCCGCCTCGCCGTGGTGCCAGAGCTCGCGCGGAAGCTTCGCCTGCTGCTCGGTTTCGCCCAGCACCGGCTCCAGGTCCACCATGGCCGCGTTGCAGCGCCTGGCGAAATCGCCGTCGATGTCGTACACGTAGGCGATGCCGCCGGACATGCCGGCGGCGAAATTGCGCCCGGTGACACCCAGTACCGCGACGGTGCCCCCGGTCATGTACTCGCAGCCGTGGTCGCCTACGCCCTCGACCACCGCCTCGGCACCGGAATTGCGTACCGCGAAGCGCTCGCCGGCGACGCCGCGGAAGTAGGCCTGGCCCGCGATGGCGCCGTACAGCACGACATTGCCGGTGATGATGTTCTCGGTGGGCTCGCCGCGGAACTTCGCGGATGGCTGCACCGAGATGCGTCCGCCCGACAGGCCCTTGCCGCAGTAGTCGTTGGTGTCGCCGATGATCTCCAGCGTGATGCCGCGGGAGAGGAACGCGCCGAAGCTCTGCCCTGCGGATCCGGCGAACTTCACGTGGATGGTGTCGTCCGGCAGGCCGTCGTGGCCGTAGCGCCGCGCGACCTCGTGCGAAAGCATGGTGCCGACGGTGCGGTTGACGTTCCGGATCGGCATGTCGATCGACACCTTCTCGCGGTGCTCAAGCGCCGCCTGCGACAGCTCGATCAGCCGGTTGTCCAGCGCCTTTGCCAGGCCGTGGTCCTGCACCTCGGTGTGGTAGCGCGAGACTTCGGCCGGCACTTCGGGCATGTGGAAGATGCGCGAGAAGTCGAGTCCCCGCGCCTTCCAGTGCTCGACGCCCTTCCTGGTGTCGAGGAACCGGGTCGCGCCGATGAGATCGCTGAACTTCCTCACGCCGAGCTGCGCCATGATCTCGCGCACCTCCTCGGCGACGAAGAAGAAGTAGTTGACGACATGCTCGGGCTTGCCCGCGAACTTGCGGCGCAGCACCGGATCCTGCGTCGCCACGCCCACCGGGCAGGTGTTCAGGTGGCACTTGCGCATCATGATGCAGCCCTCGACCACCAGCGGAGCGGTGGCAAAGCCGAACTCGTCGGCGCCGAGCAGCGCGCCGATGACGACGTCGCGGCCGGTCTTCAACTGGCCATCGACCTGGACCGCGATGCGGCCGCGCAGGCGGTTCAGCACCAGCGTCTGCTGCGTCTCCGCAAGCCCGAGTTCCCAGGGGGTTCCGGCATGCTTGATCGACGACCACGGCGATGCGCCCGTGCCGCCGTCATGGCCGGAGATGGTGACGTGGTCCGACTTCGCCTTCGAGACGCCAGCGGCCACCGTGCCGACGCCGATCTCCGACACCAGCTTCACCGAAACCGAAGCGGCCGGATTCGCGTTCTTCAGATCGTGGATGAGCTGGGACAGGTCCTCGATCGAATAGATGTCGTGGTGCGGCGGCGGCGAGATCAGCTCCACGCCAGGCGTCGAATAACGCAGCTCGGCGATGTATTCGGACACCTTGCGGCCCGGAAGCTGGCCGCCCTCGCCCGGCTTCGCGCCCTGCGCCATCTTGATCTGGATCATCTCGGCCGAGGCGAGGTACTCCGCGGTGACGCCGAAGCGCCCGGAAGCCACCTGCTTGATCTTCGACTTCAGTACATCGCCTTCCTGCAGCGCGATGTCGCTCTCGACCCTGCCTGCGCCCAGCCGCGAACGCAGCGTCTCGCCGGCCACGACCGGCGCGTAGCGCCTGCGGTCCTCGCCGCCCTCGCCGGTGTTCGACTTGCCGCCGATGCGGTTCATGGCGATCGCAAGCGTGGTGTGCGCCTCGGTGGAAATGGAGCCCAGCGACATTGCGCCGGTGGAGAAGCGCCTGACGATCTCGCTGGCGGGCTCGACTTCCTCGATCGGCACCGGCTGCTGTTCACCCGTGCGGAATTCGAACAGTCCGCGGAAGGTCATGTGACGGCGCGTCTGGTCGTTGATCAGCCGCGCGTATTCCTTGTAGGTCTCGTACTTGTTCTGCCGCGTCGCATGCTGCAGCTTCGCGATCGCGTCGGGCGTCCACATGTGCTCCTCGCCGCGCACGCGCCAGGCGTACTCGCCGCCGGCGTCGAGAGACGCTGCGAGCACCGGGTCGTTGCCGAACGCTGCGTGGTGCAGCCGGATCGCCTCCTCGGCGAGTTCGAAAACGCCGATGCCTTCGACGGTGGACGCGGTGCCGGTGAAGTACTTGTCGACGAGCGCACGCTTGAGGCCCACCGCCTCGAAGATCTGCGCGCCGGTGTAGGACATGTACGTGGAGATGCCCATCTTCGACATCACCTTCTTCAGGCCCTTGCCGATGGCCTTGACGAAGTTCCTGATCGCCTTCGAGCCCGCCGCGTCGTCGCCGGCATGCATCGCCAGCAGCGACTCCAGCGCCAGGTAGGGATGCACCGCTTCCGCGCCATAGCCGCCGAGCAGGGCGAAGTGGTGGACCTCGCGCGCGGAGCCGGTCTCGACCACCAGCCCGGCGTTGGTGCGCAGGCCCTTTGCAACCAGGTGCTGGTGCACGGCGGACAGTGCGAGCAGCGCCGGGATCGCGACGCGCTCCTGGTCTACCAGGCGGTCGGAGATGACGATGATGGAGTCGCCCGAGCGCACCGCGTCCTCGGCCTGGGCGCACAGGGACGCAAGCCGTGCCTCGATCGCTTCCTTGCCCCAGGCGACAGGATAGGTGACGTCGAGCTCGCAGGAGCGGAACTTGCCACCGGTGTAGCGCTCGATGTGCCTGATTTTCTCCATCTCGTAGAAGTCCAGCACCGGCTGCGAAACCTCCAGCCGCAGCGGGGGGTTCATCTCGTCGATGCCAAGCAGGTTCGGCTTCGGGCCGATGAAGGAGACCAGGCTTGTGACCAGCTCCTCGCGGATCGGGTCGATCGGCGGGTTGGTAACCTGCGCGAAGATCTGCTTGAAGTAGTGGTAGAGGGTCTTGTTCTTGTCCGAGAGCACCGCGAGCGGCGAATCGTTGCCCATCGAGCCGATCGGCTCCTCGCCGTTCGCGGCCATCGGCGTCATGAGGAACTTGATGTCCTCCTGCGTGTAGGCGAAAGCCTGCTGGCGATCGAGCATCGCCACCGCGGACTTCAGCGGCGCGGTGCGCTGCGTCTCCACGTCGTCCAGCTTCACGCGGATGCGCTCGATCCACTCCACGTAGGGCTTGGCGGCGGCGAGCGTGTCCTTGAGTTCCTTGTCGTCGACGATGCGGCCCTTCTCCAGGTCGACGAGGAACATCTTGCCCGGCTGCAGGCGCCACTTCTTCACGATGCGTTCTTCCGGCACTGGCAGGCAGCCGCATTCGGAGCCCATGATCACCAGGTCGTCGTCGGTGACGATGTAGCGCGAGGGCCTCAGGCCGTTGCGATCCAGCGTCGCGCCGATCTGCCGGCCGTCGGTGAAAGTGATGGAAGCCGGGCCGTCCCACGGTTCCATCATCGCGGCGTGGTACTCGTAGAAGGCGCGGCGCGACGCATCCATCAGCGTGTGGTTCTCCCACGCCTCGGGGATCATCATCATCATCGCGTGGGCGACCGAGTAGCCGCCCATGACCAGGAGCTCGAGCGCGTTGTCGAAGGAGGCCGAGTCCGACTGACCGTCATAGATCAGCGGCCAGATCTTCCGCAGGTCGTCGCCCAGCACGGGGCTCGAGATAGCACCCTGCCGCGCACGCACCCAGTTCTGGTTCCCGCGCACCGTGTTGATCTCACCGTTGTGGCAGATGAGGCGGAACGGATGCGCCAGGTCCCAGGAAGGGAAGGTGTTGGTCGAGAAGCGCTGGTGAACCATGGCCAGCGCGGATTCCAGGCGAGCGTCCTTGAGGTCGAGGTAGTACTCGCCGACCTGGTTCGCGAGCAGCATGCCCTTGTAGACGATGGTGCGCGCAGACATCGATGGGACGTAGAACTCGCGGCCATGCGCGAGCTGCAGCGCCTGGATCGCGTGGCCGGAGCTCTTGCGGATGATGTAGAGCTTGCGCTCCAGCTTGTCGGTAGTGGTGACCGACTCGCCGCGGCCGATGAACACCTGGCGTATCACCGGTTCGAGCTGCCTGGCCGCGTCCGCGAGATCCGAGTTGTCGACCGGGACGTCCCGCCAGCCGAGCAGTTGCTGCCCTTCGTCCTTGATCGCACGCTCGATCTCGTATTCGCACGCAAGCCGGGAAGCCGGCTCGCGTGGCAGGAACACCATGCCGACGCCGTACGCGCCGACCGGCGGCAGCGACACGCCCTGCTTCGCCATTTCCGCGCGCAGCAGCCGGTCGGGGATCTGAATCAGCAGGCCCGAGCCGTCCGAAAGCTTGGGGTCATAGCCGACCGCGCCGCGGTGGGTGAGGTTCCTGAGGACGGTAAGGCCCTGCTCGACGATCGCGTGCGACTTCCGGCCCTTGATATGCGCGACAAAACCGACACCACAGGCGTCGTGTTCGTGGCGCGGATCGTACAGTCCCTGGGCTGCCGGCAAGGCGGGGTGGGTCACGGGCAAGTCCTTGAAAATGATGAAGTCCCCACGGTCTTGCTGCTCCGCACAAGGCGAGCAGGCGGGGCTTGGGAATATACCTTTACGCCCGCGCCCTTACAAGGGTCGGCACCCGCTGCGCGGGCGCTTTGTCGCGTCGCGCTACTGCGGCACGGCGGCCTGCGGCGCCGGGCTGCAGGCTTCGATGGCAGCCCGGATCCAGGCGGCATCCAGATCTCCGCGCAGCACCGCGCGTCCGATCGCCTCGAGGAGGATGAAGCGGATCTTCCCCGCTGCAGCCTTCTTGTCGATGGCCATGAGCTCGAGGTAGCGCTCGACGGCGAGCGCCGGGCCGAGCACCGGCAGTCCCGCGCGAGCCGTCAGTTCGCGCACCCGCGAGACGTCGGTCGCGGCGAGGAGTCCGGCTCGCCGCGAAAGCTCCGCCGCCATCACCATCCCCGCACCCACGGCCTGTCCGTGCAGCCATGCGCCGTATCCGGTGCCGGCCTCGATGGCATGGCCGAACGTGTGGCCGAAGTTGAGCAGCGCGCGCATGCCGCCTTCGCGTTCGTCCCGTGCCACGACATCGGCCTTGACCTCGCAGGAACGCCTGACCGCATGAATGAGCGCCTGCGGGTCGCGCTGTCGCAACCGGGCGATGTTCGCCTCCAGCCAGGACGTGAACTGCGCATCGAGGATGAAGCCGTGCTTGATGACTTCCGCGAGGCCGGCGCACAGTTCTGAATCCGGCAGCGTGTCGAGCACGGAGACATCCGCGATCACCGCCCGCGGCTGGTGGAACGCACCGATCATGTTCTTGCCGCGGCTATGGTTGATCCCGGTCTTTCCGCCCACCGAGGAATCGACCTGCGCCAGCAGCGACGTGGGAATCTGGATGAACGGCACCCCGCGCTGATAGATCGCGGCCGCGAATCCGGCGACATCGCCGACCACGCCCCCGCCCAGGGCAACGACCAGGGTGTCGCGCCCGCAGCGCGCCGCAAGCAGCGCGTCGCAGATGCGGTCCAGCGTTTCCCAGCGCTTTGCATGCTCGCCGGCCTCGATCAGGATCTCGACCGGCGGCGAGCCTGCCTGCTCCAGCGCCCGCTTCACGCGCGCAAGGTATAGCGGCGCGATCGCTTCGCTGGTGATGACAGCGGTCCTGCCGCCGGTAAGGCACGGCCGGTACAGCGCCGCGTCATCCAGCACCCCCGAACCGATATGGATTGGATAGGAGCGATCGCCCAGGGCGACGCTCAGCGTATGCATGACTCGGCCAGTTGTTCCATCAGTCGGCTCGTAAGCAGCTGCACCTTCTGGCGCCCGGTCTCCATGACGATGTCTGCGACCTCGCGGTAAAGCGGGTCGCGCTGCGCGTACAGGCCCTCCAGCCGCCCGAGCGGATCGTCCGTCATCAGCAGCGGCCGATTCCGGTCGTTGCGCAGCCGTCGGTGCAGGTCCGCTGGCTGCGCGTGCAGGTAGACGACCGTTCCCCGTTCCGACAGCACCCGCCTCGTCTCCGCGGCCAGCACCGCACCGCCGCCGGTCGCGAGCACGATGCCGGATGCGGCGCTGAGTTCCTCGATCGCGGCGCGTTCGCGCGCGCGAAAGCCGGCCTCGCCCTCGATCTCGAAGATCACCGGAATCTTGACGCCGCAACGGGCTTCGATCTCCTCGTCGGAGTCGACAAATCGGCGCGCCATGCGGCGCGCGAGCATGCGGCCGACGGTGGTCTTGCCGGCGCCCATCATGCCCACGAGGAAAACGCGGTCATCCTTCACGCGGCTATCTTACCCGTGGAAAAAGATACGGCCCGGCGCCTTCCGGGCGCCGGGCCGTCAGGGGTGAAAGCAGCAACGAATCTAGCGGATGGTGAGTCGCTCGTTGACGATGCGCGGCGTGATGAACACGAGCAGCTCGGTCTTCTGGTTCGAGGTGGCGCGGTTCTTGAACAGGAAGCCGATGTAGGGCAGGTCGCCGAGCAGCGGCACCTGCGTCACATCCTGCCTTTCGGTCTGTTCGTAGATGCCGCCGATCACGACGGTGCCGCCGTTCTCGACCAGGACCTCGGTCTTGACGTGCTTGGTGTTGATCTGCACGCCGGCAGGAGTCGTCGCCCCCGGGGAATCCTTGTTCACGTCCAGAGTCATGATGATGTTGCCGTCCGGCGTGATCTGCGGCTTCACCTTGAGCGCGAGGTTGGCCTTGCGGAACGACACGGACGTTGCACCCGATGACGTTGCCTGCTGGTACGGGATCTCCGTGCCCTGCTCGATCAGCGCCTCGACCTGGTCGGCGGTCAGCACGCGCGGGCTCGAGATGATCTTGCCCTTGCCGTCCGCCTCGAGCGCCGACAGCTCCAGGTTCAGGAAGCGCGTCAGCGAGGGCCTGAACAGCGTGAATGCGAACTGGCCGACGTTGAAGGAGTTCAGGCCCGCGGCCGGCAGGTTGACGTTGTTGCTGTCGGGGAAGAACGCCGTGCCGTTGTCCACCGTCTGGTTGGTGTGGAAACCGGTACCGAACGTGTTGCCGCCGAATATGACCCGGTTGTCGCGCGAGCCGAGGAGCGCGTTGCCTCCCCTGCCGCCCGTAGCGACGACCGAGTGGTCGTGCCAGCCGAGCCGCGCGCCGAGGTTCTTGGCGAAGGAATCGCTTGCCTCGACGATGCGCGCCTCGATCATCACCTGCCGGACCGGCACGTCGATCTTGGCGAGCAACTTGCGTACCTCCTCGAGGCGGCTCGGCACGTCCTGCACGAACAGGGTGTTGGTGCGCGTGTCTACGAGCGCGCTGCCGCGGGCCGAGAGGATGCGCTGGCGCGTATCCGAAAGCAGCTTCTGCACGTCCGAGGCCTTCTGGTAGTTCATCTGGAAGGACTCGGTGCGCGTCTGCTCGAGCTCCTGGATCTGGTTCTGCGCCTCGAGCGCAAGCTTCTCCCGCGTGGCGAGTTCGTCGCGCGGCGCGATCCAGATCACGCTGCCGTTGCGGCGCATGTCCAGCCCCCGCGTCTGCAGGATGATGTCGAGCGCCTGATCCCAGGGCACTTCCTTCAGCCGCAGCGTGATGTTCCCGCCCACGCTGTCGCTGGTGATCACGTTCAGATCCGTGAAGTCGGCGATCACGTTGAGCACCGCGCGGACCTCGACGTTCTGGAAGTTCAACGACAGCTTCTCGCCGGTGTAGCCGCGCTGCGTGCCACGCGCCGCCTCGGTGCGCGGCTTGACCTCGACGACAAACTGCGTGTCGCTCTGGTAGGCGTTGTATTCCCACTGCCCCCTGGGCTCGATCACGAGTCGCACGTTCTCGCCCTGCTGGAAGGCGTTCATCGTGTTGACCGGCGTGGCGAAGTCCACCACGTCGTAGCGCTTGCGGAGATTCTCCGGCAGCGATGTCTTCAGGAAGTCGACGACAAGGTTCTGCCCTTGCTGGCGGATGTCGATCCCGGTCGAGGTATCGGCAAGTTCCACCACCACCCGGCCCTCTCCCTGGCGGCCGCGACGGAAGTCGATGTCCTTCACCGCGTGCTTCTGGTCCGCGCGCCCTTCGGCGAAATGCGAAACCGGTCCGGTTGCAGCGGCTGCCGTGGCCGGCGCGCTAAGCGTCACCACCAGCGTCTTGCCGTCGATTGCGATGTCGTGGCCCACGGCGCGGCGCAGGTTGAGCACCAGGCGGGTCTTTTCCGAGCCTTGCACGATGTTCATCGACCTGAGTTCGCCCTCGCCGATGTTCTGCGAGCTGCGGCCCAGCGCGTTCGCCGTGTCGGGAAAATCGACGGCGATGCGCGGCGGGCTTGCGACACTGAAGTTCGGCGGCAGCGCCGGCAGGGCCTCTTTGGTGGTGATCCTGACCACGACCTGCCCGCCCTGCTGGACGACGTTGAAGGATTCGATGGCGTTCTGCGCGAGCGCGACGCCCGCACCAAGCAGCCAGAGTCCGAGCGATGAAAGTGCGGTCAGTGATGTCGTTTTCATTGTCATTTCCTTCCTTCCTGCAATTGAAGCGCGCTCTGGCGTTCGATCCAGTCCCCGCCCCCGTCCTGGACGAGTTCCTTGAGACTGATCTGCACCTCGTCGATGTCCATGATCACGCCGAAGTTCTGGCCCATGTACATGCCTTTGCGTACGCGGTAAAGGTTGCTGCCGGCCTTCACCAGGCCGAACGTCTCCTTGCCCTGTGTGAGCGTGCCCTGCATCTGTATCGACTCAAGCGGGAACGCTTCGAGCGGCTCCTTCGGGCGTTCCTGCTCGGCCTTGATCCGCGCGCTGCCGGCCGATGGCTTGGCCTGGCCGGCTTGCGCCACCTCGATGCGTTCCGGACGGAACGGATCGACTTCCTTCTCGGCCTCGTAAGGAACCGGCTGGTAGGGGGTGACCGTCGGCAGCGGATCCACCCTGCCGCGCATGTCCTTCGTCATCTTTTCCAGCTCAGCCCTGAGGTCGCTATGCTGCTCGCCCCCGCAAGCCGCGAGCATCGAGGCCGCGGTCAAGGCAATCAAGGTCCGCATGTGCATGCGCGGGATCATTTCTTAGCCCCTTTCTTGGCGGCCTGCTGCGCCTTGCGCTGACTGCCGATCTCCTCGTCGCTGAGGTAGCGATAGGTGCGCGCGGTCGCTCCCATCGTCAACACGCCATCCTTGCCCGCCTCGATGCTCACGTCGTTCAGCGTCACGATGCGGGACAACTGGCCCACGTCGCTCGCGAACGCTCCCATGTCGTGATACGTCCCCGTGACCTTGATCTCGATCGGCAGTTCGGCGAAGGACTCCTTCACGACCTCGGCTCCGGGCTTGAAGATCTCGAACTGCAGCCCCCGCCCGAGCCCCGCCTGGTTGATGTCCACGAGCAGTGCGTCCATCTGCGACTTGTCAGGCAGCTGCTTGAGCAGCGCGCCGAACGAGTCGTTGATTTCCCTGAGCTGCTGCTTGTGCAGGTCGAGGTTGATCGCCTGCTTCTTCTTGTTGAGGTAATCCTCCTTCAGCTTGACTTCGGCGGCCCGCCCGCGTTCAAGTTCTTCGAGCTGCGCCTGCGTGTCAACGAAGTATCCGATGACCGGGATCGCGACCAGCGTCGCGACAACGACGAGCAGCTTCGGCGCGATCGACCACGTCCCCGGGTCTCGCCAGTTGGTACGCTTGAAGTCTTCAATGATTTCGTTGAAATTCACGGCCATGGCTCACCCTTTCTTTGGCGCGACTTTGCCCGGTGCCGTGCCCTTCGGGTCCGGCGCGGGAGCCTGCGCACGCTTGAGTGCGAGGTTGAGCGTGAACTGCGACACGCGGCGCTTGTCGACGGTGTCCGCTGCGATGACCACCAGGCCCGGGCTTTGCAGCCACTGCGATGACTCTATGTTGCGCATGAGGGTGGAGACCCGTGCGTTCGACTGCGCGTAGCCGACGAGGCTCACGCCCAGCCCCTTCTGACGCACCGACTTCAGGTAGACGCCCTCAGGCATCTGGCGCACCAGCTGGTCCAGCAGATGCACGGTCTGCGCGCGATCATTCTGCAGCGCCTCGATCGCCGTCTTGCGCGCGATCAGTTGTGCGATCTCGTCCTTCAGCCGCTTGATCTCGTCAATCTCCTTGTCGAGCTTCGCGGACTCGCGCTTGAGGAACTCATTGCGTCCTGCCTGCGTGTCGATCCTGTCCGCATAGAACGCGTGGACCATGGCTACGATGCCGACGCCGATGGCAGCGGCAATCCCCACCATGAATATGAAATGCTTCCGCCCCAGCTTTCGCCGTTCCTCACGGTGCGGCAGCAGGTTGATTCGGGTCATCATGAGGGATCGAACCTCCGCAATGCCAGCCCGCAGGCAACGATCAGGCTTGGGGCGTCAACTACGAGTTTCTTCATCTGGATGCGCGGCGAGGCCTGCATCGACGCGAACGGATTCGCGACCAGCGTCGGTACCTGCGCGCGCGTATGCACCACTTCATCGAGGCCCGGAATCACCGCGGACCCGCCGGCCAGCAGGATGTGGTCGACCGTATTGTAGGAAGTCGACGTAAAAAAGAACTGCAGCGCACGCTGGATCTCCATGGACAGGTTCTCCATGAAGGGCCGCAGGACCTCCGCCTCGAAATCGTCCGGCAGGCCTCCCGATCGTTTGGCGTTCTCAGCCTCTTCCGGGCTCATGCCGTATCGGTTGCAGATGTCCTGGGTCAATTGTGTGCCGCCGAACGCCTGCTCGCGCGTATAGACCGACTGGTCGTTGCGCAACACCGTTACCTGCATCACCTGGGCACCGATGTCGACGATGGCGATGTTCTGGTCCTTGCCGCCACCGGGCAACTGCGTGACGACCAGCCCTAGCGCAGACTGCTGCGCCATCGACTCGACGTCCATGACGACGGCCTTCAGCCCCGCGGATTCAGCGACAGCTACGCGGTCCTCGACCTTCTCCTTGCGGGTTGCGGCGATCAGGACTTCCTGCTCATCGGGATTTGTCGGCGACGGGCCGACGACCTGGAAATCCAGATTGACCTCTTCCAGAGCGAAGGGAATGTACTGGTTGGCCTCGCTTTCCACCTGGACTTCGAGCTCGTCTTCGCGCATGCCTCCCTGGACGATGATCTTCTTCGTGATCACGGCCCCTGAGGGCACGCACATCGCAACGTGCTTGGTCCTGGTCGCAAGGCGCTTGTGGCCGCGCTTCACCGCCTCGGCAACGGCCTCGAGGTTGTTGATGTTGCCGTCAACCACGGCTTCACGCGGCAGGGGCTCGATCGCATAGCGCTCGACCCGGTAGGCGCCCTTCCCGGCGTCGACGATTTCCAGCATCTTCACCGACGACGAACTGATGTCCAGTCCGAACAACGGCGGCGCTTTCGGCTTGAAGATGTCTAGGTTCATCCCTTTTTCCCTTTGGTATCTGCGCGTTAGGCACGATACGTAGAATCTGCGTGAAATGCTAGCAACAACTATCCCCCATGTCTAGTGAATCTTCCGCGATGGGGGAGGGCTATCATGCTACGCTTTCGCTTTGCCTGGCAATACTTTCGCCGCACCGATCCAAGCCCCTTGATGTGGTTACGTTTTTTGCTGTTTCCGCTCGCCTTTCTGGCGGGCAGCATGGTGCTCGCGGTGCTGGGTGTCGTGTTCGTGATTTCGATCGCCTACCCGCAGCTGCCGTCGCTGGAGGCGATCACCGACTACCACCCGAAGATTCCCCTGCGGGTCTACACCGCGGAAGGCACGCTGATCGGTGAGTTCGGCGAGGAACGACGCACGATGGTCGAAATCGCCGGCGTCCCTGCGACGCTGAAGAACGCGATTCTTGCCGCCGAGGACGAGCGCTTCTACCAGCATTCCGGTGTCGACTACGTCGGCGTGATGCGGGCCGCGTACCAGAACCTTTCCCTGGGCGGCCGCCGTCAGGGGGCCAGCACGATCACCATGCAGGTGGCGCGCAATTTCTTCCTCTCCACCGAGAAGACGCTGACGCGCAAGCTGTACGAGGCGCTGCTGGCGTTCAAGATCGAGGCGAACCTGAGCAAGGACCAGATTCTGGAACTCTATGTGAACCAGATCTACCTCGGCCAGCGCGCCTATGGATTCGCCGCGGCGGCCCGGATCTACTACGGAAAATCCCTGGACCAGCTTTCGCTGGCCGAGACGGCGATGCTCGCCGGATTGCCAAAGGCACCTTCATCCTTCAATCCTGTTGCGAATCCGCAACGCGCGAAGCAGCGACAGCTCTATGTCCTGCGGCGCATGAGGGAGCTCGGTCACATCGACGACGCCGAGCACGCGGAGGCTGCCAAGGCGCGCCTGCAGACGCGGCGTACCGTAGACGATTTTCCGGTCCAGGCGGGGCATGTTGCCGAAATGGTCCGGCAGGCAGTGTTCGACCAGTATCCGGACGATGCCTACACGAAGGGCTTCCGCGTCTATACGACGATCCGGCAAGCGGACCAGCAGACCGCCTATGCGGCGCTGCGTCGAGGGCTCCTCGACTATGACAGGCGCCATGGTTACCGCGGCCCTGAGGGGTTCGTCGAGCTGCCCCTTGGCGTATCGGAGGACGAGTACGACGACGCACTTGCCGATACCCACAATAGTGAGGACTTGCTCGCAGCCTTGGTGCTGGACGCAAACCCAAAGGAAATCAAAGCAGTACTGAAATCGGGCGAGCAGATCGCACTGACTGGGGACGGCATCAAGTTCGCCGCACGCTCGCTCGAGGCGAAGGCTGCACCGCAGCGCAGGATCCGTCGCGGCGCCGTGATCCGCGTGCAGCGCGATGCCAAGACGGGCTGGGCGATCGCGCAACTGCCGGAGGCCGAGGCGGCGTTCGTCGCTGTCGATCCCGAGGACGGGTCGATCCGCGCGCTGGTCGGCAGCTTCGATTTCAACCGCGGCAAATTCAATCACGTCACCCAGGCCTGGCGCCAACCCGGATCCTCCTTCAAGCCGTTCATCTACTCGGCAGCGCTAGAGAAAGGGCTGACCCCGGCCACCGTCGTGCTGGACGAGCCCTTCGTGGTGGAGGCCGAGGTCACCGGCAGCCAGCGCTGGGAACCGAAGAATTACGATGGCAAGTACGAAGGCCCGATGAGCTTGCGCACTGCACTGGCAAAATCCAAGAACATGGTATCGGTGCGGGTGCTGGATGAGATCGGACCGAAGTACGCGCAGGACTACGTGACGCGTTTCGGCTTCGACGCGGAGAAGCACCCGCCGTACCTTACGATGGCGCTTGGCGCGGGGTCGGTCACGCCGCTGCAGATGGCGCGCGCGTATGCGGTGTTTGCAAACGGCGGCTACCTCATCCAGCCGTACTACATCGACCGCATCGTCGATGACCGCGGCAACCTGCTCGGCAGCGCCCGCCCGCAGAGGGCGGGAGACGAATCACTGCGCGCAATCGATGCGCGCAACGCATTCATCATGGATTCGATGCTTCAGGACGTGACACGCTACGGTACCGCCGGGCGCGCGGCCAGGCTGGGCCGCAAGGACCTGGCCGGCAAGACCGGCACCACCAACGAGCACGTCGACGCGTGGTTCTGTGGCTACAGCAGTTCCCTCGTCGGCATCGCCTGGGTGGGATTCGGCCAGCCGAAGAACCTCGGCCGCAATGAGACTGGCGGGCGTACCGCGCTGCCGATCTGGATCTCCTACATGGAGCAGGCGCTGAAGGGCGTGCCCGAACTTGCTCGCAAAGCGCCTGCTGGCGTGGTCACGGCGGAAACGCTGGGCGACATCGGCACGCCGCGCGAAGGCCGGCTGCTGCCAGAGTTCTTTTACCGCGAGAACCTGCCAAAGGAAGAGCCGCCGCCCGAACTCTTCGACCAGCCGGGGCCGGATCCGCAGCCTTCGTTCTCAGGTTGAGGACAGCACGACCGGGCATCCTGCCTGCGCGGACACCAGCTCGGAGAGCGCCGCAAACAGTTCCCTGCCGTCGCGGGTATCGCGCCAGCAGCTGCCATCGTGCCGGTAGTGGAATCCGCCGCTGCGCGCCGCGACCCACAGTTCTCGCACCGCACCCTGGCGGTTGAGCACCATTTTCGACCCGTCCTCAAACTCGATCTCGAGCATGCCCGTGCCCTTCGCCTGCACATCCGCATCCACGCCGCTCGCCTCGAGTGCACGCTCGATCTGGGCAAGTGCCGCGTCGGCCAGGGCCTCGAATTCGCTGTCTGTCATCGAAATCATTCCTGCTAACATGCCCGATTCTACCGGCCCCGTCATGCGTATCGCGCACCCACTGCTTTTCGCCACCATCGTTGGCGCCGCGCTTGCGGGATGCGGCCAGAAGGGACCGCTTTACCTGCGCGAGAATCCGCCACCGAACGTCAAGCCGGTGAGGGGCGACGAGTACAAGCCGGTTCCCTACCCCAGCGGCCTGCCGGCCGACGCCGAGTCCGACGGCGCCCGCGCGCCGAAGTAGGTTCCGCAATGGCGTTTGCCTACCGCAACGGCGTGCTTTGCGCCGAGGACCTGCCACTCGAGGATATCGGGCGCCGCTTCGGCACGCCATGCTACGTGTATTCTCGCGCCGCCATGGAGGGCGCCTACCAGGAGTTCCTCGGCGCGCTCGCGGGCAGGCCGGCGCTGGTCTGCTACTCGGTCAAGGCGAACTCCAACCTCGCGGTACTCGCGCTGATGGCAGGACTGGGCGCGGGATTCGACATCGTCTCCGGCGGCGAACTGTCGCGGGTGCTTGCAGCCGGCGGCGACCCGCACAGGACCGTGTTCTCTGGCGTGGGAAAATCCGAGGCCGAGATCCTGCGCGCGCTGGAGGCGGGGGTACTGTCGATCAACCTCGAGTCAGAAGCGGAACTGGCACGGGTCAACAGCGTGGCCGGACGGCGCGGATTGCGGGCGCCGGTTGCGTTCCGCGTGAATCCGGATGTCGACGCGAAGACGCACCCGTATATCTCGACCGGGCTGAAGCAGAACAAGTTCGGCGTTGCGTATGGCGATGCAGAGCGGCTGTACCTCGAAGCCTCGCGTCTTGCGCATGTGCAGCTCGTCGGCGTGGGCTTCCACATCGGCTCGCAGATGACAGGGTCAGCGCCCTTCATTGACGCCGCCGCGAGGATGGTTGCGCTGGTGGACAGGCTCGAGCGCGCGGGAATCCAGCTCTCGCACATCGACCTCGGCGGCGGATTCGGCATCCGCTACAGGGACGAGTCACCGGCGCCGATCGCAGAGTTTCTCGATGGCGCACTCGGCCTGCTCGCCGGTCGCAGGGAAACGGTCGTCGTCGATCCCGGTCGTGCGATCGTCGGCAATGCAGGCGTCCTGCTGACGCGCGTGGAGTATGTCAAGCCGGGCGAGGAGCGGAACTTCCTCGTCACCGACGCCGCGATGAACGACCTGATGCGGCCCTCGCTCTACGGCGCCTGGCACGATGTGATGCCGCTGCGCACGCAGGATGCCGCCGACGACGCGCCTGTCTACGATGTTGTCGGTCCGGTGTGCGAGAGCGCGGACGTCCTGGCCCGGGACCGGCGCATCGCCGCGCGCGAGGGCGACATGCTCGCGATCATGTCGGCGGGCGCATACGGCATGAGCATGAGCTCGAACTACAACTCCAGGCCCCGCGCCGCGGAAGTCATGGTGTCGGGCCGCGAGGCCCGCCTGGTGCGCCGGCGCGAGGCGGTGGAAGACCTCTACGCGCAGGAGCAGATCCCTTCATGGTGACCATGGTCAGGACAATCGATGAACGACACCCGTAATCTCGCCGTCTTCTGCGACTTCGAGAACGTCGCGCTCGGCGTGCGCGAAGCCAAGTACGCCCATTTCGACATCGGCAAGGTGCTCGAGCGGCTGCTGCTCAAGGGCTCGATCGTGGTCAAGAAAGCCTACTGCGACTGGGACCGCTACAAGGACTTCAAGGCGCCGATGCATGCCGCGGCCTTCGAGCTGATCGAGATCCCCCACGTGCGCCAGTCGGGAAAGAACTCCGCCGACATCCGCATGGTGGTGGATGCGCTGGACCTCTGCTACACGAAGTCGCACGTCGACAGCTTCGTCATCGTCAGCGGGGACTCCGATTTCTCGCCGCTGGTGTCCAAGCTGCGCGAGAACGCGAAGACCGTGATCGGCGTCGGCGTGAAGAATTCGTCTTCCGACCTGCTGATCTCCAACTGCGACGAATTCATCTTCTATGACGACCTGGTGCGCGAGGAGGAAGCCAAGCGCCGGGCGGCGAAGAAGCGCAAGGAAACCTCCGGCGCCGCGCCGGCGGCAGGCGGCGGGAGCGCCGCCGGCGCCGACAAGAAGCAGGAGGCGGTAGACCTGGTACTCGAGACCGTCGTCGCGCTGATCGCCGAACGCGGCGAGGGCGAGAAGATCTGGGGCTCGATGGTCAAGCAGGCGCTGAAGCGCCGGAAGCCCGGATTCAACGAGTCCTACTACGGCTTTCGCGCGTTTTCCGACCTGCTCGACGAAGTGGCGGCACGCAAGCTCGTCACGCTGGAGCGCGACGAGAAGTCGGGCGGCTACATCATCAGGCCGGCATAGCCGTGGTGCAGCTTCCCCGTCCGCGCCCGTCGCGCATCGCCCTGGATGGCGGGTATTGCCAGCTCGAGCCGCTCGCGCCCGCGCACGCAACGGCGCTCTACGAATCCTGCCGCGCCCCCGGGCTCTACGACTGGCTGCCCGACGCTCCGCCGGCGGATGCATCGGCGATGGACGCATGGGTTGCGAAGGCCATGGCCGGCAATGACCCGCTGTTCTTCGCCGTAGTCGACCGCGCGTCGTCGAAGGCAGTCGGCCGGCAGGCGCTGATGCGGATCACGCCCGAGCACGGCGTCATCGAGATCGGCAACATCTGCTGGGGAGCGGGGGCTGCGCGCACCCGCATCGCCACCGAGGCGCTGTTCCTGTTCGCGCGACATGCGTTCGACGAGCTCGGCTACCGGCGCTTCGAGTGGAAGTGCAACAACCTGAATGCGCCCTCGAAAGCCGCGGCACTGCGCTTCGGCTTCAGCTACGAGGGCCTGTTCCGGCAGCACATGTGGGTCAAGGGCGCCAACCGCGACACGGCATGGTTCTCCATCGTCGACGTGGAGTGGCCCGGGCTGCGGGCCGAATACGAGCGCTGGCTCGCGCCGGGGAACTTCGACGCGCAGGGGCGCCAGAAGACGCGCCTGGATGCGCGCCAGCGCCAGGCCTAGCGACGACGCGGGATCGGCCACTGCGCCAGGCGCGCGCCCAGCAGCGCCGCCACCACGAGCGCAAACAGCATCGGCTCGGTAAGGTCGCTCTTCACCAGCCACCAGTAGTGCAGCACCCCCAGTATCGCCACTACGTAGATGGCGCTATGCAGCCGCCGCCAGTTGCGCCCGAGCCGCCGCTGCATCGAGTCAGTCGAGGTTGCCGCAAGCGGCAGCAGCAATACGAAAGCAGCGAATCCCACGGTGATGAAAGGACGCTTCACGATGTCCTTCACCACGGCAGCCAGGTCGAACCACACGTCGAGCCAGACGTAGGTAGCGAAGTGCAGCGAGGCGTAGAAGAACGTGAACAGCCCGAGCATGCGGCGCACCAGCAGCAGGCGGTTCCAGCCGGTAGCCCTGCGCAGCGGCGTCACGGCGAGCGTCGCGCACAGCAGGAACAGCGTCCACCATCCTGTGGACCGGGTCACCGCCTCCACCGGGTTGGTGCCCAGGTCGGCGCCGATGCCAAGGACGACGAGCCGCGCGAACGGCGCGAGGCAGGCGGCGAACAGCGCCGCCTTCGCCCACGCCATCAGAAGTGCTTCTTCAGGTCCATGCCTGCGTACAGGCTCGCGACCTGGTCCGCGTAGCCGTTGAACAGCAGCGTCTTTCGCTTTGGCTGGAAGAATCCGTCTTCGCCGATGCGCCGCTCGGTGGCCTGGCTCCAGCGCGGATGGTCCACGTTCGGGTTCACGTTGGAATAGAACCCATACTCGTGCGCGGCGGCGAGCTCCCAGGAGACCTTCGGCTGCTTCTCGACGAAGCCGATCCTGACGATCGACTTGCCGCTCTTGAAGCCGTACTTCCAGGGCACGACCAGCCGTACCGGTGCGCCGTTCTGGTTAGGCAGCACTTCCCCGTACAGGCCGAAGCACAGGATCGCCAGCGGATGCATCGCTTCGTCCATGCGCAGGCCCTCGACATACGGCCACTTCAGCGACCGCGTCAGCAACCCCGGCATCGAGCCCCGATCCATCAGGGTCGTGAAGGTGACGAACTTCGCCCGCGACGTGGGCTCGACCCGCTTGATGAGCGCCGACAGCGGATAGCCTACCCACGGGATCACCATCGACCAGCCTTCGACGCAGCGCATGCGGTAGATGCGCTCCTCCATCGGCGCCATCGCCAGCAGGTCTTCGATGTTCATCGGCCCGGGCTTGCCTACCTCGCCTTCGACCATCACGCTCCACGGCCGTGTCTTCATGCGATGGGCGAACTGTGCCGGCTCGTGCTTGTCGGTGCCGAACTCGTAGAAGTTGTTGTAGGTCGTCACGTCCTTGTAGGGCGTGAGCTTGTCCTTCGCGCTGAAGGGGCTGGGCCTGCCCGGCAGCTTCGCCGCGGCGGGTTTCTGCGCCAGAGAGGGCGGCAGGATCGAGCCCGCCAGGCCGAGCGCGGCCGCCCGCTTGAGGAATTCCCTGCGGCGCTGGTACAGCTCGCGAGGCGTGATCTCCGATGGCAGGAGGTCGGCGGGGGTCCTGATCAGCATGCGGGATCTCCGGTTAACGGCCGTTAGTCGGCCGGGCCGCGGCGAGCTTACGGGTTCAACTGGCCGTAAGCCGCGGTCGCGACCTTCAGCAGCGTATCCTTGCTGACGTCCGCGGACGAGACCGCGTAGCCGAAGCTGCGATCTATCCAGTAGAACACGCGGACATTGCCCTCGGAAGAAAAGCGGAACGCGGTGTCACCACTGTTGCGCGCGTCGGTGCGCACATACAGCGTGATGCGGGTTCCCTGCTTGCACTGGTACATGAACTGCGCCACCGGGCGGCCCGCATCGCCTGGAAGCAGGCGTCCACCCACCAGGCTGTAGCCCACGCTGTCCAGCTTCGGCGCACGCACCGTCGCACCCAGGCGCTTGGACAGCCACGCGACCAGGTGTGCCTCCTGGTCCGCGGCTACCTCCACCGGATGGCGTACCTCGGGCGAATAGGTTGCGTGCGCGACGGCGGCCCGGCGCACGAAGGCGCCGACCTCACCCTGCGCCTGCACCACCGGCGCCTGCCGCGCGGAATGCAGCTGCCAGCCGGTGACCACGCCGACCGCAGCACCCAGTACGACCCAGCCGGCCGCGAGCGCGAAGCGTCGCAGGCGCGGCCTGGCAGCCCGCAACAGCCGCTCCGGTACCGCTTCGTCCAGCACCGCGTCATAGCGCTCGTGCAAGGCCTGCGACAGCACGTTCAGATCGCCTTCGGTTTCATCGAATCTCGCCATCGTCACTTCACCACGTGCAGCTTTGACGCCGCGGGCAGGCCCTGCATCATCGCGCGCAGCTTCTCGCGCGCACGCGACAGCCGCGACATCACCGTGCCGATCGGTACGTCCAGCGCGCGCGCCGCCTCGTCGTATGTCATGTCCTCGAGCGCGACCAGCAGCAGCACCTCGCGCTGCTCGTCCGGCAGGCACGCGATCGCGCGGTCGAGGTCCCGCATCGCGAGGCCATCGGCTTCGCCGGCGCGCTCGGGAATCTCGGCCAGGTCCTCGCCATCGACGACGGCAAGCCGTCCGGTGCGCACCTGGTTCACGTAGACGTTGTGCATCACCGTGAACAGCCATGCCCGCAGGTCGGTGCCGGTGCGGAACAGGTGCATCTTCCGCCACGCCCGCTCGAGCGTGTCCTGCACCAGGTCGTCGGCGGATATGCGCTCGCCGGTGAGCGCCCGCGCGTAACGGCGCAGGCGCGGGATCACCAGTACGATCTGGGCGGACTCGATCATGTTGCCGGGCTAGCCGCCCGGGTTTCGTTCAGTCCTTGCGATAGGCGTCGTGACACGCCTTGCAGGTCTTTCCGGTGGCGCCGAACGCAGCCTTCACCGCGCCCTCGTCGCCGGACTTGGCGGCGGCGTTCAGCTTCGCCACGGCGTCCCTCATGTCCATCGCCGCCTTGTCGAACTTCGCCCTCTCCTTGTAGATCTCGGGCTTCGCCCTGGTGTCCTTCACGCCTTCCGTGCTGGCGGCAAAGCCGTCCCAGGGCATCTCGGAAAGCACCGCGAGATAGGCGGCGTTTCGCGCCACGATCTTCGCATCGTAGGGCGCCTTGCCCTGCACCATCGCGCCGATCGGTCCGAAGTACTTGCCGTGCAGCGTCAGCGCCGCCTTGCGTTGCTTGACCAGGTCCTCAGGCTTGGGCTGCGCCTGCGCGTTCAGCGCGAGCGTGGTGCCCATCAGCAACGCAACTGCGGAAGCGGCTACTTTGATTGTCATGCACATCTCCTCAGGTTGAACGATTCACGATCAGGTATACGGCGCCGATCGCCGCGACGAATACCGCCAGCGCCCGCCAGCTGCTGACGAAACGCGCGGGCTGCGCCGCGATCTCCGGTGGCAGCTGCTTGACGCCAGTGAACATCGGCGCGACCAGGTTTTCCTTCTTCACCAGCAGGTGGAACAGTACCGCCACGACGTGCACGCCGGACAGGACCAGCAGGATGTCTGCATTGAGGCGGTGAAAACTGGTCAGCCGGTCGGAGAGCTCCTTGGAAACCAGCCCGTACAGCGGGCCTTCCAGCGCGATGTCGTCGTTCGAGAACAGGCCGGTGCCTGCCTGCGCGAGCAGCGCGACCAGCAGCAGCAGCACCATCCAGCCGCCGAGCGGATTGTGGCCCGCGAACGGCGCCGGTTCACGGCTGAACAGTCGTCGCGCGAATGCGATGCAACGCGAGGGGCCGGCGAGGAAACTGGCGAACAGGGCGTGGGTGCTACCGGCGAATCCCCACAGGATGCGGAAGATGACCAGCGCCAGCACGGTATAGCCGGCGTAGACGTGATACAGCATCAGGTTTCCGCCGACTTTGCCGCTGACGAACAGCACCGCCAGGGCCGCGACCAGCAGCCAGTGAAACAGCCGCACCGGCGCGTCCCAGACCTTCACAGGCTGCTCGTTCATCGCGTGCACCCCCTCGTATACAGCGGGATGCGTCGGCGTATTCCGCCCCCTAGCGCAGTCCGGCGACGTACTCCGCCACCGCCCTGATCTCGGCATCGGTCATGCGCGCGGCGACGCCGCGCATCATGCCGCCCGGATCATTGGCACGCGCACCGGACCGGAAGGCTTTCAATTGCAGCTCGGTGTATTCGGCATACTGGCCGGCGATGCGCGGATACTGGCTCGGCATGCCTGCGCCATCGGGTCCGTGGCATCCGGCGCAGGCCGCGACGCCCGTGGCGAGATTGCCGCCGCGATAGAGCTTCTGGCCTTCTGCCGCGAGCTTGCTGTCCTTCGCCGGCGCCGGCTTCAACCGCTGGCCCGCATAGTAGGCCGCGAGATTTTTCATGTCTTCCGGCGAAAGATTTGCGACCATGCCGGCCATGATTGCGTTTTCGCGCTCGGCCTTCTTGCCGCTCTGGGCCTTGAAGTTCCTCAGCTGCTTCGCCAGGTATTCGGGAAACTGTCCTGCCAGGTGTGGGTTGGCCGAGGTCGGGCTGTTGCCGTCGACAGCGTGGCACGCGGCGCAGACCTGCTGCGCGATGGTTTGCCCCTTTGCCGGGTCCGGCTTGGCCGCCTGTGCCTGCACAATGCCGGACCAGCACAACGCGATACCGGCAGCCAGTGCCAGTTGTCGAAGCATGAATGAACTCCCAAGATTCCCGGAAAGCCGCGATTTTATTAGAAATTCCGGGTTTCAGCAGCCATGAATCCGTTCGCGAGCGCGGCATTCATGACCTCGGTGGCGAAACTTGCCGACCTGCCGCCCGAAGGCGCGCCGGAGATCGCCTTCGCGGGACGCTCGAACGTGGGCAAGTCCAGCGCACTGAATGCGCTTGCGGGTCGCAAGCGTCTCGCCTACTTCAGCAAAACACCCGGCCGCACGCAGACACTGAACTTCTTCTCGGTGGGCGAGGACGCCGTGCTGGTCGACCTGCCGGGCTACGGCTATGCCAAGGTACCGGACGCGGTGCGCCAGGAATGGGACCAGCTCGCCGGCGGCTACCTCGCATCGCGCAGCACGCTCGTCGGCGTGGTGATCATCATGGATGCCCGTCACCCGTTCAAGCCTCACGATGTGCACCTCATCGACTGGCTGCGGCCGGTCGGCGTACGCGTCCTCGCGCTGCTGTCGAAATGCGACAAGCTGACGCGCCGCGATGCCGCGGCGGTACTGAAGCTCGCGCAATCGCGCGTCGGCGAGGCGATACTGTTCTCCAGCGTCGACCGCACCGGCGTCGAGGAAACCCGCGCAAGGCTGCTCGAATGGCTGTCGGCCGAGGACAAAAGAAACCCCCGGTAAGGGGATACAAACCGGGGGTTGAATGCCTTAACGTAGAGTCAAGGCATCCCGCTCAGGGAGGAGAAGCGGGAGACGAATGAAACCGTCTGTAGATAAGATATCTTCCCATCGGGAAAGTTCCCCATCGCCGGGGTGCGGCGAATACTTTATAAAAATCAACCAGATGAACGTCTACGGCGCTTTTCCATCGGTCCGCATGCGGCGCATGCGGCGGAACGATTTCTCGCGGCGCCTGATGCGCGAGTCGGTACTCACCGCGGACGACCTGATCTACCCGGTCTTCGTCCTCGACGGCAAGGGCCGTCGCGAGAAAGTGGCGTCGATGCCCGGTGTCGAGCGACTGAGCCTGGACCACCTGCTGCCGGTCGCCGAACAGTGCCTGAAGCTGCGCATCCCGGTGATCGCGCTGTTCCCGGTGGTGAACCAGCGCCTGAAGACGCTGGACGGGCGCGAAGCGTTCAATCCGAAGGGGCTGGTGCCGCGCGTGGTCGCAGCGCTGAAGAAGCGCTTCCCCGAGCTGGGCGTGATGACCGACGTCGCGCTCGATCCGTACACCTCGCACGGCCAGGACGGCGTCACCGACCGTTCCGGCTACATCCTCAACGACGTCACGCTGCGGGTGTTGGAAAAGCAGGCGCTCTGCCAGGCGAATGCCGGCGTCGATATCGTCGCGCCCTCGGACATGATGGACGGCCGCATCGGCCGCATCCGGCAGGCGCTGGAGAAGGCAGGGCACATTCACACGAAGATCATGGCGTACTCGGCGAAATACGCCTCGGGCTTCTACGGACCGTTCCGCGACGCGGTGGGCTCGGCCGCCAACCTCGGCAAGGGCGACAAGAAGACCTACCAGATGGACCCCGGCAACTCCGACGAGGCGTTGTGGGAAGTCGGCCTGGACCTCGCCGAGGGCGCCGACATGGTGATGGTGAAGCCGGGCATGCCGTACCTGGACATCGTGCGGCGTGTAAAGGACGAGTTCAAGGCGCCGACCTACGTGTACCAGGTATCGGGCGAATACTCGATGCTGCGCGGCGCGGTCGATCGCGGCTGGCTCGCCGAAGGCGTGATCATGGAATCGCTTCTGGGCATGAAGCGCGCCGGCGCGGACGGCATCCTCACCTACTTCGCGCTGGACGCAGCGAAAGCGCTCGCGCGCGCATAGCGCCGGCTGCAGCTTCTAGGGGCCGAGCGCGAGCTCCAGCGTCTTCAGGAAGCGATCGGCGTCCTGGTAGCCGATCACGCGCAGGCCCTGGATCTCGCGGCCCTGCGCGTCGAAGAAAATGATGCCCGGCGGACCGAACAGCGAGAACCGCTTCATCAGTTCCTTGTGCGCCGGCGTGTTGGCAGTGACATCGGCCTGCAGCAGCAGCATGCCCTGCAGCTTCGCCTTCACGCGCGCATCGGAGAACGTGAACGCCTCCATCTCCTTGCAGGACACGCACCAGTCGGCGTAGAAATCCAGCATCACCGGCTTGCCCGGCGCGCGCAGCTTCTCGTCGAGTTCGGCGACCGAGGCCACCTGCATGTACTTGCTTTGGTCTGGCGCCGGCAGGAACAGCGGCGACACGATCCACGCCGCCACCGCAAGCAGCAGGACGCCGAAGAACTTCTTCACGCCGTTCATCCACGGGCCGGCGCGCGGCAACAGCGCGCCGCCGGACACGCCGATCACCAGCAGCGGAATGCCCATGCCCAGCGCCATGGCGAACAGCGCCGCGCCGCCCAGCGCCACGTCGCGCGACTGGCTGATGTACAAGAGCGCCCCGGCAAGCGGCGCCGCGACGCAGGGGCTGACGATGATGGCGGAGAACACGCCCATGGTCGCTACCGACGCGAGCTTGCCGCCCGGCAGGCGCTGGCTGGTGGCGGCCAGAGGCTGGCGCAGGAAGCCCGGCAACTGCAGCTCGTAGAAGCCGAACATCGACCCGGCGAGCGCGACGAACACCAGCGCGAACGCGGTAAGCACCCAGACGTTCTGCAGCGCCGCCGCGATCAGCGAGCCGGAATACGCCGCGGCAACCCCGGCGAGCGCGTAGGCCACCGCCATGCCCATCACATAGGAAAGCGATAGCAGGAAGGCGCGCATCTTCCCCACCCCCTTGCCTTCGCCGACGATGATGCCGGACAGGATGGGCACCATTGGCAGCACGCAGGGCGTGAACGCGAGCAGCAGGCCGAAGCCGAGGAAGCTGGCGAGCACCAGCGCGACATGGCCCTGGAACAGGCGCGCAATGTCCAGGTCGCTGGAGAAGATCGATGCACGCTCCTCGGGCTCGACAACGCGTGGTCCCTGCGTGAGCGAGGGGGAATCGCCGCCGAATGCCGCCAGGCGGATCGTCGCGGTGGAGTCCATCGGCGCATAGCACACGCCGATGTCGGCGCAGCCCTGCGAGGTCACCTGCAGTTCGAGCGGCCCGGCGGCGTGCTCCACTGGGACGCGGATGCGCACTTCCTTGCGATAGGTCTCGACGTCGCCGAAGAACTCGTCCTTCTTGCGGATGCCGGCGGGCAGCTCCGCGGCACCGAGACCGGCGTTGCGTGCCGCGAACTTGAAGCGCTCGCGGTACATGTAGTAGCCGTCTGCGATCTGGAAGCGCACCTCCACCGAGCGTTCGTCCAGCGCGCGGGCGGAAAACTCGAACGCCTTCTCGGGTTCGAGCAGGTCCTGCGACCCACCCTGCGCGGGCTTGAGGAACTGGCCGTGGGCGAACCCCGCGAAGACGGTCAGCAGGACGAGCAGCAGGCGGCGCATCAGGGGCGGGTTTCCTCGGCGACCCAGGCCAGGTATTCGGGCAGGCCGCGTTCGACTGGGACCGCGACGATTTCGGGAAGTTCGTACGGATGCAGCTTGCGGATCGCCGCTTCGAGCGCGGCATAGCGCTCGGCCGTCGTCTTGATCAGCACCGGGTACTCCTCGTCCCGTTGCAGCGCGCCCTTCCAGCGGTAGACCGAACGGCATGGCGCGAGGATGCTCACGCAGGCGGCGACGCGGACCTCGACCAGCGCATCGGCCAGCTTCTCGGCAGACGCGCGGTCGGGCAGGTTCGTCAGCACCAGCAGCATCACGCCGCCGCGGCCAGATGCGGCACGCCGTCGAACACCGTCGGATAGGCGAACTCGACGCCAAGCTCGCGCTTCATCTTCGCATTTACCAGCCGCCGAGATTCGCGCATGAACGACAGCGTCGTCTCCGGGATCCGTCCGGCGGCTTCGTCCCTGGCGATGCGCGGCGGCCGCGGCAGGCCGGCGCGATCGGCGACCAGGTCGAGCCACTCGCCCGAGCGCAGGGCGGAATCGTCGCTGGCATTGTAAACGCCGGCGGGTGCATCGTCGGCCAGTGCGCGCAGCACGATCGACGCCAGGTCCTCGGCATGGATGTGGTTGGTGTAGCCGTCGTCTTCCGCGCGCAACGCCGGGATGCGCGCGCGCAACCTGTCGAGCGGCAGCCGGTCGGCTGCATAGATGCCCGGCACGCGCAGCACGAGCAGCGCGACGCCGCGCGCGGCGCACCAGTGCTGCAACTGGCGTTCGGCGTCGACGCGGCGTTTCGCACGCGGGGACATCGGGTTCACCGGCCGCATCTCGTCGACGTACGCGCCGGCGCAATCGCCGTACACGCCGCTGGTGCTGAGATAGACGATGCGCTTCGGCGGGCCCTCCGCGAGCAAACCGGAGAGTAGATTCCCGGTGCGCGGGTCTGTATCATCCGCGGCGGGCGGCGGCGCGGCATGCAGGATCGCATCCGCCCATCCCGCGAAGGCAGCCAGCGTCTCGGGCCGGTCGAGGTCGGCGCCGAGCGTGCGCGACAATGCGCGCATCTCCACGCCCGAAGGCAGCCGGGCGGCGACACGTCGGCCGATATCGCCGTATCCTGCAATCAACAGGCGCTTCATGGCGCCATTTTACTTGCGAGCAGAGCATGCACACCGTTACCTTGCAGCCCAGCGGGCACACTTTCCAGGTCGAGGAGGGCGAGACCATCCTCACCGCAGCACTGCGCCAGGGCTTCGTGCTGCCCTACGGCTGCCGCAATGGCGCCTGCGGCAGCTGCAAGGGCAAGCTGATCGCCGGCGAGGTCGATTACGGCAGCTACCAGATGAAAGCGCTGACCGACCTGGAGAAATCCCAGGGCAAGCTGCTGTTCTGCCAGGCGAAGCCGCTCTCGGACCTGACGCTGGAAGCGCGCACGGTCGGCACCGCCAAGGACATCCCGGTGCGCACGCTGCCGTGCCGGGTGCACAAGCTGGAGAAGGTCACCGACGACGTCATGATCGTATCGCTCAAGCTGCCTGCGAACGAGCGCCTGCAGTTCCTCGCCGGCCAGTACATCGAGTTCCTGCTGCGCGACGGCTCGCGGCGCAGCTTCTCGATGGCGAATGCGCCGCACGATGACGAGTTTCTTCAGGTCCACGTACGCCACGTACCCGGCGGGCAGTTCACCGACCACGTCTTCGGCAAGATGAAAGAGCGCGACATCCTGCGCTTCGAGGGACCGCACGGCACCTTCTTCCTGCGCGAGGATTCGACGAAGCCGATCGTCTTCGTCGCCTCGGGCACCGGCTTCGCGCCGATCAAGTCCATCCTCGAGCACGCGTTCGAGAAGGGCATCGAGCGCCCGATGGTGCTGTACTGGGGCGGGCGCCGGCCGCGCGACCTGTACCTGAATGCACTGGCAGAAGATTGGGCGCAATCCCACCCGAACCTGCGCTACGTGCCGGTGATATCGGACGCGCTGCCCGAGGACGCCTGGACCGGCCGCACCGGCTTCGTCCACCGCGCGGTGATGGAAGACTTCCCCGACCTGTCCACGCACCAGGTTTATGCCTGCGGCGTGCCAGTCATGGTCGATTCGGCCCGCGCGGACTTCATCGTCAGGTGTGCGTTGCCCGAGGACGAGTTCTACGCCGACAGCTTCACTACGCAGGCGGACACGGCCAATCCGGCCTAGAGCGTCTCGCCCAGATAGGCCTCGCGCACCCGCGCGTCGCCCAGCAGGCGCGCTGCGGTATCGGCGAGCGTGATGACGCCAGATTCCATGACGTAGCCGCGGTCGGCGATTTCGAGGGCCATGCGCGCGTTCTGCTCCACCAGCAGGATGGTCACGCCCTGCTGCGAGATGTCGCGCACGATGTCGAAGATCTTCGCCACCAGCAGCGGTGCGAGGCCCATCGACGGTTCGTCCAGCAAGAGGAGCTTCGGCCGCGCCATCAGCGCGCGCGCGATCGCCAGCATCTGCTGCTCGCCGCCGGACAGCGTGCCGGCGGTCTGCGCGCTGCGCTCGCGCAGGCGCGGAAAGGTCTCGTACTGGCGCGCGATGTCCGTGGCCACCGCGGCGTCGGTGCGGGTGTACGCGCCCATCGCCAGGTTCTCCGCCACGCTCAGCTGCGGGAAGATGCCGCGCCCCTCCGGCACCATGACCAGCCCGCGCCGCGGCAGCTCGAACACCGGCAGGCGCGAGGTGTCGTTGCCGGCATAGGTCACGCTTCCCGCATGCGCGGGCAGCAGGCCGCAGATTGCCTGCAGCGTGGTGGTCTTGCCGGCGCCGTTGGCACCGATCAGGCAGACCAGCTCGCCCTCGCCCACCGCAAGATCGACGCCCTTGACCGCGCGTATGCCGCCGTAGCGCACTTCCAGCCGGCTGACTTCAAGCAGCGCTGGAGATGCCAAGATAGGCCTCGATGACCCGCGGGTCCCGCTGCACGTCCGCGGGCGTGCCTTCCGCAATGCGCTCGCCGTAGTCGAGCACCAACACGCGGTCGCAGACGTTCATCACCAGGCGCATGTCGTGCTCGATCAGCAGCAGCGTGACGCCGCCGGCGCGGATGCGGTGCAGCAATCCCTTCAAGGCCTGCGTCTCTGCCGGATTCATGCCTGCCGCAGGCTCGTCCAGTGCAAGCACCTTCGGCTCGGTTGCGAGCGCACGCGCGATCTCGAGGCGGCGCTGGTCGCCGTACGACAGGCTGCCCGCGGCGTCGTTGGCGCGCGCGCGGATGCCCACCTTTTCAAGCAGTTCCAGCGCGCGCGCTTCTATTGCCTGCTCTTCTGCGCGCGTGCGCGCATCGCGCAGGATGGCACCAACGACGCCGGCGCGGCTGCGCACGTGGCGGCCTATCATCACGTTCTCCAGCGCCGAAAGGTTCCTGAACAGGCGGATGTTCTGGAACGTGCGCGCGACACCGGCCTCGACGATCTGGTGCGGCTTCAGCCCGGTGAGCCGGCGGCCTGCCAGCGTGAAACTCCCGGCGCCCGGCTCGTACAGGCCGGTGAGCACGTTAAAGAGCGTCGTTTTACCAGCGCCATTCGGCCCGATCAGGCCGTAGATCTCGCCGGCGCGGATCGCGAAGCTCACATCGCGCAGCGCCTGCACGCCGCCAAAGCTGCGCGACACGCCGGCGGCTTCGAGCAATGCACTCACGCCGCAAACTCGCGCTTGCGCACCGCCGAGGGCAGCAGCCCGGCCGGCCGGTAGAGCATCACCAGCACCAGCGCGAGGCCGAATATCAGCATGCGGATGACCTCGGGTTCGACCAGCATCCGGCCGAAGAGGGCCTGCTGCAGCGGCGCCACGGTCCAGCGCAGCAATTCGGGCACGAAGGACAACAGCATCGCGCCGAGTACCACGCCCCAGATGTTGCCCATGCCGCCGAGCACCACCATCGCCACCACCATGATCGATTCGACCAGCACGAAGCTTTCCGGCGAGATGAAGCCCTGGATCGCCGAGAACATGCCGCCCGCGATGCCGCCGAAGGTGGCGCCCATCGCGAACGCAAGCAGCTTGATCGCGGTGGTGTTGATGCCGGTGGCGCGCGCCGCGGTCTCGTCTTCCCGGATCGCCTCCCAGGCGCGGCCGATGCGCGAATTCTGCAGCCGCACGTTGACGACAATGATGAGCGCCATGAACACGAGCAGCAGGTAGTAGTACTTCATCGGCCCGCTGAAATCGACGCCCAATATGCGCTCGCCCTTCGCGAAGCTGAAATCGCCTATGCTCACCGGGTCGATGCGAGAGATCCCCTGCGGGCCGTTGGTGATGTTCAGCGGGCGCGACAGGTTGTTGAGGAAGATGCGGATGATCTCGCCGAAGCCCAGCGTGACGATGGCAAGGTAGTCGCCGCGCAGCTTCAGCGTCGGCGCGCCAAGCAGCACGCCGAACAGCGCCGCGACCGCGGCACCGATCGGCAGGATCACCCAGAACGGCAAGTGCAGCCCGAAATGCGGGCTCGCCAGCAACGCGTACACGTACGCGCCCACTGCATAGAAGGCGATGTAGCCGAGGTCCAGCAGCCCGGCGAAGCCGACGACGATGTTCAGTCCGAGCGCGAGCAGCACATACAGTATGGCAAGGTTGGCGATGCGCACCCACGCGGTGCCGGCGTAGGCAAGCGCGAAGGGCAGCGCGAGCAGCACCGCGACGATCAGCGCGCCGGCGATCCACACCCGTGCCGGAACGCCGCCCGCGCGCGTCACGCCCGGTCCCCGACGCGCTCGCCCAGCAGCCCGGACGGACGGAACACCAGCACCAGGATCAGCACCACGAACGCGAACACGTCCTGGTAGTTGGAGCCGAAGAGGATGAAGTGCGAATCCGCCTTGCAGCGCGCGGTGAGCCAGTCGGACACGCCGGCGATGCGGCACAGGTCGGTGAGGTCACCGATGTAGCCGGCGCCCAGCGCCTCGACCACGCCCAGCACCAGCCCGCCTAGCATCGCGCCCGGGATGTTGCCGATGCCGCCGAGCACCGCCGCGGCGAAGGCCTTGAGGCCGAGGATCGAGCCCATGGTGTACTGCGCGACGCCGTAATAGGTGCCAACCATCACGCCCGCAACCGCGCCCAGCGCCGCGCCGATGAGGAAGGTCGCGCCGATGACGCGGTTGATGTCCACGCCCATCAGGCCGGCGACCTGCGGGTTCTGCGCCGTGGCGCGCATCGCGGTGCCGAGCCGGGTGCGGTAGACCAGGAACGCAAGCGCCGCCATGATCGCGACGCACATGCCGAGGATCGCGATCTGCACGTTGGTGATCGTCGCGCCGCCGACGTGATGCACGGTGTTCTTCATGATCTGCGGGAAGGCGATGATGTTGCGCGTCCACACCAGCACCGCCAGGTGCTGCAGGATGATCGACACGCCGATCGCGGTGATCAGTGGCGCCAGGCGCGGCGCGCGCCGCAGCGGCCGGTAGGCGAAGCGCTCCACGGTCCAGGCGACCAGCATGCACACCGGGATCGCACACAGCGTCCCGGCGGCGACCACCAGCACCGGGGGCATGCCGCTGCCGGCCAGCGCGCCGATCGTGGAGAAAGCGACCATCGCGCCGATCATCACCACTTCGCCGTGCGCGAAATTGATCAGCTGGATGATGCCGTAGACCATCGTGTAGCCGAGCGCGACGATGGCGTAGACGCTGCCCAGCGTCAGGCCGTTGATCATCTGCTGCAGGAAGATGTCCATGCGCGGGGAAGCCTAGCAGAATCGAAAACGGCACCCGAGGGTGCCGTTCTCTGAAACGCTCGCGTGCCGGCTACTGCTTCGGCGCCGCGCCGCCGACGAACTCGGCGAACGGGATGGTCTTGTCGCCCTTGATCACCGCCACCGGCTCGATCTTGCCGCCCTTCATGGTGAAGATGGTGATCTCGGCGTCCTTGCGGTCGCCCTTGGCATCGAACTCGATCGCGCCGGTCGCGCCCTTGAAGCTGATCTTCGCCAGCTCCGGCAGGTACTTTGCCGGCTCGGCGGAGTTCGCCTTCTTCATCGCCTCGATCAGCAGGTTCGCGGCGTCGTAGGTGAACGGCGCGTAGAGGATCGGATCGGCGTTGAACTTCTTCTTGTAGGCCTCGGTGAACTTCTTGTCCGCGGCCTGCGGCGGGATGCCGGCCTGGGAGCACAGCAGTCCCTCCGCCGCTTCACCGGCAAGCTCGGTCATCTTGTCGGTGCAGGCGCCATCGCCGAACGAGAACACCGCCTTGATGCCGAGCTCGCGGCCCTGCTTGATCAGCGGGCCGCCGGTGGCATCCATGCCGCCGTAGAAGATCGCGTCCGGGCTCTTGCCCTTCAGCTTGGTCAGCACCGCTTTCCAGTCGGTGGTCTTGTCGGTGCCCTTCTCGCGCGGCAGCGTGGCGATGCCGGCGGCCTTCAGCGTCTTCTCCACCTCGTTGGCGATGCCTTCGCCGTACGCGGTGGCGTCATCGATCACCGCGACCAGCTTCGGCTTGCTGGTGGCGGCGAGGTAGCTTGCCACCGCGGGGCCCTGCTGGTCGTCGCGCGCGACGACGCGGAACTGGCCCTTGAAGCCCTGTTCGGTGAGTTGCGGGTTGGTCGACGAGCCGGAGATCACCGGCACGCCCGCGCCGTTGTAGATCGACGACGCCGGGATCGACACGCCGGAATTCAGGTGCCCGACGACGCCGTTGACCTTGGCGTCGACCAGCTTCTGCGCCACCGTAGTGCCGACCTTGGGATCAGCCTGGTCGTCTTCGCCCAGAAGCACGAACTTCGCCGCTTTGCCGTCGATGCTGATGTTCGCCGCGTTGGCCTCGTCGATCGCCAGGCGGGCGCCGTTCTCATTGTCCTTGCCCAGGTGGGCGATGCCGCCTGTGAGCGGCGCGGCGTGGCCGATGCGGATTTCGATCGCTGGCGGGGGTGCCGGCGGTGCGGACGGCTTCGGGGCTGCTGCCTGCGGCTTCGGCGGTTCTGGCTTCTTCTGTTCGCCGCAGCCGACCAGGGCGATCGAGGCCGCAAGCAGGGTCAATCCGAGCTTGGTGTGCTGCATGGATGTCTCCGGGAAGTAGGGGAACTTACTTGATGCTCAGGATCCAGCTCACCAGCGCCTTGAGGTCCGCATCCGGTACATTCGGGTTCGGCGCCATGGGCACCTGGCCCCACACGCCCGAACCGCCCTTCTTGACCTTCTCGACCAGCTTGGCCTCAATTCCCTTCTGGCCGGCGTACTTCTTCGCCACGTCGGCATAGGTCGGGCCTACGGTCTTGGCGCCCTTGACCACGTGGCAGGCCACGCAGGAATGCTTCTTGGCAAGCGCGTCACTGGCCGCCGCAGGCAGTGCAAGCAGCGACCCCGCAACCGCGAGCAGCGCCGACATCGTGATCGTCTTCATCTTCTCTCCTGATTGGAAATGCGCGGATGCTACCGGAACAGGGCTTTCTTGCAAGCCGTCCCCCGAGGGCACCCCGGTGACGGAGCCGGGGATCACTTGAGGCATCATCCACCCCATGGACACCGAAATCGTGCTTTCGTTCTGGTTTCGCGGCGACGCCATGCGCAAGGAATGGTTCGAGAAGAACCCGGGCTTCGACGCCGAGATCCGCAGCCGCTTCCTGTCGCTGTGGGACGACGCCCTCGCCGGCCGGCTCGAGGCCTGGCGCACCCGGCCGCGGGATTGCCTCGCCTATGTGGTCGTCTGCGACCAGTTTCCGCGCAACATGTTTCGCGGCGAGGCGCGGGCATTCGCCACCGACCCGCAGGCGCTGGCCGCAGCCCGGCACGCGGTCGACCAGGGCTGGCATCTGGCGCTGCCCGCGGCGCAGCAGCTGTTCTTCTACCTGCCGTTCGAGCATTCGGAAGTGCTCGCCGACCAGGAGCGTTCGCTGGAACTCTTCAAGGGGCATGCCAACTACGAGTGGGCGGTGAAGCACTGGGAGATCGTCAAGCGCTTCGGCCGCTTCCCGCATCGCAATGCCGCGCTCGGGCGCCAGAGCACGCCCGAGGAAATCGAGTTCCTCAAGCAGCCCGGCTCCGGCTTCTGAGGCCGCCTACTTGTCGGTCACGGCGCCTTTGGACGCCGTGGACACCAGCTTCATGTACTTCGCCAGCAGTCCGCTGGTATAGCGCGGCTTGGGCGCGCGCCACTTCTTCCTGCGCGCGGCCAATTCCTTCGCCGGCACATTCAGGCGCAGCAGCAGCTTTCTCGCGTCGATGGTGATGGAGTCGCCCTCCTTCACCAGCGCGATGTTGCCGCCCGCGTAGGCCTCAGGCGCGACGTGCCCGACCACCATGCCCCAGGTGCCGCCGGAGAAGCGGCCGTCGGTCAGCAGGCCGACCGACTCCCCCAAACCTTGGCCAATCAGCGCAGAAGTGGGCGCTAACATCTCCTGCATCCCAGGGCCTCCCTTAGGGCCTTCGTAGCGTATGACGATGACATCGCCCGGCTTGATGCGCCGCGCCATGATCGCCTTCATGCAGGCGACCTCGGAATCGAACACCCGCGCCGGCCCGGTGATTACCGGATTCTTCAGTCCGGTGATCTTCGCCACGCAGCCCTCGGGCGCCAGGTTGCCCTTCAGGATCGCGAGGTGGCCCTGGGCGTAGATCGGCTTGGACCACGGACGGATGACGTCCTGGTCCTTGCGCGGTCGCGACGGCACGCCCCGCAGCATCTGCGCCATGGTCTTGCCGTGGATGGTCATGCAGTCGCCGTGCAGCACGCCATTGGCAAGCAGGATCTTCAGCACCTGCGGCACGCCGCCGGCGCGATGGAAATCCACCGCCACGTAGCGGCCCGAGGGCTTCAGGTCGCACAGCACCGGCACCTTGCGGCGCACGCGCTCGAAATCGTCGATGGTCCACTTCACGCCCGCGGCCGATGCAATCGCCAGGTAGTGCAGCACCGCGTTGGTGGAACCGCCGGTCGCCATCACCAGCGCCACCGCGTTCTCGATGGATTTGCGCGTGATGATGTCGCGCGGCCGCAGGTTGGCTCGGATCGCCTGTACCAGCACTTTCGCGGACTCGGCGGCGGAATCCGCCTTCTCGGCATCCGGCGATGCCATCTGCGAGGAACCGAGCAGGCTCATGCCCAGCGCCTCGAAGGACGAGGACATGGTGTTCGCGGTGTACATGCCGCCGCAGGCGCCGACCGAGGGACAGGCGTTCTTCTCGATGCCGATGAAATCCGCCTGGCTCATCTTGCCCGCGGTGAACGAACCCACCGCCTCGAAGGCCGACACGATGGTCAGATCCTTGCCCTTCCACCTGCCGGGCTTGATGGTGCCGGCGTAGACGTAGATGCCGGGCACGTTCATGCGCGCGAGCGCCATCATGCCGCCGGGCATGTTCTTGTCGCAGCCGCCGACCACCAGCGCGCCGTCCATGGCCTGACCGTTGACCGAAGTCTCTATCGCATCAGCGATCACCTCGCGCGAGACCAGCGAGTACTTCATCGCCTCGGTGCCCATGCCGATGCCGTCGGTGATGGTCGGCACGCCGAATACCTGCGGCTTGGCGCCGGATGCCTCGAGCGCGCGCATCGCACGGTCCACCAGCGGCTGGATGCCGGCGTTGCAGGGATTCATCGTCGAATGGCCGTTGGCGACGCCGACGATGGGCTTGTCGAAATCGCCGTCCTTGAAGCCGACCGCGCGCAGCATCGCGCGGTTCGGCGAGCGTGCGGGTCCCTGCGTGATGAGTCTGCTGCGCCGGTTGTACGACATGTCTGCCTCCCAGAGTCTAGAATTCGATTCTACCGTGCTGATGCATCCTCAAATCGACCCGGTTGCGATCGCGATCGGACCGATCGCCATCCGCTGGTATGGACTGATGTACCTCGCCGCGTTCGGCGCCTTCTGGTGGCTCGGACGACGCCGCATCGCGCAGGGACTCGCGCCGATCCGGCGCGAGCAACTCGACGACCTGCTGTTCTTCGGCGTCGTCGGCGTCATCGCCGGCGGGCGCCTGGGCTACGTGCTGTTCTACAAGCCCGCGTACTACCTCGCGCATCCGCTGGAAGCCTTCGCCATCTGGCAGGGCGGCATGTCGTTCCACGGCGGGCTCATCGGCGTGCTCGTGGCGATGGCGCTCTACGCGCGCACGCGGAAAATCGACTGGTGGCGGCTGATGGACTACGTCGCGCCGCTGGTGCCGCTGGGGCTCGCCACCGGGCGGCTCGGCAACTTCATCAATGGCGAGTTGTGGGGCCGTACCACCGACGTGGCCTGGGGCATGGTGTTCCGCGGCGCCGGCAGCCTGCCGCGGCACCCGTCGCAGCTCTACCAGTTCGCGCTCGAGGGCGTGGCGCTGTTCGCATTGCTGTGGTGGTTCTCGTCGCGGCCGCGGCCGCGGGCGCAGGTGTCGGCGGTGTTCCTCGCCGGCTACGGTTCTTTGCGCTTCGCCGCCGAGTACTTCCGCGAACCGGACGATTTCCTCGGCCTGCTCGCGCTCGGCCTCAGCATGGGCCAGTGGCTGTGCGTGCCGATGATCGTCGCGGGCATCGCCCTCTATGCATGGACCCGATCGTCTCCGCGGTAATCCCGGTGTTCGGCCTGGTGCTGTGCGGCTACCTCGCCGGCAAGGCCGGCATCGTCGGCACCGAATCGAGCGATGCGCTGAACCAGTTCGTCTATTACTTCGCCCTGCCGGCGATGCTGTTCGCCGCGGTGTCGCGCGGCAGCCTGGGGGAGATCCTCAACTGGCCGTTCCTCGGCGTCGTCGTCGCGGGCACGCTCGCCTGTGCCGCGCTCGGCTTCGTGCTGTCGCTGGTCGCAGCGCACGGCAGCGGCCAGGAGAACACCATGCGCGCACTGAACGCTTCCTTCGGCAACACCGGCTACCTCGGCATCCCGCTGGTGACGGTGGCGTACGGCGAAGCCGCGGCGCTGCCGGTGGCGATGGCGACGGTGGCCACCAACGTCATGCTGTTCGCCGCCGGCATCGTGCTGCTGGAACTGTACGACGGCAGGCACGCCTCGCACGCCAGGGGAATCGCGCTGGCGCTCCTCGGCGTACTCAAGAGCCCGCTGATCTGGCCGATCGGCGTCGCCATCGCGCTGGTCGCGGCAGGCATCGCGCTGCCGGTTCCTGCGTCGCGCTTCGTCGACCTGCTGGCCGGCGCGGCGGGCCCGGCAGCGCTGTTCGCGCTCGGCGTGTTCGTGTCGCGGCAGAGCATCCGCGCAGGCATGGCGGCAAGCTGGCCTAGCGTGACGCTGAAGCTCATCGTGCATCCGGTGATCATGGCGGCGCTGGCATTCCACCTGGTGCCGCTGGACGCGCTGTGGGCGAAAGTGGCCGTGGTCGGCGCCAGCCTGCCGCTGGGCGCGTCGGCTTTCGTACTGGCGCAGCGCTACAAATCGCTGGAACTGGAAACATCCTGCGGCGCGGTGCTGTCCACCGCGCTGTCGCTGCTGACCGTATCGGCCGTGATGGTGACGCTGGAAGGGAGATGAACATGCCTGCTGCGAACCTGCTGCGTGCGCTGCTGACGAGCTGCCTCGCGCTCACCGCGCTGTCCGCGCTCGCGAACGACCAGTCGGTACTGCGCCACGGCAGCGTGGAAACGCCGATCGAGGTCGCGAAGCCTGCCGGAAAGGCGCCGTGGCCGCCCGTGCTGTACATCCACGCCAAGCGCGGCTTCGAGGACGTGGACCGCACGCACATGAAGGCGCTTGCCGCCGCCGGGTTCCTCGTGCTCGCGCCGGACTGGCTGTCCGGCAACCTGATCGAGCGCTGGCCGGATCGGCACTACCCGGAAACCGAGGACGCGGTCGAAGCCGCGCTCGATGCGCTGCTGAAGCGCGCCGACGCATGCAAGGGGCCGGTGGGCATGGTGGGCAAGTCGCGCGGCCCGTACTTCGCGCTGCGCCTGGCCGCGAAGCGCCCGCGGGATGTCGCCGCGATCGTCTCCTGGTACGGACACTTCCAGAACCCGAACGCGGCGGAGCCGCAGCAGCTTTTCTCGGTTGCGCCCGAAGTGCAGAAGATCCGCGCGCCGGTGCTGTTCCTCATCGGCGATGCGGACTTCGAACTGCGCCGCATCGTCGGCGGCCGCGCCTTCTACCTGCTGTGGGAGCGGGGCGTGACGACCGATATGCAGATGTACCCGATGGCGCGGCGGGCGTTTGATTTCCGCCCCGACCAGACGCCCGAGGAGAAGATCGCCACGAAGCACGCCATGGCGCGCGAGGCGGCCTGGCTGCGCCAGCACGTGAGGTGCGCGAAGCGCTGAGCGGCGCCCGGGCCGCGATCCCGGCTCAATGCCCCAGGATCTGCGAAAGGAACAGCTTCGCCCGGTCGGTCTGCGGCGATTCGAAGAACGTCTCCGGCTTCGCGGTCTCTACGATCTCGCCCTGGTCCATGAACACGACGCGGTCGGCGACGGTCTTCGCGAACCCCATCTCGTGCGTGACCACCAGCATCGTCATGCCCTCGCGCGCCAGCTCGATCATCACGTCGAGCACTTCCTTGATCATTTCCGGGTCCAGCGCCGAGGTCGGCTCGTCGAACAGCATCACCTTCGGCTTCATCGCCAGCGCCCGCGCGATGGCGACGCGCTGCTGCTGGCCGCCCGAGAGTTGCGCCGGGTACTTGTCCGCCTGCTCGGGAATCCGCACGCGTTCCAGCAGTTGCATCGCCAGCACCTTCGCCTCGGCCCTGGGCGCATGCCTGACCCACACCGGGGCGAGCATCAGGTTCTCCAGCACCGTCAGGTGCGGGAACAGGTTGAATTGCTGGAACACCATGCCGACCTCGCGGCGGATCGCCTCCACCGACTTCAGGTCGTCGTGCATCTCGATGCCATCGACGACGATGCGCCCGGACTGGTGTTTCTCCAGGCGGTTGATCAGCCGGATCATCGTCGACTTGCCGGAACCCGACGGCCCGCAGACGACGATCTTCTCGCCGCGGCCGACGCTCAAGTCGATGTTCTTCAGCACGTGGAAGGCGCCGAAGTACTTGTTGACGCCGACGAGCTCGATCATCGCGTCGCCGGCAGGGGTGTCGGTGCGCGCGTCAGGCACGGCGCTCCAGACCCTGACTGTAGCGCGACATGGCGAAGCAGAAGACGAAGTACACCAGCGAGGCGAAGAGATAGGCCTCGACGCCGAAGCCGGACCACGCCGGCTCCTGCAGCGACACCTTGATCGAGGTCAGCAGGTCGAAAAGCCCGATGATCACCACCAGGGACGTGTCCTTGAAGAAACCGATGAAGGTGTTCACCAGCGGCGGGATCGAGATGCGCAGCGCCTGCGGCAGGATGATGAGCGCGGTCTTGCGCCAGTAGGAAAGCGCGAGCGCATCGGCGGCCTCGTACTGCCCGCGCGGGATCGCCTGCAGGCCGCCGCGCACCACCTCGGCGAGATACGCGGCGGCGAACAGGATCATCGCGATCTGCGCCCGCAGCAGCTTGTCTATGGTCACGCCTTCGGGCAGGAACAGCGGCAGCATCACCGAGGCCATGAACAGCAGGCTGATCAGCGGCACGCCGCGGATCAGCTCGATGTAGCCGACGCAGAATCCCTTCACCAGCGGCAGCTCCGAACGCCGTCCGAGCGCCAGCAGGATGGCCAGCGGAAAGGCGAAAGCGATGCCGAAGGTGGCGAGGATCAACGTCAGCATCAGGCCGCCCCAGCGCTCGTTCTCGACGTACGGCAGACCGAACACGCCGCCCCACATCAGCACGCCGACCAGCGCCAGGCCCGCGGCCCAGTACAGCGCCAGCAGCGGGCGCCAGAAGCGCCGCATCGCGCTGACGGCGTACAGCGCCAGCATCACCAGGATGCCGAGGCCGGGCCGCCAGTGCTCCGCATACGGGTAGGTGCCGAAGAGGATGAAGCGGTGCTTCTCGCCGATGAACGCCCAGCAGGCGCCGGTGCCTTTTGCTTCGCGGCAGGCCGCGGGGCCGCCCTGCCACACCGCCTCGAGGAACGCCCAGTCGATGAACGGCGGCACCAGCTGCCAGGCGAACCACAGGATCGCCAGCGTGGCGATCGAATTCAGCCAGCCGGAGAAGAGGTTCTGCCGCAGCCAGCTCATCTTGCGGTGCCCCGCAGCGCGATACGGCGGTTGTACCAGTTCATGAACGCCGAGATCGACAGGCTGATCGTCAGGTACACCGCCATGATGATCGCGATGCCCTCGATCGCCTGCCCGGTCTGGTTCATCGTCGTGTTGGCGATCGACACCAGGTCAGGGTAGCCGATCGCCACCGCCAGCGAACTGTTCTTGGTGAGGTTGAGGTACTGGCTGGTCATCGGCGGCACCACCACGCGCAGCGCCTGCGGCAGGATCACCAGGCGCACCGCGCGCCAGCGCGTCAAGCCCAGCGCCGCGGCCGCTTCGTGCTGGCCCTTGTCGACCGCGAGCACGCCGGCGCGCACGATCTCGGCGATGAACGCCGCGGTGTAGATGACCAGGCCCAGCAGCAGCGCGGCGAACTCCGGCGTCAGCACCATGCCGCCGCTGAAATTGAAACCCTGCAACTGCGGCGTGCTGGCGAATGTCGGCAGCGCGAGCCCGCGGTTGGACAGGAACACCCCCGGCAGCGGGTTCAGCGCATCGCGCGGCCCCGGCAGGTTCTCGGTGATCACGGCGTACCAGAAGAACAGCTGCACGATGAGCGGGATGTTCCGCATCACCTCGATGTAGACCTCGGCCAGCCTGGACAGCAGCCAGTTGGGCGCCAGCCGGGCGAGACCGACCACGGTGCCGATCAGCGTCGCCAGCACGACGCCGATCAGTGCGACGCGGAAGGTATTGGCAAGCCCCACCGCGAGCGCCTGCAGGTAGGTGCTGGCGGCGCTGTAGGCAATGAAGGGAGATTCGCCGATCTCGAAGCCGGCTTCGCGCGACAGGAAGCCGAAGCCGCTGGCGATCCTGCGCGCCTCCAGGTTCGCGATGGTGTTCGAGGCGAAATACCACGCCACGAACACCAGCCCCGCGAGCAGGCCGAGCTGATACAGCACGGCACGGCCCGTCGCCGTGCCGAACCATTTCAGCACGCGTCGGCTACCTCACCGGCGGGGCATACATGATCCCGCCCTTGTTCCACAGCCGGTTCAGGCCGCGATCGAAGCCCAGCGGCGCGAGGTTGGCGTCGAAGGATTCGCCGTAGTTGCCCACCTGCTTGACGATGTTGAACGCCCACTTCGCGTCCAGCCCGAGCATCTTGCCGATGTCGCCGGTGGCGCCGACGAAGCGCTGCACGCCGGGGTCCTTGCTGCCCGCCTGCTGGTCGATGTTCTTCGACGACAGCCCCATCTCCTCGGCTTCGAGCATCGCGAACAGCGACCACTTGACGACGTCGAACCAGCGGTCGTCGCCATGGCGCACAGCCGGCCCCAGCGGCTCCTTGGAGATCACCTCGGGCAGGATGACGTGGTCGGCCTGGTTCTGCGCCCGCGACGCGCGGATCGACACCAGTCCGGACACGTCGGTGGTGAAGACGTCGCAGCGCCCGGAGAAGTACGCATTGGTCACTTCTTCGAGCTTCTCGATCACCACCGGCTTGAACGTCATGCGGTTGGCGCGGAAGTAGTCGGCCAGGTTCAGTTCCGTGGTGGTGCCCGGCTGCACGCAGACCGTGGCGCCGTTAAGCTGCTTGGCGCTCGACACGTTCAGCTTCTTCGGCACCATGAAGCCCTGGCCGTCGTAGTAGTTCACGCCGACGAAGTTGAGCCCCAGGCTGGTGTCGCGCGTCACCGTCCACGTGGTGTTGCGCACCAGCACGTCCACCTCGCCGGATTGCAGCGCGGTGAAGCGCTGCTGCGCGGTCAGCGGCGTGTAGCGCACCTTGGTCGCATCGCCGAACACGGCGGCGGCGACGGCGCGGCAGACATCGACGTCTATGCCCTTCCACACGCCCTTGGAATCCGGCTGGGAGAATCCCGCCAGGCCGGTGTTCACGCCGCATTGCACGTGGCCCTTGGATCTGACTGCATCGAGGGTGGACTGCGCCTGCGCAACGCCGGCGGCCAGCGACAGGGCGAGCGCGACGGCGCCCGTCAGAACGGTACAGCGGTTCATGGAACTCCTCCTCAGGTTGTGCCTGTCGGAGAGTTTAAGCCGCGTCCTCGGCCAGCGCCAGCGCCATTACCCGGGCGACGTGCAGCGCGCCGCGGCCGGCGCCATCGGCGATCTGCTGCCGGCAACTGGTGCCGTCAGCGACGATGACGGCATCCGCACCGGCGGCGCGCACGGCCGGGAGCAGGCTCGCCTCCGCCATCTTCATCGACATGTCGTAGTGCTCGGCCTCGAAGCCGAAGTTCCCGGCCATGCCGCAGCAGCTCGACTCGACGATGGCGAGGTCCAGCCCGGGAATGCAGCGCAGCGCGCGTTCGACCGCCGGCATCACCGCAAACGCCTTCTGGTGGCAATGCCCATGCAGCAGCGCCGGTCGGCCGAGCGGCTTGAGCGGCGGCTTGAAGCGCCCGGCATCCAGTTCGGCGGCGATGAACTCCTCGAACAGCATGGTGTTGCGGGCAAGCGCCGCCGAGTCCCTGCCCGGCATCAGCACCGTGAGTTCGTCGCGGAACGAGAACAGGCACGAAGGCTCCAGCCCGACGATCGGAATGCGCAGGTCGACGTAGCGCTTCAGCGCCTGCAGTGTCCGCGCCGCTTCGGCGCGCGCTTCCTCCGGCATGCCGGCGGCGAGGAAGGTCCTGCCGCAGCACAACGGCCGCTCCTCCTCGATCGGCGTGGCGATGTGCACCCGGTAGCCGGCGGCCTCCAGCACGCGCAATGCGGCGCGCGCGTTCTCGGGCTCGAAGTAGCGGCTGAAGGTGTCGACGAACAGCGCCACTTCGCGCTGGCCGCTCATGGTGCGCGGCCGGTCCGCGAAGGCATCGCTGCGCCAGCGCGGCAGTCGGCGGCGGGACGAGAATCCGGTCACCGCCTCGCGCAGCGGCAGGCCCTGCAGCAGGTTCGCCAGCCAGGGCAGTTCGGCCGCCAGCGGCGCGTAGCGCGGCAGGAAGGCGACCAGCCGGTCGCGCAGCGTATGGCCGCGGCGCGCCTTGTACCGTGCGGTGAACTCGATCTTCATGCGCGCCATGTCGACGCCGGTCGGGCACTCGCGCTTGCAGCCCTTGCACGACACGCACAAGTCCAGCGCGTCTTTCACCGCATCGGAGGCGAAGGCCTCGTCGCCCGTGCGGCCATCGAGCTGGCCGGACAGTGCCATGCGCAGCGTGTTGGCGCGCCCTCGCGTCAGGTGCTGCTCGTCGCCGGTGGCACGGAACGACGGGCACATGGTGCCGGCGTCGAACTTGCGGCAGTGCCCGTTGTTGTTGCACATCTCGACCGCCTTATCCAGGCCGCCCCATTCGCCCCAGTCCAGCAGCGTTTTCACCGGCACGGTCGCATAGCCCGGCTTGAAGCGGAACAGGCTGCGATCGTCCATCTTCGGCGGATCGACGATCTTGCCCGGATTCATCAGGCCCTTCGGGTCCAGCCACGACTTGATTTCGGCCAGGCAGGCGGTGAGCCGCGGCCCGAAGAACGGCGCGATCCATTCCGAGCGCACCAGGCCGTCGCCGTGCTCGCCCGAGTAGGCGCCCTTGTACTGCTTCACCATCGCGCAGGCTTCCTCGGCGATGGCGCGCATCTTCTGCGCGCCATCGCGCCGCATGTCTAGGATCGGCCTCACATGCAGCGTGCCCACCGATGCGTGCGCATACCAGGTACCGCGGGTGCCGTGCTTCGCGAACACCTGCGTGAGCCGATCGGTGTACTCGGCCAGATGCTCGAGCGGCACCGCGCAGTCCTCGATGAAGGACACCGGCTTGCCGTCGCCCTTCATCGACATCATGATGTTGAGGCCCGCCTTGCGCACCTCCCAGATGTCCTTCTGCAGCTTCGCGTCGATCACCTCGACCACGCTGCCGGGCAGGCCGAGGTCGCCCATCAGCTGCACCAGCTGCTTCAGTTTCGCCAGTTGCGCGGCGGCATCGTCGCCGGCGAACTCCACCAGCAGGATGGCATCGGGCTGGCCGCGGATGACCGCATCCACCGTCCGCCTGAACGCGCCGATCTCGCGCGCGAGGCCGATCATGGTGCTGTCGACCAGCTCCACAGCCGACGGCCCCAGCTTGACGATGTGCTGGGTCAGGTCCATCGCGGTGTAGAACTTGGGGAAATGGCAGACGCCGAGCGCACGCGCCGCCGGCAGCGGTGAGAGCTTCAGGTGCAGCCGCTCGAAGTACGCCAGCGTGCCCTCGGAGCCCACCAGCAGGTGGGCGCTGTTCTCGTGCGGCGGGCCCAGGTGGTCCAGGTTGTAGCCCGCCACCTTGCGCAGCACCTTCGGGAAGCGCGCGGCGATTTCGTCCTTCTCGCGCTCGTACAGCGCACGCAGCCGGCGGTTAAGCGGCGAGTCCTCGCTCATCGGGCCGAAGCGCCGCCGCTCGCCGTCGCTGCACACCGCGTCTATCGCCAGCACGTTGTGCACCATGTTGCCGTAGGCAATCGACCGGGAGCCACAGGAATTGTTGCCGGCCATGCCGCCCAGCGTCGCCTGCGCGCTGGTGGACACGTCCACCGGATACCACAGCCCGTGCGGCCGCAACGCCGCGTTCAACTGGTCGAGCACGATGCCCGGCTGCACTACCGCGGTCCGCGCCGCGACGTCGCACTCGAGCAGCCCGTTCAGGTGCTTGGTGTCGTCGATGACCAGCGCCGCGCCCACCGCCTGGCCGCATTGCGAGCTGCCCGCGCCGCGCGGCAGGATCGGCACGCCCTCGCCGGCGGCGACCGCGATGGCGGCGCGCGCGGCCTCTTCGCTCCGCGGCACGACGACGCCCAGCGGCTCGATCTGGTAGATCGACGCGTCGGTGGCGTAGCGCGCGCGCGTCGCCGCGTCGAACAGGACCTCGCCGTCGACCTCGCGACGCAGGCGTGCTTCGAGCGTGCTCACGTCAGCGCACCAAGCACCGCAGAGAGTTTCTTCGCCAGGTGCTCGGCCAGCAGTGCCTTCAAGCGCGTCGCGTCGCGCGCGGCCAGCGCCTGCAGGATCGCCTCGTGCTCGCGCACCGCGGCATCCCAGCGCTCCTTCGACAGGTTCGCCATGTAGCGCGCACGCCGCACGTTCGCGTTCAGGTGCCGGTAGGTGCTTGCCAGCACGGCGTTGCCGGATGCTTCGACGATGCCGAGGTGGATCAACTGGTTGTAGCGAAAGTACCCGGCGAGGTCGCCGCGCGCATGCATCGCCAGCATGTCGAAGTGCAGCGCGCGGATCTGCGCGATCGCCGCGTCGGATGCGCGCGCGCACACCAGTTCCCCGGCCAGCGCCTCGAGCGCGCCCATCACCGCCAGCGTGTCGGCGAGGCGCGCGGCATCCAGGCGCGCGACGATGGCACCGCGGTTGGGCAGCAGCTCGACCAGACCCTCGGTAGCGAGAAGCTTCAGCGCCTCGCGCAGCGGCGTGCGCGATATCGCCAGCTGCTCGCACAGCACGCGCTCGTTCAGGCGTGAGCCGGGCGCCAGATCCCCATGCACGATCAGGGTCCGCAACTGCTCGACCGCATCCTCGTGCAGCGGTCGTCGGACAATCGGGCTTGCTGCTTGCAGGACTTCCATTTTGCATGCAGAATACAAAAAGAGGCGCAGTTCTGCAACATCCGGCCTCTATGTTGCGCAACATTATTTGGTTTGCATGCAATAGGGAGGCCATATGGCAAGAGCCGCCGGGCGCCACTTCCTGCAGATTCCGGGCCCTACGAACGTCCCCGACCGGGTGCTGCGGGCGATCGATTTCCCCACCATGGACCATCGCGGCCCCGATTTCGCCGACCTGGGCAAAGCCTGCCTGGCCGGCATGAAGCGGGTGTTCAGGACCGGTGCGGACGTCGTGATCTATCCGGCATCCGGCACCGGCGCCTGGGAGGCGGCCCTGGTCAACACGCTGTCGCCGGGCGACGCGGTGCTGATGTACGAGACCGGGCAGTTCGCGGCACTGTGGCACAAGCTCGCGCTGCGTCTCGGACTGGCGCCGGAGTTCATCGCCGGCGACTGGCGCCACGGCGCCGATGCAACGGCCATCGGCAAGCGGCTGCGCGAGGACAGCCAGCACCGCTTCAAGGCGGTGTGCGTGGTGCACAACGAAACCTCCACCGGCGTGACCTCCGACATCCCTGCGGTGCGTGCCGCCATCGATGCGGCCAAGCACCCGGCGCTGCTGATGGTGGACACGATCTCGTCGCTGGCTTCGATCGACTACCGGCACGACGAATGGGGCGTGGACGTCACCGTGGCAGGCTCGCAGAAAGGATTGATGCTGCCGCCCGGCCTGTCGTTCAACGCCATCTCCGCGAAGGCGCTGGCCGCCTCCGCGGCGGCGAAGCTGCCGCGCGCGTACTGGAACTGGGAAGAGATGCTCGCCGCGGGCAAGGGCGGCTACTTCCCCTACACGCCGGCGACCAACCTGCTGTACGGGCTGCGCGAAGCATTGACGATGCTGCTGGACGAGGAAGGCCTGGAGAATGTCTTCGCGCGTCATCAGCGGCATGCCGAAGCCACGCGGCGCGCGGTGCGCGCCTGGGGCCTGGAGATCCTCGCCGCCAATCCCGCCGAGTACAGCGGCGCGCTTACCGCGGTGCTGCTGCCCGCCGGCCATGACGCCGACCGCCTGCGCGCGGTGATCCTCGAGCATTTCGACATGTCCCTGGGGACCGGGCTGGGCAAGCTCGCCGGCAAGGTGTTCCGCATCGGGCACCTGGGCGATTTCAACGACCTGGCGTTGATGGGTACACTCGCCGGCGTGGAGATGGGACTGCAACTCGCCGGCGTGCCCTCCAGGAGGGAGGGCGTGCAGGCGGCAATGGCATACCTCGCCGAGTGCCGCGCCAGCCCGGCGCGCGCGGCGGCGTAGCCGGCCAGCAACCAAGGAGGAGGACAAACCATGAAACACGCACGCATCCGGACCGCGCTCGGCGCGGTGTCCGCCGCGCTCGTCGCGGCATTCGCGGGCAGCGCGCTCGCGCAGACCGAAATCAAGTTCGGCCACGTCGGCAACCCGGGATCGCTGTTCGCGGCCTCGGCAGAGGAGTTCGCCAGGCGCGCCAACGCCAAGCTCGGCGGCAAGGCCAAAGTCGTGGTCTACGGCTCCAGCCAACTCGGCGGCGACAAGGAACTGCTGCAGAAGCTCAAACTCGGCACCGTCGACATGGCGCTGCCCTCCACCGTGATGTCCTCCGAGGCCGATCTTTTCGGCGTCTTCGAGATGCCCTACCTGGTCAAGGACCGCGGGCACATGAAGAAGATCGAGAAGGACGTGTTCTGGAAGTCGCTCGCGCCGGCCGCCGAGGCGAAGGGCCTGAAGATCATCGCCGTGTGGGAAAACGGCTACCGCCACATCACCAACAACAAGCGCCCGATCAACACGCCCGATGACCTCAAGGGCATCAAGCTGCGCACGCCCGAGGGCAAGTGGCGCGTGAAGATGTTCCAGACCTACGGCGCCAATCCCTCGCCGATGAAGTTCTCCGAGGTGTTCACCGCGCTGCAGACCGGCGTCATGGACGGCCAGGAGAACCCGTTCACGCAGATCTTCAGCGCCAAGTTCCAGGAGGTGCAGAAGTACCTGTCGCTCACCGGGCACGTCTACACGCCCGCCTACGCCACCGTGGGGGCGAAGAAGTGGGCCAGCCTGCCGGCGGACGTGCGCGGCATCCTCGAGGCGGCGGCCAGGGATACGCAGGACTTCGTCTACAAGAAGGCGGCGCAGGACGATGAAGACCTGCTCGCCAAGATCAAGTCTGCCGGGGTACAGGTGAACACGCCCAACAAGGATGCCTTCGTCGCCGCGTCGAAGCCGGTGTACGAGGAATTCGCCAAGGAAGTGAAGGGCGCGAAGGAAGTCATCGACCGCGCCATCGCGCTCGGCAAGTAAGCCCGCGCCGATGCTCGCCGCCTGCCGCAGGCGCTATGAGCGCCTGCTGGAGTGGATCGTCATCGTCCTGATGGTCGCGCTCGCGCTGCTGGTGGCGGTCGCGGTGGTGTACCGCAAGGCCGGGGCGTCGCTGGTCTGGTACGACGAGATCGCCTCGGTGCTGCTGGCGTGGATCACGTTCTATGGTGCCGCGCTGGCGGCGCTGCGCGGCGCGCACATCGGCGTATCCGCGCTCGTCGATGCCATGCCTCCCGGCCTGCGCATGGCATGCACCCTGTTTGCCGAGGCCTGCGTGATCGGCTTCTTCTGCCTGCTTGCGTGGGTTGGCTGGTCGGTGCTGGAAGTCCTCAGCACGGACAGTCTGGTCAGCCTGCCGCAGGTATCCGTGATGTACACGCAGTCGGTGATCCCGGTGGGCGCGGCGATGTTCGTCATCGCCGAACTGCTGCGGCTGCCGGAGGTGCTGCGCGCAGCCGCGGCGAGGCCGGCGCGGGGCGGATCGTAGATGTCGATCGTCCTCCTCTTCCTGGGGGTGCTGGCGCTGGTGCTGCTCAACGTGCCGATCGCGGTCGCGATCGGCATCGCTGCGGTCACCGCCATGATGGCCACGCAGGGCACGGACGTGCTGCCCAACCTCGCCATCGTCATCTACAACGGCGCCACCAACTTCCCGCTGATCGCGATTCCGCTGTTCATCCTCGCCGGCGCGATCATGAACACCTCGGGCATCTCGCGCCGGCTGATCGCTTTCGCTTCCGCGCTGCTGGGCTTCGTGCGCGGCGGCCTCGCCATGGTCAACGTCGGCGCGTCGATGTTCTTCGCCGAGATCTCCGGCTCGGCGGTCGCCGACGTCGCCGCGCTCGGCTCGGTGCTGATGCCGGCGATGAAAAAGAAGGGTTACCCGGGGCCGTTCACCGCGGCGGTTACGTCGTCGTCGGCATCGCTCGCCATCATCATCCCGCCGTCGATCCCGATGATCCTGTACGCGGTGATGGCGGAAAGCTCGGTGGTGCAGCTGTTCGTCGCCGGCATCATCCCCGGTCTGATCGGCGGCTTCATGATGATGGGCCTGTGCTACTGGTACGCGGTCAGGTACGACTACCCGGTCGAAGAGGTGTTCCAGCTGCGCCGCGTCTGGCAGACCTTCAAGGACGCGGCGCTGGCATTCCTGCTGCCGATCATCATCCTCGGCGGCATCTTCGGTGGGCTGGTGACCGCGACCGAGGGTGCCGGGCTCGCCGTCGTGGCGGCGATCGGCGTCGCGCTGTGGTACCGCGAGATCGACCTGAAGATGCTGCGCACCGCGATCGTCGATGGCGCGGTGCAGACCGCGGTGGTGATGCTGCTGGTCGCCTCCAGCGCGCTGCTCGGCGTCTACCTCACCGAATCGCAGGCGCCGCAGAAGCTCGCCGCGGCCATCACTCGCCTCACCACCGAGCCGTGGGCGGTGCTCGCGCTCTTGAACGTGTTCTTCCTCTTCATCGGCCTGTTCCTGCATTCGGCGGCGGCGATCATCCTGGTGGTGCCGATCGTGATGCCGGTGGTGAATGCGGTCGGCATCGATCCGGTGCATTTCGGACTCGTCGTCACGCTGAATCTCGCCATCGGCCAGCAGACGCCGCCGGTGGCGAGCGTGCTGATGACCGCGTGCTCGATCGCGAAGGAAAGCGTGTGGGACGTCACCCGCGCCAACCTGCCCTTCATCGCCGTGCTGGTATCGCTGCTGCTGCTCATCACCTACGTGCCGGCGATCCCGCTGTGGCTGGTCAACGTCTTCTATCGGTGAACGCATGAGCGACGCGATACTCGTCCGCCGCGACGGACACGTCGCCACGGTGGTGCTGAACCGGCCAGAGAAGCTCAATGCGCTGACGCTGGCGATGTGGGACGGGCTCGCCGCGGCGATGCGCGAGCTGTCCGCCGACGATGCGCTGCGCTGCGTCGTGCTGCGCGGGGCGGGCGGCAAGGCGTTCGCATCGGGTGCGGACATCGCCGAGTTCGAGACCGTGCGCGCGAATTCGCGGCAGGCGAAGGTGTACGGCGAATCGATCGCGGCGGCGATGCGCGCGGTGGCCGGGTGCCGGCACCCGACGCTCGCGCTGATCGAGGGTGCCTGCATCGGCGGCGGCCTGGAGATCGCCTCGCAATGCGACCTGCGCATCTGCGGCGCTTCGTCGCGCTTCGGCGTGCCGATCCGGAACCTCGGCCTGGTCGTCGCCTACGACGAGCTCGCCGGCCTGATGGCGGTGGCGGGCCGCGCGGTGGCACTGGAGATCCTGCTCGAAGGCCGAGTATTCGGCGCCGACGAAGCGCTTTCGAAGGGCCTGGTCACGCGCGTGGTGCCGGACGATCGCGTCGAGGAAGAAGCGCTTGCCGCGGCACGGCGAATCGCGGAAGGCGCGCCGCTCGCCGCGCGCTGGCACAAGAAATTCGCCCGGCGGCTGGCCGACCCGCGGCCGCTCACCGAGGCGGAGTACGATGAGAGCTACGCCTGCTTCGACACCGAGGATTTCCGCGCCGGCACCCGCGCATTCCTCGACAAGCGCAAACCCCGATTCGAAGGAAAATGACCGCCCCATGAGCACGCCCGCCACCCTGCTCGACGCTGCGGCCGCCACGGCTGCGAAGCGCCCCCTGCTGTCGGTCGAGGACCTGCACGTGCATTTCGTCACCTCGCGCGGCGTGGTGCGCGCGGTGGAAGGCGTGTCCTACGACGTCAATCCCGGCGAAGTCGTCGCGCTGGTGGGCGAGTCCGGCTGCGGCAAGTCGGTTTCCGCGCTGTCGATCATGCGCCTGCTCACGAAGCCCGCGGGGCGCATCGTGCGCGGGCGCATCATGTTCGAGGGGCGCGACCTGCTCGCGCTGAGCGACGACGAGATGCGCGAGATCCGCGGGCGCGACATCGCCATGGTGTTCCAGGAACCGATGACCTCGCTCAACCCGGTGCTGACGATCGGGCTGCAGATCATGGAGCCGCTGTTCATGCACAGCGCGATGAGCGAAGAGCAGGCGCGCGCGCGCGCCATCGAGCTGCTCGGCCTGGTCGGCATCCCGGACGCCGAGCGCCGGCTGCAGCAGTACCCGCATCAGTTCTCCGGCGGCATGCGCCAGCGCGTGATGATCGCGATCGGCCTCGCGTGCAACCCGAAGCTGATCATCGCCGACGAGCCGACGACGGCGCTGGACGTCACCATCCAGGCGCAGATCCTCAAGCTGATGAAGGACCTGTCGCGCGACCTCGGCATCGCGATGGTCATCATCACGCACAACCTGGGCGTCGTCGCGCGCTACGCCGACCGCGTCAACGTCATGTACGCGGCGCGCATCGCCGAGCGTGCGGACGCGGCGCACCTGTTCGAGCTGCCGCTGCACCCGTACACGGTCGGCCTGCTGCGCTCGGTGCCGCGCCTGGACCTGCCCCGCGGCGCGCGCCTGGAAACCATCGAGGGGCTGCCGCCCAACCTGCTGGAAGCGGCCGCCGGATGCCGCTTCGCGCCGCGCTGCCCGGCGCGGCTGCCCGCATGCGACGAGGCGCAGCCGCCGCTGGACGAACCGGCGCCCGAGCGCCAGTCGGCCTGCCTGCGCTCGCGCGAGCTGCTCGCCGGCGGCGCCGACGCGCTCGGCCTGGGGGCCTCGGCGCGCCGCGGCGGCGAGACGAAGTCGGTCGACCGCACGCGGCCGCTGCTGGACGTGCGCCGCCTGAGCACGCACTTCGACGTCGCCGCGGGCCTCAAGCGCTTCAGCCGCGCGCGCGCGGTGGTGCGCGCGGTGGACGACGTGTCGTTCGCGGTCTATCCGGGCGAGACGCTCGGCATGGTGGGCGAATCGGGCTGCGGCAAGACCACCGTCGGGCGCACGCTGCTGCGGCTCACCGACGCCACCTCGGGCGAGGTGCGCTTCGACGGCGAGGACGTGCTCGCCATGAAGGGCGACGCGCTGCGCGCGTACCGGCGGCGCATGCAGGTGATCTTCCAGGACCCGTACAGCTCGCTCAACCCGCGCATGACGATCGGTCAGGTGATCGCCGAACCGATGCTGGTGTACCGGCTGCAGCCCGATGCGGCGGCGGCCCGCCGCCGCGTCACCGAGCTGCTGGAGCAGGTGGGGCTGTTCGGCTACATGGCCGAGCGCTATCCGCACGAACTCTCGGGCGGACAGCGCCAGCGGGTCGGCATCGCGCGCGCGCTCGCGCTCGAGCCGAGCTTCATCGTCTGCGACGAACCGGTATCGGCGCTCGACGTGTCGATCCAGGCGCAGATCATCAACCTGCTGGAGGAACTGCAGGCGCGCTACAAGCTCACGTACCTGTTCATCGCACACGACCTCGCCGTGGTGCGCCACATATCGGACCGCGTGGTCGTCATGTACCTCGGCCGCGTCATGGAAATCGCCGAGAGGGACGCGCTTTACAGCGATCCGCTGCATCCCTACACTAGGTCGCTGCTCGACGCGGTGCCGGTTCCCGACCCCACGCTCGAGCGGCGCCGCGAGGCGCGGCCGCTGGGGGGCGAGGTGCCGAGTCCGCTCGATCCGCCGCCGGGCTGCGTGTTCAACACGCGCTGCCCGCTCGCCGACGAGGCCTGCCGGCGCGAGGTGCCGGCGCTGCGCGAGATCCGCGCCGGCCACCATGCAGCGTGCCTCAAGCTGTAGCGTGTCGCTGTCGGATGCAAGGTAACAACATGCCCCGGGCCACATGGCGCCGGTCAATGCCACGAGGAGGAGGACCCATGAAATTGCACAGAGTTGCGCTCGTTGTTGCAGTCGCGGCACTCGCCGCCACGCCTTTCGGCGCGCAGGCACAGAAGCGCGGCGGCGAACTCAAGTTCGCCGTCAGCGCGGAACCGCCCAACTACGACTGCCATGCGAACTCCTCGTTCGCGTTCATCCACCCGGTGCGCCCGCACTACAACACGCTGCTGAAGTTCGACCCGGCGAACTATCCGAAGGTGGTCGGCGACCTCGCGCAGTCGTGGACGGTGTCCGCCGACGGCCTCACCTACACCTTCAAGCTGCACACCGGCGTCAAGTTCCACGACGGCTCGAACTTCAGCTCCGCCGACGTTAAAGCCACCTACGAGCGCATCTCGAATCCGCCGCAGGGCGTGGTATCGCTGCGCAAGGGCGCGTACGCCGACATCGCGTCGATCGACACGCCGGACCCGGCAACCGTGGTGTTCAAGCTGAAGGCACCCAACTCGGCGATGCTGTCGCTCTTCGCCTCGCCCTGGGACTGCATCTACAGCGCGGAGAAGCTCAAGGCCGATCCGAAGTTCCCCGAGAAGAACATCATGGGAACCGGGCCGTTCGCGTTCGTCGAGCATGCCGCCGGCTCGCACTGGGTGGGCAAGCGCAACGACGCCTACTTCGAGAAGGGCAAGCCCTATCTCGACGGCTACCGCGCGATCTTCATCCGCAACACTGCGGCACGCGTCAATGCGCTGCAGGCGGGCGAGGTGCTCGCCGAGTTCCGCGGCCATTCGCCCGCGGACAAGGACAACCTCGTCAAGGCGCTCGGCGACAAGGTCAACGTGTACGAGCAGCCGTGGAGCTGCGCGCTGGTGGTGACCTTCAACACCGAGAAGAAGCCCTTCGACGACGCGCGCGTGCGCCGCGCGCTGTCGATCGGCATCGACCGCTGGGGCGGCGCCGAGGCGCTGTCGAAGATCGCCCTGGTGCGCCACGTCGGCGGCGTGCTGCGCCCGGGCTACGATCTCGCGCCGAGCACCGAGGAGCTGATGAAGTATCCCGGCTTCGGCAAGGACGTGGCGAAGGCGCGCGCGGAGGCGCAGCGGCTGCTCAAGGAAGCGGGCGTGTCGAACCTGAAGTTCAAGTTCACCAACCGCAACGTGCCGATGCCGTACACGCCGGTGGGGATCTTCCTCATCGACCAGTGGCGGCAGATCGGCGTCACCGCCGAGCACCAGCAGCTCGATACCAAGCTGTACCAGGCGGCGCTGCGCGCGGGCAACTTCGAAGCCGGGCTGGACTTCAACTGCGACTTCATGGACGAACCCAACCTGCAGCTGCAGAAGTACCTGTCCTCGGACATCTCGTCCATCAACTACGGCCGCTACCAGGATCGTACGCTGGACGGACTGTTCGAGAAGCAGGTGCGGGCGCCGAACAGGGCCGAGCGCATCAAGTACCTGCGCGAGTTCGAGAAGCGCGCGCTCGAGGAGGCCTACACCTTTCCCACCATCTGGTGGCACCGCATCATCGTCAACTGGAAGCCGTTGAAGGGCTGGTACATGTCGCCCAGCCACTACCTGAACCAGGACCTGTCCTCGGTCTGGCTCGACCAGTAGGACGAGCCGGTCGTACCTGACCGGGCGCGCGGCAACGCCGCGCGCCCGGCCTGCCGCCCGCCATGCTGCGCTACGTCCTGAACCGCCTGTTGCTGATGATTCCGACGCTGCTCGGAGTCGCGGTGCTGGTGTTCGTGCTGCTGCGCCTGATGCCCGGCGACATCGTCGAGCTGCGCCTGCTCGCCGAGGGCGGCCAGGTGGACCAGGCGACGATCGCCGCGGAGCGCGCGCGCCTCGGCCTGGACAAGTCGATGTGGGGCCAGTTCGTCGACTGGATGGGCGGGCTGCTCACCGGCGACCTCGGCGTATCGATGTGGACCGGTCGCCCGGTGGTCGACGAAATCAGCTCGCGGCTGGAGCTGTCGATGCAGGTGGCGATCATGGCGACGCTGCTCGCCACCGTGCTCGCCATCCCGCTGGGTACCATCGCGGCGCTGTACAAGGACACCTGGATCGACCAGGTGATCCGCGTGTTCGCCATCGCCGGCCTCGCGGTGCCCTCGTTCTGGCTCGGCATGATCTTCATCCTGCTGCTGCTGCTCAACTTCAACTGGATCCCCCCGCTTACCTACACGCCGATCTACGTCGATCCGTGGAAGAACCTGTCACAGCTGATCTGGCCCGCGCTCGCGGTCGGCTACCGCTATTCCGCGGTGGCGACGCGCATGACGCGCTCCACCGTGCTCGAAGTGCTGAAGGAAGACTACATCCGCACCGCGCGCGCCAAGGGCGTGTGGGAGCGCCTGGTGGTGGCGCGGCACGCGATGCGCAACGCGCTCCTGCCGGTGGTCACCGTGATCGGCCTCGAGTTCGCCTTCCTCATCGGCGGCCTGGTGGTCACCGAGCAGGTGTTCAACTTGAACGGCCTGGGCAAGCTCTTCGTCGAGACGGTGACGCGCGGCGACTTCACCATGGTGCAGGCGCTGGTGATGCTGATCGCGGCGCTGTTCATCTTCATCAACTTCATCGTCGACCTGCTGTACGCGGCGCTCGACCCGCGCATCCGCTACCGCTGACATGGCCGCCGTCCCGGGCACGCCCGACATCGTCTACAAGGTCCCCAAGCGCCGGCACCCGGTGCTGCAGTTCCTCGTCACGCAGCCGCTGGGCGCCACCGGCCTCGCCATCATCGTGCTGATGCTGTTCGGCGGCATCTTCGCCGAGTGGGTGGCGCCGCAGGATCCGCTGAAGGTGGACTACGGCGCCATGCTCGCCAAACCCTCGTGGGATCACTGGCTGGGCACCGATGCCTTCGGCCGCGACGTGCTGTCGCGCATCATCTACGGCGCGCGCACCGCGCTCATCGTCGGCCTGCTGGCGTCGTTCCTCGGCTGTACGCTGGGCGCCGTGGTCGGCGTGGTGTCGGCCTATTTCGGCGGCCGCATCGACATGGCGATACAGCGGCTGATGGACGTGCTGCTGGCGTTCCCGATCATCGTGCTGGCGCTGGCGGTGGTGTCGGTGCTCGGCAAGTGGAACGTCGGCGGCCTGGACCTGAATCTCGTCATCGCAATCGCGGTGCCGATGGTCCCGAAGGTCGCGCGCGTGGTGCGCTCCTCGGCGCTGGCGATACGCGAAATGCCCTATATCGACGCGGCGCGCACCGCGGGCTTCTCGCACACGCGCATCATTTTCCGCCACATCATCCCGAACGTCGTCGCGCCCTACCTCATCATGCTGACCGCCTTCGTCGCGCAGGCGATCCTGCTCGAAGCCTCGCTTTCCTTCCTCGGCCTGGGCGTCACCGAGCCCACCGCGGCGTGGGGCCTGATGCTCTCGGGGTCTTCGGCCGAGTTCTACCGCGAAGCGCCGTGGATGATCATCTTCCCCGGCCTCGCCATCAGCCTCGCGGTATTCGCCTTCAATCTGTTCGGCGACAGCCTGCGCGACTGGCTCGACCCGAAGCTGAAGGTTTGAGCCGCGCGGCGCTGGCGCGGGGCGCGCGCGAAGCCGCGGGCGTTCCCGCCGCCGTGCTCGCCGCGGGTTACCTGGGATTCGGCGCCTTCGCCGCCGGGCACGCGCTGCCGCTGCCGCTGGTAGTCGCCTCCACGCTCGCCATCTGGGCGCTGCCGGGGCAACTGATCATGGTCGAGATGAATACGCTCGGCGCCCCGCTCTTCGCCATCGTGCTCACCGTGGCGCTGTCTTCGGCGCGCTTTTTGCCGATGACGCTGGTGCTGATGCCGCTGATGCGCGACGCGCGCCACCGCGGCTGGCGCTATTACGCCGCGGCGCAGCTGCTCGCGCTCACCGGCTGGACGATGGCCATGGCGCGTTTCCCGCAGATCGCACGCGCCGAGCGCCTGGCGTGGTTCTGCGGCTTCGCGCTCGTGTGCATGGCGGCCAGCGCCGCCGCCAGCGCTGCGGGCTACCTGGTCGCCGACCTGCTGACGCCGCTCGCCAAGGCCGGCCTGGTGTTCATGGCACCGATGTACTACCTGCTGATCCTGGTCGGCGGCATCCGCGACCGCGCGGCGGCGCTCGCGCTTGCCTGCGGCGCGCTGGCCGGGCCGCTTGCCTACCTCGCCACGCCGGGCTGGAGCGTGCTGGTGGGCGGATTCGCCGGCGGCACGCTTGCGTACCTGATCCTGCGCGGAGGCAGGCGACGTGGCTGAGCTGTGGCTGCTGCTTGCGCTGTGCGCCATCGCCACCTACGCCTGGCGCGGGCTGGGCGCGCTGCTGTCCGGCGGCGTGGACGCCGACAGCGAGGTGTTCACATGGATCTCCTGCGTCGCCTACGCCATGATCGCCGGCCTGGTGGCGCGCATCCTGGTGCTGCCCACCGGCGCGCTGGCCGAAACCACGCTGCTGGAGCGTGCGCTCGGCAGCGCCGCGGCGCTGGGCGCCTACTTCTGGCTGACGCGGCGCAACCTCTTCGCCGGCGTGCTCGCTGGCGCGGCCGCGGTGTGGCTGCTGAAGCTGGCCGGCTAGATGCCCCGGCTAGATCGCGCCCGCCGCGCGCAGCGCGTCGATCTGCGCCTCGCTCATTTTCAGCAGCCCGCCGAGGATCTCCTGCGTGTGCTGGCCCAGCACCGGCGGCGCCACGCGGTGTTCCAGCGGCGTGCCGGAAAAGCGCATCGGGCTCGCCACCGTGGGCAACCTGCCGGCCACGGGATGATCGAGGTCGATGCGGATGCCGCGCGCCTTCACCTGCGGTTCCTCGAACACCTGCGCCACATTGTTGATCGGCCCGTTCGGCACGCCCGCCGCTTCCAGCAGCGCTACCCATTCGCGCGTGCTGCGTTTGGCGAAAATGTCCTGCAGCAGCCGGGTCAGCTCGGCGCGGTTCTCGACGCGCTTGCCGTTGCTGGCGAAGCGCGCGTCGCCCGCCAGCTCCGGGCACCCCGCCGCGTCGCAGAACTTGCGGTACAGGTTGTCGTTGCCGCAGGCGAGGATGACGTCGCCGTCGGCGGTGCGGAATGGCTGGTAAGGGACGATGTTCGGGTGCAGGTTGCCGATGCGCCCCGGCGGCTTGCCAGTGGCGAAGTAGTTGGTGTTCTGGTAGGCGAGCAGCGCAATCTGCGAATCGAGCAGCGCCAGGTCCAGGTGCTGGCCGATGCCGGTCTCGGCGCGATGCGCGATCGCCGCGCAGATGGCGATCGACGCGTACATGCCGGTGATGATGTCGGCGACCGGCACGCCGGCGCGCTGCGGCCCGCCGCCCGGGGCACTGTCGGGCTCCCCGGTCACGCTCATCATGCCGCCCATGCCCTGGATCATGAAGTCGTAACCCGGGTGCTCGCGGTACGGGCCAGTCTGGCCGAAGCCGGTGACCGAGCAGTAGATGAGCCGCGGGTTCAGTGCTTTCAGGTCTTCATAGCCGAGCCCGTAGCGCGCGAGGTCGCCGAACTTGTAGTTCTCGATCAGCACGTCGCTCACTTTCGCCAGTTCCCGCACCACCGCCTGGCCCTCGGGCTTCGCGATGTTCAGCGTGAGCGATTTCTTGCCGCGGTTGGCCGACGTGAAGTAGGCGGAGTCCTTCGTCTCGCGGCCATCGCGGTCCCTGACCCAGGGCGGGCCGAAGGCGCGCGAATCGTCGCCGACCCCCGGCCGTTCCACCTTGATCACCTCGGCGCCAAGATCTGCCAGGTTTTGCCCCGCCCACGGGCCGGCGAGCACGCGGGAAAGGTCGAGCACGCGGATATGCGACAGCGGACCAGCCATGGAAATGTTCCTTGCGTTGCTGAGCGGCGAATTTACACCGGGTGCCGCTATCCCGCCCTGCGCCTGCGCATCAGGTTCACGCGGCCAGCAGCCACCACCTCGCCGTCGTTCTCGAACGCTTCGTGGTTGCGCTCTATGCTGCCGAGGTCGTAGACGTAGTTCACCATGAAGCCCGCGCCCTCGACGAGCCCCCTGTCGGAGGCGTCGCCCATCCAGTTGATGCGCTCGAGCCGCGCGCCGTTGCCGAGATGAAAGCGCGCCACCGGGTCCACCGGCTTGCCCGCGGCGTTCTTCGCTTCCAGGAAGTAGCGCGCGATCGCCTCCGACAGCACCGGCCGCAGCCGCCGCTGCGCATCGGCGTCGGCGTGCCAGCCGGGCTCGTCCATCAGCCTCAGCGCCGGCCTGTCCTTCGCGGCGACGAAAGGCGACGCCTTTGCTTCGCGCTCCTTCTGCAGCCAGCGCACGAAGCCCGGCACCGGCGACAGCGTGACGAAGGTCTTCAGTTGCGGCAGGTCGCGCTTCAGGTCCTCCGCGACCTGCTTGATGAGGAAGCTGCCGAAGGAAATCCCCCTCAGGCCGTCCTGGCAGTTCGAAATCGAGTAGAACACCGCGACGCTCGCGCGATGCGCGTCCACCTCCTCGCGCGCTTCTGCCAGCAGCGGCGCAATGGCTTGCGGCACGCTGCGCGTGAGCGCCACCTCGACGAAGATCAGCGGCTCGTCGGCGAGCGCGGGATGGAAGAACGCGAAGCACCTGCGGTCGCCCGGGTCGAGCCGCCGGCGCAGGTCCGGCCAGCCGTTGATCTCGTGCACCGCCTCATAGCGGATCACCTTCTCCAGCACCGCGGCCGGCGTCGACCAGTCGATGCGCCGCAGTACGAGGAAGCCGCGGTTGAACCAGGACGCGAACAGGTGCGCGAAATCCGCGTCCAGCGGGCCGAGCTCCGGATGTGCCGCCAGGTGGCGCAGCAGGTCCTCGCGCATGCGCACCAGGCTCGCGGTGCCGCCAGGCGCGAGGTTCAGCCGCCGCAGCAGCTCCTGGCGCCGCGGCTCCGCTGCCTTGTGCAGCCCGAGCGCGGTCTGCGGCCCGGGCGCGGACAGGTAGGCGGCGATGGCGCGCTCGATGCGCTTCGGGTCCGCAGGGAACTTCTCGGCAAGGTGCCTGAGGAAGTTGATGCGACGCTCGGTCGGAAGCGCGGCGTAGGTCGACAGGAGCTCTCTTGCGCGCGCCACGCCCGAGGCCTCGCCGCGCGCAGTCATGAGCGCTTCGGCGTCCAGCGCAAGTGCGCTTTCCGGCGAGCGGAAGAACTTTCCGAGGAATCCGGCTTTCATGCGCGCGAGGCTTGACGGGTGCCCAAAGTTACCAGATGCGCGCCAGCATCGCCGCGGCGAGCAGCAGCATGATGACGCCGAACGCGCGGCGCAACTGCGCCACCGGCACGCGCTGCGACAGCCTCGCGCCCAGCGGCGCGACCGGCACGCTGGTGGCGACGACCAGCGCCAGCGCCGGCAGGTAGACATAGCCCAGGCTCGCCTGCGGCAGGCCCGGCAGGCCGTAGCCGGCGTAGATGAAACCGAGCGACGACGCCAGCGAAAGCGGAAAGCCGATCGCCGCCGCGGTGCCGATGGCGCGGCGCATCGGCACGTTGCACCAGGTCATGAAGGGCACGCTGAGGAACGCCGCGCCGGCGGCGAGGAAGCTGGCAAGAAAGGCGATGCCCGCACCCACCAGCGCGAGCCCGCCGCGCCCCGGCAGCCTGCGCGCGGGCTTCGGCTTCACGCTGCGGAACATGTTGATGCCGGTGTAGAGGATGAACGCGGTGAAGAAGATCGCCAGCGGACGCCCCGGCACCACGCCGGCCGTCAGCGCGCCCAGCACCGCGCCCGCCGCAAGCCCCGGCAGCATGCTGCGCACGATGGACCAGTCGACGCCGCCAAGCCTGTGGTGCGCACGCACGCTGGCGGCCGAGGTGAACGGGATGGTCGCCATCGAGGTTGCCAGCGCCATGTGCACGATGTGCTCGGAGGGAAACGCCTTCGCGGTGAAGACGAACACCAGCAGCGGCACCACCGACATGCCACCGCCGATGCCGAGCAGGCCGGCGAGGAAGCCGACCAGGACGCCGATCGCCAGGTAGGCGAACCACCAGTCCATTACGTGCGTCCGAGCAAATGGGACGCCAGCTCGGCAAAGCCAGCGCCCGCGGCCGCGCGGGTCAGGTACTTCGGCTCGGCGTCCAGCCGGCCGCTGAAGCGCGCCACGTTCGCCACGCCGACGGAGAACTCGAAGAACGCGAACATCGGCGCGTCGTTCGGCGAATCGCCGGCAAAGACGAAATCGCGGTTGGCTGCGTCCAGATCGAGGCCGTAGCGCTCGCGCATCAGCAGCCGCGTCATGGCGAGCTTGTCGTAGCTGCCGAACCAGCCGTTGACGTGTATCGAGCTGATCTTCGCGGTGAGCCCCTGCGCGCGCATCAGCGCGGCGATGCGCTCGGCGGCTTCCAGCGGCAGCGGCGGCACGTCCTCGCAGAAATCGATCGCCAGGTCGTTGTCGCGGTAGGCCTGGTCCGAAGCGAGCGCGCAGCCAGGTACCTCGGCGAGTATCCGCTCGGCGATCGCCTGCAGGCGCGCGCGGTTGCCTGCGCGCACCGGCGCGTCGTCCACGTAGCGCTTGCCCAGCCTGTCGCGGTCGCGCCAGAAGTAGAACGCGCCGTTCTCGCCCACCACCGCGTCCACCGGCCACATGCGCGCGATGTGGTCGCACCAGCCGCCGGGCCGGCCGGTGATCGGCACCACCAGCATGCCGGCGTGCTTCATGCGCTCCATCGCCGCGTAGGCTTCCGCGGTCAGGTGGCCGTCGGTGGTCAGCGTGTCGTCTATGTCGAAGAGGACGCCGCGCGGGCGGCGCGCAGGCAGTTCCGCCAGCGGCTTCATGCGCCCAGCGCCCGCGCGACGCGCTCGCGCTGGGCCGCGTTCATGTGCAGCCCGCACTTGGTGCGCCGCCACAGCACGTCCTCCGCGCTCAGCGCCCACTCGCGCGCGGCGAGGTAACGCAGCTCGCGTTCGTGCAGCCCGGCGCCGTAGTGCTCGCCCAGGTCGCCGTCGCCCACCACCTCTTCGGCGCACGCGCCGTGGCGACGGAAAATCCCGCGCAACGTCTCGCGTTCGATCGCAGGGAATCGCGCGAAAAAGGCGTCGCGCGCGCGGCTGCGGCCGGCGTCGCCGAAGTCGCTGCCCGGCAGGCAGGCGCGCGCGGTCCACGCCGGCTTCAACCCGGGAAAAAACGGCGCGAGCTTCTCCATCGCATGCTCGGCCAGCCTGCGGAAGGTGGTGATCTTGCCGCCGAACACCGACAGCACCGGCGCCTGGCGCGCCTCGTCGTCCACCCGCAGCGTGTAGTCGCGGGTGATCGCGGACGGATCGTCGCTGCCGTCGTCGTACAACGGCCGCACGCCGGCATAGCGCCACACCACGTCCACGGCAGCGACCGGCTTCGCCAGGTAGCGGTTCACCGCGCGGCACAGGTATTCGACTTCCTCGTCGCTCGCCGACGGCGGCGTGTCCTCCGGTTGCGGGATGTCGGTGGTGCCGACCAGCGTGTACGCGCCCTCGTAGGGAATCATGAACACCACGCGCCGGTCGTCGTTCTGCAGGATGAACGCGTGCTCGCCCTCGTAGAGCCGCGGCACCACGATGTGGCTGCCCTTCACCAGCCGCACCGAGTCGCGCGAAGGCTGACCGAGCCGCTGGTTCAGCACGCGCTTCACCCACGGCCCGGCGGCATTGACGACCGCCTTCGCGCGCACCTCGCGCTCGCCGCCGGCGCCTCGCAGCAGCGCGCGCCAGCCGCCTGCCTCGCGCGCCGCGCTCACGCATTCGGTGCGGGTCAGGATCTCGGCGCCCAGTTCGCGCGCGGCGATGGCGTTCGCCACCACCAGCCGCGCGTCGTCCACACGGCAGTCCGAGTACACGAAGCCGTGCGTGCAGCCTGCGTTCAGCCCCGCGTTGTACGGTGGCGCGTCCAGGCGCACCGCGCCCGAGCCGGGCAGCGAGGTGCGCCGCGCCAGGTGGTCGTAGAGGAAAAGCCCGGCGCGAATCATCCAGCGCGGGCGCAACTCGGGTACGTGCGGCATGACGAAGCGCGCCGGCCAGACCAGGTGCCGCGCGGTCGCCAGCAGCACCTCGCGCTCGGCCAGCGCCTCGGCCACCAGGCGGAACTCGTACTGTTCCAGGTAACGCAGGCCGCCGTGGATCAGCTTGGAAGACCACGACGAAGTTGCGCTGGCGAGGTCATCCTTCTCGGCGAGGATGACCGAAAGGCCGCGGCCGGCGGCGTCGCGGGCGATCCCGGCGCCGTTCACGCCGCCGCCGATGATCAACAGGTCGTACGAGGACAAGCGCGGATTATACGGGCCGCCCCAGCGTCGCCTCGAACGCCACGCCGCGTGCGTCGGCCAGGTTCTCCGCGCGCAGGCCGCCGCCGTGGAACTCCGCGATCAGGCGCGCGACGTACAGGCCCAGCCCCAGGTGCGGCGCTGCGCCAGAGCGCTCGGCGCGCTGCGACACCATGGACTCGAACAGCGACTCACGTATGCCCTCGGGCAGCGCCGGCCCCTCGTTCTCCACGCGCAGCGTGCCGGCGGCGTCCAGCAGCACGCGGATCGCGCTGCCCGGTGCGTGGAAGTCCACCGCATTCTCGATCAGCTTGTCCAGCAATTGCGCCAGCAGGTCGGCGTTGCCTTCGAGCATCACCGGCGCGTCCGGCACGACCAGCGCGAACGCCGCCTGCGGGTAGGCGCCGCGATAGCCCTCGATGCAGCCCCTCAGCACCGGCACCGCGTCGTAGCGTTCGCGCGCCGCACTGGACAGTCCCTGCTCCAGCCGGCTGGCCTCGCTCATGCGCGAGAGGATGGTCGACAGGCGCGCGAGGCCCTCTTCGGCGCGCGCCGCGTAGGTGCGCGCCTCGGCTTCGCTCGCCGCCGCGTGCAGGTTCTCCAGCGATGAACGCACCACCGCGATCGGCGTGCGCAGCTCGTGCGACAGCCTGCCCGCCATGCCTTCGAGGTAGGCGTTGTAGCGTCCCAGCCGCGTGAGCACCCTGGTGAAGCTGCGCGACAAATCGCCGATCTCGTCGCCGGCGTCCGACGCGGTGATGAGGCGCGTGACGCGCCCGCGCGCGTCTGTCGCCGCCTCCGCCTCGTCGCGCAGCCGCCGGATGCGGTTCGAGATGCGGCTGGCGAACCACAGCAGCACCGCGGCCACCAGCACGAACGCGCCGAGCGTCACCACCGCGAGGCGCTCCAGCGCGCGGCTGCGCAGCGACGCGATGAGGTTGGTGGTCTCCTCGACCACCACCGCGCCATGCACCTCGTCGCCCACCCAGATCGGGTACGACGCCGCCATCACCACCGCGCGGCCGTCCTGGGTCAGGCGCGTGCGCGTGCTGCCGGCGCCCTGCAGCGCGGCGACCACGCCGCGCCCGGCGGCGAAGGCCTCGGCGGCGATCGGGTCGTCGAACTCCTCGGTCGGCGGCGAAATCAGCCACGCCAGCGCGCGCTGCATCGGGCCGGGCGGCTCGGCGTCGGCGCGTTTCAGCGAGCCGGCGAGCGCCAGCACGCGATAGTCGCGGCTCACCACCCAGATGCGCGAACTGGTGCGCTCAAGGCCCTTCAGGATGGCGGCGATCTCGTCGCTGCCGCCATCGCGCGCCTGCGTCGGCGGAGGTGCTTCGCGCGCAATCACCGGCGCCGCATCGGACTCGGCGCCGCCGGCGAGCCGGCGCAGTTCCTCCTCGGCCTCGCGCCGCAGCGCGGATTCGTCCACCGGGCGGTAGGCGAGCAGTTGCGGCCGGTCGTGCAGCGCGGTGGCGATCGCGCGCGCGGTGGCGCCCAGCGTCGCTTCCTGCGCCTCGACCAGGAAGCGCTCCATTTCCCTGACGTGCAGGTAGCCGGCGACCGGCAGCACCAGCAGCACGAGCGCGACCAGCGCGAGCTTCGCGCGCAGCGACAGGCGACGCACCGCCCTATGCCCTCCAGCGGTAGCCGAGCCCGTACGCGGTTTCGAGGGCGTCGAAAGCGGGATCGGCGGCGAGGAACTTGGCGCGCAGGCGCTTCACGTGCGAGGTGATGGTCGCGTCGTCCACCACCAGCTCGGCGTCGCGCATCAGCTGCTCGCGCGTCTTCACGTGCCCGGGGTGGCGCGCGAGCGAATGCACGATCCAGAATTCGGTCAGCGTCAACTCGATGCGGCCGCCGTTCCACTTCGCCTCGAAGCGCTTCAGGTCCAGCTCCAGCGCGCCGCGCACGATGCGTTCCTCCACCGGCTGGTCCTCGGCCAGCGCCTCGACGCGGCGGAACAGCGCCGCGATGCGCGCGGTGAGGTGCGGCAGGCTCACGCCCTTGGTGAGGTAATCGTCCGCGCCCAGGCGCAGGCCGGACACGATGTCGAAATCCGAATCGCGCGCGGTGAGGAACACGATGGGCAGCCGCGCCGACAGCGCGCGCAGGTCGCGGCACAGCGCGAAGCCGCCCTCGGCCTCGTCGCCCAGCCCGATATCGATGATCGCCAGGTCCGGCAGGCGCGACCGGAACGCGTCCATCGCCTCGCGCCGCGCCGCGTAGGCGCTGACCTCGTAGCCGTGGCGCTTCAGCGCCTCGGCGTAGTTGGCGCGGATGGCGGGATCGTCCTCGACGATGGCGATGCGACGCGGCATGGCGCCCGACTATAGCGCCATCGCGCGCGGCGGCACCGCGCTGCCACCGGATCGCCAGAATTGATCCCGGCAGCGCCACCAGCGCCGCCCCGGGACGGCACGGCATGGCGCTTCAATGGCAGCCATGGACAACGACGCGCAGACCAAACCCTTCGTCGCCGACCTCGCGCTGCAGGTGCTGCTCGCCCTCGGCATCGGCCTCGCGGTGAGCTTCCTGCTCGCCGGCATGGTGCTGCTGGTCGCGGCACCGGCATGAGCGACGACTACGACAACGTGCCTCTGGGCGTCGAATGCGCCCTGCCCGGCGGCTATCCGAACCACGCGGACCACGGCAGCGGGCGCGCCCGGCACTCACTTGGAAAGGAGGATGGACCGGCCCCGGGCGCCGCCCTGCTGCTTTGGCAGCTTTCGCGTCAGCTCGCCGCGCCGACGATCCTGCCGTCGACCAGCTCGATGGCATGGTCGCAGCGGCCGGCGAGGCGCGGATCGTGAGTCACCACCAGGAACGCGGTCTGGCTGTCGCGGTTCACTTCGCGCAGCAACTCGAATATGCCGTCGGCCGATTTCGTATCGAGGTTGCCGGTGGGCTCGTCCGCCAGCACCAGCGGCGGCTCCATTGCCAGCGCGCGGGCGATGGCGACGCGCTGCTGCTGGCCGCCCGATAGCTGCGACGGGCGCTTTCCTTCGTGGCCTGCGAGGCCGACCCGCCCGAGCAGCATGCGGGCGCGCTCGCGCATCGCCGGATCCTGGCGGCTTCGCTCCACCATCAGCGGCATCATGACGTTCTCGAGCGCGCTGAAGGCGGGCAGCAGGTGATGGAACTGGAACACGAAGCCGATGCTGCGGCCGCGCAGCCGCGTGATCGCGGTGTCGTCCAGCAGGCCGGTGTCCTCGCCGCGCATCAGCAGCCGGCCCTCGCTCGGGCGCTCCAGCAGCCCGATGATGTTCAATAGCGTGCTCTTGCCGGACCCGGAGGGCCCGATTAGCGCGGCGAACTCGCCCGGCACCAGTTGCAGGTCTATGCCGTGCAGCACCTGCGTGCGCACCGCGGGGTCGTCGCCATAGTGCTTGCGTATCCCCTGCAGCTCGAGGACAGCGGACGCTTCAGCCACGGATCGCCGCCACCGGATCCATCTTCGCCGCGCGGCGCGCCGGCAGCGCCGCGGCGAGCAGCCCCACCACGCCGGCGAGCAGCACCGCGGTGACGTAGACCATCGGGTCGTTCTCGGGCGTGAAGATGGCGTTGCCCTGCGCGTCGGTGACCAGCCGCGACAGCGCGGCGACGAGGCCGGCTCCCAGCCCTGCGCCCAGCAGCGCACCGACGAAGCCCACCAGCCCGCCCTGGATGAGGAAGATCCACATCACCGTGCCGTGCGGCGTTCCCATCGCGCGCAGGATGCCGATCTCCTTCTGCTTTTGCACCACCGACACCACCAGCACGCTGGCGATGCCGAGCGCGACGATCAGCGTGACGAAGCTGCGGATCGCGCGCGTGGTCATGGTCTGGTTTTCGAACGCGGCGAGCAATTGCGCGTTCGACTCCATCCAGCTCTCGGCCTTCAGCCCGGTGCTCGCGGCGATGTCGCGCGCGATGCGCTCGGCGCCAAAGATGTCGTCCACCGCGAGGTCGATGTTCGACACGCCGCCGGGCAGGTCGAGCAGGTTCCGCGCCGCCGACAGCGTGGTGAGCGCCCAGCGGCGGTTGATCTCGCGGTTGCCCATGTCGAAGAGGCCCGCCACGGTGAGCGAATCGTCGCGGTTCAGCGCGGTGGCGATGCGCAGCTTGTCGCCGACGGCAACGCCCAGGTCTGCCGCGAGGTCGATGCCGATCAGCACGTTGCCCGCGCTGACGCGGTATTCGCCCGCGACCATGTTCTCGCCCACCTTGACGATGCGCGCGTAGCGCTCGGGGTCGATGCCGATGATGGTCACCGCGCGCGACGCGGTGCCGCGCGCGGCGAACGCCGGCCCGGTGACCATGATGGAACTGGCGACGACGCCGGGCACGGCGTCGACTTCGGCATGGATGCGCTGCCACTGGTCGATCGAACGCAGGCGCTGCGCGCGCTTCTCCACCCGCGCGCTGATCGCCCTGCCATCGCGCGCATAGACAGGCGTGGCGAGGTCCTCCGGCGGGCGCAGCACGATATGCGGCTGCGTGCCCAGCGTGCGGCTGATCAGGCTGCCCTGCAGGCCGGTGATCAGCGCGGTGATGGCGATGATCACCGCGACGCCGATCATCACGCCGGCGAGGATCAGCAGCGTCTGCATGCGGCCCTCGCGCAGGAAGCGGATGGCGACGATCCATTCGATTGGCATGTACGCCGGCTCGCTAGTGTTGTTGTCCGCTAAACGGATTCAGAGCGCGTTGATGAAATCTTCGGCAGAAACACCGGCCTGCTTGAGCACGCCAGCGAGCGTGCCGATCTTCAATTCGCGGTGATTCGGAACGACGCAGCCGTTCGATTCGCGACGCAGCACGACATGACTGCCGCGCTGACGCGCGACCGCGAACCCCAGACGTTGTAACGCACGCACCGTGTCTGCCCCGGATACACGGGGCAGTTTAGGCATGCTCGGTAACGTGGAAGGTCGTCACCAGCGGTTGACCAACCGACCCGAGCGGGAATTCCTCCAGGTAGACCTCCGTTGCCTCGCGCAGATTCGCGATCGCCTCTTCGATGGATTCACCCTGAGTCGTTGTGCCTGTCTCAGGGTTCAGGGCCGTGTAGCCTCCTTCAGGCGCGGGCATCAGAATGGCGGTGAGCATCATGGTCGAGCATTGTAGCGTGGCAGAGTAAGCTCGCGCCTCCGGTCCTCGCTAGGCTGCTTCGGCAATCGGGGTAACCTCGGCAACGAGGCGTCCTCGCAAGCCCCGTGCCGCGACCTCCAGGTCGTCCTGGGCCTGCAGGTTCATCCACACCTGGGGGTCCATGCCGAACAGCCGGCCAAGCCTCAAGGCGGTGTCCGCGCTCATCGCGCGCTGGCCCAAGCAGACCTCGTCGATTCGGCGCTGCGGCACGCTGATGGACCGCGCCACCTTGTAGCGGGTCAATCCCATCGGCTCAATGAAATCCTTGAGCAGCACTTCGCCGGGATGCACGGGCTTGAGCTTCCTGCCGGTGGTCACCCCCGCAAAGCGCATTCCCGCCAATGCCTTTCTCTCGATCGCCATAGCCGTTCCCTAGTGATAGTCCACGATCTCGACCAGCGATGCGCCATCCGCGTCCCAGCGAAAGCAGATTTTCCACTGGTCGTTGATCCGAATGCTGTGCTGGCCCTTGCGGTCGCCCTTCAACGCCTCCAGCCTGTTCCCGGGCGGCACCCGCAGCGCATCAAGGCTGGTCGCCGCGCATTGGCTATCGTAACGCCGCTTTGCACTTGAGGCCGATTCCTCGATACAAGTTACGATCTGCTATCGTGGTTGACCGGTTGTGTACTATAAGTTACAGCGACCATTGAACTTCGCTACTATCAAACCTCGGCCGGCGAGCAGCCGTTTGTCGAGTGGTTGCAGGGCCTGGGCGACAGGCAGGCGCGCGCAAGGATCGAGGCGAGGCTCGCACGGGCCGCGGTGGGGAATCTCGGGGACGTCGAGCCAGTTGGCGAAGGCGTGCTCGAACTGAGGATCGACTGGGGCCCGGGGTACCGTGTCTATTTCGCCCGGGTCGGCAAAGCGATCGTGCTTCTCCTTTGTGGAGGAGACAAGAGGACACAGCAAAAGGACATCAAGCGTGCAAAGAGCTACCTCGAGGATTTCAAAGCGCGTAGCGAGAAAGCGTCGCGCGGCGCCTAGTCTGCCATTTGAAAGCTGGCTGACCGAGCAACTCAAGGATCCCACGGAGGCTGCTGCGTACCTGGAGGCCGTTCTTGAAGAAGGCAACCAGGCGGCCATCATGCTGGCGCTTCGCCAGGTAGCCCAGGCACAAGGTGGTCTGGCGACGATCGCCCGCAAGGCGCGACTGACGCGCGAGGCGACCTACAGGATGCTCTCGAAGTCCGGCAATCCGGAGCTTCGCAGCCTGAGCGCCATTCTGAAGGCGACTGGTCTTCGGATTTCGGTCAAGCCGATCGAGAAACAGGCCGCGTAGAACCTGGGATGAACTCGCTTAGTAATTTTCCGACACTCGACGCAAGTTAAGGGTCCGCTCGCCCGCGTGTAGACTCGGTCGTTGCCGAGGGCCAGCTCCTCGCCCCGCCGAAGGCGGTGGTACTGGATGTTCTGGGCGACGATGTGGGGACCAACAACCTGGTCAGATCCCGATGAAAACCCCGTGTCAGATTTGCGTGGAAATCAACACGGTTCTTGTCGTAGACCTGCCGCGGCGTGTTCAGATACTCCGGGTGGATAGTTCGACCAACGTGGAGCATTCCAGGACCCCTCAAAGCTTGGTCAGAAGCCGCTCGTAGTCGGCATGGGAACCGATCCAGAACCAGATCATCACCTCGCCCTGCAGTACACCCACTGCGCGCCAGTCGAGATCTATGCGAACTGACTAAATCGGCAGCGTCGAGTGAACCTTCTTGAACCGCAGCGATGGGTGGGCTGGGTTCTGGGCCCAAGCCTGATACGCGGATCGCGCCTTGGCTTGTACCACACCGGGTGCGCCCGCAAGAAGCTCCCGGAAGACCGCGGTCGTCTGGGACCGCACTCGCGCTAAAGCGGTTTGGTACGGCCGGCGGCGTGTTCGGCGAGCGCCGTCTCCGCGAGGCCGGCCAGCGCGTCCTGAGACTTGGCGAACGATTCTGACCAGCGCTGCTCGGAGGCCAGCTCCTCTAGCAGAATGGCAGCCACCGCGTCTTGCTCCGCGTCGGGGAGTTTTTCCACCTGGCTCAGCGCCTTTTCAAGAAGACTAGTCATCCCGCAAATGATACGCCGCCAGCCTGACCACGGCGAGCCACGACGGTCTGACGCAGCGTGTTCATGTGATCCGTGTGGATGAATTACAGCTTCGGCTCCGCCTGCACGCTCACTGTTGATTTCCACGCCCCGCTGTTCTGCTCCTGGTTGGCGGTGACGGTGCTGGCCCCGCCGGCGTGGTTCACCGTGTACTTCGCATCCGTCGCCCGGTTCGGGTGCGCCGTCCACCGGGCGTAGACGTTGTAGGTGCCTGTTGTCGCGACGGGCAGCGTCCACGTCGCCGTGTTCGGCGCTGCATTGGGCGGCACCAGCATCACCGCGTCCGCGATCACGTAGCCGTTCGCCTCATCAGACAGGCTCACCGTACTCGCCCCGGCGTTGAAGGTATAGGTCCCCAACAGGTTCCAGCTCCCTCCTCCGGCCTCCTGGTTCACCGTCACCACGTCACTGCCCCCTGCATGGCTCACCGAGTACTTTGCGTTCGTGGCCCGGTTCGGGTGCTGCGTCCACCTGGCGTACACCTCGTAGGTCCCCGTGCCCGGGGCGTTCAGCGTCCAGGTGAAGACGTTACTCCCGCTTCCGCCCGCGTGCACCTGGTAGTTGGTGCCGACGTAGCCGGATACAGACGTGCTCGTCGGCCATGTCCCGGTGGCGCTGCCGGAGGAGTTGTCCGCCACCACTGCGGTGGGGGGCTCGCCATTGGCGTAGTGGTGCTGGTAGTTGGTGCCCATGTAGCCGGAGACGGAGGTGCTTGTCGCCCACGTCCCCGTGACGCTGAAGCCTGCGTCGGTGTTGTCCACGACCACGGCGCCGGGCGGGGCGGATTGAAGCTTGGCCTGGTAGTTCGCGCCGATGTAGCCGCTGACCGCGGTGCTCGCGGGCCAGGTGCCGGTGGTGCTGAAGACCGGGGAGACGTTGTCGAGGATGATTTCCGTCTGCGCCTGGGCGCTGGCGCAGGCGGCAGCAAGGACGAGGGCGGCGGCGAGGAGCTTTCTCATGATCATCTCCTCACTGCACCACGCCGATTGGCGTGTCGTTCAGGTACAGATACTCGCGCCTTAGCACCCCCGCCTGATCGGTCTCCGCAACCAGCCTTCCCCGCGTGTCGTAGTGAAAGACCGTGTCCCCGTCCGTGTTCGTCTTCCTGATCCGTTGCCCCAGCGCGTTCACCTGGTAGCTGGTGGTGCCCGCCCCCGTGGTTGCGCTCACCATGCGCCCTCGCACGTCGTAGGCGAAGGCGTTGACCGCGTCGTTGGTGGTTGAGCCGTTGGGGTCGAAGACGAAGTTCTTCACCGGCCCCGTGCTCGGCGTGATCGTCGCGATGCGGTTGCTCGTGCCGCTGTAGGCGTACGTGTCGGTCGCCGCCCCCGTGGTCTTCGTCAGCCGGTTGCCCACCGCGTCGTAGCTGTAGCCGAAGGTGGACGCGGGCAGTATCGCGGAGTTCAACCGGTCGAGGGTGTCGTAGCCGTAGGTGTTGGTGTTGGGCGGGTTCGCCGTCTCGCCGATGCTGGTGATGCGGCTGGCCGCGTCGTAGGCCAGTGCGTACACGGCGCGAACGCGTCACTGCCCCCCATTTCCCTCGCGAACTGCTCGCCTCGAACATGGAACTTGCCCCGACGCCTCGATCAACTCGAGAAGAAGCTTGGCTCCCATGACCAGGCCATCGCCGGCCTCATCGACACCATCCGATGCCTCATGGCCCCGCCCCAGCCCAGGCTCCGCCCTATCGGATTCATCACGCCTACCGAGAAGAAGCGCAGCTAACAAGCCCAAGAAAGCGAATCTGACACCGATTTCTCAGCGTTCAACGCTCGGCTTGGTGAGCCCCGATCAGTTCGAACAGGCCACAAGGAGCTTAGGGTAGTGTCTGAGAATCCGGGGCGATGCCACGGCGAGAATGCCGTCACTGCCCCTGATGCTCGCAAGCACCCTCCCAGTTGTCCGAGGACAAGTACGCGTGGGTGGTGACCACCATTGTTGCCGGCGCCAGATTCCCGCACCAGCGTGAGGCCCTCGGGCGCCCCCGGCTCTCCCGCCCTCGCGGCTCGTCCCATGCGCACGCCGGGCGCGCTAAACTCCCTACATGACCGAACTCGAACTGAAGCTGTCCCTCCCCGATCAGATCGCCAGCCAGGCGAAGGCTGCGGGCCTGCTCACCTCGGAATCGATCGAGCGCCTGGTGCGCGATGCGATCCGCAAGGCCGCTATCCAGCGCTTCACCGAGATCGGCAAGCGCCTGCGCGAATCCGGCGGCGTCGAGATTACCCCAGAGGAACTGGAGTCCGAACTGAAGGCCGTGCGCGCCGAGCTTCGCGAGGCCCGTGCGCCTCGTCCTTGACACCAACGTTGTCGCCTCCGCCCTGCTCTGGGGCGGAACACCAGAGCGGCTGATTCAGGCCGCCGAAGACGGCGGCTTGGAATTCTTCACATCGGAAGCGCTCATCGCCGAACTCGCCGGCATCCTCCAACGCACCAAGTTCGCCGCCAGGCTCGCGCAGTTGAACTCCTCCCCCGCCGAAGTCGTCGCGCGCTACCGCGAGATCGCCGACACCGTCGAAGCCTCACCCATCGAAGAATCAGCCTTGCGAGATCCCGACGACGCCGCGGTTCTCGCCTGCGCGCTCGCCGCACGGGCCGATGCGATCGTCTCGGGCGACGACGACCTGCACGCGCTCGGCACCTTCCAGGGAATCCCCGTCCTAAGCCCCGCGCAACTCCTTCAGCGCATCGCCGCCAACGGCTAGAACAGAATCGCCTCTACACCCAGACACCGGCGATCGTAGCCCTGAAATAGTTGTAGTGGGCGTTGGTCCCCTTGTCCGCGTACTGCCCCGGAGACCTCAGATTGAACTCGAAGGCGCCAAAGGCCGTAGGGTTCTCATCCGCCGGGGTGTTGCCGAAGGGTTCAGCTCGGTCCGACATCCAGCGTATCTGCTGCTGGTCGTTATAGACGTGCCGCAGCGTGTTCTAGATGCTTCGTGTGGACAAGAGTATGCGTCGCTGACCCGGCTTGTCGCGCTCACCCCCGCCGAGGCGCTCTCGCGAACCGCCGTCAGCACCTGAAACTACAACACCCGCGCGAAGGCGGGCGTCAGGGTACAACCGGAACGCGTCACTGACCCCGATTGAACTCGTTTAGTAATTTTCCGACACTCGACGCAAGTTGAGGGTCCGCTCGCCCGCCCGAATTCGGGCGGGCGAGCGGTCGATGGGTCTTCTGGCAAATTGAAGTTTCCACACGTCAATTTGCTA
>JBFWRS010000012.1:0-94623 GCA_050248795.1 Burkholderiales bacterium | reverse complement strand
CAGCAACTCGCGATAGGCCTCGCGCACCGCATGGGCGAGCAGCCGGTCGCGCACGAAGCGGCCGTTGACGAAGAAGTACTGCATGTCCGCGCGCGCGCGTGCCGCGGCCGGGCTGCCGGCGATACCGGAGAGCCGCAGCGTCCCGGCCTGCGCGTCCACCGGCATGCCTGCGTCGAGGAACTCGCGTCCGAGCAACGCCTCGGTGCGCTCAGCAAGGCTCCCGGGCTTCAGGTGCGCGCTGACGCGTCCGTTGTGCTTCAGCGTGAAGGCGACGTCGGGCCGCGCCAGCGCGATGCGGCGGAACACCTCCTCGCAGTGGCCGAACTCGGTCGCTTCGGTGCGCAGGAACTTGCGGCGCGCCGGGGTGTTGAAGTAGAGATCCGCGACCTGCACGGTGGTGCCCGGTTCGCGTGCGGCGGGGGTGACGGCGCCGAGCTCGGCGCCCTCGGCGCGTATCGTGTGAGCGCTGCGCGCGCTCCTCGTGCGCGTGGTGAGCACGAGCCGGGACACCGACGCGATGGACGCCAGTGCCTCGCCACGAAAACCCATCGAGGCCACGGCCTCGAGCTCCTCCAGGCTGCCGATCTTGCTGGTCGCGTGCCGCGCGAGCGCGAGCGGCAGTTCGCCGCCATCGATGCCGGCACCATCGTCCTCGACCTGCACCCGCCTGGCGCCGCCTTCGTCCAGTGTCACGGTAATCGCGTGCGCGCCGGCGTCCAGGCTGTTCTCCAGCAGTTCCTTGAGTACCGACGCCGGCCGCTCGACCACCTCGCCGGCCGCGATCTGGCTGACGAGCAGGTCGGAAAGGAGCCTGATCAAGCCGCGACCCCGATCTCTTCCCCGCCGGTGATGCGCAGCAGTTCCGCGTAGCTGAGGCGGAACACCGTGTGCGGGTGGCCTGCCGCGGCCCAGATCTCGCCATGCGCCGCGAGGCTCTTCTCGACGAAGCGCCGCAGCGTTCCCGTGTGGCCCACCGGCGCGACACCGCCGATGGCGAAGCCGGTGTGCGCGCGCACGAAGTCGGCGTCGGCCTTGCCGATCGGCTCGCCTGCGACCTGCGCCAGCCTGGCGGTGTCCACGCGCTTCGCGCCCGAGGACATCACCAGCACCGCACCGCCGCTCGCCTGCGCGCGGAACACCAGCGAATTGGCGATCTGGCCGACTGTACAGCCGAGGAAATCCGCTGCCGCCTGCGCGGTGCGCGCGGCGCCGGGCAACTCGACGATCTCGGTGCCGACGCCTGCGGCGTCCAGGGCCGCGCGCACGCGCATCACGCTCGGCGAAGTGAGGACGGAGGACGCCATGGGAGCGTGCGGAATTATAGCCCTCGCCCCGCTACAATCAGCCCATGGATACGCTGCTGATGCTGTGGGATTTCCTCGTCAGGCTGGACGTTCACCTGGCTGCGTTCGTCGCCGAGCACGGTGCCTGGGTCTATGCGCTGCTGTTCGTCATCGTGTTCTGCGAGACCGGCCTCGTGGTGACGCCGTTCCTGCCGGGCGATTCGCTGCTGTTCGTCGTCGGCGCGCTGGCGGCCGCCGGCGGCATGGACATCGCGACGGTGATGGCGGTGCTCATTGCCGCCGCGCTGTGCGGCGACAACGTGAACTATGCGGTGGGTCGCTGGGTCGGCCCGCGCGTGTTCCAGGTCAGGGAATCGCGCTGGTTCAACCCGCAGCACCTGGAGCGTGCGCATGCATTCTACGAGCAGCATGGCGGCAAGACCATCATCATCGCGCGCTTCATGCCGATCGTGCGCACCTACGTGCCGTTCGTCGCCGGCATTGCCGCGATGCCCTATCCACGCTACCTGGGCTTCTGCGTGGTGGGGGCCCTCGTTTGGGTGCTGTCGCTGTGCCTGGCAGGCTATTTCTTCGGCAACATCCCGGCGGTGAAGCAGAATCTCACGCTGGTGATCATCGCGATCGTGCTGCTGTCGGTGACGCCGGGTGCAATCGCATGGCTGCGCGCGCGCCGCCAGGACGTGAGCGGGGTTGCACGATGAGCAAGCCGGACCCAGCCGACCTGCAGCACCTGCGCGACGCGATCCGGCTGTCCGAGGAGGCGCGGCGCCGGGGCAACATGCCCTACGGCGCCGTGCTCGTCGCGGCGGATGGCGAGGTGCTCGCCCGAACCGGGAACTCCATCGTCACCGACTGTGATGTCACCGCGCACGCCGAGACCAATGCTTTCCGGGCCGCATCGCGCCTCGGCGCCGAGCGGCTCGCAGGCGCCACCATGTACGCCAGTGGCGAGCCCTGCCCGATGTGCTCGGGCGCGATCATCCGGTTGGGCGTGCGCAGGGTCTTGTTCGGTATCAGTGCCGCCGAAGCGATGCCCTACATGCCCGCCGCAACCGGCGTCATGCCGGGCAGCGTTGCCTGCCGCGACCTGCTCGCGCTGGCGCCGCAGCCGATCGAGGTGCATGGCCCGCTGCTGGAAGAGGAAGCGCGCGTGCCCTTTGAAGCGCTCAGGGCGCGCGGCGCGGCCTAGTTCAGCGCCAGCGGCGTCCTCGCCGGTGACCCGGTAAGCGGGCTCTGCGGCCGCGGCGGGTGCTTGGCGATGTAGTCGCGGATGCCGGCGAGGATTGCGCGTGCGAGCTTGTCCTGGTACTCCTCGTCGTTCAGGCGCTTTTCCTCGTCCGGGTTGGAAATGAATGCGGTCTCGACCAGGATCGATGGCACGTCGGGTGCCTTCAGCACCGCGAAGCTCGCCTGTTCTACCTGTGCCTTGTGCAGCGTGTTCACGCCGCCGATATGCCTGAGCACCGCGCCGCCCAGGCGCAGGCTGTGATCGATGGTGGCGGTCTGCGACAGGTCCAGCAGCGTCTTCGCCAGGTACCTGTCCTTGGAATCCAGGTTCACGCCGCCGACCAGGTCGGCGTCGTTTTCCTTCCGCGCCAGCCACTTCGCCGCCTCGGAGGTCGCGCGCCGTTCCGACAGCGCGAATACCGACGAGCCGCGCGCATGCGGCTTCATGAACGCGTCTGCATGGACAGAGACGAAGAGGTCGGCCTTGACCCGACGCGCCTTCTCCACGCGCGTGTGCAGCGGCAGGTAATAGTCGCCATTGCGCGTCAGCACCGCGCGCATGTTCGGTTCGGCGTCGATCAGCGCCTTCAGGCGGCGGGAAATGGTGAGCGTGATGTCCTTTTCGCGCGAGCCCATGCGGCCCAGCGCTCCGGGGTCCTCGCCGCCGTGCCCGGGATCGATGGCAATGGTGGCGAGGCGAGTGACCTTCTGCGGTGCTTCCTGCGTCGCCGCCTGCGCGCTGGCCGGCGCCGCATCCGTGCCGGCCTGCTGCCGGCCGATCGATTGGATCAGCGCGGCCAGCGGATCGGGGTCCACCTCCGGATAGATGTCCAGCACCAGGCGGTGGCCGTAGCTGGCGACCGGCCTGAGGGTGAATACCTGCGGTTTGACGCCGGTCTTCAGGTCCAGTACCACGCGCGTCACGCCGGGACGGTTGCGGCCAACGCGGAGCTTGTCGATATACGGATCCTCGACGGCCACCTTGCCGTCCAGCGCCGCGAGTTCGGCGTTCAGCTCGACGCCTTCCAGGTCGAGTACCAGGCGCTCCGGGTTCTTCACGGTGAAGAGCTGGTACTTCAGTTCCTGCGTCGACTCGATGGTGACGCGGGTGTAGACCTCGGCGGGCCAGATCCGCGTCGAGGTGACCTGCGCCTGGGCTATGCAGGCGCCGAGGGCAAGCGTGGCTGCGCCGATGCGAGCCAGGATCTCCCGGCCGCGGAGCGCGCGTCCAGGATCGCGTGGCGAAGCTCGCCACTGATTTGCATCGTCACGACAAGGTCCGCTGGCGCGAGCAGGTTGGCGGCCTTCTCCGGCCATTCGACGACGCACAAGGTGTCCGGGTTGAAGTATTCCCGGAATCCCGAGCTTACCCATTCCGTCTCATCCTTGAATCGATAAAAATCAAAGTGATACAAGTCTAATCTAGAAACGGCATAAGGTTCAACCAGTGTGTAGGTGGGACTTTTCACCCGGCCCGGATACCCCAGGGCCCGCAGCAGGCCGCGTACCAGCGTGGTTTTGCCGGCGCCAAGCTCGCCCGACAGGTACAGCACCAGGCCGGGCCGGGCGCCGGCAGCCAGGGCCGCCCCCAGCGCCAGCGTCGCTGCTTCGTCCGGCAACTTAAGATGCAGCGTCATGCAGGAACTTGCGGCACGGATCAGGCAGTGGGGGCTGGAACTCGGATTCCAGGCGGTCGGTTTCGCGGACGCGGATCTCTCCGCGGCCGAGCCCGGCCTGATCGAGTGGCTCGGCAAGGGGTGGCACGGCGAGATGGATTATATGGCCCGTCACGGCACGCTACGCGCGCGGCCGGCCGAGATCGTTCCGGGAGCGCTGCGCGCGATCTCGTGCCGCATGGACTATTCGAGCGAGACGCGCGACGAGGCGGCTGTGGTCGCCGACGGCACGCGCGCCTACATTGCGCGCTACGCGCGCGGCCGCGACTATCACAAGGTGCTGCGCAACCGTCTGCAGAAGCTCTGCGACCGCATCGAAGGGGAGGTCGGGCGCTTTACCTATCGCGTGTTCACGGACTCCGCGCCGGTGATGGAAGTCGAACTGGCGAAGAATGCGGGCATCGGCTGGCGCGGCAAGCACACGCTGCTCCTGTCGCGCGAAGCCGGGTCGTATTTCTTCCTCGGCGAGATCCTCACCGACCTGCCCTTGCCGGTGGATGCGCCCGCCGGCGAGCACTGCGGCAGCTGCACGAACTGCATCGACGTGTGTCCGACCGGGGCGATCGTCGCGCCGTGGCGTCTCGATGCGCGGCGCTGCATCTCGTACCTGACGATCGAGCTGAAGGGCGCGATCCCGGAACAACTGCGCCCGCTGGTCGGCAACCGCGTCTACGGCTGCGATGACTGCCAGATCCATTGTCCGTGGAACTCCTTCGCCCAGGTCACGCGGGAGCCGGATTTCGCGGTGCGCAACGGCCTTGATGCGGCGACGCTGGTGGATCTCTTTGCCTGGACCGAAGCCGAGTTCGACGCCCGCCTGCGTGGTTCGGCGATCCGCAGGATCGGCTACGAGCGCTGGCTGCGCAACCTTGCCGTGGGCCTGGGAAACGCGCCGACTACTGCGGCGGTGGTGGCGGCGCTGCGTGGCCGCGCCGACCATCCGTCTGCACTGGTGCGCGAGCACGTACGCTGGGCGCTCGCCGTGCACGCGGCGGCACCAGGCGCAGCGTGAGCAGCGTTGCGGCGGCCCAGGCGACGTAGGCCGTCGCAAATACCCACTCCGGCGCACGGTAGTAGAGCAGGCGCGCAACCCAACGCGCGACGAAGGAATCGGGACGCGCGCCGCCGCGCAGCAGGTCCTCCCATACCGTGAGCGGGCAGGCGAATCCGGCGAGCGTCTCGACCGCGACGAACACGATCGCTGCGACGTGCGCGTAGCGGAACCAGGGGTTTCGTATCCAGCGCCAGCCGCAGGCCGCGCCTGCCCATACCAGGATCAGGCCGGCGACGATGAAGCCGGCAATGGCGAAATGGAGGAGGAGTAGCGCGTCAGCGAGCAACCGGGCGTCGCGGGTCGGCGCACCATTCGCTCCACGAGCCGGCGTAGAGCCTGGAGCCCTTGAGGCCTGCATGCTCCATGGCGAGCAGGTTGACGCAAGCCGATACGCCGGAACCGCAGGACTGCACCACCTGCGCGGCCGGAACACCATGCAGCAGCGAGGAAAACTCGGCGCGCAACTGCTCCGCGGGCTTGAACGTGCCGTCTGCAGCGAGGTTCTGCGTGTAGAAGCGGTTCAGCGCCCCGGGGATGTGGCCGCCCACCGGGTCGAGCGTCTCGCCCTCGCCGGCAAAGCGCTGCGCGCTGCGCGCGTCTATCATCGTCAGGCCCGGCTTGCCGAGCTGCGACTCGATGAAACCGACCTCCACCTGCATCGAGTGGTCCGGGCTGCCCGGGTAGTTTCCCGGGGAATAGCGGGGCACTTCGGTGGTGCTCGGGCGTCCTTCCTTCAGCCATTTCGGATAGCCGCCATCGAGCACGGCAACCGCCTGGTGCCCAACCCAGCGCAGCATCCACCACATGCGCGAGGCGTAGTTGCCGCTGGAAGCGTCGTAGCACACTACCTGGTCGCCGCGCTTCAGACCCTGCCTGCCGAGCCAGGCGACGAACGCACCGGCTTCCGGCAGGGGATGCCGCCCCGTCGGGCCCGCTGGCGCGGAAAGATCGCGGTCCATGCTGACGAACACGGCCCCGGGAATATGCCCCTGGGCGTACTGCTCGGCGCCGATGTCGATCTTGAACAGGTCATGCCGGCAGTCGAACACGCGCCATTCGGGGTGACGCGCCAGCTCGTCGGTGGGTACCAGCGTCGTGAAGCTCATTGACGACCAAGTCCCTTGCGCACCCATTCGTGAAAATGCACCAGCGCGTCCTCCATCGGCGACTGGTACGGGCCGGCATCGTCCAGCCCCTGACGGTGCAATGCGAGCCGACCGCGATCCATGCGCATGCAGATCTCGTTGTCCTCCAGCGCGGTTTCCGCATACGCAGCCTGCTGCGCCTCGACGAAGCCGCGCTCGAAGTGAAAGATCTCCTCGGGGTAGTAGAACTCGACCACGTTCACGGTCTTCTGCGGCGACACCGGCACGAGGTGGGAGACCACCAGCACATTCGGGTACCACTCGAGCATCAGGCCCGGGAAGTACGTCGCCCACAACGCGCCGAAGCGCGGCTCGCGGCCATCCAGGTAGCGCAGGCACTCGTCATGCCACCTGCGGTAGACCGGCGTGCCGGCCCTGGCGAGGCCGTTCTTCGCCGACACCACCTGGATGGAGTGGTGCTCGCCGTACTCGACGGCGAAGTTGTTGCAGTCGGTGAAGTTCCCCAGGCCGGGGTGGAAGGGATCGACGTGGTAGACCTCAAGATAGACCTCGATGAATGTCTTCCAGTTGAAGTCGTAGTGGTCTATGCGCACCCTGTCCAGCACGTAGCCGGAGAAATCGAAGTCGCCCGCGCGCTGGAACGCAGCCAGTGCCGTCGACGGATCCTGCGGGCCGGCGAAGAGCAGGCCGTTCCAGTTCTTCAGCGGCGTCGAAGCGAGCTTCACGCAGGGCGTGTGGGGAAAGTGCGGCGCGCCGAGCAGCTCGCCCTTCATGTCGTAGGTCCAGCGATGCAGCGGGCAGACGATGTTTTCCGCGTTGCCGCGGCCCTCCAGCATGATGGCCTGGCGATGGCGGCAGACATTCGACAGCAGCTCGACGCCGCTTGCGTTGCGCACCAGCGTCTTCGCATGGTCCATCCATGCGAGCGTGTACCAGTCGCCGACCTGCGGCACCATGAGCTCATGGCCGACGTAGTTGGCGCCGGCATCGAAGAGGAGTTTCTTTTCCTGGGCGAAGACGTCCGCGTCGAAGTACCAGGACGCAGGCAATTGGCAGGTGGACGGCCGCAGCTGGTGCAGGCTTGCAATATCGCTCATGGCCCCTTTCGCCGGACGGCGGAGAATGAGAAAATAGCTTTAAATTTTAATCCCTTAAGCCATTGACCGGCAAGCCAGCGCTGGTTAAGGTTTTGTTATGAGCAAGTCCGCCAAGCAAAGTTCCCCGGTGCAGGATCTGACCTTCGAGCGCGCGCTTTCCGAACTCGAGAAGGTGGTCGCGACCATGGAGGACGGCAGCCTGTCGCTCGAGCAATCGCTGGCCGCACACAAGCGCGGCCTGGAGCTCGCGCGTTTCTGCCAGGACAAGCTTGCGTCTGCGGAACAGCAGGTCAAGGTGCTGGAGGGCGACGTGTTGAAGAAGCTCGCGGCCGTCGCCGGCTCCGGCACCAGTGACGATTGAGCCCGATTTCGGCGCCTGGATGGGTTCCGTGCAGGCTCGCATGGAGGCCGCGCTTGCGCGCCTGCTGCCCGCGCCGCGCATCGCCCCCGAGCGCCTGCACGAGGCGATGCGCTATGCGACGCTCGACGGCGGCAAGCGCGTGCGTCCGCTGCTGAGCTTCGCCGCGGGGGAGGTATGCGCTGCCGCGGCCGAGCGGGTCGAGATCGCCGCGGCGGCAGTCGAGATGATCCACGCGTACTCGCTGGTGCACGACGACATGCCGTGCATGGACGACGACGTGCTGCGCAGGGGCAAGCCCACGGTGCACGTGGAGTTCGGCGAGGCGATGGCACTGCTGGCCGGTGATGCCCTGCAATCGCTCGCCTTCCAGCTGCTCGCCGAGCACCGGCTGTGCGAAGACGCCGCGACGCAACTCGACATGGTGAAGACGCTCGCGGTGGTCTGTGGTTCGCGCGGCATGGCCGGCGGGCAGGCGATAGACCTTGCCGCGACGGGCAAGGTGCTGAGCCTGCCGGAACTGGAGTTCATGCACATCCACAAGACCGGCGCACTGATCCGGGCAGCGGCGCTCCTGGGCGCTGCCTGCGGCGAAGCGATGAGCGCCGGCGACCGCGACCGGCTGGATCACTACGCGAAGACCATCGGCCTCGCATTCCAGGTGGTGGACGACGTGCTGGATGAGGAGGCCAGCACGGCGACACTGGGCAAGACCGCCGGCAAGGACGCCAGGCAGGGGAAGTCGACCTATGTGGCAGCAATGGGCCTGGCGCGTGCAAGGGGGTTTGCCGAGGAACTCAGGCTGCAGGCGAGGGCTACAATCGAACCTTTCGGCGCGCGGGGTCGGCGGTTGGCCGAACTGGCGGATTTCATCGTCCTGCGGAAGTTCTGAGAATGTCGAATGCAGCGGATTGGTCCGGCGAACTCGGGGCAGGTGCCCCGGGCGATGGTGCGCGCCCGTATGATCCTTCGATGTACGAGCTGCTGAAGACCGTAAACGACCCGGCGGACCTGCGGAAGCTGGAGCGCCGGCAGCTGGCACGGCTTGCCGACGAGCTGCGCGCCTACGTGCTGCAATCGGTGTCGCAGACCGGCGGCCACCTGTCGTCGAACCTCGGCACGATCGAACTGACCATCGCGCTGCACTACGTGTTCGACACGCCGGACGACCGCATCATCTGGGACGTCGGGCACCAGACCTACCCGCACAAGATCCTCACCGGCAGGCGCGAGCGCATGAACAGGCTGCGGATGCTCGATGGCATCTCGGGCTTTCCCCGTCGCGCCGAATCCGTCTACGACACCTTCGGCACTGCGCATTCGAGCACGTCGATCTCGGCGGCGCTGGGCATGGCCGCAGCGGCCAAGCTGAAGGGCGAAAAGCGCCATGCCATCGCCGTGATCGGCGATGGCGCGATGTCAGCCGGCATGGCATTCGAGGCGATGAACAACGCCGGGACGATGGATTGCGACCTGCTGGTCGTCCTGAACGACAACGAGATGTCCATCTCGCCGCCGGTGGGCGCGCTGACAAACTACCTGGCGACGCTGCTGTCGGGGCGCATGTACGACACCGCGAAGCGGGCGAGCGAACATATCCTCAAGCGCGTGCCCGGCATGCTCGAACTGGCGCGCCGCGCGGAGGAGCACGTCAAGGGCATGGTGACGCCGTCGACGCTGTTCGAGGAGTTCGGCTTCAACTACATCGGGCCGATCGACGGCCACGATCTCGACGTGCTGGTGCCGACGCTGGCCAACATCAGGAAGCTGAAGGGGCCGCAGTTCCTGCACGTGGTGACCCGGAAGGGGCAGGGATACAAGCTCGCCGAGGACGACCCGATCGCGTACCACGGGCCAGGCAAGTTCGACCCGGCGCAGGGGCTGCAGAAGGCGGTCGCCGGCAAGCCCACCTACAGCCAGATCTTCGGCGACTGGCTGTGCGACATGGCGAAGCTCGATTCACGTCTGGTGGCGATAACCCCGGCGATGCGCGAAGGGTCGGGCATGGTGCGCTATTCGCGCGAGTTTCCGGAACGGTACTTCGATGTCGGCATCGCGGAGCAGCATTCGGTGACCTTCGCCGCCGGGCTCGCCTGCGAGGGGATCAAGCCGGTGGTGGCGATCTATTCCACCTTCCTGCAGCGCGGCTACGACCAGCTCATCCACGATGTCGCGATCCAGAACCTGCCGGTGGTGTTTGCGCTGGATCGCGGCGGTCTCGTCGGCGGGGATGGCGCCACGCACAACGGCGCGTTCGACTATGCATACCTGCGCACGGTGCCGAATCTCACGGTGATGGCGCCTTCGGACGAGAATGAGTGCCGGCAGATGCTGTACACCGCGTTCCAGATGAATTCCCCCGCGGCGGTGCGCTACCCGCGCGGCAGCGGCACCGGCGTCCTGCCGCAGAAGGAGATGGCCGCGCTGCCGCTCGGCAAGGGGGTGGTGCGTCGCGAAGGCAGGCGCATCGCGTTTCTCGCTTTCGGCTCCATGGTCGCGCCGGCGCTCGCTGCGGCCGCGGATCTTGATGCCACGGTCGCCGACATGCGCTTCGTCAAGCCGCTCGATCTGGAACTCGTAAAGCGGCTCGCGCAGACGCACGAACTGCTCGTCACCGTGGAGGAGCACCAGGTGATGGCAGGAGCGGGCGGCGCGGTGTGCGAGGCGCTCTCGCAGCTCGGCGCGGGCACGCGCGTGCTCATGCTCGGATTGCCTGATCGCTTCATCGATCACGGCGACCCGGCGGTGCTGCTCGCATCGGTGGGGCTCGATCGCGACGGCATCCTGCGCTCGGTGCGCGCGGTCACATAGGGTTCGGCTGGAGGAGGGTAAAATCGGTGCCATGAACGCACGCGACCCGAAGAGCATCCCTGACGTCCAGGCGACCAAGGACACCCGCAAGCTGGCGATTGACCGCGTCGGTATCAAGGCCATTCGCCACCCCATGCGCATCCAGGAACGCGCGGGCGGGGCACAGCACACCATCGCGAACTTCGACATGTATGTCGGGCTGCCGCACCAGTTCAAGGGCACGCACATGTCGCGCTTCGTCCAGATCCTGAACGCGCACGAGCGCGAGATCACCGTGCAGAGCTTCCAGGTGATGCTGCGCGAGATGGTGGACAAGCTCGAGGCCGAGGAAGGTCGCATCGAGATGCGCTTTCCGTACTTCGTCGACAAGGCGGCGCCGGTTTCCGGCGTGCGCAGCCTGATGGACTACGACGTGAGCTTCATCGGCGAGATCCGCGACGGCGTGCAGACGTTCACGATGAAGGTGCTCGTCCCCGTGACGAGCCTGTGCCCGTGCTCGAAGAAGATCTCCGACTACGGCGCGCACAACCAGCGCTCGCACGTCACGGTGTCGGCGCAGTTGAACGATTTCGTCTGGATCGAGGAAATCATCGACATCGTCGAGCGGCAGGCGTCGTGCGAGCTGTACGGCCTGCTGAAGCGGCCCGACGAGAAGTTCGTCACCGAGCGTGCCTACGACAACCCCAAGTTCGTCGAGGACATGGTGCGCGACGTAGCCGCGGTCCTGAACGTCGATCGGCGCATCGAGGCCTACGTGGTCGAATCGGAGAATTTCGAGTCGATCCACAACCATTCCGCGTACGCGCTCATCGAGAAAAAGAAGCGTCCTGCGTAGTGTCGTCCTCGCGCTGGCCTGGCTCTGCATGACCGGCCCGGCGCATTCGCAGGACCATGCCGCCGAGCGAGCCCGCCTGGTGGCAGAGATCGATGCCTTGTACGAAGCGACGCGCGTGGAGACCGGCCTTGCCGCGATGTCGCCCAGGGTGCGTGCAGCGATGTCGAAGGTCGAACGGCACCGCCTGGTGCCTGCCGGGCAGCGCGCCGCGGCGTATCGCAATCATCCCCTGCCGATCGGCGAGGGCCAGACCATCTCGCAGCCGTATATCGTCGCCTTGTCGACGGACCTGGTCGAGCCGCAGCCGCACCATGTCGTGCTGGAGGTCGGCACGGGATCCGGTTACCAGGCGGCGGTGCTGGCCGAACTCGTGCGGCAGGTGTACACGATCGAGTTGCTGGCTTCGCTTGGCCGCACGGCAGCCGAGCGTCTCGCTGCGATGGGCTACAGGAACGTCGAGGTGCGCATCGGCGATGGCTATGCCGGCTGGCCCGAGCGCGCGCCGTTCGACGCCATCGTCGTCACGGCCGCGGCGCCGCAGGTTCCGCCCGCGCTGCTCGCGCAACTGAAGCCGGGCGGCAGGATGGTGATCCCGGTCGGGCCGGACGGCGGCATCCAGCACCTGCTGCTGATCACGAAGCGCGATGACGGATCGGTAGAAGAACGCCGCGTACTCGCCGTGCGCTTCGTGCCGCTGGTGCCTGGTAGCTAGCCGCCGCCGACTTGGACCGGCCTAGAACCGCCGCCGACTGGATCCGGCCTAGAACCGCCGGATTAGCGTCATTGCATGGCTGTCGCGCTGCATCTCGACGCGGTTGAGGAAACTCATGCCGAGCAGCGCGATCGACAGGCCCCGCTCGACCACCATGCCGTCGACGTTGGCGAGCTCGATCTCGCCCACGCGCACGGTATCGAACTTCACCAGATAGGCCTGCGCCTGTCCGTTGGCGGTGGAGATCGTCACGCGCCCGCCCTTGCGATAATCGATGCCCAGGCGCAGCGCGTCGGCGGCGGGAATCGCGATCGCGGTCGCCCCGGTGTCGACGAGGAAGCGCATGCTGCCGCCGTTGATCGCGCCATCGGTGACGAAGTGCCCGCGCGCGTCGGCGACCAGGGTGACGCGCTGCCTGTCAGACGTCACGCCGCCGCCGCTGGCCGCATGCTGCCCGCGCACGAGTATGCGGCGCTTGCCGTCGATCAGCAGCGTGGCGCGGTCACCTTCCACGGCGAGAACCGAGATGCCGGAAAAGCTCCGGCCGACGCGGATCGTCTTCGGGGCGCCGCCGTCGATCGAGAGCACCGCAGCCTTGTCGCCGATCACGCCCACAAGGGCGATGTCGGCCGCAGCGGCGCAGCCGGCGAACACGGCAAGCAGAACCGCCATAGAATGCCGGCCGATGAAGCCTGTCGCCATATTCCGCTCCGCGCCGTCAGAAGGACCGGGCTACTTTGCCACGTACCTGGAAGCTCATGCAATTCCATCGCTGATCGTCCCGCTCGACGCCGGCATGCCGGTGCCGGGCGACGCGCGCGCCTATTCGGGGCTGGCATTCATGGGTGGGCCGATGAGCGTGAACGACCCCCTGCCGTGGATCGCGCCGGTGCTCGAACTGATCCGCGACGCGGTGCGCAAGGACGTGCCGACACTCGGGCACTGCCTCGGCGGCCAGCTGATCTCGAAGGCCTTCGGCGGCAGCGTGGGCCCCAACCCGGTGAAGGAGATCGGCTGGGGCGAGGTCACGGTGCAGGACAACGCGGTGGCGCGCGACTGGTTCGGCGAGCTTGCCGCATTCGAGACCTTTCACTGGCATGGCGAAACCTTCACCATCCCGCCGGGCGCCACGCGCGTGCTGTCCGGCGCGCATTGCTCGAACCAGGGCTTCGCCCTCGGCAAGCACCTCGGCCTGCAGTGCCACGTCGAGATGACCGAGGCGCTGGTCGCAGACTGGTGCAGCGGAGGCGCAGACGAGATCCGGGAATCGGCGGCCTCGCCCGGCGTGCAGCGACCCGACGACATCGCGCGCGAACTGGCACGGCGCCTGGAGCGCCTGCACAAGGTCGCCGACCGGGTCTACGACCGCTGGGTGCGAGGCCTGTCGGCGGACTAGTCGCGGAAGTTGGTGAACTGCAGCGGCAGGTCGGTGACCGCGCCCTTCACCAGCTGGATCGCCGCCTGCAGGTCGTCCTTCTTGCCGCCCGAGATGCGCACCGCGTCACCCTGGATCGACGCCTGCACCTTCATCCTGGATTCCTTTACCAGCTTGACGATGGCCTTGCCCTTGTCCTGCGGCACCCCGGTCCTGACGGTGACGCTGCGCTTCACCTTGTCGCCGCAGATCTTCTCGACGGCACCCGCGTCCAGCGAGCGCGTGTCGACGTTGCGCTTGGCCATGCGCGCACGCAGCACGTCCATTACCTGCCCGAGCTTGAACTCGTCGTCCGCGTAGACGGTGAGCACCAGCTCCGCCTGCTCGATGCGGGCGTCTGAGCCCTTGAAATCGAAGCGGTTCTGGATCTCCTTGTTGGTCTGCTCGACCGCATTCCTGACTTCCTGCTTGTCGACCTCGCTGACGATATCGAAAGATGGCATGACGGCGCTCGCGATCGCTAAAGCGCCATTTTACGCGCCGACGCGCAACCCCACCTTGCTGCTTACTTGAAGCGCTCGTCGCGCCAGCGGATCGCCGCCTTCAGGCCCTGCTCGCGCGCGATCTTGCGGAACTCCATGCCTTCGGGGGACTGCGCCATCGACGTGAGGCAGAACATCTCCTGGCCGTAGTCGATGTTGGCCATCAGCCCGCGCATGTCGTAGGCGCGATTGATCGCTTCCTTGTTCTGCTTCATCGCGATCGCCGGCAGCCGCGCCATGCGCAGCGCCACCTTTTTCGCCTCCGCCATCAACTGGTCCGCGGGGACCACGCGGTTGACGAGGCCCATGCGCAGCGCTTCCGCCGCGCTGACGCGCTCGCCGAGCAGCAACAGCTCCTTGGTGTGCTTCATGCCGATCACCCAGGGCATGATGAGGAACGGGGGGGCGGAGGAGAACTCGATCTCGGGCTCGCCGAATTGCGCAGTGTCAGCGGCGACGGTGTAGTCGCAGGTCATCGACAGGTCGCAGCCGCCGCCAAGGCAGTAGCCGTTCACCGCGGCCACCACCGGCAGGCGCGAGCGCCAGACCCGCAGCCAGGTCTCATTGCCGTCCTTGGCGTGGTCGCGCCAGTCCTGCACCGTGCTGCGGGGCTTTTCCTTGGGCGTGATGTCGAACCCGGCGCTGAAGGCCTTGCCAGACCCGGTGACGATCACCGCACGCACGGATTCGTCCTTGTCGCACGCGTCCATGGCCGCGCGGAACTCGGCCAGCAGCGGGTCCGACAGCGAGTTCATCTTCTCGGGCCGGTTCAGCGTAATGATGGCAAGCGCGCCGTCGCGCTCGAGTTTGATGGTGTCGTACGCCATGGAAATCCTTCCGAAGTTGAGTGCCTAGGTGTTCTTGCGGGGAATCACGAGCGCGTCCAGCACGCGCACGCCTTGTCCTTGCGGCAGCACGCTGACCGGATTGAGGTCCACGGCTTCCAAGTGCTCCGCGTATGTCGTGCCGATTGCCGAGAGCTGCGCCAGCAGGCCGGCGAGCGCCGCGACGTCTCCCGCCTTGCCGCCGCGATAGCCGCCGACCAGCCTGCCCGCGCGCGTGCGGTCGATCAGGGCACGGGCCTCGTCGACACCGAACGGCGCCAGCGCAAGCGCGGCGTCCTTGAGCAGCTCGACCAGGACGCCACCGGCACCGAACACCACGCCCATGCCGAATGGCTCCTGGCGCGACAGTCCGGCGATGGTCTCGACGCCGCCGCTGATGCATTCCTGCACGACGACGCCATCGATGCGGGCTGCAGGCGCGTACCTGCGCGCCGAGGCGATGATCTCGGCCCATGCCCGTCTGGCCGCGGCTTCGTCGGAAATGCCGATGCGCACGCCGCCGGCCTCGGTCTTGTGCGGGATGTCGGCCGATTCGACCTTCATCACCACCGGATAGCCGATGCTTGCCGCGGCCGCTGCGGCTTCGTCTGCGTCGCGCGCGGGCAATTCGCGCGTCACGGCAATGCCGTGGGCCGCGAGGAACTGCTTGGATTCGCGCTCGGTGAGCGCCGCGCCCTGCCGCAGGCGCTCGAGCCAGATTTCCTGCGGCGGGATGGCAGCGGCCATCGGCGCGGGCGCGAACGCTGCGTGCTCGATAAGCCTGCGGATGGCAAGCAGGCTCGCGCGCGCGCCCTGCATGACCGCCACCTGCGTGCCGGCGAAGGGCTCGACCACGTGCGGATGCAGCCCGCCGGCGGTGGTATTGAAGAAGGCTATCGGCAGGTCGACTTCGCGCGAGGCGTCGGCGACGGTCTGCGCGATGCGGCGGTAGTTGTTCGCGCCGCGCGTCGACAGGCCCGGCGAGCAGTCCTGCACCACCGCGATCATCGAGATCGCCGGGTCGGTCGCAAGCGCGCGGATCGCGCCGGCGTAGACGTTCTGCGAGTCGTAGACGCCGCGATCGGTGGTGTCCAGCGGATTGCCGACGCTGCCGAAGGCGGGAAGCACGCCCTTCAGTTGCCGGACGGTATCCGGCGCGAGGTCCGGCAGCCGCACGCCGGCTCGATCGGCGATGTCGGCCACCAGCGAGGTCTCGCCACCGCTGACCGCGATCACGGCGACGCCGTCGCCGCGCGGCATGCGCGCGAGCTTGAGGCCGAGTTCTATGCTTTCGCACATCTCGTCGAAATCGTCGACCGAGATCACGCCATGGCGGCGAAAGTAGGCCTCGTAGGCGTCCCAGTTGCCGGCCAGCGAGCCGGTGTGCGCGGCGGACGCCGCGGCGCCCTTCGCCGACCTCCCGACCTTGAGCACGACTACCTGCTTGCCCGCGCGGTGCACCGCCTCGACGCCCGCCGCGAATGCGTCCGGATCGCGCAGCGTCTCCATGAACAGCGCGACCACCCGGGTGTTGGCGTCATCGGCGAGGAAGCCGAGGTAGTCCGCCATGTCCAGGACTGCGGCATTCCCGACCGAAATCATGTACGACATGCCGAAACGGCCGAGCGTCGAGAGCGCGATGCAGGCCGAACCAGAATGCGACACCACGGCAAGGCCGCCATCGCGCATCGTTTCGGGGATTCCCGAGCTGTACAGCGCCACGCGTTGGTGCACGTTCACCAGGCCCAGGCAGTTCGGGCCGCAGACCAGCAGCCCGGTGCGCGCGCAGAAATCCTGCAGCTCGCGTTGCCGGGCCCTGCCTTCGTCGCCGAGCTCGGCAAAGCCGCTGGCAAAGATCACTGCCGCCTTCAGGCCGTGCGCCACGCCCTCCTCGAGCGAGGCGAGCACCTTGTCGGCGGAGACCGCGAGAACCGCGCAGTCCGGCGCCTCCGGCAGCACTGCGGCAGAGCGAAACGCCGGCAGCCCCGCGACCTCGGGCGCGCTAGGATGCACCGGCAGGATGCTGCCGGCGTAGCCGTAGCGCCGGAGGTTCACGACGACGTTGTTGCCCAGCGTGTTCTCTCGCGGCGATGCGCCTATGACGGCGATAGAACGCGGCTGCAGCAGGGCGTCCAGGCGTGGCATGGGAATTGCAAACCCGTTGGTTGTGAATTGCATACTGTTGGGATGTGTTCCAAACTGGAACCGCAGGCAGGGTAAGAATCCGGCCAGTGGTCTGTCAACCTGAGTTTTGAGGAGAATTCGATGAAACGCGTAGTAGTCCTTGCGGCCGCGATGGCCGTTGCAGCTCCGGTGTGGTCGCAGGAGTACCCGACCAAGCCGATCACCATCATCAGCGCGTTCGCCCCTGGCGGCACGTCCGATTTCGTCGGCCGCCTGCTGATGCAGAAGGTGAGCGAGAACACCGGCTGGAAGTACGTACTCGAAACGAAGCCCGGCGCCAACGGACACATCGGCACCGAGTACGCTGCCAAGGCCGCGCCGGACGGCTACACGCTCTGCCTGGGGCCGAGCTCCACGCACTCGATCAACCCGGCGCTGTTCAAGAACCTCAAGTACGACGTGGCGCGCGATTTCGCCCCGCTGACGCCGATCGCCAAGGTGGCGAACGTGCTGGCGGTGAATCCGTCCGATCCGTCCAATAACGTCAAGGAACTGATCGCGTTCGCGAAGAAAAATCCCGGCAAGCTGGCATTCGCATCCGCCGGCACCGGAACCTCGATCCACCTGTCGGGCGAGATCTTCAAGCAGGCGGCCGGCATCGACCTGCTGCACGTGCCGTTCAAGGGCAGCGCCCCGGCGACGACCTCGGTGATCGGCGGCCAGGTGCAGATCCTGTTCGAAAACCTCAGCGCGGCGATCTCGCACATCAAGGGCGGCAGGCTGAAGGCGCTCGCGGTGACGTCGAAAGAACGCCAGCCGCTGCTGCCCGACGTGCCGACGCTCCAGGAGTCCGGCCTTCCCGGCTTCGAGGTGGTGGCATGGTTCGCGATGTTCGCGCCCTCGGCCACGCCCAAGCCCATCCAGGCGAAGCTGAATGCCGAGATGGTGAAGGCGCTCAACTCGCCGGACGTGCAGGAGCAGCTGCGCTCGCGCTCGATGACGCCGGCGCCGATGACTCAGGAGCAGTTCGCGGTGTTCTGGAAGGACCAGCGCGAGATGTTCGCCAAGGCGGTCGCAGCGGCAAACATCAAGCTCGACTAGCGGCTGTTCAGCTTTTTCAGGGTCTCGATCCAGCGCCCGGTTGCGAAGCGGATCCACTCGACGTCCTGCGGCGTATCGTAGGTCGAGTAGATTGACAGGCTGAGCGCCTTGTTGCGCACCAGCATCAGGGTGTTGGACGAGATCAGGTACTGCGGCTTCTCCAGCCAGCCGCCTTCCGACACCCGGATGCCGAGCAGCACGCTGTAGGTGTCATCGGCGCTTGCGAGCTGCGCCAGCGCGCTGATGCGGTTCTGCGGGCGATCCTCCAGGTATTTGCGGTAATCGGCGATCTCGCCCGGGACGCCGCTGTCGCGTTGCGCGTCGTCGATCAGGACCTTGAACTGCGCGGCGCTGACGCGCTCGTGCTCGAGGTACCCGGGCGTCACCGCGAGCATGTAGCGCTTCAGTTCGGCCTGTTCGCCCAGCGTAAAGCGGCGCATGTCCGCATCGGTGAGTGCGAACAGCAGGATGCGGTTGGACGCGGAGGTCAGCGACTCGGCAAGCTCCAGCAGCCGGGGCGAGCCCGAGGGCAGCGCGTCGGTCATGCCGGGGATCGCGCTCATCACCACGCGCTCGCCGCCGATCGACACGGTGAAGGGCGTCGCGGTGGCTTGCATCGAGACGGCGGCCAGTATTGCGGCAATTCCCATCGTCAGGGTGCGCATGGCGTGCATTCTATCCCCGTCGCAGGATCACGTATCATCACGGCTTTTCAGGAGCGCCGGCAGTGACGACGATTCTCAGCACGCTCCCCGCAGGCGAGAAGGTCGGCATTGCATTCTCCGGCGGGCTTGATACCAGCGCCGCGGTGCACTGGATGCGCGCGAAGGGCGCGATCCCGTATGCGTATACCGCGAATCTCGGCCAGCCCGACGAGTCCGACTACGAGGAGATCCCGAGGAAGGCGCTGGCCTATGGCGCAGAACGCGCGCGCCTCGTCGAGTGCCGTCCCCAGCTCGTTGCCGAGGGCATCGCCGCGATCCAGTGCGGCGCGTTCCACATTTCCACCGGCGGCGCGACGTACTTCAACACCACGCCGCTCGGCCGCGCGGTTACCGGCACGATGCTCGTCGTCGCCATGCGCGAGGACGGCGTAGGCATCTGGAGCGACGGCAGCACCTACAAGGGCAACGACATCGAGCGCTTCTACCGCTACGGCCTGCTCGCCAATCCATCGCTCAGGATCTACAAGCCCTGGCTCGACCAGCGCTTCATCGACGAGCTCGGCGGCAGGAAGGAGATGTCCGCGTACATGGCCGCCGCGGGGTTCGACTACAGGATGAGCGCGGAGAAGGCGTACTCGACCGACTCGAACATCCTCGGTGCCACGCACGAGGCGAAGGACCTGGAGTTCCTCGATAAGGGCCTTTCCATCGTCAAGCCGATCATGGGCGTCGCGTTCTGGCGCGAGGACGTGGCGGTGAAGGCCGAGAAGGTTTCGGTGCGCTTCGACGAGGGCATGCCGGTCGCGCTGAACGGCCAGAGCTATACGGACGCCGTCGCGCTGTTCACCGAGGCGAATGCGATCGGCGGGCGGCATGGCCTCGGCATGTGCGACCAGATCGAGAACCGCATCATCGAGGCGAAGAGCCGCGGCATTTACGAGGCGCCCGGCATGGCGCTGCTGCACGTCGCCTACGAGCGCCTCGTCACCGGCATCCACAACGAGGACACCATCGAGCAGTACCGCAACAACGGCAGGCGGCTCGGACGGCTGCTGTACCAGGGGCGCTGGTTCGACCCGCAGACCATGATGCTGCGCGAGACCGCGCAGCGCTGGGTGGCGAAGGCGGTCAGCGGCGAGGTGACGCTCGAGCTGCGTCGCGGCAACGACTACTCGATCCTCGACACGACCAGCCCCAACCTGACCTACAAGCCCGAGCGGCTGACGATGGAGAAGGGCGAGGAAGTGTTCTTCACTCCGGGCGACCGCATCGGCCAGCTCACGATGCGCAACCTGGACATCATCGACACGCGCGACAAGCTGCGGGTCTACGGCGAGGCGGGTCTGCTCGGGGATTCGAAAGCCGGCGGCGTGCCGCTGCTTGGTGCCGGCGACAGGACGAAGCCGGGGCGCTAAGGCTTCACTTTCGGCGGGTCATCCGGCCCAGCAGCAGGTACTCCATCAGCGCCTTCTGGGTGTGCAGGCGGTTTTCCGCCTCGTCCCAGACCACGCTCTGCGGGCCGTCTATGACGTCGGCGTCGACCTCCTCGCCGCGATGCGCGGGCAGGCAGTGCATGAAGATCGCCTTCTTCTTCGCCGCCTTCATCATCTCGCCGTCGACCTTCCAGTCCTCGAACGCCTTCCTCCTCGCCGCGTTCTCGGCCTCGAAGCCCATCGAAGTCCACACATCGGTGGTCACCAGGTCGGCACCCTTGACCGCATCCATCGGATCCTTGAACTCCTCGTAGTGGTCGGTGCCGTAAAGTCCCGCGCGCTCGGGTTCCACCTCGTAGCCGGGCGGTGTCGACACATGCACGTTGAAGTCCAGCACCTCGGCGGCCTGCAGCCAGGTGTTGCAGACGTTGTTCGAGTCGCCGATCCAGGCAACCGTCCCGCCCTTGATCGGGCCGCGGTGCTCGATGTAGGTGTAGATGTCGGCGAGGATCTGGCATGGGTGATATTCGTTCGTCAGGCCGTTTATCACCGGCACGCGCGAGTGCCCGGCGAAGCGCCTGATCACGTCCTGCTCGAAGGTGCGGATCATGACGATGTCGCACATGCGAGAGATTACCTGCGCCGCATCCTCCACCGGCTCGCCGCGGCCCAGTTGGGAATCGCGCGTGCTGAGGAAGATCGCCGCGCCGCCCAACTGGTGCATGCCGGCCTCGAAGGAGAGCCGCGTGCGCGTACTCTGCTTCTCGAAAATCATCGCCAGCGTGCGGTCGGCCAGCGGCCAGTAGCGCTTGTAGCGCTTGAACTTGTCCTTGATCCAGCGCGTGCGCTGGTAGACGTACTCCAGCTCCTTGGCGGAGAGGTCGTTGAACTGCAGGAAATGGCGCAGTGCCATGGAGATGCACCCGGCAGGCGTCAGCGCGCCGCCGCACTCCTGGCGCTGCCGGCGGCGAGGAACCCGGTGACGATGGGCGCCAGGATGCCGACCAGCTGCTTTCCTTCGGCCTCGTTCATCACCAGCGGCGGCAGCAGCCGGATCACGTTGTCGTGCGTCACGTTCAGCACCAGGCCGCGCTCGAGCGCGATCTTCACGATCTCGGTGCATGGGCGGTCGAGCTCGACGCCGATCATCAGCCCCATGCCGCGGATCTCGCGCACGCCGGCAACGCCTGCCAGCGCGGTGGCGAGGCCGTCGTGGATCACCCTGCCGACCTTCTCCGCATTGGCCAGCAGCCCGTCCCTCATCATCGTTTCCAGCGTGGCAACGAGCGCCGTCATCACCAGCGGTCCGCCGCCGAAGGTGCTGCCGTGGTTGCCGGGCTTGAACACGCCCTTGGCGCGTCCGCCGGCGACGCAGGCGCCGACCGGCAGCCCGCCGGCAAGGCCCTTGGCGAGCGGCACCACGTCCGGCAGGAAGCCGGCGTGCTGGTAGACGAACCACTTGCCGGTGCGACCGAGACCGCACTGGATCTCGTCGGAAATGAACAGCCACTCGTTCTTCTGGCACAGCTCGTACAGGCCGCGCAGGTACTCCAGGCGCGACACATTGATGCCGCCTTCGCCCTGGATCGGTTCGATCAGCACCGCGACCACGTTCTTGTCGCGCTCGGCGACCGCGCGCACTGCATCCAGGTCGTTCAGCGGCACGCGCACGAAGCCGGGCACCAGGGGCTCGAAGCCCGCCTGCACCTTGCGGCTGCCGGTCGCCGACAGGGTCGCCAGCGAGCGGCCGTGGAAGGCGTTCTCCATGACGACGATGTGGGGCTCGGCGACGCCCCGCTGGTGGCCGTAGAGCCGCGCCAGCTTGATCGCGCACTCGTTCGCCTCGAGCCCGGAATTGCAGAAGAAGATCTCGTCCAGTCCGGTGATCTCGGCGAGCAGGTCCGCGGCGCGCTCCTGCGCCGGGATGCGGAAGAGGTTGGAGGTGTGGATCACCCGCGCGGCCTGCTCGGCGATCGCGCGCACCAGCACCGGATGGTTGTAGCCGAGCGTGTTGACGGCGATCCCCGCGAGCGCGTCGAGGTACTTCTTTCCGTCCTCGTCCCACAGCCAGACGCCTTCGCCTCGCACGAACGCAACCGGCTGCCGGGCGTAGGTGTTCATGACGTGCGACATGCCGGCTTCTCCAATGAAAAACGGCGGCAACTGCCGCCGTTCGCGGAATATTATCATAGGGAAAAATGCCCCTCGGACTATAATCCGCGCGCCATGTCCGAGAGTGCTGCAGACGTCGAGGCCATCGAATTCGTCATCCAGGGCGTCACCGCGGACGGCAAGCCTTTTCGTCCCAGCGACTGGGCGGAGCGGCTATGCGGCGTGATGGCGGCGTTCGGGGGCGACCACCGCATGCAGTATTCGCCCTACGTGCACCCGGTCACGGCGAGCGGCATGCGCTGCGTGGTCGTCGACAGGCGGCTCGAGGACCTCGAGCCGATGGCCTATCGTTTCCTGCTCAGCTTTGCGAAGGACAACGCGCTGAAGGTGCGCGATGGCAGGGTTCCCGGGCGCACCGAACTGGCGAAGCTGCAGCGCGCCGGGGATACCGACTAGCAGTGCTACTGCATCGCCTTGATGGCGTGCGCGAGGCGGCTCTTGTAGCGGGCTGCGGTGTTGCGGTGGACGACGCCTTTGGCGGCCACGCGGTCGATGGTGCTGCGCGACTTCTGCAGCGCGGCCTCGGCGGCGTCTTTCTTGCCGGCGGCGATCGCCTTCTCGACGTTCTTTACCGCGGTGCGCAGCGAAGTGCGCAGCGCGACGTTGTGCGTACGACGCTCTACCGACTTGCGGGCCGACCTGCGGGCGGATTTGGTGTTGGCCATGAGTAACCCAGGTGCTTGAAAAGGCGCGAATTCTAGCATGAACCCGCGCGCCGGAGCAGCGGCATGAACCTGGTGCGGGCGCTGGCCACGGTCAGCAGCATGACGTTCCTGTCGCGGGTACTGGGCTACGCGCGCGACTTCCTGATCGCGCGGACGTTCGGCGCGGGGCTGGCCACCGATGCGTTCTTCGTCGCCTTCAAGATTCCCAACCTGCTGCGCCGCCTGTTTGCCGAAGGCGCGTTCTCGCAGGCTTTCGTCCCCATCCTGTCCGAGTACAAGACCCGGCAGACGGCGGAGGAAACGCGCTCGCTGATCGATACCGTGTCCACGGTGCTGTTCGTCGCGCTGCTCGCAGCCACTGCGCTCGGCATCGCCGCGGCGCCCTTCATCATCTACCTGTCGGCGCCCGGATTCGCCGCTGACGCACAGAAGTTCGAGCTGACCGTGGCGCTGCTTCGGATCACGTTTCCGTACGTGCTCTTCATCTCTCTCGTCGCGCTCGCGGCGGGGGTGCTGAATACCTGGAGCCGCTTCGCCGTGCCGGCCTTCACGCCGGTGCTGCTGAACGTGTCGTTCATCGTCGCCGCCGCCTTCGGCGCGCCATACGCCGATCCGCCGATCAAGGCGCTGGCATGGGCGGTGTTCGCCGGCGGCGTGCTGCAACTCGCGCTGCAACTGCCGTTCCTCGCGCGGCTCGGCCTGGTGCCGCGCTGGCGGCTGGATTTCCGTCACCCCGGCATGCGGCGCGTGCTGACGCTGATGGCGCCGGCGGTGTTCGGCGTATCGGTGGCGCAGGTGTCCCTGCTGCTCAACATGGTATTCGCCTCGTTCCTCGTCACCGGCAGCGTGTCGTGGCTCTACTATGCAGACCGGCTGATGGAATTCCCGGCCGGGGTGCTCGGCGTCGCGGTCGGCACCATCCTGCTCCCCAGCCTGTCGAAGTACCACTCGTCGGGCGCGGTCGAGGAATACGGCAAGCTGCTCGACTGGGGGCTGCGCATGACGCTGCTGCTCGCGGTGCCGGCGGCGGCCGCGCTCGCCGCGATCGCGACGCCGCTCATCGCTACGCTGTTCCACTATGGGCGCTTCAGCGTCGAGGACGCGGCGATGACCGAGCGCGCGCTGGTGGCCTACAGCGTTGGCCTGGTCGGCATGATCCTGGTGAAAATCCTCGCGCCGGGCTTTTATGCGCGCCAGAACGTGGTGACGCCGGTGAAGATCGGCGTGCTGACGCTGGTGGCGACGCAGGTGATGAACCTGCTGTTCGTCGGCCCGCTCGCGCATGCGGGGCTGGCGCTCGCGATCGGCCTGGGTGCCTGCCTCAATGCCGGGCTGCTGTACCGCTACCTGCGCAAGCACGCGATCTACGCGCCGCAGGCAGGGTGGGGCATGTTCACGCTGAAGATCCTCGTCGCCGTGGCGCTGATGGGGCTGGCGCTGCGCTACGCCATGGGCGAGGCGGGCTGGTGGTTCGCAGCCGGCTGGCAGCATCGCGTTGCCGGGCTCGCGGCGCTCGTGGTGCTGGGCGTCGCGGTCTACGGCGCGACGCTGCTCGCGTTCGGTTTTCGCCCGCGAGACTTTTCGAGGTCGTCCGCCTGATGGTGGCGCTGGGCCCGTTCGAGGAGCTGATGCGCGGCGCGGACGACAGGATCGACCTCGCGCGCGCGTGCCTGCTGGTGGCGCAGGACGCCTACCCGGCGCTCGACATCGAGCACTACCTGGCCGAGCTGGAGCGCATGGCGGCGCGGCTGCGCGCGCGCCTGCCGCAGGCGGGCGCGGCCGAAGAGAAGGTGATCGCGCTCAACCAGTTCCTCTACGAGGACCTCGGCTACTGGGGCAATACCGACGACTACTACGATCCGCGCAACAGCTACCTGAACGACGTGATCGAGCGCAGGACCGGCATTCCGATCACGCTGGCGGTGCTGTACATGGAGGTCGGCCGCCGCGTCGGGCTGCCGGTGGAGGGGGTGTCGTTTCCCGGGCACTTCCTCGTCCGCGTTCGCATGCGCCGCGGCATGCTGGTGCTGGATCCGTTCGCCGGCGGCGTGCCGCAGTCCGAGGACGAGCTGCGCGATCGCCTCAAGCGCGTGGTGCCGCGCGGCGCCACCGGCAGCGTGCCGCCCGAACAGTTGCCGCTGGACCAGTTCCTCGAGCCGGCGACGAACCGGCAGATCCTCGGGCGGCTGCTGCGGAACCTGAAGGGCATACATCGCGAGAAGGACGAACCGGAGCGTCTGCTGCAGGTGCTCGACCGGATGCTCATCGTCGCGCCCGAGGCCAACGCCGAGCGGCGCGACCGCGGCATGGTCTACTACCGCCTGGAATGCTGGCGTCCTGCGCTGCAGGACATCCGCGACTATGTCGAACGCGAACCCGAGGCGCCGGATGCGGAAGAGATGCGCGCGAGGATAATCGAACTGGCGGAGCGATGCGCGAAGCTGAACTGATCACGGCGTTCTACGCCGCATTCGCGCGCCGCGATGCCGCGGCGATGCGCGCCTGCTACCACCCGGAGGTGGTGTTCTCCGACCCGGTATTCGGCGAGCTGAGCGGCGAACACGCCGGCGAAATGTGGGCGATGCTGTGCTCGCGCGCGAAGGACCTGGCGATCTCGTGCAGCGGCGTCAGCGCCGATGCGGGCGAGGGCAGCGCGCGCTGGGAGGCGACCTACACGTTCACGCACACCGGCCGGCGCGTGCACAACGTGATCGATGCGCGCTTCCGCTTCCGCGATGGCCTGATCGTGCGCCACGACGACCATTTCGATCTCTATCGATGGTCGCGCATGGCCTTCGGCCCGGCCGGCGTGCTGCTCGGCTGGACGCCTTTCTTCCAGGCGAAGATCCGCGCCAACGCGAAGCGCGGCTTCGGATCCTGGCTGGCGAAGCGGCGCTAGCCGGCCGCGTCGGCGGCGCCGGCAGGCCCGATGCCGGCAGCGGCGCGCATTTCCAGAGCGCGTTTCTGCACCGCGGCGTGCAGTCCGGGCTTGTAGCCGAGGGAGAAGAACCCTTCCGCGGCGAGGAAGATCGGCGCGACGAAGATCTGGAACAGGTTGTCCACCAGCGCCGGCTTGCGGCCCTCGAACACGTGGCCGAGCAGTTGCAGCGCCCAGCCGCCGACGAAGAAGACAAGGAACCATGCCAGGCCGGTTGCGAACGGCGCACGCGCCAGCGGCTCCGCCGCCCACAGGAGCGCGGCGAACACCGCACCCATCGCGATCCCCAGCGGCACGTCGAGCAGCAGGTAGTAGATCACCAGCGCCGCTGACACCACGAGTGCGGCGCTGAGCGCGAAGCCGCCGATGTCCGCGCGCAGCCAGCCGAGCGCGATCATCAGCGCGAACACGATCATCGGCACGCCGACGAAATGCGTCGCTTTGTTGCGTGTGTCCTGATGGTAGGCCGCGTAGGTGGACATCTGCTCTTCGAGGGATCGCATGGCTGCCGCCTCCGGTTCCGGGGAATGAAGGAAACCCGCTATAATTCAGCATTTTAGCGCGCAGATGGTCGTCACGCACGGCAGTCACCCCGGAACCCCGGAACCCTCGGCTTGGACAGTGGGAAATTTCGATGGCCTGCATCGCGGCCACCGGGAGATGCTGTCGCGCGTGGTGCGACACGCCGGGGGCGTGGGGATGCCGGCCTGCGTGCTGACCTTCGAGCCGCATCCGCGCGAGTTTTTCTCGCCCGACAGCGCACCGACGCGGATCACGCGCATGCGGGACAAGCTCGAGCTGCTGGCCGAGGCCGGCATGGACCGCGTGCATGTCGCGCGATTCGACGCCCGGCTCGCGGCGATGAGCGCACGGCGCTTCGTCGAGGATTTCCTCGTCGCCGGGCTGGGCGCGCGCTGGCTGCTGGTGGGGCGCGATTTCCGCTTCGGCGCCAGGCGCAGCGGAGACTTCGCGCTGCTCGAAGCACTGGCGTCAGGCCTCGGCTTCGAGGTCGAAGCGATGCCCGACGTGAACCACGGCGGCGCGCGTGTGTCGAGTTCCGCGGTGCGCGAGGCGTTGCGCACAGGCGACCTGGCGCGCGCGGAAGGCCTGCTCGGCCGGCCCTATACGATCTCGGGCCGCGTCGCGCATGGTGCGAAGCTGGGACGGCAGCTTGGCTTCCCGACCGCGAACATCGCGCTGCGCAAGGCGCCGCCGGTGGCGGGGATCTTCGTCGTCGAGGCGACGGATGAAGCGACGCGCGAGCGCTGGCGCGGCGTCGCCAGCGTGGGGCGCAGGCCGACGGTGAACGAGGTGCCGGTGCCGCTGCTGGAAGCGCACCTGTTCGGCGTCGACCGGGACATGTACGGCAGGCACCTGCGTGTGCGCTTCATCGAGCGCCTGCGCGCCGAGGAGAAGTACGACGGGCTGGATGCGTTGCGCGACGCCATCGCGCGGGACGTGGAACTTGCAAAGGAATGGTTCGCCAAGCATGGCTGATTACAAGAAGACGCTGAATCTCCCCGATACGCCGTTCCCCATGCGAGGCGACCTCGCGAAGCGCGAACCGCAGTGGGTGAAGCAGTGGCAGGACAAGGGTGTCTACCGGCGCCTGCGCGCGGCCGCGAAGGGCCGGCCGCGCTTCGTGCTGCACGACGGCCCGCCGTATGCGAACGGCGACATCCACATCGGCCACGCGGTGAACAAGATCCTCAAGGACATCATCGTCAAGTCGCGCATGCTTGCGGGCTTCGACGCGCCCTACGTGCCGGGCTGGGACTGCCACGGCATGCCGATCGAGGTGCAGATCGAGAAGAAGCACGGCAAGAACCTGCCGGCCGAGGAGACGCTGCGGCTTTGCCGTGCCTACGCCACCGAGCAGATCGAGCGGCAGAAGGTCGATTTCCAGCGCTTGGGGGTACTCGGCGACTGGGACAACCCGTACCTGACGATGGCGCCGAAGAACGAGGCCGACGAAATCCGCGCGCTCGGCATGCTGCTGGCGAAAGGCTACGTCTACCGCGGCCTCAAGCCGGTGAACTGGTGCTTCGACTGCGGCTCGGCGCTCGCCGAGGCCGAGGTCGAGTATGAGGATCGCAAGGATCCGGCGATCGACGTCGGCTTCGCCTTTGCAGAGCCGGAGAAGCTCGCGCGCGCCTTCGGCCTGCCGAAGCTGCCCGACAAGCCCGGCTACGCGGTGATCTGGACCACCACGCCGTGGACCATTCCCGGCAACCAGGCGCTCAACGTGCATGCTGAGTTCGACTACCACCTGGTCGACACCGCGCGCGGGCTGCTGCTGCTCGCCGCAGACCTGCAGGAAGCTTGCCTCGCGCGCTACGGGCTTGCGGGCACGACGCTTGCCGCGTGCAAGGGCGCGGCGCTCGAGCACATCCGCTTCCGCCACCCGCTGTACGAGCGCACTTCACCGGTGTACCTGGGCGACTACGTCACGCTCGACGCCGGTACCGGCATCGTGCACTCGGCGCCGGCCTACGGCGTCGAGGACTTCGACTCCTGCCGCCGCAACGGCATGAAGGACGACGAGATCCTCACGCCGGTGATGGGCGACGGGCGCTATGTCGCGTCGCTGCCGGAATTCGGCGGCCTGTCGATCTGGAAGGCGAATCCGCTTATCGTCAAGGCGCTCGAAGCCCGCGGCGTGCTGTTTGCGCACGCGCCGTACGTGCACAGCTACATGCACTGCTGGCGGCACAAGACGCCGGTGATCCTGCGCGCCACCGTGCAGTGGTTCGCCGGCATGGACGCGGTCGAGGGCTACGAAGGCGCGCGCCCCGCGGAGCCGCTGCGCGCGACCGCGCTGCGCGGCATCGAGAATACGCAGTTCTTTCCCGACTGGGGCAAGGCCAGGCTGCACGGCATGATCGCCAACCGGCCGGACTGGACGCTGTCGCGCCAGCGGCAATGGGGCGTGCCGATGCCGTTCTTCATCCACCGCGAATCCGGCAAGCTGCATCCGCGCACGCTGGAACTGCTCGAGGCGGTCGCCAGGCGCGTCGAAACCGGCGGCATCGAGGCCTGGCACACGCTCAAGGCCGATGAACTGCTCGGCGCCGACGCGGCGCAGTACGAGAAGGTCAAGGACACGCTGGATGTCTGGTTCGATTCAGGCTCGACGCACTACACGGTGCTGAAGGGCTCGCACCGCGAGCAGACCGCGTTCCCCGCCGACCTCTACCTCGAGGGTTCGGACCAGCACCGCGGCTGGTTCCATTCGTCGCTGCTGGTGTCCTGCATGATGAACGGCGTGCCGCCGTACAAGGCGCTGCTGACCCATGGCTTCACCGTGGACGGCGAAGGCAAGAAGATGTCGAAGTCCAAGGGCAACACCGTGGCGCCGCAGGAAGTGTCCAACTCGCTGGGCGCCGAGGTCCTCAGGCTGTGGGTGGCGGCGACCGACTATTCCGGCGAGCTCGCGATTTCGCAGGAGATCCTGAAGCGCGTCGTCGAGAGCTATCGCCGCATCCGCAACACCTTGCGCTTCCTGCTCGCCAACACCGCCGATTTCGATCCCGCGAAGCACGCCGTGCCGGTGGCGCGCATGGTGGAGCTGGACCGCTACGCGCTGGCGCTGGCGGCACGCATGCAGCAGTCGATAGTGCAGGACTACGACCGCTACCAGTTCCACCTCGTCACGCAGAAGCTGCAGGCCTTCTGCTCCGAGGACCTGGGCGCGTTCTATCTCGACGTGCTGAAGGACCGGCTCTACACCTGCGCGGCAAACTCCCACGCGCGGCGCTCTGCGCAGACCGCGCTGTGGCATGTCACGCAAAGCCTGCTGCGCCTGATGGCGCCGGTACTCAGCTTTACCGCCGAGGAGGCCTGGTCGGTGTTTGCCGGCAGGGGCGAGGCGAGCGTGTTCGAGGAGACCTGGCATGCGGTTCCCGGGTCGGGACTCGAGCCGGCTGCGATAGACGCCTGGGATCGCGTGAGGGGCTTCCGCGACGTGGTGACGAAGAAGATCGAGGAAAAGCGCGCGCTGAAGCAGGTCGGCTCGTCGCTGGCGGCGGAACTCGACATCCATGCCACGGGCGAGCTGCATGACGCGCTGGCGCGGCTGAACGACGAGCTGCGCTTCGTCTTCCTCACCTCGCGCGCCACGCTGCATCGCGGCGAAACCGCGGTCGAGGTGACGCCGAGCGCGCACGCCAAGTGCGAGCGCTGCTGGCACTACCGCGCCGACGTGGGCGCGGTGAAGGATCACGAAACCCTGTGCGTACGCTGCGTGCAGAACCTGTACGGCGAGGGCGAGACGCGCATCCATGCCTGAAGCGCACGCGGGAATGCGCCGGGCCTGGCCGTGGTTCGCGGCCGCGCTGGCGGTCGTGCTCGCCGACCAGGCGTCCAAGTGGCTGGTGCAGGCGTCGCTCGCGCCGGGCGAGCGCGTGGCGCTGGCGCCCTTCCTCGACCTGGTGCTGGTGTTCAACAAGGGGGCGGCGTTCAGCTTCCTCGCCGACGCACCCGGCTGGCAGCGGCCGTTCTTCATCGGCATCGCGGCGGTCGCGGCCGTGATGGTGTCGACGATGCTGGTGCGCGAGCCGGAGAAGAGGCTGCTGTGCGCCGGCCTCGCGCTGATCCTTGGCGGCGCGCTCGGCAACGTCTGGGACCGCATCGCCTACGGGCACGTGGTGGACTTCGTACTGCTGCATGCCGGCGGCTGGCACTGGCCGGCGTTCAACGTCGCCGACTCGGCGATCTCGGTCGGCGCCGGCATCGTCATCGTCGACAGCTTGGTGCAAAGATGATCTGCACGCTGCACTACCGCATCGCGCTGGAAGACGGCACCGAGGTGCTGTCCACTTTCGGCGGCAATCCGGCGACGCTTGCCGTGGGCGAGGGGGAGCTGGCGCCGGGCTTCGAGCGCTGCCTGGTGGCGGCGCAGCCGGGCGTGCGGCAGGTGTTCATGCTCGAGCCCGAGGATGCCTTCGGACCGTTGCGGCCGGAACTCGAGGTGAATCACCCTCTTGCCGGCAGGCGTATCCACTTCGAAGTCGAAGTGCTCGCGCTGACCTAGAATGCAGCCCATGGACGTACTGCTGGCGAACCCCCGCGGCTTCTGCGCCGGCGTCGAGCGCGCAATCGAGATCGTCGAGCGCGCGCTGGAGTTGCATGGTGCGCCGATCTACGTGCGCCACGAGATCGTGCACAACAAGTTCGTCGTCGCCGACCTGCGCGCCAAGGGTGCCGTATTCGTCGAGGAACTCGCCGAGGTTCCCGCCGGCAGCACGGTGATCTTCAGCGCGCATGGCGTGGCGAAATCGGTGCGCGACGAGGCCGAGGCGCGCGGCCTGAAGGTGTTCGACGCCACCTGCCCGCTGGTGACGAAGGTGCACGTGGAAGTTTCCAAGATGCTGAAGGCCGGATACGAGATCGTCATGATCGGCCACCGCGGCCATCCCGAGGCGGAGGGCACGATGGGCCAGGCCGAGGCCGGCATGCACCTCGTGGAGACCGTCGAGGATGTCGCCGCGCTGCAGGTGCGCGACCCGGCGAAGATTGCCTATGTGACGCAGACCACGCTGTCGGTGGACGATGCGCAGGTGATCGTCGCCGCGCTGCGCGCGCGTTTCCCCGGCATCCGCGGCCCCAAGCGCGACGACATCTGCTACGCCACGCAGAACCGCCAGGACGCGGTGAAGTTCATGGCGCCGAAGTGCGACGTGGTCATCGTGGTCGGCTCGCCGAACAGCTCGAACTCCAACCGCCTGCGCGAGGTGGCGCAGCACATCGGCGTCGAGGCCTACATGGTCGACAATGCCGCAGACCTGAAGCCCGAATGGATCGCCGGCAAACGCCGCGTCGGCGTCACCGCCGGCGCCTCCGCGCCCGAGGTCCTGGTCAACGAATTGATCGAGCGGCTGATGGAGCTGGGCGCGCGCAAGGTGCAGCCGCTCCAGGGAATCACCGAGCACGTCGTCTTCACGCTGCCGCGCGAGCTGTCGCGCTCGCTGCGCTGAGGCTACGCGCGGGGCGCGGCCACCGCCCCGCCGATGCGCGTGCGCAGCGCGCCGCAGATCTCGTCGAACAGCCCGTCCCAGCTGGCGGGGTCGGGTTGCCGGTGCAACGTCACGGACGGATACCACGGCATGACGCGGCCTTCGCGCAGGTAGCGGAAGCCCGCGCGATGCGGCGTCAGCACCCAGGTCGGCACGGCCAGCGCCCCCGCGAGGTGGATCGCGGTGGTAGGGACGCTGATCACCAGGTCCAGGGCGGCCAGCAGGCCAGCGGTCTGGTCGAAGTCGTCTATCGCCTCCTGCCAGTGCGGCAGGTCCAGCCCTTCCTGCTCGCGCAGCTCGGCAAGCTCGGGCAGGACGTTGGAGTACTGCAGGCTGACGAAGCGCGCGCCCGGGGTGCGCAGCAGCGGCGCCCACTGCCGCAGCGGGATCGAGCGCCGCCTGCGGTGCGTCTCGGCGGTACCGCCGCGCCACGAGATGCCGACCTTCAGCCCCGGGCCCAGTTCCGCCAGGCGGTCGCGCCAGCGTGCGACCTTAACCGGGTCGGCCCGCAGGTAGCCCGCGTGCGGCGCGAAATCCGCCCAGCTGCGGCGGAACTGGCGCAGCAGCTCGGACATCGGCGCCTGGTAGTCGATGTCGTGCTCGCGCAGGCGCGGAATCTGCTCCTGCTCGCGGAAGCGCGGATGCATCTCGACGCCGGGGAAGGAGCGCTGCAGCAGCGGGAGCAGCCTGCCGCTGCACTCGAGCACGACGCTGCCGGCGCGCGCGAGCAGGTCCGGCAGCGCGTGCAGGAACATGATCTGGTCCCCGGGCGCCTGCTCGGTCCACACCAGGATGCGCTTGCCCGCCAGCGGCTCGCCGCTCCATGCCCGCTGCGGGTACTCGAGCAGGCGGCCGATGTTCTCGGGCAGTCGCCAGCGCGCGAGGTCCGCGTCCCAGCCCTCGCCGAAGCGTCCGGTCGCGACGAGCGCGCCCGACAGGTTGACGTGCACGTCCGCGAGGCCGGGGTCGAGCGAGATCGCGCGGCGGTACTCGCGTATGGCGTCGTCGTGCCGGTTCAGGTCGAGCATCACGTTCGCCAGCGCGTTGGCGAGCCGAGCCGAGCCGGGATTGCCTTCGACCGCGGCCTCGAGGTGCGGCAGCGCTTCTTCGGGGCGTTCGTCCCGGCGCAGCGCGATCGCGAGGTTGTATCGCGCACCCTCGAGCAGCGACGAATCCGCGCGCAGCGCCTCTTCCAGCTGCTCGATCGCGGGCCCCAGCTCGCCGAGCTCCTGCAGCACCGTGCCGTAGTTCACGCGCATGCGCGCGTCCCCGGGCGCCGCCTCGACCAGCACGCGGAACTCGTCGCGCGCGTCGCCCAGCCGCCGCATCGCCAGGTACTGCAGCGCGAGCATCAGCCGCCCCTGGTGGTGGTCGGGCTCCAGCGCGACGAACCGCCTCAGGTAGCGCACCGCCAGCGCGGGCTCGTCCAGCCGGATGTGAATGTGCGAGAGGTTCAGCAGCGCCTCGCGCTGCGTCGGGTCGAGCTCCAGCGTACGGCCGAAATGCGCGAGCGCCTCGTCGGCGCGCCCGTTCTGGAGCAGGAGCACGGCGAGGTTGTTGTGGGCATCGGCGAAGCGGGGATCCGCGCGCACCGCGGCGCGGAACGCGGCCATGGCCGCCTCGGTCTCGCCGCGATCGCGAAGCAGGTTGCCGCGGTTGTAGTGCGCGCGGGCGTCCCCCGGTGCGATCCTGAGGTAGTGGGCGAGTTCCTTCAGCGCCTCGTCGGCGGCGCCGCGCTCCTGCAGCACATTGACCAGGTTGTTCAGCGCCGGGCCATGGCGCGGCTCGCGGCGGATGACCTCGCGGTACTCGGCGAGCGCGTCGTCCAGGCGCCCATCGTCGCGCAGGGCATTGGCAAGGTTGAAGCGCGCGCCCAGTGATCCCGGCTGCAGGCGCAGCGCATGCCGATAGTGCACCGCGGCGGCGGCATAGCGTCCCTGCACGGCCTGCGCGTTGCCCAGGCAGATCGCGTACTCCACGTCGCCCGGCGCGAGCATCATCGCACGGGACAGCATGCCCTCGGCTTCGGCCGCCTTGCCGGCCGCGAGCGCGATGTTGCCGAGCAGGAACAGCGCGTGCGGGTGGTTCGGCTGCTCGGAGAGCACCCGGCGGTACAGCAGTTCGGCACGCGCAAGGCCGCCGTGCTGGTGCAACTTCACCGCCTGCTGCAGCATGCGCTCGAGGAAGGGGTCCGGCCGCGGCGTGAAGGTGGCGCTCATGTTCGTCCAAAAGAAACGGGCGGCCTTCGCCGCCCGTCCGCGGACCCGCCCGCGCCGCTATTCTATTCCGTGATGATCTCGCGCCACGAAGAGCGGCGGCCGCTGACCCCGGCACCGCCGCCGCCTCCGGCGGTGATGCCGCTGGTGGTCTGCTTGGTGTCGGCGGAGGTCGTGATCGCGACCGTCTTGCCGCCGGGCAGCTGCACGATCGTCGTGCCGACGATCAGGCCGCTGGAGAACTTCTTCGCCCCCGCAGTCGAGCCGCCGGAAGACACTGCCTGGACCGACTCGCCGGTCTCGAAGTTGATGTAGTTCTCCCAGCCCGCGCCGCCGGCCGAGCACGACCCGGTGGTGTTCGGGATGTTCGACGCCACCACCAGCGTACCCACCTGCAGCGCGAGGTCGACGTTCACCCGTTCGCCTGCGGTCGGCAGGTCGATGCGGAAGCCGAACTGCGTGGGGCTCGAGAAGTCGAGCGCAGTGCCGCCGCTGGCAATGCTGCGCGCAACCGTGCCGTCGGGCAGGGTCACTTCGGCCGCGAACGACCTGGCGACGACGCCCGCACCCCGGGAATCGACCAGCGTGCCCGAGAGGTCATCCTTGATGCCGTAGATCGTCTGCTGGGTGACGTCGGTGGTGTCCGGCTGGCCGAGGTACTTGCCGGTGCCGAAGAAGACCACGCGCTTGCTCTTCGGGAAGCCGAGTTCCGGCCTCACCGTGATCGGCTGCACGTTGTTGGCCGCATCCTTCGCGACGGTGATCTTGGTCGCCGAGAAGGTCGCCGGCGCGCCGCCGACGTTGAAGCGCCAGAGGTTCCCCTTCAGGTCGCCGCCGTACACGTGTTCGCCCGAGTTGTTGACCAGGCCGTTGTCCAGCCAGATGTTGATCTTGCCCAGCCCGCTCGGATCGGCGTCGGTGTAGCTCGCGCCGGCGGTGCCGCCCGAACCGACGCCGGTGGTGACGCGGCCGAGGATCTTGCCGGTGATCGCGTCCAGCATGTACAGGTAGCCCCTGCCGTCCCCCGGGTTGTAGTTGTTGTAGCCCGACGTGACGAACACCACCCAGCGCCCGTCGTTGCCCGACAGCGTGTTCTTCCACTTGGTGATGATCGGCGAGCCGTAGGTGTAGCCGAGGTGGCAGTCGTCCGAGAAGGCGCCCGTGTTGATCTCGGCATCGGTGCGGCACGGCGTGGTCGAAAGCGTGGAGAACTCCCACAGCGCCTTCGGGCTCACCGGGTTGGTGATGTCCAGCGCGAAGTACCCGCGCCCGCCGCCGTTCAGGCCCGAGACGAGGATCGTGCGCCAGTCGTTCGCCGAGGCGCAGGGCACCGTGGTGCAGACGTCGGCCACGACCGGCGAGCCGTCGACGAAGTACTGGTGCGTGAAGGCGCTGGAATTCGCCAGCGGCGTGAGCCGCGGCATCACGATGCCCGGGACGTAGGCCCACGATTCGCCGCCGCCGTCGTTGGTGCCGGCGGAGAACGTGTCGTCGCCCTCGGCGACGGTGGCGAAGCCGCCGGTCTGGAAATAGGCGTTGCCGTCCGGGTCTACCTGGTAGGCGTGCAGCATGCCGTCGTTGGCGCCGGAGAACACCACCGCCTGGCGGTTGGCGTTGTTCGCCTTGAAGGTGGCGTAATGGCTGTCCGAATAGTCGAACGGCGGCCGCTTCACGTACACCGGCTGCGAGTTGACGATGTCGCCGAGCACGTGCTCGCGCACGCGGAACAACTGATTCAGCGCGGTGCCCACGCCCTCGTTGGAGCGGTCCCCGCGCAGGTAGTTGACGATCTTCTCGGCGGTCACGCCGCCGTTGGCGCCGTCCTTCTGCGCCGTGGTGAAGCTGGTGTAGTGGTTGAGCAGCGTCGGGTTGAAGAACGCCTTCTCGCCCGCGGTGAGGCCGCTGCCGTTGCCGGTGCAGCCCGCGCCCGCGGCATCGAAGCAGAACTTCTTCAGCAGGTCGCCGACGGTATCCGTCGAATCGTAGGTGAGGATGTTGCGCGTGGTCCAGTCCTTGGCGTCGAGCAGCGCCTGCGCCGACCACAGGTCGCGCGTGGCCACCTGGCCGAAAGTGGAGCTCGCCGTATCGACGTCGATGGTGCGCGCCTTAAGGTCGCCGTGCCACTTCACCGTCTCGTACTGCGCGGTGAAGGCGAGCTGGTCGCCCGCGGAGGGCCGCAGGCTGGACGTGGCCGCCGCCGCGCCGGCGCCGACCCGGCTGCCGACTTCGGTCAGCGCTTCCTCGAGGCCGGAAGCGAGCGCAGACGGATCCTGCGCCGAGAAGTACTTGCCGCGACCGTTCACGGCGGCATGCCAGAGGTCGTCGACCGCGGTATCCGCGTCCGACTGGGGCTTCGGCCAGTTCAGCGTGCCCTGCCGGATGTCGAAGTAGTCGCCGCTGTTCGCGGTCTCGTAGTCGCTGCGGTACTTCAGCCGCCCGTCGATACCGAGGCCCAGCGTGAACGTGGTCATGTGCTGGTGCGACGCGGTGTCCTTGGCGGTGGTGGGCACGTCGTTCGTGAGGCCGGTGCGCAGGTCGTTCACGTAGTAGTAGAACGCGACGTCCGACAGCGTGCTGGTTGCGGTCTGGCTACTCGAGTTCGGGCCGTCGTAGAACGGCCGCGGCGCGGTGCTGATGTCGTTGTCCTGGTCGCCGATGCTGCTGCCGTCCAGTTGCTGGCCCGCGCTGCCGTTCCAGAATCCGTCGGTGGTCAGGATGGCGAAGTTCTGCTGGCAGGAGGCGATCACCGGGTCGTCTGCCGCCGGGATGCCGCTGGTGAGGCCGGTATTCAGCTGGCCGGCATAGATCCAGCCGACGCGCGCCAGCGCCTCGCGCAGCGGCGTGCTGCCGCTGGTGTTGGTGGCGAACAGCTTGCTGTACCAGGCATTGCGATGCGAGCCGGTAAAGCTGTCGATTTTCAGGTAGCGGCTGGAGAGCACCGTGCTGCCCGGGTTGATGGTGATGTAACCGACCCGGTAATTGGTCGACAGCGACTCGAAGGCGCGGCTGGCCGCGGATTTCATCGCCTGCAGGCGCGAGCGGTAGTAGGCGTACCAGTTCGCGTAGTTGGTCATCTCCTCGCTGTAGGTGCACGCCGCGCCGGCGCAGTCGGAGCGGCCCGGCGCCTTGGTACCGGCGCCCTGGAAATTGTTGGCCGGGTAGCCGGCCGCCAGCGTGTTGCCGCCTGCGTCGACGATGTTCCAGCGGCGGAATCCCGAAATGCCCTCGAAATCCGATACCCCGATCACCGTGGTGTTGTTGAGGTGCGAGTTCTGGTTCGCGTTGTCGTTGTTGGAATTGTGCGCGACCAGACCGAACTTCGGGTACCGGTAGTTGGTGCCGCCGATGAAGCCCTTGCGGTCCAGGCAGGGGTTGGTCGCGTAGGCCGCCGCGCCGGTGTTGGAAGTACCCTTGCCGAAGCGGTGTTTGCTCTGCGTGCGGCCGGTGGAGGGGTTGGAGGTATTGCGCTTCTCGCACCACTCGACCTTGCTGATGGTGTAGAAGTACGGCGGAATCGGCCGGCTGCCCGAGCCCGAGCGCGTGACGCGGTGCTCGAAATGCACGGTGGTGGTGCTGGAGCTGGCGTTGAAGCGCGGGTTCGGGTACAGGTAGGTGCCGGTCCCCACTGCCTCGGCCGCAGGCCGCACCGAGTAGTCGATCAGTTCGCGGCACACCGACGAGCTGTGCTTGTCGGTTTCCGAGGGGCTGCTCTCGCCGCAGGCCACCCGGTCGATGTTCTCCGTGAGCAGGTCGCGGGTGCCGTTGCTGGCAAACGGGTCTTCCTTGACCGCGTTCCACTTCTGGTTCGAGCCTACGTTGTTGTAGGTCGGGTAGACGCGGGAGTTGTCGTCCTCGGCCTTGCCGACATCGTCTGGATGGTAGGGCGCGCGGTAGCGGATGTTCGGGTTGTAGTACTGCGCGTTGAACTGCGGGCTGGAATACAGCGGGTCGCCGAGCCCGCACGAGGAAAGCCCGGAGGTCGAGCCGCCGCGGCAATAGCTGTCGTTGACGTGGTCCGGGGTGTACTCGCGCGCCATGGAGCCGGAATCGTCGATGATGAACATGATGTTCGGCGGTACCGCCGAAAGCCCGGTCGACAGCGGCTCGTTGGCAAGCACGGTGGGTTGGGCGTTGCCGTCGCCGGTGGCGCCGAAAGCCCCCAGTACCGCCAGCGCGGCGGCGCTCATGCGAAAACCAATGTTGGAACTCATGCTGGTATCACCTCAGTAGACCATCGCCTGTACGTAGCCCACGGTCCGCCTCGGACCATCGACCCGGACGGTGACCCGGTAAAAGACGTTGGTGCCCTCGCCGAACTTGGTGCGGCTGTAGTCGATCGAACCGAACGAGGACTTGTCGGTAGAGCCGGTGCCGCTGGTCATGGTGCACTGCGCCGCGTTCGCGGCGACGCCGCTCACCGAGCACATGCGGTGCACGACGTAGCGCACGGTGTTGCCCTGCGCGTCGGTGGTCGAGGTGGAATTGGACCAGTCGTGCGGCGAGGTGGTCACGCCCAGCGCGTCGAATTCGCCGCTGGCGTCGCCCCAGTTGGCGTAGTAGCCGATCGCCTCGTTGTCGGTGGCGAGGTTCTGGCCGGTCGTGGTGAGCCAGGTGCGCGCGTTCTCGACGCCCAGGTCGGCAGCGCCGAGGATGCTGGACTTGAACGCGAGGTTGCCGCTGATCACGTTTCCGGTGTCCACCGAGCGCATGATCGCGACGCCGGCCAGCGACATCGCCACCAGCACGACCAGCGACACGAACAGCACCATCCCGCCCTGCCGGCGCGGATTCCTCGGCGCGGTCATGACGTCGTCCACAACAGGTTGCGCATGGGAATGTCCACCTCGTACACGCGGTAGCGGTAGTTGCGCCAGTCGGTGCCGTCGGCCGCGTTCGACATCGTGAACGCGCTCAGGCCGTCGTTCCAGGTCGGCGCCGTGGTGGTGACCTGCTCGCGCTCCCACTTGCCGATGCGGATCAGGAAGGCGACGCGGAGCGCCTTCATCTGGCGCCACGCGGCGGCGCTGGCCGGCGTGTCTGTGGTGAAGCGGTCGACGATGCCGTCGTCGGCCGCGTAGACGGCGTTGGTGACCAGGAAGTCGTTCGGGCCGGCGGCGGCGGTGCCGTCGTCCAGGCCGTACAGCGCCTGCATCTGCACCACGCCGTTGGCGATGACGAAATCGGAAAAGCCGTCGTTGTCGCTGTCGTTGGCGGCCGCGTACGGAATCAGTGTTTCCGCGCGCAGGGTCTCGTTGACGATGCGAAAGCGCTGGATCGACAACGGCGTGCGGTGCGGGTTGGCGGCATCGAAGTTCTTGAACCCGGCGCCGAACAGGAACGCGGAGCTGGTGTAGTCCACTCCCGAGCCTCCCGGCTGGCTGAAGGTTCCGCCCTGCTGCAGCGTGTTGGTGCCGGCGGGGATCGCGGTGACTTCGGCAAGCGTGCAGTTCTTGGCCGCCTCGGCGGCGATCACCAGGCTGCCGACGACGAATCCCGCCACCGATTGCAGCGGAAACGGATCGCCCGAGGCAGACGCGCCGTTCAGCGCATTGCCGTCCAGCGTGGCGACGCCCGACCCCCCGCTCGCCATGATCGTGATCTGGTCTGGCGCGCCGGCGGCGCCGTTCTCGATCCAGGCCGGGCGGATGACGAAGGAGAACGCGGGCGTCGGGCGGGCGCTGTTGTAGGCGAGCGTGGTGCAGTTCAGCAGCAACTGGCTCGACAGGCCGTAGCCGGCCATGCGTGCCGCGCGTTCCATCGAGAACAGGGCCAGGTTGCCCGCGACCTGCGTGTCGGACGCGCCGGTGGCCGAGCGCTTGCGGTCCTCGGACACCGCGTACATCTGGCTGATGATGACGATGCCGATCAGGCCGATGACCACGCCGACCATCAACTCGATCATGCTGAAGCCGCGCGCGCGGCGTGCCGGTGCGCGCGGGCTAGACATTGATGTACGCCGTCACGATGTGTCGGTGCGGCAGGTTGTCCTGCGGGCTCACCCAGCAGACCGACACCGTCACCTGGTTGGTCGTGGTATCGACCTTGACCTGCTGCAGGCTTGCGCTGGCACCGGGCAGGGTCGCTTCCACCTTGGGCAGCCAGACCGCGGTCATGTAGTTGTAGCTGGAGTTCGTACCAGTGGGCTGGCAGTTCTGTCCCGCGGTGTCGTTCGGGCGGTGCGCGTACGACGCGATGTTGGCGCGGTCGGTCCAGATGCGGCCGATGATGCTGTTGGCCAGGTAGCTCGCATCGGCGCGGTATTTCGCCTCGGCCACCTGCCGGAAGGCCTGCGCCTGCATGGCGATCAGCGCCAGGATGCCAATGGAGAAGATGAGGATGCCGATCAGCGCTTCGATCAGCATCACGCCGCGCTCGGCACGAGGCACGGACCTGCGGGTGAGCGTGCTCAGCATCGGCGGGTGTCTCCTGCGGTGGTTACGGACGGATCGCAGAGGCGCACGTCCCCGCCGGTCGAGACGACCACGCGGAGGCAGCGCAGCGTGCCGCCAGTATGGAGGCAGGCACCCGCCGGGTTGGATACGTCGATGGTGTCCAGCCCGGTGCCGGCCAGCATGCGTCCGAGCGTGGTGAACACGATGCTGTTGGCGGCCGCTCCGCCGTCGAGGCCTGAGTAGACGGCGTTGGGCGAGCCGTCGTCGTTGCTGCGCTTCTGCACGATCTGCGGCACCGCGGTGTCGTTCGGCTCGAGGAAGTCGATGACCTCAGCCTGGTCGCATGCGCCGGTAGGGTCGTTCCGGCTGACCACCCAGTGCGGGCCGCTCGCGCTCAACTCGCAGGTGGCGTCCAGCGTGGTGACCAGCTGGAAGCGCACCGGGATGTTGCGGCGCACCGCTTCGCTGCGCGCCGTCTGCAGGCCCTGCACGGCAGCTTCCGCGCCGCTGCGGATCTGCGAGTTCTGCAGGAACTCGCCCATCGCCGGCAGGCCGAGCGCCAGCAGCATCGCCATGACGGCGAGAACGACCGCGATCTCGATGAGGGAAAACCCTCGAGCGGGACGACGAATCAGCATACCCCGTTCTTCTTCGTGATCCAGCATGCGACGGGCATCGTCCCGGCGGCCCAGCCTGCCGGCGCGGCCGTGGTGGCCTTCGCGCTGGCGTGGTTCAGCGTGAACGTGAAGCCGGCCATGCTCTGGTCGCCGCCGGCGATGCCCCCGACGGCGCTGAGCACGAAGTTCTGGTCGCCGGCGGCGTTCGCCGCCGACGAAGCGCAGGTGAAGGTGAAGTACTTTGCGTCCGCCACCGTGGGCGTGTTGCCGCCGGCGATGCCGCAGGTGCCGCCGCCGGCCGTGGTGCTGTAGCGGCGGTTGTCCTGATAGTACTGCTCCATCTTCACGCGCAGGTCGGAGAGGTTCGCCGTCGCTTCGGTAATCTTGCCGCGCGTCAGGTAATCGCGATACGACGGCAGCGCGACCGCTGCCAGGATGGCTACGATGACCACGGTAACCATGACCTCGATCAGCGTGAATCCGTGTGCTTGTTTCATGGGCGTTCCTCGATGTGACGTCGGATGATAGTTGGCGCGCGAGCGCCCGGGAGTGCCGCAGCCGACGAGCGGACGGTGTCGATGGCTGGACGGCGGCGCCACGCGAGTATAGAGGAACTATTTCACGCCGCTTCTCGCCGTCCCCGGGCCGCCGGCGAGGGAAATCCGGGTGCGCGAGCGTATAATCCGCACTTTTGCGGCACCGCGACAAACGCTGCTGTAGCTCAGTTGGTAGAGCGCTTGATTCGTAATCATGAGGTCGCGTGTTCGATTCACGCCAGCAGCACCATCGCTTCGCCCGCAGTCCCGCCCGCAGCTTCGCCCGAACCACATGGCCGCCAACATCCTGATAGTCGACGATGACGAAAGCCTGAGGCAGCTGCTGCGCCTGCACCTGTCGAACGCGGGTTACGACGTGCGCGTCGCGGAAGACGCGATTGCCGCCGGCTACATGGCGCTGCGCCAGCCGCCTGACCTGATCATCAGCGACGTGAACATGCCGCACATGGACGGCTTCGAATTCATCGAAGCGCTGCGCGGCGACCCCAGCCTTGCCGCGGTGCCGGTGATCTTCCTCACGTCCTTCGAGGAGGGCGGCGACCGCGGCCGACAACTCGGCGCGGTCGGCTACCTGACCAAGCCGGTGCGCGCCGACAAGCTGCTGGAGATGGTGGCGCGCAACGTGCCCGGCGGCACGTTCAACATCGGCTAGCCGCTCAGGCGGCGCAGTCGCGCAGTTCCACGCCGGGCCAGGCGAGCGCGATCTCGCGCCAGCGCGCCAGTTGCGCTGGGTCCACGCCGCGCGCCTGCAGCCACACCTTCGGCACCTGGGTTTCGCGCGCGCCGACCAGCGCGCTGCGCACGCCGCGCGCCTGCAGCGCATCGAGGTACTTGCGCGCCGACTCCTCGGTGCGGAACACGCCCAGCGACACCGCCCAGCGCCAGCGGCCCTCGTCGGCGACAATGAACCATTCCTCGACGCCAAGTGCCTTCAGTTCGGCACCTTTCTTCTGCGCGTTCTGGCGATTGCCCTGCGGCGGCATGTAGACCCACCAGTTCGCAGTCTCCTCCACCTGGCGCCTGGCAAGGCGCGTGCCCAGTGCCAGCGGCGCAAGCGCTGCCTCGGCGGCGGGGGCGGCGGTGAGCGTGAAACTGCCCCATTCGATGCAGGCAGCGACCGCCTGCGTCGGGGCTGCGGCGGGCGCAGCAGCAGGCGCCGGGGCGGCAACAGCGGGCTGCGGTGCCTGCGGCTTCGGCGCCGTGGCCGCTGCCATGCCCGTGGCAGGCAGCACGCGGATCCTGTCGGGCTCGATCTGCGCGCGCAATGGCTTCTGGTCGGAACCCCGGTCGGCGTCGTGCAGGAGCGTGCTCCAGGCGAAGAACGCCAGGTTCGCGAGCACCAGCAGGAGGAAAACGAGCCTCATGCGCCTGCGCTGCCGGCGATGTGCGCGAGTCCCTCCAGCACGAGGTTCTCGAAGTAGCGGCAGGGAATGTCGAGCTGTTCGATCAGCGCCTGACCCGCGCCGCCCGAGACGATGCAGCGCGTCCCGGCGCCGGCGACGCGAAACATCCGCTCGACCGCGCCGGCCTGTGCATGGCGGCAGCCGGTTTCTATCGCGTCCAGCGTGTTGCGCGGGGTACGCACGAAGTTGCCGTCCTGGATGGGCAGCTTGCCGGTGTGCTCGTGCAGTACGAATCGCATCAGGTCGACGCCGGGCAGGATCAGCCCGCCGAGGAACACGCCATCCGCCGACAGCAGGTCGGCGGTGGTCGCGGTGCCTGCGTTTACCACCAGGCAGGCGGATTTCTCCAGTGCGCGCGCGGCGATCAGCGCCGCCCAGCGGTCGGGGCCGAGTTGCTCGGGCCGCTCGTAGAGGTTCTTCACGCCGCACTGTTCGGGCATGCCCCTGACCCAGCGCGGCTCGGCGTCGAAGATGCCGGTCCAGTTGCACAGCAGTTCGTGCGCGCCGTCGCCGGCGACGTTCGAGATCACGATGCTTGCCGGGTCCGCGTGCGTAGTGGCGAAGGGGTTGATGTCGTGGCCGCCGGCGGCGAACTCGATCAGCGACACCGTCGATACGCTCTTCCAGGCGCCGCCGTCGTGCCAGCCCCACTTCACGCGCGAGTTGCCGGCATCGATGACCAGGTTCATGCGGCGCTTACCGTGCCGGAGACCACCGCGTGCGCGCCGCGCCGGTTGCGCAGGCGCAGGCTGCCGTCGGGCTCCAGCCCCTCGGCGGTGCCGGTGAGCACGCGCCCGCCGGGAATCCTCACGCGCACGCGGCGCCCGCTGAGCGCATGCGCAGCCTCCCAGTCGGTGCGGAACGCATCGAGCCCGAAGCGCTCGAAGCGTGCCACCGCGGCGAGCAGTTCGCGCGCGATGGCGACGGCGCCGGCGGACCGGGACGGCACCGGCGCCAGGCTGTCGGCGACGCAGGCCGCGGCCATGCGCAGCGGCAGGCCGCGCGGCGCCGCGTGCCAGTTGATGCCGCAGCCGATCACGGCGCAGGCAGGGCCGCTGCGCGCGCGCGTCTCGACCAGGATGCCGCCGAGCTTCGCGCCATCGACGAGGATGTCGTTCGGCCACTTCAGCGCCGCGCGCGAAAGGCCGAGGCTGCACAACGCGCGCTGCACCGCGACGCCGGCGGCGAGCGACAGGCCGGCGAGCTCCCGCATCGGGCGGTCAACCGGCGTGCGCAGCGACATCAGCAGGCCCGCGCCCGGCGCGCCATGCCAGCGCCGGCCGCGCGTGCCGCGGCCGTGCGTCTGCGTGTCGGCAATGAGCAGCGCGGGGCGATCATCGTCCGCCGCGAGCAGCCGCGCATTGGTCGACTCGCATGCATCCAGCACGCGCACCTGCAGCGGCGCGAGCGCCGCCGCGATCATCCTCTCGTCCAGCATGGGGCCGAAGTATAGGCGTGGATCAGGCGCCGGCCGGCGCCGGCGCGGCGCCGAACTCGAAATGCCGGCCGGGCGCCGCGGCGAAGAGGGCGCGCGTGTATTCATGCTGCGGCGCGCCGAACACGCGGTTTGCCGGACCGTACTCGACCACCCGCCCACGGGACATTACGGCGACGTGATCGCAGACCTGCGAGGCGACGCGCAGGTCGTGCGTGATGAACAGCATCGCCAGGTCGAGCCGCGCGCGGATCTCCTCGAGCAGCCGCAGCACCTGCGCCTGCACCGACACGTCGAGCGCCGACACCGCCTCGTCGGCGATCAGCAACTCCGGCTCCATGGCGAGCGCGCGCGCGATGCACAGGCGCTGGCGCTGGCCGCCGGAGAACTGGTGCGGGTAGCGGCCGAGCACGCTTGCGTCCATGCGCACGAGTTCGAGCAGGCTCTTCGCGCGCTCCAGCGCGGCGCTGCGCGTCAGGCCGTAGTTCATCGGCCCCTCGATGATCGCCTCGCCCACCGTGCGGCGCGGATTGAGCGAGCGGTACGGATCCTGGAACACGATCTGCACCTTGCGCCGCAAGGGCCGCAGTTCGCCGGCGCGCATGGTGGCGATGTCGACGCCGCCGAGGCGCACCTCGCCGGCGCTGGGGTCGATCAGCCGCACGATGCAGCGCGCGACGGTAGACTTGCCGGAGCCGGATTCGCCGACGATGCCCAGCGTCTGGCCGCGGCGGATCTCGAGCGTCACGTCCTCGGCGGCGCGCACTTCGCGGCGCTTGTGGAACCAGCCGCGGTCGACGTAGGTCTTTGCCAGCCCCTTCGTCTGCAGTACCAGCGGCGCCGAGCCGACCGCGCCGCGCTCGTGCGGGCGCAACGTCGGCACCGAATCGATCAGCATCCGGGTGTAGTCGTGCCGCGGCCGCGTCAGCACGTCGTCCCTGGGGCCGAGCTCGACCATGTCGCCGAGGCGCAGCACCGCGACGCGGTGCGCGATCTCGGCGACGACGCCGAAGTCGTGCGTGATGAACAATACGCCGGTGCCGTGCCGCGCCTGCAGCTCCTGCACCAGCCTGAGGATCTGCGCCTGCGTCGTCACGTCGAGCGCCGTCGTCGGCTCGTCGGCGATCAGCAGCGCCGGCTCCAGCACCAGCGCCATCGCGATCATGATGCGCTGGCGCTGGCCGCCCGATAGCTGGTGCGGGTAGGAAGCGACGATGCGTTCGGGCTCGGGCAGCAGCACCTCGCGGATCGCCTCGAGCACGCGCCTGGCGCGCGCCTCGGCGCCCAGCGTGGTGTGTTCGCGCAGCACCTCGTCGATCTGGTCGCCGCAGCTCATCACCGGGTTCAGCGCGGTCATCGGCTCCTGGAAGATCATCGACATGCGCGTGGCGCGCAGGTCGCGCAGCCGGCGAGGCGAGGCGTGCGTGATGTCCTCGCCCTGCAGCAGGATGCGTCCGCCGCTGACCGGGAGCGCGCGCGGCAGCAGGCCCATCACGCCCTGCGCGATCACCGACTTGCCTGAGCCCGATTCGCCGACCAGGCAGACGATCTCGCCGCGGTTCACCGTGAACGACACCCCCTTCACCGCGGTGGCGCGGTCGCCGCCCGAGGGCAGGCCGATGGTGAGGTCCGTGACCTCGAGCACCGGCGCGGCTGCGCTCATACGCGCCTTGCCATCTTCGGGTCGAGCGTGTCGCGCAGCCCGTCGCCGAGGATGTTCACCGCCAGCACCGTGACCGCCAGGAACACGCCCGGGAAGAAGATGTTGTGCGGATACTGGTTGAACTGCGCGCGGCCTTCGGCCATGACGTTGCCCCAGGTGGGGATGTCCGGCGGCAGGCCGACACCGAGGAACGACAGGATCGCCTCGGTGAGGATGCCGGCGGCGCAGATGAAGGTGCCCTGCACCAGCAGCGGCGCGATGGTGTTCGGCAGGATGTGGCCGAACATGATCCGCCACGCCGGCGTGCCCAGCGACACCGCCGCCTCGACATAGGGCTCCTCGCGGATCGTCAGCACGAGCGAACGCACCAGCCGCGTCACGCGCGGGATCTCCGGCACCGCGATGGCGACGATCACCGTGGCGAGGCTGCCCTTCCACATCGCCACCAGCGCGATCGCGATCAGGATCGCCGGGATCGCCATGATGCCGTCCATCACGCGCATCATGATGCCGTCCAGCCAGCGCAGGTAACCCGAGGCGAGGCCGAGCAGGACGCCGAACGCCAGCGCCAGCAGCGCGGTGGACACGCCGACGATCAGCGACACCTGCGTGCCGTAGATGACGCGGCTGTAGATGTCGCGGCCGAAGGAATCCGAGCCCATGAGGAACTTGTGCTCGATGATCTCGCCTTCGAGCGTGGTGATCTCGCCCTGCCTGCCGGGCAGCAGGTCGCGGCTGCCGGCGTCGAACAGCGTCGGGTCCACCGTGCCCAGCCACGGCGCGAGTATCGCGATGGCGACCAGCACCAGCAGCGTGAAGCCGCCAAGGCGCACCGACAGGTTGGCGCGCACGCGCTGCCAGGTGCTCTCCTGGCGCAGCACCGCGGCCGATTCTACGGACAATGCCGACAATGCCGACAGTGCCTCGTCGTTCGCGTCGTTGGGCGTTGCCATGGGCTAGTAGCGGATGCGCGGGTCGAAGAACACGTAGGACAGGTCCACCAGCAGGTTGATCGCGACGTAGAAGAACGAAAACAGCAGGATCACGCCCTGGATGGTGGGGAAGTCCCGCGCCAGCACCGCGTCCACCGTGAGGCGGCCCAGGCCCGGGATCGCGTACACCGATTCGGTGACCACGACGCCGCCGATCAGCAGCGCGATGCCGATGCCGATGATGGTGGCGATCGGCACCGCGGCGTTCGCCAGCGCGTGCCGCACCAGCACGCGGGATTCGGGCAGCCCCTTGGCGCGCGCGGTGCGGATGTAGTCCTCGCCCAGCGTCTCGAGCACCGAGGCGCGCGTGACGCGCGCGATCAGCGCGACGTAGATGATCGACAGCGTGATAGATGGCAGCAGCAGGTGCTGCAGCCAGGGGCCGAAGCCCTCGGCGATGCGCTTGTAGCCCTGCACTGGCAGCCAGCCGAGCTTGAGCGACACCGCCCAGATCAGTATGTACGCCAGCACGAAGATCGGGATCGAGAAGCCGACCACGGAAAAGCCCATCAGCGTGCGGTCGAACCAGCCGCCATGGCGCCACGCGGCGAGCACGCCCAGCGGCACGGCGACCAGCACGGCGATCAGGATGGTCATCGCCGCGAGCGACAGCGTCGGCTCCAGGCGCTGGCCGATCAGCGTCGTCACCTTGGTCTTGTAATAGAAGGATTCGCCGAGGTCGCCGGTGACGAGGTTGCCGATCCAGATGCCGAACTGCACCGGGATCGGCCGGTCCAGGCCCAGCCCGGCGCGGATGCTCGCGATCTGGTCCACATTCGCGGCGTCGCCGGCGAGGATCGCCGCCGGGTCGCCGGGGGTGAGCCGCAGCATCAGGAATACCAGCACCGCGACGATCAGCAGCACCGGGATCGTCGCGAGCAGCCGCCTGGCGAGGAATCTGTACATGGAAAAGAAAGGGGGCGTGACGCCCCCCTTGGGTACCCCTGTGAGCGGCTAGTTCTTCTTCAGGTTCCAGTACAGGTTGCCGTTGGTGACGAAGAAGCCGCTGATGTTCTTCCTCGCCGCCACCGGCTGCACGTATTCGCCCAGCGGCACGTGGGTGCCGACCTCGAAGGCGCGCGCCTGGATCGCGTTGGCGAGCTGCTTCTTCTTCGCTTCATCCGTTTCGCGCATGAACTGGTTGCGCAGTTCGACGATCTTGTCGTCCTTGGCCCAGCCGAACCAGCCTGACTTGTCGCCGCGCGTGTCCAGCGCCGCGTTGGCGATCGGGTTCCAGATGTCGTGCGCCTGCCACGCGGTGAGGAACATGTGCCAGCCGCCCTTGTCGATCGGGTCCTTCTTCGCGCGGCGCGCCACCAGCGACTGCCAGTCCATCGCCTGCAGGTCGACCTTGAAGCCGGCCTGGCGCAGCAGTTGCGCGGCGACGTCCGGCAGCTTTTGGATCGACGCGAGGTCGGTCGGCTTCATCAGGACGATGGGCGTGCCGTCGTAGCCCGAGGCCTTCAGCAGCTCCTGCGCCTTCTTCATGTTGGACTTCGACTGGATGTCGCTGCCGTATGGGCTGCCGTAGGGCGTGCCGCAGGTGAACATCGACGGGCAGGTGCGGTACAGCGCCTTCACGCCCACCTGTGCCTGCAGGAACGGCCGCTGCGAGAACGCGGCGAGCACGGCCTGGCGCACCTTCGGGTTGTCGAAGGGCTTGTGCAGGTGGTTGAAGCGCGCCATGTACTGCAGGCCGGCGGGCGCGGTGTTGGGAACCTGCAGTTTCGCGTCCTTCTTCACCGCCTCGTAGTGGTCGAACGCCAGCGCCTCGATGATGTCGACTTCGCCCGCCTTCAGCGCGTTCACCTGCGCCTGCGCGTCGCGCAGCGCCAGGTTCCACTCGACGCGCTCGACGTAGACGTGCTTGCCGCCGGCACTGCCCGAGGGCGCTTCCTTCCTCGGCACGTACTTCGGGTTCTTCAGGTACACCGCCTTGTCGCCGGGCTTGAATTCGTCGCGCTTGAAGACGTAGGGCCCGGAACCGATGTGCTCCTCGATCTGCTTGAACGCATCCGTTTCGGCAATGCGCCTGGGCATGATGAAGAGCACGTTCGACGAGGGCTTGCCCAGCGCTTCCAGCACGAAGCCGCAGGGTTCCCTGAGGAAGATGCGGAACGTATCGGGCGCCGGCGCATCCATGCGCTCGACGAAGGTCATCAGCGCGGAACCCATGGCGTCGCGCTTGCCCCAGCGCGCAATCGACGCGACGACGTCCTCGCCTGTCACCGGCTTGCCGTCGTGGAACGCCAGGCCCGGCCTCAGCTTGAAGGTCCACAGGCGCCGGTCTTCGCTCGTCGTCCAGGTGTCCACCATCTGCGGCTTGATCTGGCTCTTCTCGTCGGTGCCGAACAGGGTGTCGTAGATCATGTAGCCGTGGTTGCGGCTCATGTATGCGGTGGTCCAGATCGGGTCGAGGATGGCGAGGTTGGAGTGCGGCACGACCCGCAGCGTCTTTGCATCCCCTTGTGCCTGCGCCGCGCCGGCAAGGCCGAGCAGGGCGCCGGCAACCAGGCCGGCGATGGTGCGCTTGTGCAACATGGCGAATCTCCCCCTTGAAAGATGTCTGCAGGCACGATAGCCGAAGCGCGCAGCTTCGCCAAGCACGGCGCACCTGCCTGGGCACATGCGAGAATCCCCGGCCTTGCGGCAGGGGACAGGGGTGCAGCGCATGGCACGCATCGCGATCGGCGGTTTCCAGCACGAGACCAACACTTTCGCGCCTGCGCTGGCCGACTACGCCGCCTTCGAGGCTGGCGGCGGCTGGCCCGGGGTGCAGTACGGCGACGCCCTCTTTGCCGGCGTCGAAGGCGCGAACATTCCCGCCGCGGGAGCGGTCCAGGCGCTGCGTGCCTCAGGCCACGCGCTCGTCGGCACGGCGTGGGCGGCGGCTAGCCCGTCGGCTCACGTTACCCGCGACGCCTACGAGCGCATCGCCGGCGAGATGATCGCGCGCCTGGCCGCGGCCGGCCCGCTGGACGGCGTGTACCTCGACCTTCACGGCGCCATGGTGGCCGAGCACTTCGACGATGGCGAGGGCGAGCTGCTGCGGCGGGTGCGCGCGGCGCTGGGGCCGCGCGTGCCTGTGGTCGCCAGCCTCGACCTGCACGCCAACGTCACGCGCGCGATGTCCGCGATCGCCGACGGCATGGTCGCGTACCGCACCTATCCGCACGTGGACATGGCCGACACCGGCGCGCGCGCCGCGCGCCTGCTCGAGCAGACGCTGCGTGCCGGGCACAGGCTCGCGGGCGAGCACCGCGTGTTCGACTTCCTTACCGGCATCCCGTCGCAGTGCTCGTTCATCGATCCCTGCAGGGGCATCTACGCCGAACTCGGCGAGCTGGAGCAAACGCACGGCGTGACCTTGAGCTTCACGCCGGGGTTCCCGATGGCGGATTTCGCCGAATGCGGCATGGCGGTGTTCGGCCACGGCGCGGACGCGAAGGCGCTGCAACGCGCGATCGCGGCGCTGCATGAGCGCATTGCCGGCGCGGAAAAGGATTTCGCGCTGGAACTGCACTCGGCCGACGAGGCGGTGGCGCGCGCGCGCGCTCGCGGCGAGCCCGGCCGCCCGGTGGTGATGGCAGACACGCAGGACAACCCGGGCGCCGGCGGCAACGGCGACACCACCGGGCTGCTCGCCGCGCTGGTGCGGCAGAACGCGCCAGGGGCGACGCTAGGCATGCTGGTCGACGGCGAATCTGCCCGGCGCGCGCACGAGGCGGGCGCAGGCGCGACGCTGGCGTTCTCGCTCGGCGGGCGCTCGCAGGTGCCGGGCGACGCGCCGTTCGAGGGCGAGTTCACGGTGGAGAAGCTCGGCGACGGCCGCTTCACCTGCAGCGGGCCGATGTTCAAGGGCTTTCGCATGACGCTGGGGCCGATGGCGCTGCTGCGCAGCCGCGCCGCGCCCGGCGTGCGCGTCGTGCTCGCGTCGCGCAAGTGCCAGGCCGCCGACCAGGAGATGTTCCGCCACGTCGGCGTCGAGCCGCGGCGCGAGCGCATGCTGGCGCTGAAAAGCTCGGTGCATTTCCGTGCCGACTTCCAGCCGATCGCGAAGGAAGTGCTGGTCGTACGCTCGCCCGGCCCCGCGCTCGCCGACCCCGCGGAATTCAAGTGGACCAAACTGCGCCGCGGCATCCGCTTGCGGCCGCTGGGGCCGGTGTTCGAGGGCTAGCCCGGCTCCGGCCAGGCGCGCTGCGCAGGCCGCAGTTGCTCCAGCACGCGCGCGAGCTTGAGCACGCCGACGTCGTCGAAGCGGTGGCCGATGATCTGGACTCCGATGGGCAAACCATCCTTGCTCGCGGTCCAGTTGAGCGAAGCCGCCGGCTGCTCGGACATGTTCCATGGCGCGGTGAAGGCGATGTGCGGCAGCGCGTCGTGCGCATCGTTCCCGGGGCAGGGGAGTTCGGCCTCGTAGGGCAGGATCGGCGAGGTCGGCGAGATGACGTAGTCGTACGGCTCGCAGGCGTACACCGCGGCCTCGCGCATGGCGACGTAGCAGCCATAGGCCGCCATCACGTCGCGGCCGGAGAAGTCCTTCGCGCGCCAGGTGCACCACTCGACGACGAAGGGCAGTACCTTCGCCTGGCGGTGCTTCGGCATCGCCATGTAATCGTTGTACGAGCGCGCCTCGAGAAACCTGCCGACGCCGTCCAGCATTTCCGGCGCGAGGAAGCTCTTCATTTCCTGCACTTCGGCGCCCGCCGCCGCGAGGGCGCCGGCAGCGGCCCTGGCCGCGGCGAGCACTTCGGGATGAACTGCGAGTCCGGCGTTCATGTCGGCGAGCAGGCCGATGCGCAGGCCCTTCGCCCAGGCCGGATCCGTGCCTTCGAGCGCCTTGGCGTAGTCGACCGGCTGGTAGGGCAGGCTCATGAAATCGCGCGCGTCCGGGCGCGCGGCGATGTTCATCAGCAGCGCGGCGTCCAGCACGCTGCGCGTCATCGGGCCGGTGACGCGACCGATGTAGGGCGGATGCACCGGGATACGGCCCAGGCTCGGCTTCAGCGCGAAAATGCCGCAATGCGTCGCCGGCAGGCGCACCGAGCCGCCGATGTCGGTGCCCAGGTGCAGCGGCCCGTAGCCGGCGGCGGCGGCGGCGCCGGCGCCGGAACTCGATCCCGACGTGTTTCGGTCCAGCCGCCAGGGATTGCGCGTGACGCCGTGCAGGCTGGAAAGGCCCGAGGACAGCATGCCGAAATCCGGCATCGTGGTCTTGCCGAGGATCACGCAACCGGCTTCGCGCACCCGCGCCGCGGGCGGACAGTCGGCAGCGGAGGCGGGCAGGTCCTCGTTCGCGCGCGTGCCCACCGGCGTCGGATCGCCCTTCGTCGCCAGGTTGTCCTTCAGCGTTACCGGCACGCCGTCCAGCGGCGACAGGGGATTGCCGGCGTGCCAGCGCGATTCCGCAGCCTTGGCGATTGCCAGCGCCCGCTCCGCGTCGACTCGGTACATCGCATGGATGCGCGGTTCCCAGGCAGCCATGCGCGCAAGCACCGCCTGCACGACCTCTACCGGGGACAGCGCGCGGCTGGCGTAAGCCGCGGACAGTTCCGCGGCGGAGTAATGGTGCAGTGCGGGCATGATCTGCTCAGTTTAGCGCGTCCGGCCTTCGCTATACTGCCCGCCCCATGACCCGCATCCTCGCCCGGGCGCTGCTTGCGCTGCTGTGCACCGGAAGCATCGCCAGCGCGGCCACCGAGATCCACTTCTGGCACGCCATGTCCGGCGCCAGCGGCAAGGAGCTCGACAGCCTGGTCGCGCGCTTCAACGCGTCGCAGAAGGACATCGCGGTCGTTGCCACCAACAAGGGCAACTACGAGGAGACGCTCGCTGCGGCGCTCGCGGCCTACGTTACCGGCAAGTCGCCGCACCTGGTGCAGGTGTTCGAGGTCGGCACCGCGACCATCATGGCGGCGCGCGGTGCCACGCGGCCGGTGGCGCAGGTGCTCGCAGAGGCGGGCGTGCGCCTGGACGCGAAGAGCTTCGTGCCGGCGGTGGCGAGCTACTTTTCGGATGCCTCGGGCAGGCTGCTGGCAATGCCTTTCAACACCTCGACGCCGGTGCTCTATTACAACCGCGACGCCTTCCGCAAGGCGAAGCTCGACCCGGCCAAGCCGCCGAAGACCTGGTACGACATGGTGGCAACGCTGGGCGCGATCAAGGATACCGGCCAGGAGTGCGCGCTCACCACTACCTATCCTTCGTGGGTGCTGATCGAGAACATGAGCGCCTGGCACAACCAGGAGTTCGCCACGCAGGGCAACGGCATCGGCGGACTGGATACGCGGCTTTCCTTCAATACCAGGCTGATGATGCGCTGGCTTTCCGTGCTGACCTCATGGCACAAGGCGGGCTACTACACGTATTCCGGGCGCGGCAGCGACGGGGAGACGCGCTTCGCGAAGGGCGAATGCGCGCTGCTGGCGGCGTCCTCGTCCTTCCAGGGCGACCTCGCGCGAGACGCGAAGTTCGACTGGGCGGTGGCGTCGCTGCCGCACTATGACGACTTCGCCGAGGCACCGCAGAACACGCTGATCGGCGGCGCCGGGCTGTGGGCGATGTCGGGCAAGTCCCAGGCCGAGTACCGCGCGGTTGGGAAGTTTCTCGGCTTCCTCGCGCAGGCCGAGGTGCAGGCGGAGTGGAGCCACGTCACCGGATACGTGCCGATCACGGTCGCCGCCTACGAGGCGATGAAGCGCACCGGGTTCTACGACAAGCATCCAGGCCACGAAGTCGCCGTGCAGCAGTTGCTGGCGCGCAACCCGACGCGGGAGTCCAAGGGCATACGCATCGGGCATTTTCTCGAGATCCGGGGCATCATCGAAGAGGAACTCGAGGCGGTGTGGGCGGAAAAGCGTACCCCCATGGACGCGCTGAACAAGGCGGTGGAGCGGGGCAACGAGCTGCTGAAGGGTTTCGAGCTGGCCAACCGGGGTGCCCAGCCCGCCCGGCCGCCGGCAGGCAGGCAGGAGCGCAGGCGCCACCGCCAGGGCGGGAAAGCGGGAGGCAACTGACGTGGATCAAATGTCACATTGCGCGGCTATACTAATTTGGCAACGTACTACTCATTCCAGGAGAAGGTCATGAAAATCAAGTCAATGGTGGCCGCGCTGGTCAGCGCCGGCTGTTTCAGCATGCCTGCGCTCGCGCAGGTCGAAGTGCAATGGTGGCATTCCATGGGCGGCGCGCTGGGCGAGGCCCTCAATGGCCTTGCCAACCAGTTCAACGCAGAGCAGAAGGACTACAAGGTCGTCACGTCCTACAAGGGCTCGTATCCCGAGTCGATGACAGCGGCGATCGCCGCGTTCCGCGCCGGCCAGGCGCCGCACATCCTGCAGGTGTTCGAGGTGGGTACGGCGACGATGATGGCTGCCAAGGGCGCGGTCAAGCCGGTGTACCAGTTGATGAAGGAAACCGGCGAGCCGTTCAATCCCAAGGCCTACCTGCCGACGGTGACCGGCTACTACTCGGATACCAAGGGCAACATGCTGTCGCTGCCGTTCAACAGCTCGACCGCGCTGTTTTACATCGACAGGAACAAGTTCAAGGCGGCGGGCTTGCCGCCGGTGGCACCGAAGACCTGGAAGCAGTTGATCGCGACCGCAGAGAAACTCAAGGCCGCGGGCCAGGACTGCGTCTACACCACCGGCTGGCCGTCCTGGGTGCACATCGAGAACTTCAGCGCCTGGCACAACATTCCCATCGGCACCAAGCAGAACGGCATGGGTGGCCTCGACACGGTGTTCACGATCAATTCGCCGACCCACGTCAAGCACATCCAGATGCTCGCGGACATGGCGAAGAAGGGCCTGTTCACCTACGCCGGGCGCACCAACCAGGCTGATGCCAAGTTCCAGAGCGGCGAGTGCGCGATGGCGACCATCAGCGCCGGCGCGCTGGGCGGCACCATCAAGGCTGGCAAGACCGACTGGCAGCTGAACATGCTGCCCTACCACGACGACGTCAAGGGCGCGCCCCAGAACGGGATCATCGGCGGGGCGTCGCTGTGGGTGATGAGCGGCCGGAAGGCCGAGGAGTACAAGGGCGTGGCCAAGTTCTTCACGTTCCTGTCGCGGCCCGAGGTGCAGATGGAGTGGCACACCAAGACCGGCTACGTGCCGATCACGCTGGCGGCCTACGAGCTGACGAAGAAGTCCGGTTTCTATGACAAGAATCCGGGCCGAGACATGGCCGTGCTGCAACTGACGAACAAGGCGCCGACCGCCAACTCCAAGGGTCTGCGCTTCGGCAACTTCGTGCAGGGTCGCACCATCATCGAGGAGGAACTCGAAGCGGCATTCGCCGGCAAGAAGAGCGCCAAGGCGGCGCTCGATGCAGCGGTGAAGCGCGGCAACGAGCTACTCAGGCAGTTCGAGAAGGCCAACAAGTAAGTCCGGCCGCGCAGTCCCGTCGAGCGGAATGGAAAAGCGGGTCGTCTTCCGCTCGGCGTGGCTGCCGTACGTCCTGGTGGCGCCGCAGCTCGCCATCACGGTGGTGTTCTTCTTCTGGCCGGCATCGCAGGCGGTCTGGTATTCGTTCCAGTTGCAGGACGCCTTCGGCCTGCGCACCCAGTTCGTCGGCCTGGAGAACTTCTACACGCTGTTCAAGGACCAGAGCTACGTCGCGTCGTTTCGCACCACCGCGGTGTTCAGCATCGCGGTCGCAGGCATCGGCATCGCGCTGTCGCTGCTGCTCGCGGTGATGGCCGACCGCGTCGTGCGCGGCGCCATGGCCTACAAGACGCTGCTGATCTGGCCGTACGCGGTGGCTGCGGCGGTGGCAGGCGTGCTTTACGCGTTCATGTTCGCGCCTTCGATCGGCATCGTCACCTACTTCATGCTGCACTGGCTGGGCATTCACTGGAACTGGGTCATCGACGGCAACCAGGCGATGCTGCTGGTGATCATGGCGGCGGTATGGAACCAGATCAGCTACAACTTCCTTTTCTTCCTCGCCGGCCTGCAGTCGATCCCGAAGTCGCTGCTCGAGGCGGCGGCAATCGACGGCGCGGGGCCGTCGCGCCGCTTCTGGACCATCGTCTTCCCGCTGCTGTCGCCGACCGCGTTCTTCCTGCTGGTGGTGAACGTGGTCTACGCCTTCTTCGGCACCTTCGGCATCATCGATGCGATCACGCAGGGCGGCCCCGCGCAGTCGACGACGATCCTCGTCTACAAGGTCTATCACGACGGCGTCAAGGCGGCGGACCTCGGCGGCTCGTCGGCGCAGTCGGTGATTCTGATGGCCATCGTCATCGCGCTCACGGTGGTGCAGTTCCGCTACATCGAGCGCCGGGTGCAGTACTGATGGACGCGTCATGGTAGAGCGGCGGCCCTGGCTCGATGTCCTCTCGCACGGGATCCTGATCCTGGGCGTCATCGCGATCGCGTTTCCGGTCTACGTCACTTTCGTCGCCTCGACGCTGCCGCTGGAGCAGATCATGGTGGCGCCGATGCCGCTGATCCCCGGGGATCGCCTGATAGAGAACTACTCGCAGGTACTGTTCGCGGGCACCGGCACCGGCTCCAAGGCGCCGGTGGCGACGATGCTGTTCAACAGCACCGTGGTCGCGCTGTGCATCACCATAGGCAAGATCGTCATCTCGATCATCTCGTCGTTTGCGATCGTGTATTTCCGCTTCCCGCTGCGGATGTTCTTCTTCTGGATGATTTTCATCACGCTGATGCTGCCCGTCGAGGTGCGCATCATCCCCACTTTCCAGGTGATCGCCGACCTCGGCATGCTCAATACGTACGCGGGCCTGACGCTGCCACTGATCGCGTCGGCCACGGCGACGTTCCTGTTTCGCCAGTTCTTCATGACCATTCCGGATGAGCTCGCCGAGGCGGCGCGCATGGACGGTGCCGGCCCGATGCGATTCCTGTGGGACGTGGTGGTGCCGCTGTCGAAGACCACCATGGCGGCGCTGTTCGTGATCCAGTTCATTTACGGCTGGAACCAGTACCTCTGGCCGCTGCTGATCACGACGGATGAGTCCATGTACACCGCGGTAATCGGCATCAAGCGCATGATCGTCGGCGGCGACGCGGCCAACGAATGGAACCTGGTGATGGCCACCGCCATCCTGGCGCTGCTGCCCCCGGCGGCGGTGGTGCTGCTGATGCAGAAGTGGTTCGTCAAGGGCCTCGTGGAGACCGAGAAATAATGTCAACGGTATCGATCCGCAACGTCTACAAGTCCTTCGGCGCCGTCAACGTCATCAACGGCATCTCGATGGACATCGCCGACGGGGAGTTTGTGGTGATGGTCGGGCCCTCGGGCTGCGGAAAGTCCACGCTGCTGCGCATGGTGGCGGGCCTCGAAACGGTCACGTCGGGCGACATCTCGATCGACGGCACGGTGGTGAACGACCTCGAACCCAAGGACCGCAACATCGCGATGGTGTTCCAGAACTACGCGCTCTACCCGCACATGAGCGTGTACGAGAACATGGCCTACGGCCTGCGCATCCGCGGCAGGACCAAGGCGGACATCGACCAGCGCGTGCAGCGCGCGGCGGAGATTCTCGAGCTCTCGAAGCTGCTCGCCCGTCGCCCGCGTGAGTTGTCCGGCGGGCAGCGCCAGCGCGTCGCCATGGGCCGGGCCATCGTGCGCGAGCCGAAGGTATTCCTGTTCGACGAGCCGCTGTCGAACCTCGACGCCAAGCTGCGCGTGCAGATGCGCAGCGAACTGCAGGCGCTGCACCAGCGGCTGCGCACGACGACGCTGTACGTGACCCACGACCAGGTCGAGGCGATGACGCTCGCGCATCGCATGCTGATCATGAACGCCGGCAAGACCGAGCAGATCGGCGCGCCGCTGGAGGTGTACACGAAACCCGCGACCACCTTCGTCGCCGGGTTCATCGGCTCGCCGCCGATGAACCTGATTCCCGGACGCATGTCCGAGGCCGGCAAGGTGCTCGCCACCAACGGCACGGGGGGCGTGCGACTTCCCGAGGCGAGGCCCGCGCTCGAGGGGCGCGAGGTGCTGCTCGGCGTGCGGCCCGAGCACTTCGAAGCCTGCGCCGAGAGCGAAGGCCTGCTCAGCCCGGACATCGATTTCATCGAGCTGCTTGGCTCGGATTCCCTGGTCTACGGCCACCTCGGCGCCGACAAGTCGAGCGCGCGGGTCGCGGCGCGCCTGCATACCTCGGTGGTGGCGAAGGAAGGCCGCCTGCCGCTGCGCTTCTCAGCCGAGCACATGCACCTGTTCGACCCGTCCACCGGCAAACGCCTGGACGCGTGACCTGCTGGCCGTATCCGGCGCGCATCGCGCACAGGGGCGGCGGCACGCTCGCGCCCGAGAACACGCTGGCCGCGATCCGGCACGGCGCCTCGCTCGGCTTCAAGGGCGTCGAGTTCGACGTCATGCTGGCCGGCGACGGCATTCCCGTGCTGATGCACGACGAGACGCTCGAGCGCACCACCAGCGGCCGCGGCGAGGTGTCGCGCACGCCGTATGCGGAAATGGCGGCGCTGGACGCAGGGGCGTGGAAGGGGGAACGCTGGCGCGGCGAGCGCGTGCCGAGCTTCGAGGCCGCGGGCAGCTTGTGCCGCGACCTCGGCATCTGGGCGAACGCGGAAATCAAGCCGGCGAAGGGCTTCGAGCGCGACACCGGCGCTGCCGCTGCGCGCATGGCGCGGTCGCTGTGGCGCGGCGCGGACGAGCCCTGCCTGTTGTCATCGTTCCGCATCGAGGCGCTCGAGGCGGCGCAGGAAGCGGCGCCGGAACTGCCGCGCGGCTGGATCGTGCGCGAGCTGCCGCCGGACTGGCGCGCGACCATGAAGCGGCTGGGCTGCATATCGCTGCACTGCAAGCACCAGTTGCTGACGCCGCAGCAGGCGGCCGAGGTGCGTGCCGAAGGCTACGCGCTGGTGTGCTGGACGGTGAACGACGCGGACGCTGCGCGCCGGCTGATCGCCTGGGGCGTGGACGGCATCATCACCGACGCGCTGGACGTGATCGGGCCCGACTTCCGCTAGGCACTTAGAAGGGTAGCGGCGCGTCCTTCTTCAGCGGCTGCAGCGCGGCGCGGAACTCCTCCTGGATGCGCGCCAGCGCCGCCTGCGTGTCGCCCTCGAACCGCAGCACGATCACCGGTGTCGTGTTCGAGGCGCGCGCGAGGCCGAAGCCGTCGGCGTATTCGACGCGCACGCCGTCGATGTCGAGGATGCTGGTCGCACCGGGAAAAGGCCGGGATGCCTGCAGCTTCGCCACCAGCGCGTGCGGCTCGCCTTCCGCGAGCTTCCATTGCAGCTCGGGCGTGGAGGGCGCGTCCGGCAGCGCCTTCAGCACCGCGTTCGCGTCCGGCGCACGCGACACGATTTCGAGCAGCCGTGCGCCGGTATAGAGCGCGTCGTCGAAGCCGTACCAGCGCTCCTTGAAGAAGGTATGACCGGACATTTCGCCGGCGAGCGGCGCGCCGGTCTCGGCGAGCTTTTCCTTGACGAAGGAGTGCCCGGTCTTGGACACCAGCGGCCTGCCGCCGTGCTTCTCGATCCACGTGCCGAGCAGCCGCGTGCATTTCACGTCGTAGATGATCTGGGCGCCCGGATTGCGCGACAGCACGTCGGCGGCGTACAGCATCAACTGGCGGTCGGCATAGATGATCGCGCCGTCCTTCGTCACCACGCCGAGGCGGTCGCCGTCGCCGTCGAACGCGAGGCCGATCTCGGCCGGGCCCTTCGCCAGCGCGGCGACGAGGTCGACCAGGTTCTCCGGATGCGAGGGATCGGGATGATGGTTGGGGAACGTGCCATCGACGTCGCAGTACAGCTCCTCGACCTCGCAGCCCAGGCGACGGTACAGGCGTGGCGCGAGCATGCCGGCGACGCCGTTGCCGCAATCGACGGCGATGCGCATCGGGCGCGACACGCGTATGTCGCCGGCGATGCGCTCGACATACGCGTTGAGCACGTCGGCGCTCGAGCGCCGGCCGCTGCCGCTCGCGTGTTCGTCCGCCTCGATGCGGCGGCGCAGTTCCTGGATCGCCGCGCCCGACAGCGTGGTGCCGGCGGCAACCATCTTGATGCCGTTGTACTCGGGCGGGTTGTGGCTGCCGGTGATCATCGCGCAGCTGCCGGCGCCGAGGTGGTGCGCGGCAAAGTAGGCCACCGGCGTCGGCACCATGCCCAGTTCGATCACATCCGCGCCGGACGCGGCCGCGCCCTCGGCGAAGGCAGCAGCGAGTTCCGGCCCGGACAGGCGACCGTCCCGGCCGACGACGACGGCGCGCGCGCCGCGTTCCTGCGACAGCGTACCCAGCGCGCGGCCGACAGCGCGCGCGACCTCGGCGGTGAGCGTGCGCCCGACGACGCCGCGGATGTCGTAAGCACGGAATATCTCTGCAGGAACCTTCATCTGGGGCTTACTTGCCGGTCATGGCGACGACAGGAAGCTTAGCAGCCTGCGCGCCAGCCAGTCGCCGCGGCCGGGGAAGCCGACGTGCCCGCCGCTTGCCGGGAACTCGCGCTCGACGCTCGGCGAGGCGGCCTCGGAAGCGCGCAGCAGCGCCTCGCGCGGCAGGAACGGGTCGTTCAGCGCGTTCAGCAGCAGCGTCGGCACCCGCACGTGCCGCAGCGCAGGGCCGGCCGAGGAGCGCGCGTAGTAGTCGTCCGCGCCGGCGAAGCCGTGCAGCGGCGCGGTGACCGCGTCGTCGAACTCGTACAGCGTGCGCGCGGCCAGCGCGCGGCGGGCGTCGAAAACGCCGGGGTGGCGCGAAAGCTTCGCCAGCGACTTGCGCTGCAGCGTGCGCAGGAACATGCGCGCATAGACCGCCTGCGAGAAGCCGCGCGACAGCGCGCGGTCGGCGGCGGCGAGGTCTATCGGTGCCGATACCGCGGCGGCGCGGCGCACCACGCACGATGCGTCCGCGCCATGCTCGCCCAGCCACTTCAGCAGCACGTTGCCGCCAAGCGACACGCCTGCGGCGCACACCGGTGTGTCCGCCGCGATGCGGCGCAGTATCCAGTCGGCCTCGGTGCTGTCGCCCGAATGGTAGGCGCGCGCGAGCCGGTTGGGTTCACCCGAGCAGCCGCGAAAATGCACGATCGCGACGCGCCAGCCCGCGCCCGAGGCGACGCGCGCGATCGAGCGCGCGTAGTGGCTCGCGGAGCTGCCTTCGAGGCCGTGGAACAGCGCCAGCGTCTCGCCGGCGTCCTGCGCGCCCGCCCAGTCGATGTCGATGAAGTCCCCGTCCGGCGTTTCCCAGCGCTCGCGGCGCAGCGGCACCGGCGGCGGCGGCCGCAGCGCGGCGTAGATGGTCTGCAGGTGTCCGCCGGGCAGCCACCACGGCGCCCGATAGTCTTCGCTCAATGGAGGATCTTGGGCTTCGTCGGCGTCGGCGGCCGCGTTTCAGCCTGGCCCGGCGCGGGCGAGGCGTGATGCGCCACCATGCGCCAGCCGGCAGGCGTGCGTACGTAGACGTTGGTCGCGACCACCGGCGGGTGCGGCTTCGATTCCCCCGGCGGCGTGAGGTTTTCCTGCACGCTGTGCACGGCGACCATCTGGCCCGCGAGCACCGCGGCATGCGAGATGTGCACGCCCAGGCCGGCGCCGCCCGAGAGCATGCGGCGCCAACTGTCGCGCACCTGCTCCTGTCCGGCCAGGCGCGGACCGCCCGGGTGCACGCAGACGATCTCCTCGTCGTCCGCCCATACCGACATCATCAGCGCCAGGTCGCCACGCGCCAGCGCTTCGTAGAAGGCGTTCTCGGCGTCCTGCGAGGTCGGGTAGATGCGTTCGCTCACTGCGGCGGCGATGTTAGCAGTTCGATCTCTGCGCGCACGCGCGCGGGCGCCAGCTCGCGCATGCAGCGGAAATGCCCCAGCGGGCAGGTGCGCTCGAAGCAGGGGCTGCACTCGGGCCGCAGCCACAGCACGCGCGCGAGCGTCGAGCGCGGCGGCGTGTGCTCGGGGCTCGACGAGCCGTACAGCGCCACCAGCGGCCGGCCGAGCGCCGCGGCGACGTGCATCAGCCCGGAGTCGTTGCTGACGACGTATTCGGCGCAGGCGAGGATGTCGATCGCCTCGTCAAGCGTCGTCCTGCCTGCGAGGTCGGTGCCGCGGATGCCTTCGCAGGCGGCGCGGTCGGATGCCGAACCTACCAGCACCACGGGCAGTGCGTGGTCTTCGGCAAGCTCACGGAAGTACGGCCAGCGCTTGGCCGGGCCATATTCGGCGCCGGGGCAGAATGCCGCGTAGCGCGCGGGCAGGCCGAAGCGCGCGGCGGTGGCGCGCGCCGCTGCCGCGTCGAGCCTGAGCCGCGGCTCGGGCAGCGGCTCTGCAGGCGCTACCCCCGGACGCTCGGACAACCGTGCGTAGTGCAGCACCATGCCGTCGCGAGTCTTCGGCGCCTCGTACAGCAGGTTGAGCAGGCCGTAGCGCGATTCGCCGACGTAGCCGCTGCGTACCGGGATGTCGGCGAAGAACGGCACCAGTGCGGATTTCCAGCTGTTCGGCAGCACGATTGCCTGGCCGTAGCCGCGCCCGCGCAGGCCGCGTCCGAGCCGCCAGCGCGCCTTCAGCTCGAGCGCGCCGTGGCGCAGCGGCGCCTCGATCACGGCGTCGACCTCCGGCATGCGGCGCAGCACCGGCGCGACCCACGGCGGCGCCAGCACGTCGATGCGGATCGCGCCCAGCTTCTCGCGCAGGCGCGCGAAGAGCGGCTGCGCGAGAAGCGCGTCGCCGATCCAGTTGGGGGCGACGACGAGGATGCTGCGCAGGGCGGTGTCGCGGGGCGCCGCGGGCCGTCAGTGGGCCGCGGCTGCCGCGCCCTTGTAGATGTAGCGCGTGCCGCAGTACGGGCACAGCGCCGAGCCGGTCGCGGTGACGTCGAGGAACACGCGCGGATGGCGCGCCCACAGCGGCGCGGAGGGCGTCGGGCAGTGCAGCGGCAGGTCCTTCCCGGTGACCTCCACCTCGCGCGCCGTGTCCGCGCCCTGAAGGCTCATTTGCCGCCTTTCTTCATCGGCACCGGCGTCAGCCAGTGGCGGTGCTTGGCGTCCTTGCCGGTGACGACGTTGAAGAACGCCTTCTGCAGCTTCTTCGTGACCGGGCCGGCCTTGCCCTCGCCGATGGTGCGCGAATCGAGCTCGCGTATCGGCGTGACCTCGGCCGCGGTGCCGGTGAAGAACGCCTCGTCGGCGATGTAGATGTCGTCGCGCGTCAGGCGCCTGGCCTTGACCTTGTAGCCGAGCCCCTCGGCGAGTTCGATCACCGAGCTGCGCGTGATGCCGGTGAGCGCAGAGGTGAGCTCGGGTTCGTAGATGACGCCGTCCTTGACGATGAAGATGTTCTCGCCGGCGCCCTCGGCGACGAAGCCGTCGACGTCCAGCAGCAGCCCCTCGTCGTAGCCGTGCATCGTGGCTTCCAGCGTCGCCAGCACCGAATTCGGGTAGGTGCCCGACATCTTCGAGCGCGCCATCGTCACGTTGACGTGGTGCCGCGCATACGACGCCGTCTTCACGCGGATGCCCTTCTCCAGCGCTTCGGGCCCCAGGTAGGCGCCCCAGGGCCACGCCGCGATCGCCACGTGCACCTTCGCGCCTACCGGCGACACGCCCATCTTCTCGGAGCCGTAGAACGCGATCGGCCGGATGTAGCAGGCCTCGTGGCCATTCGCCCGCACCACCTCGATCTGCGCCCGCATCAGCTGCTCGCGCGTGTACGGGATCTTCATCATGTAGATGTGCGCCGAGTTGATCAGCCGCTGCGTGTGCTCCTTCAGGCGGTAGATCGCCGTGCCGCTGACGGTCTTGTAGGCGCGCACGCCCTCGAACACCGCGAGGCCGTAGTGCAACGAGTGTGTGAGCACGTGCGTGGTCGCCGAGCGCCAGGGAACGAGCTTGCCGTCGTGCCAGATCCAGCCGTCGCGGTCCGCCATCGAGAGCGGGGTCTTGGCCGTCGCCTTTGCCTTTGCCATGAAGCTTCTTCTCCGGTGGTTGATGCGGCATTCTAACCACAGCGGGCGCGGATGCGCCATACTATTAACATGATTGTTAATGATATGGACCGCGTGTTCGCCGCGCTGGCATCGCTGCCGCGCCGGCGCATCCTCGCCTTCCTGTCGCAGACCGCGCTGTCCACCGCCGACCTCGCCGGGCGCTTCGGCATGAGCGCGCCGGCGGTGTCGCGGCACCTCGCGCTGCTGGCGCAGGCCGGCCTGGTCGCCGCGGAGCGGCAGGGACAGCGCGTGCTGTACCGGCTTAACCGCGACGCGCTGCTCGATGCCCTGGCGCGCTTCGCCTCGGAGGTGGACGGCCCGCTGAGGCGCGGTCCGCAGGCGCCGCGTGCCCCGCGCGAGGCGATCTGATCAGGCGCCGAACACGGCCTGCCACAGCGCCCTGACCGCGTCGGCGTGCTCGCGCGCCGCCTCCGGCGCGACGCGCGCGTACTGCGCGCCGGCGAGGCGCAGCGCGTGCTGCATGCGCCGCAGCTCGCGGTAGGCGGACTGGTTCCGCCTTGCCAGTTCGGCTGGGACCAGGCCAAGCCCGGCGGCGATGGCGAGCAGCGCGATGTTGCCCAGGTTCGCGGTCAGCGCATGGTGACGGTGCGAGTGCGCCAGTACCAGGTACTGCACGATGAACTCGACGTCGATCATGCCGCCGCGGTCGTGCTTGACGTCGAAGAGCGCGCTGCGATTCGGGTGCGCGGCGTGCATGCGCTCGCGCATCGCCAGCACGTCGGCGGCGAGCTTCGCCGTGTCGCGCTCGCGCGTCAGCACCTCGATGCGGATCGCCTCGAAGGCGGCGCCGACCGCCGCATCGCCGGCGCAGAAGCGCGCGCGGGTGATCGCCTGGTGCTCCCACACCCACGCGTCGCGCTGCTGGTAGCTCCTGAACCCCTCCAGCGACACCGCGAGCAGCCCCTTGTCGCCGTGCGGGCGCAGCCTGAGGTCGGTGTCGAACAACGCGCCCGCCAGCGTGCGCGTGGTGAGCCAGCTGTTCAGGCGCTGCGCATAGCGTGCATAGAGCTCCTCGGCGCGCTCGTCCGGGTCGTCGTACAGGAAGACGATGTCCAGGTCCGAGGCGTAGCCGAGTTCCTTGCCGCCGAGCTTGCCGTAGCCGATCACCGCGAATGCGGGTGCGGCGCGGTGCGCGCCGCGCAGCTGCGCCCACGCAAGGCGCATGGCGACTGCGAGCACGCGGTCGGCGAGCTCCGACAGGTGGTCGGCGAGCCGCTCCACCGTGAGCCGCCCGGCGAGGTCCTGCGCGAGCAGCCGGAACACCTGCGACTGGTGCTGCTCGCGCAGCACGTTCATCTGCCGCTCGACGTCGTCCGCGTGCAGTGCGAGCACGCTGTCCAGCGCGGCCTGGAACGCCGTCCAGTCAGGCGCTGCGTAGAGCACGCGGTCGTCCAGCAGTTCGTCCAGCAGCAGCGGGTGTCGCGTGACGAAATCCGCCGCCCAGGGCGATGCGCCGATGATGCGCGCGACGCGCTCGAGCGACGCGGGGTTCTCGGCAAGCAGCGCCAGATAGGCGGCGCGGCGCGCGATTGCCTCTATCAGGTCCAGGCCGCGCGCCAGCGTGGCGTCGGGGTCCGGCGTGCCGCGCGCGGCCTGCGCGAGTGCTGGCACCAGGGTGTCGAAACGGCGCCTGGAGTCCGCCGGCAGCGTGGCGTAGCGCTGGCTCGTGCGCGCCGCCTCCAGCCGGCGCGAGGACGCCTCGGCGTCGCGAAAGCCGCTTTCGGCGAGGATGCGCGTGCGCTCCTCGTGTCCGCCCTCCCATGCCGCGGCCAGCGGTGAATCGGCAACGGAAGATTCCTCGAACACCGCCTGGAAGTGCCGCGACACCGCGGCACGGTGCGCCTCCAGCTCGCGCGCGAAGGAGGTCCAGTCCGCGTGTCCCGCCATCTCGGCGATGCGCGCGCGGTCGTCTTCGTCCTGCGGCAGTTCGTGCGTCTGCCGGTCGTCCAGGTACTGCAGCCGGTGCTCGACCTTCCTCAGGTACACGTAGGCCGCTGATAGCTCGGCCACCGCGTCCGCAGGCAGCAGCCGGCGTTCGCCCAGCAGCGCCAGCACCTCGAGCGTCGGGCGCGCGGTGAGCGCGGGGTCGCGCCCGCCGCGCACCAGCTGCAGCGCCTGGGCGACGAATTCGATCTCGCGGATGCCGCCGGGGCCGAGCTTGACGTGGTCGGCAAGCTCGCGCCGCGCGACCTCGCGCCGCACTTCTGCGTGCAGGCGGCGCATTGCCGCCAGCGTGCCGTAGTCGAGGTACTTGCGGAACACGAACGGGCGCACGATCGCGGCCAGCTCGTCCAGCCGGCCGCCGGTCAGCGCGCGCGCCTTGATCCACGCGTAGCGCTCCCACTCGCGGCCGTGCGAGACCAGGTAGGCCTCGAGCGCGTCGTAGCTCAGCGCGAGCGGTCCGGCGTCGCCGTGCGGGCGCAGGCGCATGTCGACGCGGAACGCGAAGCCGTCGGCGGTGACTTCCGACAGCAGCCCGATCAACAGCTTGCCGACGCGCTCGAAATACTCGGCGGCAGACAGCCGCCGCGGGCCGTCGGTCTCGCCTTCCTCGGCATAGACGAACACCAGGTCGATGTCGGAGGAGACGTTCAGTTCGCGCCCGCCGAGCTTGCCCATGCCGACGACGACGAGTTCCAGCTCGCGGCCGGCGGCATCCCTGCAGCGCCCGAAGCGCGGCGCGAGGTGCTTCCCGGCCCAGGCAAGCGCGGCGCCGATCTCGAGTTCGGCGAGGTCGCTCATGGTCTCGCAGACTTCGGCGAGCGCGGCGCCGCCATCGAGGTCGCGCGACATCACGCGCAACAGAACGCGGTGGCGCAGCGCGCGCAGCGCGTGTTTCGCCGACGCTTCGTCCAGAGCCGCGAAGCCGCGCAGCGCAGCGTGCATCGCCTCGCGCGTGAACGCTTCGCCCGCATCGCGTTCCAAGCGTAGTGAAGGTGTCGCGGCAAGCCACTGCAGCGCGCACCGCGAGAGGTCTGTTTTCCTATTGGAAACGGGCATTTGGATCTACAATCGAAACAGTCTATCGGGTTCCATGGAGCCGTCCCAAAGCATGACGCGATTCGGAGTCCTGCGCGCGCTGGAGTGGCTCGCCTGGGGCATTTTTTTCGTTTTCGCCCTGTTCGTCCTCGTGCTGCGCTACTGGGCGCTGCCAAACGTCGAACGCTTCCGGCCGGACATTGTCGCCGCGGTGTCGCGCGGCGTCGGACTCCAGGTGAACGTCGGTGCGATCGAGGCGGACTGGCGCGGGCTGCGGCCGCAGATCGAGTTGTCCGACGTGCGCATCCATGATCGCGACGGGCGCGAGGCACTGGTGCTGCCGCGGGTCGAAGGCGTGGTGTCGTGGCGTTCGTTCGCGTTCATGGACCTGCGCATGCGCTCGTTCACCATCGATGCCCCGCGCCTGGCGGTGCGCCGCGACGCGCAGGGGACCATCCACGTCGCCGGCATCAGGCTCGCCTCCGGCCCCGGCGACGGCGCGCTCACCGACTGGATCCTCGGGCAGCGCGAGATCGTCATCCGGGATGCCGAGATCGAATGGACCGACGACCTGCGCGGCGCGCCGCCGCTTGCGCTTTCCTCGCTGCAGTTCCGCCTCGCCAACCACGGCGACCAGCACGACATCGGCATCTCCGCACGGCCGCCCCTGCACCTGGGATCCGGGCTGGACGTGCGCGCGCGCATCTACGGCACCAGCGTCGCGCAGCCTTCGGCATGGAACGGCAGGGTCTACGCCGAGCTCGGCTACACCGACCTCGCCGGCTGGCGCCCGTGGGTCGACTATCCGGCCGACGTGCGCCAGGGCCAGGGAGCGCTGCGGCTGTGGGCGAGCCTGGGCAATGGCCGCCTCACGCGCGCCGTCGCCGACGTCGCGCTCACCGGCGTGGTGGCGCGGCTGGGGCGCGACCTGCCGCTGCTGGAGGTGCGCAGCGTGCGCGGTCGCGTGCAGGGCCGCGAAACGCCGCGCGGCTACGAGTTCGGCGCGCGCAACCTCGCGCTGTCCACTGCGGGTGGCCCCGACATGCGCTCGACGAGTTTCGTCGCGCTGGTGGAAGGCGACACGCCGCACCGTCGCGAGGGCCAGTTCGTCGAGGGCTGGAAACCGGCCAGCGGCAATGTCACCGCGAACCTGATCGAGCTGGCCCCGCTCGCGCACGTGGCCGAGTTCCTGCCGTTCCCCGCGCACATGCGCAAGGCGCTCGCCGACCTGCGGCCGCAGGGCAGCGTGCACGACGTGACGCTGCAGTGGGCGGGCGAGATGCCCGATGCGACGTACAAGCTGCGCGCGCGCTTCAACGGCCTGGGGATGAATGCCTGGCGGCGCCTGCCGGGCTTCTCCGGCATGTCGGGCAGCGTCGAGGCGACCGAGCGCAGCGGCAGCGTGCAGCTGTCGGCGCAGGACGCCGAGCTCGAGATGCCGCGCGTGTTCCCCGAGCCGCGCATTGCGCTCGATGCGCTGTCGGGCCAGCTCGACTGGACGCACACGGGGGACGGGCAGGTCAACGTGCGCCTGGGCAACCTCGCCTTCGCCAACGCGCACGCGGCGGGATCCGCGTTCGGCACCTACGCGTTCACCGGCGAAGGACCGGGCGTGATCGACCTCACCGCGCAGTTCTCGCGGCTGGACGGCAAGCACACCGGCAAATACCTGCCGCTTGCGGCGCTGATGGGCGCACGCACGCGCGGCTGGCTTACCGACGCGGTGCAATCCGGCGTGTCGGGCGAGGCGAGCATGCGACTGAAGGGCGACCTGCGCGACTTCCCGTTCCCGGGCGGCGAGAAAGGCGTGTTCCGCATCGCCGCGAAGATCTCGAAGGGTACGCTCGACTACACGCAGGGCTGGCCCAGGCTCGACCTGATCGAGGGCGAGCTGCTGTTCGAGAACGAGCGCATGGAGATCGTCGGCCGCAGCGGCCGCATCCTCGGCAGCCGCGTCAGCAACGTCAGGGTCGCGATTCCGTCGCTGCTCGCCGACCACCGCGTGCTGCGCATCGAGGGTACAGCGACCGGACCCGCGCAGGCATTCCTCGACTACGTGGCGCAGAGCCCGATGCAGCGCCATATCGGCGGCGCCACCGACGGCATGCGTGCGAGCGGCACCGGCAGGCTCGGGCTGAAGCTGGAGCTGCCGCTGGACGACGACAAGGACGCGCGGGTGCAGGGCGAGCTGCGCATCGCCAACAGCACGCTGGTGGCATCGTCGCGGCTGCCGCCGATCGAAGGCGTGAGCGGCGTGCTGGCGTTCACCGAGTCCACGTTCGAGATACGCGACGGGGTCGGCAGGCTGTTCGGCGGCCAGGCGACGTTCAGCGGCGGCACGCAGAAGGAGGGCGGTATCGCCATCGTGGCGCGCGGCACGTTCACGCCGGAAGGCATCCGGTCGCTGCTCGCGCAGCCGTGGCGAGACAGGCTGTCGGGCAGCGCGCCCTACGTCGCCACGCTCGTCTCGCGCGACGGACGCCCGCAGTTCGGCTTCGAATCGCCGCTGTCGGGCATCGCGGTCTCGCTGCCGCCGCCACTGCAGAAGGCGGCTCAGGACGCGATGCCGCTGCGCGTCGAAGTGGTGCCGGGCGAGGGCGGCGAGCGCGAGCGCGTCTCGATCACGCTGGCGACGTCATTGCGCGCGGAGCTGCTGCGCGCGCGGGAAGGCGGCGAGCTGAAGCTGCAGCGTGCAGCGGTGTCGCTTAACCCGCCCGCCGGCGAAGCCTTGCGCCTGCCCGAGCGCCGCGGCGTTCTGGTCTACGGCACGCTCCCCGCACTGGACCTGGATCGCTGGCGTCCGCTGATGCTGGCCGAGGCGCGCACGGGTGGCGGCGGCGGCGCCGCGAGCTTCGACCTGCGCGTCGGCACGCTCGACGCGTTCGGCAAGCGCCTGCGCACCGTCGCCATGAAAGGCGGCGCAGACGCCGGCGGATGGTCTGCGAACGTGAATGCCGCCGAACTCGCAGGCGACATTGCCTATCGCGTCGAGGGCGACGGCAAGCTCACCGCGCGGCTTGCCTACTTCAGCATCCCGGAGGACGCGCCCGGCCCGAAGTCAGAGGTCGGGGCCTCGTCCGCGCGCGAGTTTCCGGCGGTCGACCTGGTTGCGGACAGCTTCACCTACCGTGGCAGGAAGCTCGGCCGGGTCGAGGTCACCGCCGAGCACGACGGCCCCAACTGGCGCATCGGCAAGCTCGCCATCGTCAACCCCGACAGCGCCATGAACGGCAGCGGCATCTGGCGGCCGGCCACGCAGCCCGGCGACGCGGCGCGCACCACGCTCAGCTTCAAGGTCGATTCAAGCGACGTCGGCAGCTTCCTCGATCGCATGGGCACCCCGGACCACATCAAGGGAGCGACCGCGCAGATCGCCGGGACGCTGTCATGGAGCGGCGATCCGGTGACGCTGGACTATCCCAGCCTGGACGGCGAGCTGACGCTCGGCATGCGCGACGGGCAGTTCCTCGAGATAGAGCCAGGCATCGGAAAACTCGTTTCGCTGATGAGCCTGCAGATGCTGCCGAGGCGGATCACGCTGGATTTCCGCGACGTCTTCTCGAAGGGCTTCCAGTTCGACGACATCTCGGCGGCGTTTACGGTGAAGCAGGGCATCATGGCGACGAAGAACTTCCGCATGAAGGGTCCGGCCGCGGAGGTCGAGATCGCCGGTGACGTCGACCTCGCGCGCGAGACGCAGCGGCTGCAGGTGAAGGTGATCCCGGAGCTTGGCAGCACCGCGTCCACGGTGGTCGGACTGGTGAATCCGATCGCCGGCGTGGCGACGATGCTGGCGCAGCGCGTGCTGAAGAACCCGCTTGGCCAGGCATTCGCGTTCAACTACCTGATCTCCGGCGGCTGGGCGGACCCGAAGGTGGAGAAGCTCGCCTCCGGCCCGATCGAGCCGGCGCCTGCGGTGAAGCCGAACTGATGACGAAGGTCGCCGCGGTGCAGATGGTGTCCGCGCCCGAGGTCGAGCCCAACCTGCGTGCCGCCGGGCGCCTCATCGCCGAAGCTGTGCGCGGCGGCGCGAAGCTGGTCGCGCTGCCGGAGTACTTCTGCATCCTCGGCAACACCGGCGCCGACAAGGTCAAGGTGCGCGAAACCGAGGGCTCGGGGCCGATCCAGGCGTTCCTCGCCGACGCCGCGAAGCGGCACGGCGTGTGGATCGTCGGCGGCACGGTACCGCTTGCCTGCGCCGACCCGGCGCGCGTGAGGAGTGCGTGCTTCGTCCATGACGCGCGCGGCGAGCGCGTCGCGCGCTACGACAAGATGCACCTGTTCGCGTTCGAGCGCGGCACTGAACGCTACGACGAGGCGCTCACCATCGAACCGGGCGACACGCCGGTGGCGGTCGCGACGCCGTTCGGGCGGCTGGGACTGTCGATCTGCTACGACCTGCGGTTTCCCGAGCTGTACCGCTGCTGGGGTGCGGTCGATGCCTGCTTCGTGCCCTCCGCGTTCACGGCGACGACAGGCGCTGCGCACTGGGAAACCCTGCTGCGCGCGCGGGCGATCGAGAACCAGTGCTACGTCGTCGCGCCGGCGCAGGGCGGCCTGCACGCGAACGGGCGGCGTACCCATGGCCACAGCATGGTGGTCGACCCCTGGGGCGAGGTGCTCGCAATGAAACCCGAAGGCGAGGGCGTGATATTCGCCGACATCGACCCCGCGCGCATCGCTGAGGTGAGAAAATCGCTGCCTGCGCTCGAACACCGCAGGAAAACCTGAGGCCGACCCACGATGGATACCGATCTACTCCTCTCCACCGCAGATTCCTTTCTCCTCGCGCCGCACGACCTGCAGGCGGGCAAGCTCGAGCGCGTATTCGGCGAACTGGTGCGCCACCGGCTCGACTACGCGGACCTGTACTTCCAGTACACGCGCTCGGAAGGCTGGAGCCTGGAGGAGGGCATCGTCAAGTCGGGCAGCTTCGACATCGAGCAGGGCGTCGGCGTGCGCGCGATATCCGGCGAGAAGACCGCGTTCGCGTATTCCGACGAGATCAGCTTCGATGCGCTGCAGGATGCCGCGCGCACGACGCGCGCGATCGCGGCCGCGGGCGGCGGCAGGAAGGCGCGGGTGGCGAAGCGCCGCGCCGTCCCCCGGCGATATGCGCCGATCGATCCGCTTGCCTCGCTGCCGTCGGAAGCCAAGGTGGCGATGCTGGAGAAAGTGGAGAAGATGTGCCGCGCGCTCGACCCTCGCGTCAGGCAGGTAATGGCGCACCTGGGCGGCGAGTACGAGGTGGTGCTCATCGCGCGCGCCGACGGCGTGCTGGCCGCGGACGTGCGCCCGCTGGTGCGGCTGTCGGTGCAGGTGATCGCGGAGGAAGACGGCAGGCGCGAATCGGGCAGCTCGGGCGGTGGCGGCCGCTCCGACTATTCGCATTTCACCGACGCGGTGCTGAAGGACTACGCCGAGCGCGCGGTGTCGCAGGCGATCACCAACCTCGCCGCAAAGCCGGCGCCCGCGGGGACCATGACCGTGGTGCTCGGCCCGGGCTGGCCGGGCATCCTGCTGCACGAGGCGATCGGCCACGGCCTGGAGGGCGACTTCAATCGCAAGGGCAGCTCGGCGTTTTCCGGCCGCATGGGCGAGCGCGTCGCCTCCCCGGGCGTCACCGTGGTGGACGACGGCACCATCCCGCACCGGCGCGGCTCGCTCACCGTGGACGACGAGGGCAACCCGACTTCCCGCACCGTGCTGATCGAGGACGGCGTGCTGCGCGGCTACATGCAGGACAGCCTGAACGCGCGGCTGATGAAAATGCCGGTCACCGGCAACGGCAGGCGCGAATCCTTCGCGCACATGACGCTGCCGCGCATGACCAACACCGTCATGCTCGCCGGCAACCACGATCCGGCGGAGATCCTCGCCAGCGTGAAGCATGGCCTTTACGCGGTGAACTTCGGCGGCGGCCAGGTCGACATCACCAATGGCAAGTTCGTGTTCTCGGCCGCCGAGGCCTACATGATCGAGAACGGCAGGGTCACGCATCCGGTGAAGGGCGCGACGCTGATCGGCAACGGTCCGGACGCGCTCACGCGCGTGTCGATGATCGGCAGCGACCTGAAAATGGACCCGGGCGTGGGCACCTGCGGCAAGGAAGGCCAGGGCGTGCCGGTGGGCGTCGGCCAGCCGACGCTGAAGATCGACGGGCTTACCGTCGGCGGCACCGCCTGAGCGAACCGGCGTCTGGCAGGCCCGGCGGCGCCTGCGGTAGACTCCCGCCATGCGCACCTTCCTCCTTGCCGCCCTCGCAGGCGCGGCCCTCGCACTGCCCGCATTGCCTGCGAAAGCCGTGGACTCTGTGTCGCTGGAGCTGGGCACCGGCGATGCCACCGACATGGGCCGCATCGGCCTGCAATGGAAGTGGGACTCGCGCTGGCTTGCCGGCGGCGGCTGGCACCTGGGCGGTTACTGGGACGCGCAGCTCGGCTACTGGAAGAGCCGGCCGGGCGGCGGCGTCAGCGGCAACAGCATCGTCGACTTCGGCATCACGCCGGTGTTCCGCTACCAGCGCGACGACGGCCGCGGCTTCTACGTCGAGGGCGCGATAGGCTTCCATTACCTGTCGAAGAAAGAGATAAACGCCAACCGGCGCTTCAGCACCAACTTCCAGTTCGGCGACCATGTCGGCGCCGGCTTCCGTTTCGGCGGCCGCAACGAATGGGACGCTTCGATACGGCTGCAGCACCTGTCCAACGGCAGCATCAAGCGGCCGAACCCGGGCATCAACTTCCTGCAGTTGCGCCTCCAGCACCACTTCTGAGGCGCGCATGAACAGCGCCGAGGCGCTCGCGCGCACGCTGCTGGCGTGCGGCGTCGATACCATCTTTGCCAATCCCGGCACCTCCGAGATGCATTTCGTCGCCGCGCTCGACCGCGTGCCGGGGCTGCGCTGCGTGCTGGGCCTCGCCGAAACCGTGGTCGCCGGCTCAGCCGACGGCTACGGCAGGCTAGCCGGCCGCCCGGCCGCGACGCTGATGCACTGCGGGCCCGGCCTGGGCAACGGCATCGCCAGCCTGCATAACGCGCGCCGCGGGTTCACGCCCATCGTCAACATCGTCGGCGACCAGGCGACCTATCACCGGCCGCTGGATGCGCCGCTGACCGCGGACACCGAGGGCCTGGCGCGCGCGGTTTCGCAGTGGGTGCGCACCAGCACGCGGGCAGCGAACGTCGCCGCCGACGCGGCGGCCGCGGTGCAGGCGGCGAACGCGCCGCCGGGCAACGTCGCGACGCTGATCCTGCCCGCGGACTGCGCCTGGGACGAAGGCGCCGAAGTCGCGGCACCGCTGCCGCCTGTCGCGCGCGCGAGCGTGACCCGGGACGCGGTGGCGAATGCGGCGCGCGCGCTGAAAAGCGGCGAGTCGGCGATGATCCTGCTCGCGGGTGCTGGCTTGAGCGAAGCCGGGCTGCGAGCCGCGCAGCGCATCGCCGCCGCGACCGGCGCGCAACTGCGCGCGCCGACGCAGGTGTCGCGCCTGGCGCGCGGCCGCGGCCGCGTGCCGCTGGATCGCCTGCCTTATGCGGTGGACCTCGCGGTGAAGGTGCTGGCGCCGGTGAGGCATCTGGTGCTCGCCGGCGGACGCGTGCCGGTGGGCTTCTTCGCCTATCCGGGCAAGCCGGGCGTGCTGACGCCGCCCGGCTGCCAGACGTACGTGCTGGCGCGCATCGAGGAAGACATCGTCGGCGCGCTCGAAGCGCTGGCCGACGAGTTGGGCGCGCGGAAGGACGCGGTGATTCCCGAGGTGGCGAAGCCCGAGCCATGCTCCGGGCGCTTCGAGCCGGTGGCATTCGGCCGGACGCTGGCCGCGCTGCTGCCCGAGCAGGCGATCGTGATGGAGGACGCGGTGACCTCGGGCCGCGCGATCTTCCCGCCAACCTTTGGCGCCGCGCCGCACGACTGGTCGCACGTCACCGGCGGCGCGATCGGCTTCGCGTTCTCTGCCGCCACCGGCGCCGCGGTCGCCAGCCCCGACCGCAAGGTGGTGGCGCTGCAGGCCGACGGCGGCGGCATGTACTGCCTGCAGGCGCTGTGGACGCAGGCGCGCGAAAAGCTCGACGTGGTGAACGTCGTCTTCGCCAACCGGCGCTACGCCATCCTGCAGGGTGAACTCGCCGCGGTGGGCGCGCAGCCCGGCCCGGCATCGAAGGCGCTGTTCAGCCTCGCCGACCCCGAGCTGCAATGGACGCAGCTCGCGCAGGGCATGGGCGTGGAAGCCGCGCGCGTCGACACGCTGGAAGCCTTTGCCGACGTATTCCGCGCCGCGTGCGCGAGGCGCGGGCCCTTCCTGATCGAATTGCTCATAGCCTGAGGCCGCCACATGGACAGATCATTCTGGGCGCTTTCCTACAACGCCGATCCCGCGCGCAAGCCCGAGTATCTCGACTGGTACTACGGCGTGCATATTCCGGAAAAGCTGGCGCGGCCGGGCTACGCCTGGGCGGCGTACTACCGCAGCCTCGCCGGCGACCGGCACCTGGCGCTCTTCGGCGCGCTCGATGCGGGTGCGTTCCTCGCGCCCAGCCCCGGCCAGTTGAAGGCGCGCCAGGATGCGCAGACGCGCGAGATGATGGGCCTGCGCGCGGACGCGACCTCCGTCGTGTTCACCGAGGTGCTGCGCGTCGCGGGGCGCGAGGCCGCATCGCGCACGCCGGGGATCTGCACCGGCCCTTGCGTGCGCTACGCGCACTTTTCGCTTGCCGATGCCGCGGCCGAAGACGCCGCCTGCGCATGGGTGGCGCAGCAGCGCATGGCGCAACTCGCGGCGTCGCCGGGCGCGCTGGGCGCGCGGCTGATGCTCGCGGTGCTCGGACCCGGCAAGTACGCGCTGCTCGAGGAGTACGCGAGCGAAGATGCGCTGCGCGGCGAAGCGGCGGCGTTTCCCGCCGGCGCGAAGCACGCGCCCGGCTCACCCTTCGAGGGCAGGCGTACGTGGCCGGCCTGATGCGCGCCGGGTTCGCGCTTGCCTGCGCGCTGCTGGCGGCGCAGGTACAGGCGCAAGCGGTGGAAGCGGCGCGCTACAACCAGGTGGAATTGCAGGCCGAAGCCTCGCGCGAAGTGCAGAACGACCTCATGCACGCGAGCCTGTACGCCGAGGTTTCGGATCCGTCGGCAGCGCGCGTGGCGGACCAGTTGAACCGCATCAGCGCCGCGGCGCTGAAAGCCGCCGGCGAGGTGGCGGCGGTGAAGGCGCGGAGCGGCGCCAACCACACCTATCCGGTGAACGACCGCGCGGGCAAGCTCACCGGCTGGCGCGGCCGCAGCGAGATTCGGCTGGAATCGAGGGACAACCGCGCGATGGCCGCGCTGATCGGCACGCTGCAGGCGACGATGCAGCTGGGCGGCGTGTCGTTCTCGGTATCGCCCGAGCTGCGCCGCAAGGTGGAGGACGAGCTGATCGACGAAGCGGTGGCGGCGTTCAAGGCGCGCGCCGACATTGCCGCGAAGGCGATCGGCGGTCGCAGCTACAGGATCCGGCGCATCGCGCTTGCCACCGGCGGCACGCAGCCCTCGCCGCGGCCGATGGCCGCGCGCGCAATGTCGCTGCAAGCGGCGGAGGTGGCGGCGCCGGTGTTCGAGGCCGGCACCAGCGTGGTGAACGTCGTCGCCAGCGGCACGGTCGAGGTCGAATAGCCGGGCGCGGGCGGCACTACTTCGGCTTCGGCTGCAGCAGCGCGACGCGCGCGTCGACGTCGGCCTCGGGAGGGGCGGCGTGGTCCACGTACATCGCCAGGTCCGCCACCATGCGCGCGATCACCCGCACCATGTCACCGGTGCGGTCGCCGCTATGGTCAGCGGCCTGGATCTGCGCCGTCCAGTTGCGGTGCTGCGCCTCGATGCGCTCGCGCTGCAGTTCGGCCGCCACCTGCTGGCGCAAGGGCCAGTCAGGATTGCGGCGCGCCGCCACCTCGGACACCGCACGCGAAGCCTGCCAGTCGGCATGCGCCTCGCGGAAACCCTGCATCAGCTCGCCCGGGAAACTGCCGCCTTCCCTGAGCGAGCGGCCGAGCTGGATCGCGAGGTGCGAGGCGCGCTGCTCGAGCGCGGTTTCGAGGCATGCCATCGCCTCGAGTTCCTCTAGGCTGTAGCCGGGAGTCTTGGGGATCATTGCGGTGGTCCGTCGGCAAGGATGGGTCAGCCGCCATTCTGAGCCGGTTTTCCCGCGCGTGCAGCCGATGTTGTCCACGATAATGCCGGGCATGTCGCTCAAACGTCCCCAGTCCCGCCCCGGTACCTATGTCGTCCTCGAGCATGTCTCGAAGGTTCTCAGGGGAAACCCGCTCGGCGACCCGCATGTGCGCAGGCTTGGCGTCTGGCTGCCGCCGCAGTACGACGAGAACCTGCGGCAGCGCTTCCCGGTGCTCTACGACTTCGCCGGCTATACCGGCTCCGGCCTCGCGCACGCCAACTGGAAGGCCTTCAACGAGAACCTGACCGAGCGCGTCGCGCGTCTGGTGCACGAGAAGAAGATGGGCCCCGCGATTCTCGTCTTTCCCGACTGCTTCACGGCCCTTGGCGGCAACCAGTACATCAACTCCTCCGCGATCGGCAATTACGCCGACTACCTGACGCGCGAGATCGTGCCTTTCGTCGACCGCGAGTTCCGCACCCTCGCGCACCGCGACCACCGCGGCTGCTTCGGCAAGTCCTCCGGCGGCTACGGCGCGATCGTGCACGGCATGAAGTACCCGCAGGTCTGGGGCGCGGTTGCCGACCATTCGGGCGATTCGTATTTCGACGCGGTCTACCGCAGCGACTGGCCGAACACGCTGAACGCGCTGGCGAAGTACCGCAGCCCGCGGCGCAAGCCCGGCGTCGTGGACGCGCGCGCCGCGGCGCGGCGCAAGGGGCTGGAACAGGGCCTGGACGACGGCCGCATCAAGCGCTTCCTCGCGCACATCTGGAAGACCGACAAGCTCTCTGGCCGCGATGTCCACGCGCTGATGAATGTCTGCATGGCCGCCACCTACGACCCCGATCCGAGCGCGCCGCTGGGTTTCCGCATCCCCTTCAACGCCGAGTCCGGCGAGTTGATCGAATCGCGCTGGAAGAACTGGCTGCGCCACGACCCCATTCACATGGTTGCGAAGCACCGCGTGGCACTGAAGTCGCTGCGCGGCATCTGGATCGACTGCGGCTGGCGCGACCAGTACAACATCCACTACGGCACCCGCATCCTGTCGCAGCGGCTTACCGAGGCCGGCATCCGGCACCGGTACGAGGAGTTCGACGACGACCATTCGGATGTCGACTACAGGATGAATTTGAGTTTGCCGTTCCTATGCGGCGTATTGGCGTGTTGAGCAAGGCAACGAACTACCACTGCGAATAGATAGTGCACGCTCAGGTGATACGTTTCCTTGCGTCTGCTACTGGGAGAACCCCGTCATTCACTTTCCCGCGTTGAGCGATTCGTGCTGCCTTTGGGATTGAAATCTATCGGGGCATTCATAAGATTTAGCAGATGCTCTTTTTCTGCCTTAAGAATCTCTCGCATCGGATTTGTCAGATAGACACGTGACTTCAATTCGGCGTCATTGAGCGCCCCATATCTGGCGGCTACTTCGTGAATCAAAGTCAGAAGCTCTTCCGACAATGTTTCTCTGTCATCCAACGAGGAAAACAAGCATCCCGAGGGGGCGACTAGCAACAACTTGCCGGCTTTGTTCTGAATCTGGAGGCGCGGGATCCCCTTCTTTAGCTTTTGAATGTGCAAATCGGTGCAGTAGGGACCATCCTTTTGGCGAATGAAGAACGCGCTTGTCAACGTACGCCCGAGGCGCCTTGTTGATTCGTACTCGAGTAAATAAAAGAGCTTATGGAGAGCAAAGTAGGAAATGCGCTGTAGCTTCTCTATAAGCGCTGATGCAACAGCCATTGCGTCTAGCTTTGGCTTGCCCGCCCCAGACTTCCTGGGATTTTTGATTCGACGTAGTTGTTCGGCGACAAACTGATAGTCCGCCCTCTGATTCGCCATGCTTCGATGCACCATCGCCCTCTGCCCAGGATGGTATAGAGGAACGATCATGCGACCGAACCATCGGTACGCAGTACGAACATCACGTTGCAGCGAAAGCGAATGATCGGCTATCTCCCTTAGGGCGTTCAACGCGGTCGATCCAAGAGTGACAACTATCTTGGGTTGAACAAGTTCAATCTGTGTCCGCAGAAAAGTCGAGCAGTTCCGGACTTCACTTCCAATTGGGGTGGCATTGTTTCCGAGTTGGTCCTTGGGATTGCAAAGTACCGCATTCGTGACAAATAGGTCGCCGCGGCGAAGGCCTGCATATTCGAGCAGTTCTTCGAAGTTGTGCCCTGCCTTATCGCCGTGAAAGGGGATGCCAGAGCTATCTGCTCCGAGTCGACCTGGCGCCTCTCCCACAAACATTAATGATGCAGTTAGCGGCCCAGCGGCGCGGCTTAGAATTCGTGCACTTCCATCCATTCTCGGGCAGAGTGTGCAGTAGTGGACTCGCTCGCATAGCAGATCGAATTCGGTGTTGATCTTGTTCACGTAGGCTCCGACATTAGCGCGCAAGAAGTGCTTGCATGCTGGCGCGAGACACATCGAAGTAGGCGTGCGCGGAAACGCAGGTCAGCTTACCGGGCGTGCGGTTTGTTTCGGTAGCTACAAAATCGAGTAGGCGCGCTAGTCCAATGAAATTGCCGAATGCCTTGTTAAAGTAATCGTGGTTCCGATATACGGCGAGCAAGTTGATGTTGTCGGGGTCTGGGCAGTTGAATTGAATGTATTGAAGGCAAGGCCCACCACGCGTCCTAACGCCGTCTGTTTCGGCGGAACTTGTATGAAGCACTACCACAGCTTTGTGATTGTGCTCCCAACTACTCATCGATGCGATTGCTCGCTCCAGTTGGTTCAGGTTTGAGGCGCCAAATGAGATCAGTCGATGGAAGTAAGTGCCCCAAATTCCTTGATGGCGATGCTTCCGACGTTCATACGCAGCGTTGTAGCGAGCATACAGCCCGATGCGTGACGTTGTGTTCTGCCGGGTTTTCAGTGGAAAAATGGTGTTTGCTACGTCAGCAATCAAGTCTCCGGCTACGATGACTGCCTTTGGATTGAAGCGCGTACGCCAAGTGGGGACAATTGTGAGCGGGTTCTGAATTGAGACTATGGCTTCATAGCACTCGCCGTGATTCGCTAGGAGGTGAGTACACACTTGGCGCCACCCGTCCTCGGGGTCTGTCGCAGAGAATAGGACCGCCATATAGTTGTTAAAGCCGCCTGAACTCAAGCCTTCGATTGTCCAGATCCGCGGTTACGTATCCACCTCGTGCGCGCGAGATCATGCGGAAGACCTGAAATCCTGTGAGTATTGCTTCTTCCCAATCTCGCCATGAGGCCTCAAATACCTCTAGATGTTCGGTTAGATTCTTGGCGACCTTCAGCACATCAAAGTCAATCTGCGTTGTCCCTTCCAGCATTGCATGTCGCCTCGCATAGTCAAACACGAATGCCGCGATCCCTTCCTCAATAACTGTCGCGCGGCCACCATCTTCAATCTCATCAACCTTCTTCCTGCTTCTGCGTTTGCAGCCCAGCAGTTTACGAGTAACAGGAGACCAACCAAGAACGGCTGCGTATGCCAGGTGGAATACGTCATGGAATCGATAGCCATCTTTTAAGTAGGAATTGTCGGTTAGTCTGTCGCCGCACCGCCTGCCGTTCCGAGTGATTTGCAGCGTTGTTCGGTTCCGGATCTGTACCTCTTGAAACTTGATGGTGAATCTTCGTGGGATGCGCTCTCTTACCGGGAAGCGGCTGTCGAGTGGTTTAACGATGCGTCCGTCTCGCCTTACGCTTGTCCACCTTGATCGCGTCTTCGCTAAGTTGCGGCTGGCTACTTGATCGAGATTCAGATCGAACTTTGAGGCTAAAGTGGCGATATACCAAAGAAGATCCCCTAGTTCTTCTGCCACGTTTGCGGAGTAAAGTTTGTATGCAGGCCCTTCGCGTCGGAATTTCTTTATCGCAGTTGCTAGAGTTCCTGCTTCACCGGCGATTCCGAGAATCGCCAATAGCGTTGCATCATCACGTTGCGAGCCGGTGTGATCAGTCTTTACGGCCCGGCGTTGATAGTCTGACAATCGCATGAGTTACGCCTCGGTATTCACGCCAGATTTGGGGCACTCTATCCTCGAACGAGCGGAACGAGAAGACGGTATGTCTGTGGGCTAAATCGGGACAGGGCAAGTTAAGCGGAGTGGCAGTTGTTTGACACTCGATTCTGACCCGCCCTTGTTCCGCTCGCCGCGCATAGAGTCGGAAATTGGTGCGTTAGCGCACCAGTCTGTGTGTCACTCTCAGCGCAGGCTCGTATGCTGGAGTTCCCACCAGCGGAGGCGCTGCCATGCCAGATTCCACTACCAAAGAGCCGTTCGAAATCGGCCTGGTCATGGCGGGGGCGGTCTCCGCGGGCGCATACTCCGCCGGCGTGCTCGACTTCCTCGTGGAGGCGCTGGATGCATGGGAGCGCGCCAAGCAGGACGATCCGGCCGGTACGCCGCAGCATGATGTGGCTTTGAAGGTCGTGTCCGGCGCATCGGCAGGCAGCATCACGGGCGCGATACTCGCGGCCTGCATCAAGTACGAATTCCCGCACGTCACGCCGGGGAACAGGGAAACGCAGGGGCGGCAGAACCCGCTTTACGACAGCTGGGTAAACCAGATCGACATCTCCCATCTGCTCGGCACGCGCGACATCGCAGACGGCAAGCGCGCGGTGTCGCTGCTCGACTCCACCGTGCTGCTCGACATCGCGCGCAATGCCATGGACTACGGCGCCGGCGTGCCTGAGATCAGGCGGCCGTGGCTGTGCGATCCGATGCGATTCCTCTTCACGCTCACCAATCTTCGCGGCGTGCCATTCCACTATACGCTGGGCAGCAACGCGGCGCTCGGGCAGGACATGATCCGGCACGGTGAATGCATCCGATTCGCGCTGAAGGGCCTGGGCGAGCGCTGGGGCAGGCCGATGCAAAACGACGAATACGCGATCGAGTATCCCGCAGGCACCACTGAGAAGTGGCCCATCTGGGGACCGCGCTTCGCCACCGCGGCGCTAGCGTCGGGTGCGTTCCCGGTCGGCCTCGCGCCGCGCGAACTTGTGCGGCGTACGGCCGACTACGACGGCGAACCCGTGCTGCTACCCGGTGGGCCGGACGAACCGGCGAGCGTCGAGAGGATAGAACCGCACTGGACGCCCGGCGTGAACCCGAAGCCCGAGCCTGACTACACTTTCGTCTGCGTCGATGGCGGGACCATCAACAACGAGCCGCTGAACCTCGCTCGTGTCGAGCTTGCCAACGGCGACATCGCGGCGCGCAACGAGCGCGACGGCGCCAAGGCACGCCGCGCCGTGCTGATGATCGACCCCTTCGCCGGCGCCGAGCGGCCCGGGCCGGCGACGGTAGCCGAGCTCGACCTCGCTGGGTCCGTGTTCAACGTATTCGGCGCACTGAAGAACCAGGCGCGTTTCAACCCACTGGACGTCGCGCTCGCATCTAGCGAGACGATTTACTCGCGCTTCATGATCGCGCCCTCCCGCCCCGGTGCCGACGCGGGCGCCAGCGGCAATGCGATCGCCTGCGGCAGTCTTGGCGGTTTTGGAGGCTTTCTGTCGCAGCACTTTCGCGAGCACGATTTCTTCCTCGGCAGGCGCAACTGCCAGCGCTTCCTGCAGCGACATTTCACCCTTCTGGAGGTGAACCCGCTATTCGATTCGTGGGGAGACAACGAGCCGATGCGCGCGCGCTATCGCGTTAGGAACCCCAAGACCGACGAGGCCGAGCTGCCGATCATCCCGCTGGTGCCGGCAGTGCACCCGGATGCGAATCCGCAGCAAGGGGTTCCGTGGCCGCACGGGGTGGTCGATCCTCGGGACTACTGCGAGGGCATCGGCGCGCGGTTGGATGCAATCTATGATTCCTTCGTCAGCGGCGGGCGCGGCTTGCTGCTGAAGCTCGGCTGGGTGTTCTACCTCAAGCCGAAGCTGCTAGGTCTCGTGCTGGAGAAAGTCGAGTCGGGCTTGGTAGCACACAAGCTTATCGACTCGCGTCGGGAGCAAGTGGGGTAGCGCCTGATGACAGACCAGTCTGTGCATTGAACCGAAAGCGAGGCACCAGTGCTATCCACGCTGAGAAGTATTCTAATGGGCGAGAAAGTGCCGTACATGCTCGCTCTCTTTGTCGGGGCGTTGGGTTGGGCCGTGTCGCACACGTCGGAGAGGTTGATTTCTTCGCCGACCGTTGAGTATTCCATCGCCTACGATCCAGTTGACCCAGTGAAACCGGACGAACGCAAGCGCGTCACCGTTCGAATCCGGAATCTCTCGGATAAGGAGACGTTCCGAAACGTCACGTTTGTCCTGCGCCGTCAGAGTGAGAGTGCGATGCTCAAATTCATTGGAGGGTCGTCAGCGATTGTTCCGCGCGCGCCCGCTTGGATCGGTGAGAGCGAGGCTGTGGAGCAAGAAGACGCTGTTCAATTTAGTCTGGCGTTGGTCCCCCCAGGATCCACGATCGAACTCCACGCTGACGTTTCGGGAATAGATGAGGCAGTCTTTCAAGGAAAGGTCAAAGATGGCTCGTTCCGACTTGTCAAATGCTCTTTGGCTACCTTCGTCGTTCGAAATGAGTTCTGGATCATATTTGTCGGCCTCGTTGTCTGGCTGCTTGCGCTAGTGGGCCTTGCGCGCATGAGGAAATAGTGCTCGCTGCCTCCGAATGCTGACTTTTGGGTTCGTTTCTCAGTTCATACGGTTAAACGCAGGCATAAGTAGAGGATCGGTTATGAAATCTCGACTTGTTTCGTCTCTGATCGTTTCTCTGCTCTTTCCTGCTTCGGGATCGTTGTTCGCCCAGACAGTCTCCGGAACGACCGCGGAGCCGGTAGTCGTTCGACGCATCCAAGTGGTCGACGAAACGGGGCGGGGCATTCAGGCGGAGCTACGCGCCATGGATCCCTCGGACAAGGATACGCACTTCGCCTATACGGACGAAAAGGGTGTCGTAGAGCCGAACAAGAGATGCGATGCGAGTGCCAGGCTCCTGCCGAAGCCAAGAGTCGAAATCTATCAGCCTCTGAGGCGGCTTCCGTATTGTCAACCAGACGTGAAGATCGCGCTCAAACTCGCGGCGGTGAAGGTTGCCTTGTTCAAAAGTGCTGATGAGGCGTTCGCCAAAGGGGAGTTCGCTGTCGCGACGATGTTGTACACGGAAAGCGCATGGCGATCTGTGCAGGCTGGCGACAGCAATGCGAGCAAGGCTGAGCGAAACGCGTACAAGGCTCTGGAGAAGGCGTTCGGCGGCGACGCGACTTTTGTGCTGCATGATCCGAAGCAGGACAAGCCAGTGCTCACCCAGGAGGCGATCCGGTTCTTGGAGACGTACCAGAAGACGAACAAGCTTCCAGTGTCGAGAAAACTCGACATCATGACTACGCAGCACATGGCAAACACACAGATCTTTCCGTTCATCAAGGATGCCTATCGAACCGGACAGTAGTTATTCATGTAACGGTCGGGATCTCTGCAAGGCGCCGGCGCGTTGACGGCAGCGTTGCATGTAAGTACAGTAATTACATGAAACGCGATCCTCTCCCCGCATCCCGCAAAGTGGCAACGACACTCGAGTTGAAGGTGGTGCAGATCGGCAACTCGCGCGGAGTGCGTCTTCCCAAGGCGGTGCTGGAGCGCTACGAGATCAAGGATGCTCTGGTGCTGGAGGCCCGCGAGGAGGGCTTGCTGCTGCGCGGCAAGAAGGACAAGCGCCTGAGCTGGGAGGACACCTACCGCGAGGCGGCGCGCGAGAAGGAAGACTGGAGCGATTTCGACGCGACGCTGGCGGACGGGATCGAGCCGGGCGACAAGTGGTGACGTGGTAGCGCGTCCGGTCGAACGCTACGGCGTGTACCTCGCCGACCTCGACCCGGTGCGGGGGCGCGAAATCGCCAAGACCCGGCCAGTCGTAGTCGTGAGCCAGGACGACATGAACCGTTTTCTGGATACCGTGGTCGTCTGCCCGCTGACCACGAAGCTGCATCCACGCTGGCGCAGCCGCGTGCAGACGGTCTGCGCCGGCCGCAAGGCCGAGGTTGCAGTGGATCAGATCCGCACCATCAGCAAGGAAAGGCTCGGCAGGCGGCTGGATGCGCTCGAACCCGCGACCGCGATGCTGCTGCGACGATTGATCACCGAAATGTACGGCGAGTAGCGCGCAGGGGTCAACAGGAAGCGCCGGGTTTGACTTTCGCATAGCGGCCGCGATCTCCACGGCTGCAGCCAGCACCTACAATCGCGGCATGAAACACGCCGGACAACTGCGCATCGGCCAGCCGGTGCGCAGGCTGGAGGACGACGCGCTGCTCGCGGGCGCGGGGCGCTTCATCGACGACCTGGAACTGGCCGGCGCCGCGCACGCGGCGTTCGTACGCTCGCCGCATGTGCATGCGCGCGTGATCTCTATCGACGCGTCGACGGCGCTGGCGATGCCGGGCGTGCTGGCGGTGTACACGGCGGCCGATCTACGCGCCGCCGGCATCGGCCCGATGCTGCCGGTGCTGGCGCAGCGCAACCGCGACGGCAGCGCGCCGCCGGCGACGCCGCGCCCGGTGCTTGCCGGCGAGTGCGTGCGCTTCGTCGGCGAGGCGGTGGCGATGGTGGTGGCGCAGAATCCGCGTCAGGCACGCGACGCAGCCGAAGCGGTGCAGGTGGATTACGAGCCGCTTGCGCACGTCACCGACGCGCACGCCGCGCTCGCACCCGGGGCGCCGGCGGTGCGCGAAGACGCGACCGGCAATGTCGCGCTGGACTGGGAAGGCGGCGACCGCGCGGCGGTGGACGCGGCCTTCGCGCGCGCGGCGCACGTGACGCGGCTGGACCTGGTCGTCAACCGGGTTTCCGCGGCGCCGATCGAAACCCGCGGCGCAGCGGGCGTCTACGACCCGGCGAGCGCGCGCTATACGCTGCATGCGCCGACGCAGGGCAGCAAGGCGATCCAGAACGACATCGCCAGCACCGGGCTGGTGGCGGATGCGCGCGCGCTGCGCGTGCTGACGCCGGACGTGGGCGGCTCCTTCGGCATGAAGATCCCGGCCTACGTCGAGCAGGTGGCGGTGCTGTTTGCGGCGAAGGCGCTGTCGCGGCCGGTGAAATGGATCGCCGACCGCTCGGAAGCGTTCCTCGCGGATGCCGCCGGGCGCGACATGTCGGTGCAGGGCGAACTCGCGCTGGATGCAGAAGGGCGTTTCCTCGCGGTGCGCGAGCGCGTGCTCGCCAACACCGGCGCCTACGCCACCGCCGCGGCGCTGACGATTCCGAGCACCGGCGGCGGCCGCTGCATCACCGGCGTCTATGCGCTGCCCTGTTACCTGCTGGAAACGCGCGTGGCCTTCACCAATACAGTGCCTGCGGCGCCGTACCGCGGCGCGGGAAAGCCGGAGTTCACCTACTTCATCGAGCGGCTGGTGGACGCCGCGGCGCGCGAGACCGGCCGCGACCCTGCCGAGCTGCGCCGCCTCAACATGGTGAAGCCGGACGAGATGCCCTGGACCACGCCGGTGGGCCTGGTGTTCGATTCAGGCGACTTCGCGAAGAACATGGACGATGCGCTCGCGCTCACCGATCGCGCGGGATTCGAGGCGCGGCGTGCGGCATCGGCCGCGCGCGGCAGGCTGCGCGGCTATGGCGTGTCGGTGTACCAGGAACCGGACGGCTACTACGACAGCCATGTCGGCGCGGTGATCGGCGCCGACGGCGTGCTGAGCGTGGCCACCACCGCCACCACCAATGGCCAGGGCCACGTCACCACCTTCAAGCAGATCGCCTCGCAACAGCTGGGCATACCCGCCGAGCGCATCCGCGTCGTGCAGGGAGACAGCGACCGTACCGGCGTGGCGAGCGGCACCGCCGGCTCGCGCGAGACCACGGTCACCGGCACCGCGATCGTGCACTGCGCGCGCATCCTCATCGACAAGGGGCGGCTGATCGCCGCGCACCTGCTGGAAGCGCCGGCCACCGACCTGGTGTTCGAGGTCGATGCCGCGGAGGGCGGCGGCTTCGTCATCGCCGGCACCGACAGGCGCGTGGGCTTCGTCGAAGTCGCGCGCGCGGCGCACGGCGCGGACCTGCCGCCGGGCGTCGAGCCGGGCCTCGCGGCGGAGGACTACTACAAGCCCGCGACCTACAGTTTTCCCTCGGGCTGCCACGTCTGCGAGCTCGAGGTCGACCCGGACACCGGCGCGATCGAGCTCTTGTCGTACGCCTCGGTCAACGACTTCGGCGTGGTGGTGAACCCGCTGCTGCTCGAGGGCCAGGTGCACGGCGGCATCGCGCAGGGGATCGGCCAGGCCTTGCTCGAGCAGCTCGCGCACGATGCCGGTTCGGGGCAGTTGCTCACCGGCAGCTTCATGGACTACGGCATGCCGCGTGCGGCGGACCTGCCGTTCTTCGGCTGGGCGCGCAACGAAGTGCCGTGCAAGACCAATCCGCTGGGCGTCAAGGGCGTGGGGGAGTCCGGCTGCACCGCGTCGCTGGCCGCGGTGATGAACGGCCTCGCCGATGCGCTTTCCGTGCGCGGCGCTGCGGCGCCGGACATGCCGGCGACGCCCGAACGGGTGTGGCGCGCGCTGCAAGTGAAGCCGGCCGCTCGGGAATCCTAGCCCGCGGTCTCCCAGGCGAGGCTGCGCTTCACTGCCTCGTGCCAGCGGCCCATGAGTTCCTGCCGTTCGGCCGAGCGCATGCGCGGCTCGAACGTGCGGTCCACCTGCCATTTCGCGGCGATTTCCTCGCGCGATGCCCACACGTCCATCATCAGGCCGGCGAGGTAGGCGGCACCCATCGCGGTGGTCTCCAGCGACTTCGGCCGCACCACCGGGATGCCGAGGATGTCGGCCTGGAACTGCATCAGCAAGTCGTTGGCCGATGCGCCGCCGTCCACGCGCAGCTCGGTGATCGACTGCCCGGCGTCCTTCTGCATGGCTTCGAGCACGTCGGCCGACTGGTAGGCGATGGCCTCCAGCGCGGCGCGCGCGATGTGCGCGCGCGAGGTGCCGCGCGTGATGCCGAAGATGGCGCCGCGTGCGTGCGGGTCCCAGTGCGGAGCCCCGAGGCCGGTGAACGCCGGCACCACTGACACGCCGCCGCTGTCGAGTACGTCGGCGGCGAGGCGCTCGATCTCGGCGGCGGAATCGAAGAACTTCATTTCGTCGCGCAGCCACTGCACCACCGCACCGGCGACGAACACGCTGCCTTCCAGCGCGTACTCGCGGTCGGTGTCGCGCGCATCCTTCGCGTAGCCGAGCTGCGCGCATGCCGTCGAGAGCAGGCCGTGGCTTGAGGGCTTCACCCTGTCGCCGGTGTGCATCAGCATGAAGCAGCCGGTGCCGTAGGTGTTCTTCGCCATGCCCGCCTTGTGGCAGCCCTGGCCGAACAGCGCCGCCTGCTGGTCGCCGGCGATGCCGGTGATCGGCACTGGCGCGCCGAGGATGTTGGGCGAGGCCATGCCGAAGGCGTGCGCCGACGGGTAGACATCGGGCAGGATCGCGCGCGGCACGCGCAGCAGCTTCAACAGCTCCGGATCCCAGTCGCCCTCGTGGATGTTGAACAGCATGGTGCGCGACGCGTTCGACGGGTCGGTGACGTGCGTGCGGCTCTGCGACAGGTTCCACACCAGCCAGGTGTCGACGGTGCCGAATGCCAGCTCGCCGCGCTCGGCGCGGCCGCGCGCGCCCGGCACGTTGTCCAGCAGCCAGGCGATCTTGGTGGCGGAGAAGTACGGGTCGATGACCAGGCCGGTGCGCTCGCGTACCAGGGATTCGGCGCCGACTTCCTTCAGCACCGCGCAGTCTGCGGCGGTGCGCCTGTCCTGCCAGACGATGGCGTTGGCGATCGGCTGTCCGCTCTGGCGGTCCCATAGGAGCACCGTCTCGCGCTGGTTGGCGATGCCGATTGCCGACAGCTTGTCGGCCTCCAGCCCCGCCTTCTGCAAGGCCTTGCGCGCCACCGCGCGCTGCGATTCCCAGATGTCCTGCGGCTTGTGCTCTACCCAGCCCGGCTCGGGGTAGTGCTGCGGGAATTCCTCCATCACCGCGGCGACGATCCCGCCGGTCTGGTCGAAGATGATGGCGCGGGAACTGGTGGTGCCCTGGTCCAGGGCCATGACGTAGCGCACGCGGGCATTCTAGCAACAGGGCCGATGCTAAACTTGCCGCCTCCATGCCGCTGCCAGTTTCCGAAGTCGAGCGCGAGCTCACGCATACCCGCCGCTTCCGCTTCGAAGGCTACCGGCGAGCCGATGGCCTCTGGGACATCGAGGCCCACATCACCGACCACAAGAACCACGACCATGCGCTGGCCTCGGGCGTGCGACGGGCGGGACAGCCGATCCACGACATGTGGGTGCGCATCACCATCGATGCCGACTTCAACATCCGCGACGCGCTCGCGGTGTCGGACGCGGTGCCCTATCCGGGCGGCTGCGAGAACCATGGCGATGCTTACCGGCAGATCATCGGCCTGAACCTGCTGAAAGGGTTCCGCAAGCGCGTGCACGAGCGCCTGGGCGGCGTGAAGGGCTGCACGCACATCACCGAAATGCTCGGCTCGCTGCCTACCGCGGCGATCCAGACCTTCGCCGGGGAGTCGCGCCGGTCGGAGGATGAGTCGGTCAAGCCCTGGCACCTGGACCTGTGCCATGCCATGGACACCAGCGGCGAGACCGTGCGCAAGTACTACCCGAAGTGGCACGCAGTCGAACAGACCGCGACGGGCATAGGGGAGAAGGCAGCATGAAGATCCACGAGTACCAGGGCAAGGAAATCTTCCGGAAGTTCGGCATGGCCACGCCGCGCGGCATCGCCTGCTTCTCGGTAGACGAGGCGGTGGCGGCGGCGAAGGAACTGGGCGGCAGCGTCTGGGTGGTGAAGGCGCAGATCCATGCCGGTGGCCGCGGCAAGGGCGGCGGCGTCAAGGTGGCCAAGACCCTGGACGAGGTGCGCGACAAGGCAACGCAGATCCTCGGCATGCAGCTGGTGACGCACCAGACCGGCGCGGGCGGGCAGAAGGTGCGCAGGCTGCTGGTAGAGGAGGGCGCCGACATCGCCAGGGAACTCTACGTCGGCATGGTGGTGGACCGCGGCACGCAACGCGTCTGCCTGATGGCCTCCAGCGAAGGCGGCATGGACATCGAGGAGGTGGCCGCGCACACGCCGGAGAAGATCCACAAGGTGTTCATCGACCCGGTGGCCGGGCTGACCGACGCCGAGGCCGAGGACATCGCGCGCAGGATCGGCATCCCGGAAGCCTCGGTGCCGCAGGGGCGCGACATGCTGAAAGGCCTGTATCGCTGCTTCGACGAGACCGATGCGTCGCTCGCCGAGATCAATCCGCTGATCCTCACTGCTGACGGCCGCGTCGTCGCGCTGGATTCGAAGCTCAACTTCGACGACAACGCGCTCTATCGCCACCCGGACATCGTCGCCATGCGCGACCTGGACGAGGAGGACCCGCTCGAGATCGAGGCCTCGAAGTACGACCTCAACTACATCTCGCTCGACGGCAACATCGGCTGCATGGTGAACGGCGCGGGCCTCGCGATGGCGACGATGGACACCATCAAGCTCTTTGGCGGCGCGCCGGCGAACTTCCTCGACGTCGGCGGCGGTGCGACCGCGGAGAAGGTCACCGCGGCGTTCAAGATCATGCTGTCCAACGCCAGGGTGAAGGCGATCCTCGTAAACATCTTCGGCGGCATCATGAAGTGCGACACCATCGCCACCGGCGTGGTCGCCGCGGCGCGAGAGGTGAAGCTGTCGGTGCCGCTGGTGGTGCGCATGAAGGGCACGAACGAGGACCTCGGCAAGAAGATCCTCGCGGATTCCGGGCTGCCGATCATCTCGGCGGACAACATGGCGGACGCGGCGCGTGCGATCGTCGCTTCGGTGAAGGCCTAGGGCGGAGACGGCGCAGATGAGCATCCTGATCGACAAGAACACCCGCGTGCTGACGCAGGGCATCACCGGCAAGACCGGCATGTTCCACACGCTCAACTCGAAGAACTACGCCAACGGCAAGGCCTGCTACGTCGCCGGCGTCAATCCGAAGAAGCACGGCGAGTCGTACGAAGGCATACCGATCTTCGGCACGGTGAAGGAGGCGAAGGAGAAGACCGGCGCCAACGTGTCGGTGATCTACGTGCCGCCTCCCTTCGCTGCCGCGGCGATAGACGAGGCGGTGGACGCAGACCTCGACCTCGTCATCTGCATCACCGAGGGCATCCCGGTACGCGACATGATCCGCACCAAGCACCGCATGCAGGGCAGGCGCACGAGCCTCGTCGGGCCGAACTGCCCGGGCGTGATCACGCCGGACGAGATCAAGATCGGCATCATGCCGGGCCACATCCACAAGAAGGGCCCGATCGGCGTGGTGTCGCGTTCGGGCACGCTGACCTACGAAGCGGTGGGGCAGTTGATGGACCTGGGCCTCGGGCAATCGTCCTGCGTCGGCATCGGCGGCGACCCGGTGAACGGGCTGAAGCACATCGACGTGCTGCGCATGTTCAACGACGACCCGGCCACCGAGGCGGTGATCATGGTGGGTGAGATCGGCGGCTCGGACGAAGAGAACGCCGCCCGTTGGGTGAAGGAGAACATGAAAAAGCCGGTGGTCGGCTTCATCGCCGGCGTCACCGCGCCGCCGGGCAAGCGCATGGGCCACGCCGGCGCGATCATTTCGGGCGGCAAGGGCACCGCGCAGGAGAAACTCGCGGTGATGGAGGAGTGCGGCATCAAGGTGACGAAGAATCCCGCCGAGATGGGCAAGCTCCTCAAGTCCGTCCTCAAGTAACCGCGGTACGCACGCCACGCCAGCCGCCGCAGCCCGGAAGCCGTTCCTCGATCGCCTCGATGCCGAGGCGCGGGAGCTGCTGCTGGCCGTCGCGCGCCCGGTGTCCTTCGTCAAGGGCGCGCGGCTGGTGCGGCATGGCGAGTCCGCGCGCGGCGCGTGGGTGTTGCGCGCGGGTGGCGCGCAGGCGGTGGTGACGCTGCCGGGCGGCGACGCGCTGGTCGTCGCCACGCTGGGCGCGGGCGCGATATTCGGCGAGATGGCGCTCGTCGAGAGCGGCACCTGCACCGCCACGGTCTGCGCCATCGACAATCTGGACGGCTGGTTCATCGAGCGCGAGGACCTGCGCGCGCTGGTCGCGCAGCGCGCGCCGGCGGCGCTGCGCGTGCAGCATGCCGTGACGCTCGTGTTGAGTGAACGCCTGCGGGAGCTGAACCGCAAGGTGCTGGAAGTGGCGTGCGCCGAAGACCGCCCGGCGCCGCCCGCGCCCGCGCCGGTAGATCCGCTGGCGGGCGTGGCGCGCAGCCGGCGCGCGGGTTTCGACTACCGCGCGTTCCTGCCGCGGCTGCCCTTTTTCGACACCTGCGACGAAGCCGAGATAGACGAGATCGTCGCCGGTGCGCAGTTGCTGGATCTGCCCAGGGGACACGATGTGTTCGTCCCCGGGCAGCCGGCGGATGCCTGCTACCTGGTGGTTCGCGGCGCGGTCGAGGTGCGCGCGCGGCACGCTTCGCGCGAGCGCCGGCTCGCGGTGCTTGGGCCGGGGCAGCTGGTCGGCTACATGAGCCTGCTGGAACGCGGCGCGCATGGCGCGCTCGCCCGCGCGCGCGAGCACGCGCTGCTGCTGGAATTCCCCGTGCAGGTTTTCGAGGCGCTGTACTTCGGCACCACGGCGGCGTCGGCGCGGCTGCACCGCGCCATCGAGCGCAGCCTGATGCAGTCGCTTGCGCGCACCAATCGCCAGCTCACGCGCCTGCTCAGCCAGTCTCGGCTGCGCGCGGCGCGGCCGGTATCGCGCCAACTGGAACTTGCCTACTTCAGCCAGCTCTGGGCCGAAGAGGGCACGGCGTAGGGCACCTGCTCAGTCCAGCTCGAGTACGCGCAGCTCCGGGTGGCCGTGCTTCAGTTCCGCGTGCAGCATGCTGTATTCGGGCACTTCCACCCACGCCGCGGTGTCCCGCGTCAGCGGTTCTGAAGCGACCAGGATCGAATCGGCATTCTCGCTGCCGCCGGTCATCTTCCATTCGCCGTCGTGCAGGCCGTAGTCGCGGCCGGCGGTGTACCAGAGGCTCAGGTAGTTCAGGTTCGCCTCGTGCAGCCGCGCCGGGGCGTCGGTGGCGTAGCAGCCGAAGTCGAAGCAGTAGCGCACCGCGGCGAGCTGCGTGCCGTCGGCGATGAAGAGGTTCAGCGAGGACGAGGTGGCGATGCCGAGCTTCGCGCGCGTGTCGCGCAGGATGCCGAGCGTGCGCTGCGCGGCAGCGGCGAGCTCCTCGCCGCCCGGGCGGCGGTACGGATCCGGCAACTGCGAAACCAGCAGCGCGTACACCCACTCGCTGTCGGTGGTGCCGTGTATCTGCGCGGCGAACTCCGGCTTCAGGTGCGCTGCCAGCAGCGGTTTCATTTCCGCGACGCGCGCGAGGTCGCCGTTGTGCGCCAGCACCAGCGGCACGCCGGTGAAGTGGAACGGATGCACGTTCTGCAGCGAAATCTCGACGCGCGTGCTGTAGGCGACGCCGCGCACATGCGCGAGCACGCAGGCGGCGCGGATCTTCTCGGCCAGGTTCTTCAGGTTGCGGTCGAACACCGGCAGCGACTGCGAGTAGTACGAGTAGGGCCGCTCGGGATCGTTGCTGTCCGGGTCCCAGGCGCGCATGCCGAACCCCGCGAGGTTCAGCATGTGCAGCATGCGCGGCATGGTGCTTTGCCTGACCAGCGCGGAATCCGGCTGGAACAAGAGGTTATCGAGCAGCACGGGCTGGCCGAGGTAAAGGAGCGCGCGGCACATGGGGCGTGCGGTATCGTCGGGCTTCGCTTGACCGCAGTCAAGATTCGCACCCCGGCCCCGGGCGGATAATTGATGGCATTCAAGGAGGTAGCATGAAACGCAAGGTACGCGCCGGGCTCAAGGGGCGCGCGGTTGATCCGCAGGCGCTGAAGGACGTCAGGTCGCTGCTGGGCAAGGCGCCGCGACGCAAGGATCTGTTGATCGAACACCTGCACAGGCTGCAGGACAGCTACGGGCACCTGTCGGCCGCGCATCTCGCGGCGCTGGCTCGCGAGATGCGGCTGTCGATGGCCGAGGTGTACGAGGTGGCGACGTTCTACCACCACTTCGATGTCGTGAAGGAAGGCGAAGCTGCGCCGCCGTCGCTCACCGTGCGCGTGTGCGATTCGCTTTCCTGCGAGATGGCCGGCGCGAACGAACTGCTGCAGAAGCTTCCCGGCATGCTCGGCAAGGACGTGCGCGTGATCCACGCGCCCTGCGTGGGCCGCTG
>JBFWRS010000011.1:0-95924 GCA_050248795.1 Burkholderiales bacterium | reverse complement strand
GCGCTGCTTCGAGTTGCGAGGCACAGGTTCTGCGATGCGGCGAGCTTGTCTTCTTCTGCATTGACGCCGGGTCCGGAACCTGCAACCCGCCTCCTGTCCGGCCACAGCCGGTCCTGAAACAGCGGTTACAGTCGCTCACCGAGAGTAGCGATAGTACTAGAAGCGCGCGCACCGGCTCCTCCCCGAAACCGAGGATGCCGGATGCCGGCCACCAAATCGAAAAAGCCCAACTAGATACCTAGGAGTGCACTGACCGAAGGTTTGCCGGTTCTCCTGCGCGCGCGGGAGAACGAGAAGTGAAAAGAATGCTATTCAACGCGACGCAGCAGGAAGAACTGCGCGTCGCCATCGTCGAAGGGCAGAAGCTCGTCGACCTCGACATCGAATCAGCAGCAAGGGAGCAGCGCAAGAGCAACATATACAAGGGAGTCATCACCCGCATCGAGCCAAGCCTCGAGGCCGCCTTCGTCGACTATGGCGAGGAACGGCACGGCTTCCTTCCCTTCAAGGAAGTGGCAAAGAGCTACTTCCGCGACAACGCCGGCGGTCATTCGCGCATCCAGGACGCGCTGAAAGAGGGCCAGGACCTCATCGTCCAGGTCGAGAAGGACGAGCGCGGCAACAAGGGCGCGGCACTCACCACCTACATCAGCCTCGCGGGACGCTACCTCGTCCTGATGCCGAACAATCCGCGCGGCGGCGGTGTTTCGCGCCGGATCGAGGGCGAGGACAGGGACGAACTTCGGGATGCCATGGACAAGCTCCAGGTTCCCGATGGCATGAGCGTGATCGCCCGCACCGCGGCGATCGGGCGTTCGGTCGAGGAACTGCAGTGGGACATGAACTACCTGCTGCAGCTCTGGACCGCCGTGGAGGGTGCGGCGAAGGAAACGCAGAACAAGCCCTTCCTCATCTACCTCGAGTCCAGCCTCGTCATCCGGGCGATCCGCGACTACTTCCAGCCCGACATCGGCGAGATCCTCATCGACACCGAGGACATCTACGAGCAGGCCCGCGCATTCATGCAGACCGTGATGCCGGACAACGTCGGCAAGGTGAAGCTGTACCGCGATGACGTGCCGCTGTTCTCGCGCTTCCAGATCGAGCACCAGATCGAGAGCGCGTACGCCCGCCACGTGAACCTGCCTTCCGGCGGCGCGGTGGTCATCGACCACACCGAGGCGCTGGTCTCCATCGACGTCAACTCGGCGCGCGCCACCAAGGGCCACGACATCGAGGAAACTGCGCTTCGCACCAACCTCGAGGCGGCGGACGAAGTAGCACGCCAGTTGCGCCTGCGCGACCTTGGCGGACTGATCGTCGTCGACTTCATCGACATGGAATCCCAGCGCAACCAGCGCGAGGTGGAGAACCGCTTCCGCGAAGCGCTCCACCACGACCGCGCGCGCGTGCAGGTCGGCAAGATCTCGCGCTTCGGCCTGCTCGAGCTCTCGCGCCAGCGGCTGCAGCCCTCGCTGGAGGAGACCGCGCACATCAGCTGCCCGCGTTGCGGCGGCACCGGCTTCATCCGCGGCACCGAATCCACGGCGCTTCACGTCCTGCGCATACTGCAGGAGGAGGCGATGAAGGAGAACACCGGTGCGGTGCATGCGCAGGTACCGGTGGACGTGGCCAGCTTCCTGCTGAACGAGAAGCGTGGCGAAATCCAGAAGCTCGAAGCGCGCCTGAAGGTGAACATCGTGCTGGTGCCCAACTCGCACCTCGAGACGCCGCATTACAAGATGCAGCGCCTGCGGCACGAAGAACTCAACGAGATGGAGCACGTGCCGGCCAGCTACGAGCTGGTCGAGCAGCCCGACGAGCCCAACCTGCCTCCTGGCGTAGGCGGCGAGCCGCGCAAGGAGCGACAGCAGGCCGCGGTACAGGCAATCACCCCGGACCAGCCGGCACCGATGGCGGCGATTCCGGCGCCCGCGCCGATCGAGGTGCCGGCACCGGCGCCTCGGCAGATCGCTGCTGCCGATGACACTTCGCGCTCCGGGTTGCTCGGGCGCATCATGGGCTGGTTCAAGCTGGACAAGCCCGCGGAGCAGGCAGTTGCGGCGAACGAAGCCGCGGCGCCGGCTGGCGGACAGCCCAGATCGGATGGCAGGCGACCGCAGCGCGAGCCGCGCAGCGATCGCGGCCGTGACGGCCAGCCCCGCCGTGACCGCGACGCTCGCGGCGGTGGCCGCGACGGCCAGAACCGCGATCATCGCGGCGGCGAGCGCCAGGGGCAGCAGGCGCGCGGAGACAGGCCGCCGCGTGGCGACCGTCCTCCCCGCGGAGACAGGCCCCCCCGTGCCGACCGAGCGCCGCGCGAAGACCGTCCGCCACGTGAGGATCGTCCGCCGCGTGCGGACCGCAGGCCGCAGGCTGATGGCCGGCCCCAGGGCGAAGGGCGCCCGGAAGGCGAAGCGCGTGAGCGCCCGCAACAGCAGCAGCCGCGCCCACCGCGCGCGGATGGCGACGGCGCTCCTCGTGAAGGCGACGAGCAACGCCGGCGTCGCGGCCGCGGCGGGCGTGATCGCCATCGGGACCGCGAACCGCGCCCCGAACCGCTCGCTGCAGATGCTGCGGACACGTCCCAGCCGGTGGCGGCGCTTCCGGTGCAGGCCGAGCTCACCACGTATCAGCCGCAGGCAAGCGCTGCGCCGATCGAACGCAGCGTCAGCGCAGAGCCGACGCATCAGGAGCCGGTACCGCAGGAAGCGGCGCGTGAAGAACCGGTGCAGGAGGCGCCCGCGTACCAGGAGCCCGTCCGTGCGGCGGCGCCGCCCCCCCCGCCCCGGCCCGCCGCATCGCCCGCGCCGGTGAAGGTGCAGGAAGTGCTGCAGCAATCGGGGCTGGTAATGATCGAGACGGATGCGTCCAAGGCGCGTGCCGCGATTCCGGAGCAGGAACCGGTCCAGCTCGGCAGGCCCAGACGCGAGCGCCCGCGCCCGGTCGAAGAGCCCTTGCAACAGGTGGAAACGAAAAACTAGGCCGGCAGCGCCAGAAAGCGGGTCATTCGGACGCGAGTTCGACGCCGAAGACCCGCTTCTTCAGTTCGCCGAGCTGGTCGCGCACCCGTGCGGCTTTCTCGAATTCTAGGTTCCGCGCGAAATCGAGCATCTGCTTTTCCAGCAGCCTGATCTCCCGCGCCACCTGCTTTTCGCTCATCGCCTCGTAGCGCGCTCCCTGCTGCGCTGCCTTGCGCTCGGTCGCTGCGCCTTCGGCATCGTAGACGCCGTCGATCATGTCCTTGATTCGCTTGGTCACGCCGATCGGCGTGATGCCGTGGCTCGCGTTGAATGCCACCTGCTTCGCACGACGACGGTCGGTCTCGCCGATGGCCGCCTTCATCGAGTCGGTCATGTTGTCCGCGTACAGGATCGCGGTGCCGTTCAGGTGGCGCGCCGCGCGACCGATGGTCTGGATCAGCGAGCGTTCCGAGCGCAGGAACCCCTCCTTGTCGGCATCCAGGATCGCCACCAGCGATACCTCCGGCAGGTCCAGTCCCTCGCGCAGCAGGTTGATGCCGACCAGCACGTCGAACTCGCCGAGCCGCAGGTCGCGCAGGATCTCGACGCGCTCGACGGTATCGACCTCCGAGTGCAGGTAGCGCACCTTCATGCCGTGCTCGGACAGGTACTCGGTCAGTTCCTCCGCCATGCGCTTGGTGAGCGTGGTGACCAGCACGCGTTCGTTCCTGCCAACGCGGATCGCGATCTCCGACATCAGGTCGTCTACCTGCGATGACGCCGGCCTGACCATCACCACCGGGTCGATCAGGCCGGTCGGCCGCACCACCTGCTCCACCACCTGCGCGGACTTCCTGCGTTCATAGTCTGCCGGCGTCGCCGACACGAACGTGGTCTGCCGCACCACTGCCTCGAACTCGTCGAACCGCAGCGGCCGGTTGTCCAGCGCCGATGGCAGCCGGAAGCCGTACTCGACCAGGTTCTCCTTGCGCGAACGGTCGCCCTTGTACATGCCGCCGAGCTGGCCGATGGTGACGTGGCTTTCGTCGATGAACATCAGCGCATCCTGCGGCAGGTAGTCGATCAGCGTCGGCGGCGGCTCTCCGGGCTTGCGGCCGGACAGGTGGCGCGAGTAGTTCTCGATGCCCTTGCAGAAGCCGAGCTCCACCAGCATCTCGAGGTCGAACCGCGTTCTCTGCTCGATTCTCTGCGCCTCGACCAGGCGCCCTGCCTTCTGGAAGTATTCGATCCGCTCGCGCAGCTCGGCCTTAATGCCCTCGATCGCGCGCAACGTCGTTTCGCGCGGCGTCACGTAGTGGCTCGACGGGTACACGGTGAAGCGCATGAGCGGATGCAGCACCCGGCCGGTCAGCGGGTCGAACAGCTGCAGCAGCTCGATCTCGTCGTCAAACAGCGAGATCCGCACGGCGTGCTCGGCGTGCTCGGCAGGGAATACGTCGATGACGTCTCCGCGCACTCGGAATGTGCCGCGGCGGAAATCCATCTCGTTGCGGTCGTACTGCATGGCGACGAGGCGGGCCAGCAGCTCGCGCTGCGCAATCTTCTCGCCCTGGCGCAGGTGCAGGATCATGCCGTGGTACTCGGAGGGGTCGCCGATACCGTAGATCGCGGACACCGTGCCCACGATCACGCAGTCGCGGCGCTCCATCAGCGACTTGGTGGCCGAAAGCCGCATCTGCTCGATATGCTCGTTGATCGAGGAATCCTTCTCGATGAACAGGTCCCGCGACGGCACGTAGGCCTCGGGCTGGTAGTAGTCGTAGTAGGAGACGAAATACTCGACTGCGTTCTCGGGGAAGAACTCGCGGAACTCCGAATAAAGCTGCGCCGCCAGGGTCTTGTTCGGGGCGAACACCATCGCCGGACGGCCCAGGCGCGCGATGACATTGGCCATCGTGTAGGTCTTGCCGGAGCCGGTGACACCAAGCAGCGTCTGGAACGCAAGCCCGTCTTCCAGCCCCTCCACGAGCTTCGCGATTGCCTCCGGCTGGTCGCCTGCGGGCGGGAATGGCTGGTGGAGTTTGTAGGGGCTGTTGGGGAAGCTGACGGTCACGGGTAGAATCGCGCCGTGAAAAGAACGAATGAGTCTAGCAGATGAACGCTCCCGGAATGCCCCCCTCCCCCCAGTCCCTGCTTGCCGAGGTGCCGATGGCACCGCGCGATCCGATCCTCGGCGTCACCGAGGCCTACGTCGCCGACAAGAACCCGGCCAAGGTCAACCTGGGCGTGGGCGTCTACTACGACGAGTCCGGCAAGGTGCCGCTGCTGGAGTGCGTCAAGCGCGCCGAGGCGCAGCGCATCGCCAGCGGCGCGCCCAAGTCCTACCTGCCGATCGACGGCCTCGCCGCATATGACGAGGCGGTGAAGCGGCTGGTGTTCGGCGAGGATTCTCCGGCGGTGAAGGAGAAGCGCATCGTCACCGTGCAGGCGATCGGCGGCACCGGGGGCCTGAAGATCGGCGCTGACCTGCTGCACCACATCGCGCCCGGATCCAAGGTGTGGATCAGCGACCCCAGCTGGGAAAACCATCGCGCGCTGTTCGAGGGCGCCGGTTTCACGGTCGAGACATATCCCTATTTCGATGCGGCGTCGCATGGCGTCAACTTCGAGGCGATGCTGGCGACCCTGTCCGGGCTGCCGGCCCGTTCCATCGTCGTGCTGCATGCCTGCTGCCACAACCCGACCGGCGCGGATCTGACCCGCGAGCAGTGGGAGCAGGTCGTCGCGTGCGTGAAGGCGCGGGGGCTGGTGCCCTTCCTCGACCTGGCCTACCAGGGCTTCGGCGACGGCCTCGCACCGGATGGCGAGCCGGTGCGCATGTTCGCCGCGGCAATGTCGCCGGTGCTGGTGTCGAGTTCCTTCTCGAAGTCGTTCTCGCTCTACGGCGAGCGGGTCGGCGCATTCAGCCTGCTCGCCGGCAGCGCGGACGAGGCCGCGCGCGTACTCTCGCAGGTCAAGCGCGTGGTGCGCGCCAACTACTCGAACCCGCCCACCCACGGCGGCGACATCGTCGCGCGCGTGCTGTCGACGCCCGAGCTGCGCAAGCTCTGGGACGAGGAGCTCGACGCGATCCGCAATCGCATCAAATCCCTGCGCAAGGCACTCGTCGACGGCATCCACGAACGCGTGCCGGGCCGCGATTTCAGCTTCATCCTGAAGCAGAAGGGCATGTTCTCGTACTCGGGCCTCACCAAGGAACAGGTCGGCCGCCTGCGCGAGGAGTTCTCGATCTACGCGCTCGACAGCGGGCGCATCTGCGTCGCGGCGCTGAATTCGAAGAACATCGGCTACGTCGCCGACGCCATCGCCAAGGTCATCCGCTAGCGCTGGTGCAGCTCCCGGAATCCGGCCCATCGCGGGGGTGCGGTGAAGGCCGGATTCCGGTAAAATCCGCAGCCTTCCGTACGATTCCTCGATAGCTCAGTCGGTAGAGCGACGGACTGTTAATCCGCAGGTCCCTGGTTCGAGCCCAGGTCGAGGAGCCAAAGAATCAATGGGTTACGGAGTTTTCGAGGGCGACAGGTTCAGCGGTTCAGCTTCCCGTTACTACTCCGTGACTGATAGACAATCACTGAGGCATTGCCGCAGGTAAGCGGTGCACAAACGCCCCAGCGCAAGGCGCGCCGCGGCAGATACCCGAGCACTGGCGCCCGGGCGCGCGTGCAGCGGCGGGCTTACGCTCGCGCCACATTCAAGGTTCGTCCAGCAATCCCTTCTGCTTCCGACAGAGCCTCCTCATAGCTGACCGGAAACCGATTGGCGTTTTCGGGGAATAGATCGACCATGAAATACTCTGTTGCGATCTTCCTGAACGATTTTGGATGCTTGCGGCGAATCATTCTGTGCATGCGACCTGGGCCGGGCTTTTGGGGAGCGTTCTCCGCTCTTGCCCTATGCGACAACTCTTTGGCCCGCTCTAGTAGCTTCGCGTCGGTGCAGTAGTGCGCGAGATACCGTGCGAAGAGTTGCGTGAAGTACACGGAAGCGAGCATCAACATATATCGCTGTTTGCCTTCCCGCGGCTCGATAAGCTTTTTGGCGGCCGCTAGTGGGTCGCCCTCAAAGATTGCAGTCCGATAAAAGTCGCCATACGCAACCGACAGTTCTCCCAGTTTGACCTCCTCCGGCGGGCCAAAGAATCCCCAGCAAGGTGCACGGCCTTCAGGAGAGAGCGTTGCGACTAAATTCGCGCCGTAGCAGGCGGCCATTACAACCAGTAAGTTGCATCGCGTCGCGACGTTTATGTCGATGAGCAGCGGCGTCAGATCAGCCCAATTGATTTGTTCGCCACTCTCTAGCTGAATGCCGTCCACACTTCCGTGGCATTCCAAGTGCAACATTGGGCGACTGCCTGCCCGAGCACGCTCGGCGAGGCTCGTCAACTCAGAGACAAATTCTTTCCGGTCATAAACCGGTCTGTACTCCACGGAAAGGGAATGCCCCGAAGCAGCAATAAGTGCGCCGATATCGTCCGCAAGCCTGCGACCTGCCCTCCCTCGATCTACCGACTCGACAATGGTGACGCCAGAGAACGAGGCTTCGTAAGGCATTACGCTGCCTTCCGCCATCTTTCGAGAATTTTCGCCTTCGCGACTTCGCAATCGAAGTCAGCGCCCCATTGCCTGCGTGCCATCTTCAGGTCCTGCTCGATCATGGCCGAATAGCACATGCTGCAATGGTAGCGCCGGAATTCGACTACTCGCGCGCCGACGATTCGACCAGCCCGGCGAGCGCAGCTTCCGCCGCTTCCAGCCCAGCCCGACACTTCGCCAGGATGCGCGCCGACTCGGCGTCGAAGCGATCGGCGAGCGTGCACGCCGTCGTCGATTCGTCGGCATCGATGCCGTCATTCTTCGCGATGGCGCGCAGGTCGGCAGCGCTGGCAGACAGCGAATCAGCCGCGAATTCCGCCAGCGCGATCCGCGCCCGCAGCCTCGCCTGCCGGCGGGCGGCCAGGTCGACCAGCGCGCCGCTCATCGAGTAGGCTTTCGCCGGTCGGCGTGCCGCGAGAATCGATTGGCCGGCCTCGGCACGGCCGCGGGCAACTTCATGCTGGTCAGCCCCAGCGATCCGGCGTAACCGCGCAGCACGTTCAACAACGCGGCCGTCGGCGTTTTACCGCTGGCCCAAAGTTCGATCAGCCGGCCGTGCAGCGCGGCGTAGTGGGAAAGCAATTCCAGGTTGCCACCCGTCAGCAACCGATTGTTTGCCAGGATCGCAGCCAGGCGCCGGAATTCCTTCACCCCTTCCAAGCTTGTCAACCAGCCCGGCGGCGCCGGTAGATCGTCGACCGGCGGCAGCGCGGGCGTCCGGGTGCCGTCACGATCGGGTCGCGCGGTTCCAGAAAGCAGCTTCAGGGTTGGCGGTTTTCGGGCGGTCACGTTTTCATTGTCCGGAATTTCTAACTGACGGTGGAAAAAAGAAGCTTCCGCGCGGTACATAAAACCGAGGCCGCTCAAAATTCCAGCCCCCCCCCGGATACCGCCAGCGTCTGCGCAGGCTGCACCAGCTGCGCGCCCGTCCGGTCTGCATGGTCGGCGTGCGGGTCGGCAGAGCGTCGCGCCTGCGGCCTGTGCGCGAGCCTAGTGCGACGTGCGGCCGGCGCGTTCAAGCAGTGCAACGAGGGGCGCGCGATCCTCGAATCCGGCCACTTCGACAGCAACGGCCCGAGGTTCCATATCGCGCACGAACGCGAGCGTGTGCCCGATCGAGGCGCATGACACCGGCACGGGATTGCCGCCGTCCGGCTGAAGCACGATCACATATTCAGCTTCGGCATGGGTAGCGATGCCATCCTGTACAGCACGTGCCCGGGTAAGCAAACGCATGCTCAAGCGGCCCCGGTGCGCGAGCGCGGCCCAGGCGGCCGGCTTCCCGTTGTCGGCGCTCATCGTCGCCAGTCCCGGCCGTCGGCGCCACGCTTCACGGCGAGGGTCCAAGAATCATCCGATCCGGGCCGCGAGTTCGTCGCGCGGTTCGCGTGCCATAGCGATCCTCGATCCGTCGTGAAGGCGCCTTCGTCGTAGTGCTCACCGTCGCGCCACACGCCGCGATAGGTCATGCGTGCGGCGCGCGTCTCTGCGGTACGAACGCGCGACTCCAGTTCGGCCATGCGCTGCTCAAGCGCGGCCGTGCGTTGCGAAACGAGCCCGGCGAGTTGCACGCCCACGCCGCGCAGGATCTCCGCGAGAAAGCCGCGCGACACCGGCCGCTTGTCCTTGAGGATTTCGTCGTCGGTCGACACGGCAGCCTCCGCCCTCATAGCGTGCCGCCGCGGATCCGTGCCACGAGTGCGCGACGGCGCCCCGCAGTCCGCAGCCGGCTCCGGGTCGACGGCGTGAGTTCGGCCTCGATCGCGGCGAGTCGCCCTTCGAGGTCGGCAATGCGATCAGTGCGTGACGCGACCGCCTGCAGCATCAACTCCATTGCGCGCGCGAATACTTCGACGGTGACGTAGTGCGCGGCGTCGCGTTGCTGCGACGGGCGCGCGGGTGCTTCCGCTTCGTCCCTCGCGACTTCGCTCAACGCTGCCCGCTTCGCAAGGAAGACGTGCGCGAGCATTGCGCATCCAGGTCGGGCGAATTCGCGGTCGAGCGCGGCGATCTGGTCGCGGGCGGATGGCATGTCAGTACGCGGTCGGGAACCATGCGACGGCCGTGCTGTTGGCCCGCACGAAGTTCTTAAAAAGAGTGACGCGCAATGCCGACGTGCCCGTCTGGAACAGTGACACTTGCGACTCGGCGCCGGCGGGCGCGTCCGTGAAACTCAGACTCGCCGTGTCGCTGGCAGCGGCCAGCATGAGCCCGTCGTCGGCAACGACGATGCGCGCCGCATCGATCGCGGCGACGACGTTCGCAGCCGGCGAACCGAGTGCCCCGGCCGCGGGCGACACGATGACGGGTACACCGAAGATTTCGCCGCCGCGCGCGCCCAGGTGCGGGAACGCGAACGTGTTGCCCGTCGTGAGCAGTTGCGAAAGGTGAAGCGCAGTTTTCGGCGACATCACGATGACGACGCGGGCCGTGTCCTGCGTGTCGGTCAGCACTACGTCCAGCAGCGCGGCGATGTCGGCGAGCGCCTGCGCTGCGCTGGATCCGGTGCTTTGCGTCGGCGTCAGCCCGAAGGTCAGCGACGCAGGCCGCGCCGCGGTCACGCTGGAGTCGGGGTCGAGCAAGGACCGATCGATCGTGTAGCGGACGACGCGCGAAACGAGGTCCGATAGGTTCGCCTCGACGGCGGGTGTCCACGACTGCAGCAGTTCTTCCGTCACCGGAACGAGAGCGGACACGCGCTTCGGTTCGAGCGCGTCCGTCGCCGTGAGCGACAGGCTCGACATTGGAATCGGCTGTCCTTCGGCGACCCAGGACGCCGCGCCGGGTGTTACGTCGCAGATGGTTTTCGTCAGGAACGGCGCGCGCAGAAAATCGAGTTGGCCGAGCACAGTTTTTGCCGTCACCGACTTGCACCACGTGGCGGTCAGTGCGCCGTACGGTGCGAGTTCCTGCGCCCATCCGGCGCTGGTCGTGGTGCCGGTTGCGATCGCGCTGAGTAGTACCTGCTCAAGATCGCGCGAGGCGAATCGTTCGCGTCGCGCCTCTTCGGCCATCGCGCGCGGGCGGCCGCGGAATTTTGCCGTGAGCCAGAGATACTGCGTGGCCGCGATCATTTTCGCGCGGTGCTGCATCGCGTCCGTCAACGTACCAAGGCGATCCATATCATGCGCTCCTAAGATTCGATGGCGTGCACTATCGGCGCAGTCGCACGATCGATGCAACGGGCAAAGCGGTTTTACCGGTTTCGTCACCGCAAACCCGCAGAGTCCAGGTGATGCCTTGGCGATCCTCGCCAACGCGCTCGATCCTCAGTCCGTCGATGTTCTGGCCTTCGACCTCGCGCAGTACTTTTCCGATCCTTCGGCCGTTCAGCGCACCAGCGATCCCTACCAGTGCACCGCGTAGCTCGCCGTCGTCGGTGAGCGTTGCATGACGCAGAAGTTCGTTGACCGAAAATAGACGCGACCCGACGACGGCAGCAATTGCGCGAAGGTGCTCGCCGTGGTCTGCAGGCCGGTGCCGACGGCGCCCGCGTTCAGCCATCGCCCGCACGTCCGCGCGCAGCGCGCGGATCTCCGCCAGGATCTCGCGCTGCCCGGCCGCCAGCTGCGCCAGTGCTTCCGCGGTGCTCGCGCTCATTCGTCCGCGTCGCCTTCGATCAGCGAGCGCAGTTCAGCGCGCGCCGCGTCGACCGTTGCCAGCGCAACCCGCACCTTTGCATCGGCATGGAGACTGCCGACTGTGCACGCGGTAGCCGCGTTCGCGAATGCGATCCGTGCCGCCGACAATCGCGCGTCTAGCATTTCGAGCTTAGCGTCGCGCTCCAGGAAGTTCTGCATCCAGCGACGCGCGAGGCGAAGGCGATGCTGCTCGTGCGGAGTAATTGCTTTGCGCACGCGTTCTACGATCGCGCCGGCCTCGATCGTGAAGTGCGCCGTCGAAGCGCCGACGCCGAGATTGAAAGCGAATCGCGGGCGGACGGGCGTCCGGGTCACGATCGGCGCCGCTCGCGTTCGTCCAGCGCTTCGTCCAGCGCTTGAGCGTATGTCGCCCGGATCCGCAGGCCGACTTCCCCGCGAGCGTGCTGCAGGTCGGCGACCGTGCGCTGCAGGCGATCGACCGCGTCCGCCAGCTGATCGTCGGACATCGCGCGGAAGGGGGTCAAGGGGCGGCCGCCGTCTGCACCAGCTCTCCGACGTACTGCTCGAACTTCGTTCGGTCGAACAGCGTGGCCGGCCGCAGGTACTGGGCCATTTTTTCGTTGCCTTTCCACTCGCGTACCTTCATCGCGATGACCGCGCGCAGGTCGTCGGTGCTCGCGCCATCGCGCATGCGCTGCACGATCAGACCAAGGTTCGCCGGCGCTGGCCGGTACGCGCGGCCCGTCTTTTTGTTGAGGAATTGCAGGACTTCCACCGCATCGGCCCGAAGCTTCTGCATTCGGGCGTGGTCGTGCCCGTTTTTCGATTTCGGGGGAAGGGCGTCGGGCGAAGAGCCCGACATTGCTTTTGAATTTCTTGAAGATGAAGATGAAGAAGAAGATGAAGAAGAAGGGGGGGGATTTAAGGGGGGTTTTATATCCCCCGTTCCATTGCGCGGGCGCCCCCCCTTCTTTCCGAATTCGGCCCCCTTGATTCCATGCTCGGCGCCGGCCTGCCCGCCCATCGCGCGCGCTTCCCGGACGTGTTCGTCCCGCACCATTCGCCGGCTGAAGATTCGGCCGTTCGCGTCGACGCTGCAGACCCCGGCCGCCTTCAGTTCCGCCAGCCACTTTTCGACGCTGCGCGCCGTAGTCCCGGCCCCGCCAATCATGCCCGCGAGCACGTGAGAAGTAACAGCCTGCCCGTTAAGCAGAAGATATCCGTATGGAGTCGCCTGATGCGCAATGCAGAGGACTTCGATCCATAGCCCGCGCGCGGGAATCGAGCATGCGCGCAATGCGTTGTCGCGCTGGTGGTCGCCCGGATAAAATTGAAAGCTCGGCCTCTTCAAGTTGCATCCCCTTTCGGCGCGGTGCTCGACATGCGCCGCGTGTTCGTGCTCAAGAACTCCAGGTGATCCGACAGTTCGTCGGTCATCAATCGGCCGCGCGCCAGCGTGCGCTCGAACGAGTCGAGACAGCGGCCCTTGTGGACGTGCACCGGGCGCAGCCAGGCGACAGTGCGCGTCCGTTCGTCTGCCTCACCCCATGCGGCCATCGCCATGCGCACGTCAAAGATGCGCTGCCGGCATACGTCGCACGTGAAGAACGGGCAAGAAAGTCCGTCGATGAAGTGGATGCTGATCAAGGGCGGGCGAATTCCACGGTGCAGCCGAAGTCAGCAGCGAACGCCTCGGCCATTGCCTGCACCGGGAAAACAACGTCGCGCAGGTCGCAGTCTGCGGGCACCAGCGGCTCGGGCAGCTGGTCGGTGCTCACGATGCCTCCCGACGCGGCGCTCGGAGCAGCCGGCGCGACGTGTTTGCGTTCAACAGGCTTTCCCGTTCTACGAAGCCGGCTTCGCGGGCACGCCTTCGCGCGCGATGCGCTCGAGCTCTTCCGCGGGTATGCGGCGGTCGCCGCCGATGTTCACGTAACGCAAGCTGCCCGCCTTCATCAAGGCGTACACCTTCGATCGCGAAAGGTCTAACGCCTCGGCGGTGCTGTTCGGCGAATATAGAACGCGGCGCCGTTCGGCCCGGTTCGGTTGGCTGTCATCCATCGTGCGCTCCGTGTCTCGTTGGACAGAGGCGCACAGTTTCCTGCGTGGTGCGGCCCGTTTGTGGGCGCGTACCCCCTACTCGCCCAGCTATTTGCTGTGCCGGATTTTTGCCGAAAGCCTGCGTACCGTGTCTGGGCTGCGGCCCGCATCCTTCGCAAGCAGTGCCCCGATGTTCGCGTCGGTCTTTCCTTTTCCGATCAGGTCCGCGACGCGCGGCGCGATCGACTTTTGCCAAGCGGTTGCGCGCTGCCGCTTTCGTTCGGCGGACTGTTTGCCTCCGTCACGCCCCTGTTCTCGGATTGCTGTTCTGCGCTCGAGCTCAACGTGAGCAATGGTCGCTTGTGCAATCTCGTTGTATCGATCTGCAGTTTCCTTCTGCTGGGCGATCCTCAATTCCCACTCCACCGGGTTAACGTCGGCTGTACTGCCGTCGGTGAACAGGAAGCGCAGTACGCGCTGCCCAGGTTTGGCGCCACGCAGCGCGATGTGATCCGCCGAGCGCGGAATCGATCGCTGCCGCCCCTTGCTGCGCGCGGGTGTCCGCTTCGGCTTCATCGCGCACCCCGCTTTGCCTTCTTGCCCGCCGCGATCGGGACAACCTTCTCCGGCGTCTTGCCGCTCGCAATCTCCGCGAGCCGCGCATCCCAAACTTCCAGCGCCCGCCGCTTTTCGTCCATGTAGTCGTGCCGGTCATAGTGCCGCTGCTGTATCCCGCCCAGGCCATGCGATTGCAGCTGCGCGCGCACATCGCGCGAGATTCCGATGCTGGCGAGCATGGTTTCGCAGGTGCGCCGCAAGTCGCGATGCTCGAATCGCTCGCGCGCGGTCTTATTCGCCATCATCGCGGTGCAAATTTCCGTCACGGTGTCCGCGATGGTTTCCGTGCGAATTGGTACCTTGCCATTCGTCGACATGAGGACCGGCGCTTCCCCGTTGGCCTTCATGAGCCGTTCAAGAATCTCTGCCGCGCGGTCGGTGATCGGGAGTCGGTGCGCCCGCGGTTGCTTGCGCGCGCCCTTCGTGTCGTAGAGCGTGAGCGAGCGTCCGTCGAGGTCCACGTCGGCCGGGCGCAGGCGGACAAGCTGCGTTATCCGTTGCCCGCCGAGATAGAGCCCGAGCAGGATCGCATCGCGCGCGACGCCTTCCCGCTTTTCCAGCGCGCCTAGGAACGCGTGCAACTCGGGAACGTTCAGCACTCGTTCGCGCGCACGGTTGAACCGCGAGAGCATGCCCGCAGGTACGACTGCAGCCGGATTCGCCGCAAGCGCGAAGCCGTGCAGGTCCGGGTGGATCGTCGGGTCGCTCTCTGCCGCCAGCGCTCCCGCGAACGCAGCCCGAAGATAGGCGCGCGCCTTCCCTGCGGTGCGGCCGACGCCGCGATCGATCAGCTTCGCGAGAATTGCGCTTACGTCGCGGTGCGTGATGTCGGCCGCGCGCGTCGCGGCCAGGTCCGGGAATTCGTCCAGCACGTTGCGCTTGATGATGTTGCGGGCGTCCTGCGCCGATTGCTTTCCTTGCCGCTCAAGGTGCGCGATGTAGCCCTCAAGGAGTTTGCGCAGGGTGCCTGCCGTTGCCTGCCGCTGCGCCTCGTGGCGATCCTTCGCCGCCCGCTCGATGCGCGCGGCTTGCTCCGCTCGCTCGTGCTCAAGGTGCGCCCGCAGGTCGCGTGCGCCGCCCTGATAGAGCCGCGAGTATTCGCCCTGCTTGGCGCGCGCGTCCTTCAGCGTGAGGCCAGCAGCGCCTTTCGGATCGTAGGCGCCGATTGGCTCGGAGTCTTGCCGCCCGCTGGTCGGATTCGTGTAGCGGAAATAGAACATGCCTTGCCCGGTCGCGCGCGCCCTGAACATCAGCCGGCCCACGCCGCGCGCCTTCGCCGCGTCAGTGAGATAGGCGTCCTTCTTGGCCGCTTTCGACTTGCGCAGCGCTGCTGTGAGTTCTCGGTCCGTGATGCTCGCCATCGTTCGCCTCCGTCGCGTTGTCCGTAGGTGCGGGCCTTCAATCCGTCGGTCCGCCGTTACTGTTCCGTGACTGTTAGCCGCTGGCTACTGGCGGACATGCACGGACAGCACAGGACGAAGGATAGACGCAACTAGCTGATGCAGCAATGAGTATTGCGACATAAGCGGACAGACAGAAACGCGCCCGGACTGGCTACGGGCGGACTGTTAATCCGCAGGTCCCTGGTTCGAGCCCAGGTCGAGGAGCCACCCTTCAGTTTCTGATTCGCGCGAGCGCGCGTTTTGCTTCCTCGCGCACGCGTTCGTCCTTGCCGCCAGCGGCAAGCGCTTCCAGTGCGGGCAATGCGCGTGGGTCGTCGATCGACGCGAGCGCACGTACCGGCGCACCGACCTGATCGACGCCGCAGGCCTGCACCGCTTCGATGAGCACCGGCACCGCATCCTTTGCCGGCGGGCCGATGCAGCCGAGCACCTCGACGGCGCGGTCCCAGGTGCTCGCGCGCCGATCCGGCAGCATGGCTATCAGCGCCGGCACCGCGGGAGCGGCAGCGGGTCCCAGCAGGCGCAGGCCGTCCAGCGCATCGCTGCGCGTGTCTGCGCTGTCCAGCTGCGCGATCAGGACCGGGAGCGCCGCATCCACGTCATGCCCGAGCCGGCACAAGGCGCGCGCCGCCGAGAGACGCACTTCGGGATCGGCATGCGACAGCATGGGTTGCAGCAGTCGCGCCGCACGCACCACCGCTCGGGCGGATTCGCGCAGCACGAAACCCTGCTCTTCCAGGCTGCGCACCGCCTGCGCCTGCGCCTGCGTCGCTGCCGACGCAAGTCCACGACGCGCGTGCCGGAGCGCGGACCAGATGTGCCATGCCTCCGAGCCCTTGCCGATCAGCAGCAGCGCCAGAGGCACGCCGAACAGCACCGCCGCGCCGGCGACCCACGAGCGCGATACGAGGGCGACCACGATCGCCAGCCCGACGAGCGCGCCCAGATACACCGTCTCCAGGGAGCGTCCGCGTTGCCACGTCGGGCGGGAGACATGTGCACGCATATGCCTGCGCCCGGCGGCGTTCAGCTGCGCTTGCCCAGCTCCGCAAGCACGGCGTCGATCATCCGCTGCGCTTCGCCCAGGTAGCCCGCAGGGTTGCCCAGCTCCGCGAGCGCAGCCGCATCGAGGTGTCGCATGACTTCCGGCGTGCGGGCGAGCACTGCACCGACCTCCACGCCCTGCTCCACCGCGGCCTTGCAGGCATCGTGCACGAGGTCGTGCGCAGCGAGCCTGCCCAGGTGCGGCGCCAGCGCCATCATGTAGCGCTCTGCGAGTATCACGCCGCGCGTCAGCGCAAGGTTGCTGCGCATGCGCTCGGGAAACACCTGCAGGCCATCGACGATGGTGCGCAGGTTAGCCAGGCAGCGCTCCGCCTGCACGAACGCCTGCGGCACGGACTCGTACTCCAGCATGCCTTCGCTCGAGCGTTCCTCGCGCTGGCGTATGGCGGCAAGTACCGCACCGGCGTGCTGCCCGACCAGCGTCGCCGCGGTCATCACATGCCCGCAGTAGATCGGATTGGCCTTGAAGGGCAGCGTGCTGCTGGCATCTTTCCCGCCAGACACCGGCTCGGCAAGCTCGCCGATGTCGGTGCCCGAAAGCTCGGACACATCGAACGCGATCTTGCCCGCCGACCCGCACAGCCCGGCAAGGAAGCCGGTGATCTCGACCACGCGGTCGCGCTGCGATGCCCAGGTTACCAGCGGCTCCGGCAGGCCGAGGACCTGCATGAACGCCGCGCGCACGTCGAGCCCGCGGCCGCCGAGGGATGCCAGCGTTCCGCCGACGCCGGCAAACTCGCCTTCGAGCGGCCGGTCACGCAGGTTGCGCAGGCGCTGCGCATGCCTCAGCAAGCCGGAAAGCCACACCGCGGCCTTGAAGCCGAAGGTGATCGGTAGCGCGTGGCCGCCGAAGGTGCGCCCGACCATCAGCGTGTCGCGGTGGGTGCGCACCAGCCCTGCAAGCGCCTTCATCGCGGCGCGCAACTCGGCATGCAGCCGCGCGAGGCTCTCGTTCACCTGCAGCGCCAGCGCGGTGTTCAGGATGTCCTGCGTGGTGGCGCCCCAGTGCACATAGCGGCCGTGCTCGCCGCAGGCCGCGGTCAACTGCCGCACCAGCGGCGCGACCGGATAGCCGGTCCTGCGCGTCTGCTCGCGGAGCTTCGGCACATCGAGTTCGTCGATGCGTGCGTGCGCGGCTATCGTGCGCGCGGCTTCCGCGGGAATGACGCCGACCTGTGCCTGAGCCTGCGCCAGCGCCGCCTCGACGCGAAGCAATGATTGGATCACTGAGGATTCCGAGAAGATCTCGGCGACGGCGCGGATCATCTGGAGGCGGGATCTTCACGCACGGATCGGGGAACTCGGGCGTCCGGGAACATGTGCTGCCAGTATACTTTCCCCGGACGAAAATCCGTTCAACCCAGGAGAAGCAGACGATGGACAAGCGTTCCCACAAGGAAAGATTCGATGACGGCCTAAAGACCCGCAAGGAAGTGCTGGGCGCGGGCTATGTAGACAAGTCGATGGCGGCAGTGGACGACTTCAACCGCCCCTTCGTCGAGATGCTCAACACCTACTGCTGGAACGACGTCTGGAACCGTCCTGGACTGGACCGCAAGACACGCAGCCTGCTGAATCTCGCCATGCTTACGGCATTGAACCGTGGCGCCGAGCTGAAGCTGCACCTGAACGGCGCGCTGAACAACGGCGTCACCAAGGAGGAGATCCGTGAAGTGCTGATGCAGGCGGCGATCTACTGCGGCGTGCCCGCAGCGGTGACTGCGTTCCACCTCGCCAGGGAAGTGTTCAAGGAACGAGAAGGCTGACACCGAGCACGATGCCCGTCCCGGTCAGCGCCGCGCCTATGGCATGGCGCCAGAAGGCGGGCATCGGCAGCAGTTTCTCGATGGCGACCAGCAGCGCAAGCGCCAGAACCCAGCGCCAGTCCATCATCGCCACCGCAAACAGCAGCAGCATCAGGCCTGCGCAACAGCCGACGCAGAACTGTCCGTGGCGCAGTCCCATCAGGATGGCCCCTGCAGCACCATCGCGCCATTCCGACAGGATGAATCCGTCGGTGGACCGGCAGCGCGTGAGGCAGGCGTCCTTCAGTGGCGTCCACTGGTAGATGCCGGCGGCAAGGAACAGCGCCGCAGTGAAGCCCGCGGAGGCCGATTCCATGTCGACGTTCACCAGTCCCTGCCGCTCGAGCGCCCAGTGCGCGAGCGTCGCGGCGAGGCTGAATGCGCTCCATGCCACGAGGTAGCCGAGGATGAATACGGTGGTCGCGACGTAGGGCGCAGAACGCTCGCGCCGCCTGCGGTTGATGGTCGCGAACGCACGGATCATCGGATAGCTGGAGGGCAGCATCATCGCCGCCATCATCACGATCCACATGGCGAGGACTGCCGCGAAGTGCCCGGCGGTCCAGCCCATGCCGCCTCAGGCCGTGACCGGCTTTCGCCAGGTAAACGCGTTCGGCCCGCGCAGGTCGAAGCCGATGTGCTTGGCTGAGCGTCCTGACCAGTCCCAGTTGCGGCCGAAAATGCCCTTGACCACGTTGCGCTTGGCCTCCCCTACCGTGATGTAACCCGGTACCACCTCCGGACGCGGCGCGTTGGTGATGCGGCACGTGTCCCCTTCCGGAACCATGTACTTGCGGAACGGCCCGCCCAGGCCCTCGATCCAGCCCGGCACATCGACGCGCCAGTGCTCGGCATCCTGCGACACGTCCATCTTCACGAATTCGACCCCGTCCACCTGGATCGTCAGCTCCGCCCACGCGGCGAATGCGCCGCCCGCCTTGCCGAGGAAGATCGTACGCAGCGCATCGCGCTGCGCGGCGTCCGCCCTGTCGTCGATGAGGAAGCCGAACTGCCGGTTCTTCTCGAACACCGTGCCTTCGAAGCGGATCACCAGAACGACCGCGAGGCCGCCCAGCTTCACTTCGCCGTAGTGACCGTCGCGGATCAGCCAGGTCAGCACGCCTTCGCAATAGCCGAGCGTCGGCGGCGAGCTGAACACGCAAGGACAGCCGATCGCGCAATTGCACAGGTCCCACCAGTCGCCCTGCAGACGCCACTCGGTCAGGCCGCCTCCCGTGTCCGCGTACCAAACGTCGCTTCCATCTCCTGCCGCAGTTTCACCGCCGCCAGGCCCGAGTCGACCGCCACGTCGCTCCAGCGCACCGCCTGACCGGCAGCGACCGCCTTGAGCATCTTTACGCCGTGAGCCAGGCCGAGCGGCAGGCAGCCCGCGTTCAGTGAGTCCTGCGCGGGCATCAGCCGTCCGGCCACCGTATAGCCGCCTTCGCCGTCGAGGATCTCGCCCGGCTTCAGCGCGCGCTTGGCCACTGCCACCGCATCGGCGCGGAAGCCGGTGGCGCAGCCGGTCGGCTCGCGCCGCAGGCCCACCGATGCCACCGAGATGCCGACCTCGAGCCCGATCAGGTGCCAGCGCTTGTACATGCAGGCATAGCGCCCGGATGGATCTGTGCGTATGCCGTACTCGGTGAAGCAGCGGCGGATGTACTCGGACTCGCCCTCGAAAACCACCCAGACGCCGAAGCGGATGTCGTAGGGAATCGGCCGGCCGTCGCGCTCCAAGGACGAGATCACTTCGACCTGCCCCTTGTGATGCAGCTGTCCGCCCTCCTCGCGCGGACGCATCACCAGCGGAATGTCATCGACCGCGGCCGGCGGGTACAGCAGGCCTTCCGGCGCCGGCGTGAGGCCGGTGGCGTTGCACACCGCGCTGGATTCGATCGCCGGCTTCGAGCCGTCGAGGAAGGAGTTGAACATCTTCGGATTCAGCCCGCCGACGCGCGCCTGCTCCTCGGTGAGGCCGTAGTATCCCCATACCGTTTCCGGCGTCGATTGCGCGAAATGCGGCAGCCACTTGTGGCCGCGGCCCGCGGCAATCACCGCGAAGCCCGCGCTGCGCGCCCAGTCCACCAGGTCGCAGATGATTGCCGGCTGGTCGCCATACGCCAGGCTGTACACCACGCCCGCCTGCTCGGCGCGCTGCGCGAGCATCGGCCCGCAGAAGGCGTCGGCCTCGACGGTGATCATGACCACATGCTTGCCGTGCGCGAAGGCCGCAAGCACATGCTCGACCGCCGCAACCGGGTTTCCCGTGGCTTCGAGGATGATGTCCACGCCGGGGTGCGACACCAGCGCCCGCCAGTCCTCGCCGACGTGCGTGCGACGCTCCTTCAGCGCCGCATCCAGCGAAGGCGCGGCGTGCGCCGCCTCGTCCCAGCCGACGCGGGCGAGGTTCAGCCTTGCGTTTGCCGGCGAAAGGTCGGCAATGCCGAGCAGGTGCACGCCGGGCGTGCGCGGTACCTGCGCGAGGTACATGGCGGCGAACTTGCCGGCGCCGATGACGCCGACGCGCAGCGGTTTTCCGGCCGCCTCACGCTGCTGCAGCAGCCGGTGCAGGTTCATTCAGGCAGTCGTCCGCGAGGGCTTCGATGGGGGTGAAATCGCGATGCGCGATGTACGCCGGGCGCTTGAAGCGCCGGATGTGGTTCGACACGGCACACAGGGACAGGTAGACGATATTGCGGTTCCACGGGCTCATGTTGCTCGCCGAACCGTGCACCAGGTTGGCGTGGAACATGATGACGCTGCCGGGCGCGCCCTTGGGCGACACGATGCCGCCGCGCGCGACCAGCCCGGCGATGGTGTCCTTGTCGATCGTCCATAGCGGGTAGCTGGTCGTGCTGGTGTCGTGACCGGCGCTGATGATGCCGCCCTTGTGCGAGCCCGGGATGAACATCAGCGGCGCGTTGTGCTCGTTCACCTCGTCGAGGAACAGGGCAATGTTCATCGCGCGCGGCTCCGGCATCTCGTCGTCGCGGTGCCAGGTGCCGAAGTCCTGGTGCCACTGCCAGACGTCGCCGTCGAACGCCATCTTGCCGTTGATCTTGAACTGGTGCATGTAGAGCCTCTCGCCGAACACCTGCTCCACCGGCCCGACCAGGCGCGGGTGACGCGCAAGCTTCGCGAACACCGGGTTGTACGTATGGGCGGCAAAGCTGGTGCGCGGGGTCCTGCCGTCCTTCTCGCGCTGCACTTCCGGCCGGAACTCGGCGTAGATGCGCGGCACCTCGGCAGCGAGCGACGCTACCTCGGCGCGCGAGAAGAGGGCCGGAAAGAACAGGAACCCCTGACGATCGAACTGCTCCAGTTGCGCCTGAGTCAGCTTCATTTCGTGCCTCCCGGGGGAGCGTCGACGTACTGGAAGAATACCTCGTCGGGTTTGACCAAGCCGAGTTCGTAGCGCGCGCGCTCCTCTATCGCCTCGGTTCCCTGCTTCAGGTCGCGCACGTCCGCCTCCAGCGCGGCATTGCGCGCGCGAAGTTGCCCGTTCCTCGCCTTCTGCAGCGAAAGCTGCCGGTCGGATTCATGTACACGCAGCCATCCCCCCTTGCCGATCCACAGCGGATACTGGATCAGCACGATCAGCGCGGCAAGGATGCCGGCCAGCAACTTCATGTCAGCCCAGGCGCATGAACGCGTCGCGTCCCGGATAGCTGACCGAGTCGCCGAGGTCTTCCTCGATCCTCAGCAGCTGGTTGTATTTCGCCATGCGGTCGGACCGGGACAGCGATCCGGTCTTGATCTGCAGCGCGTTGGTGCCCACCGCGATGTCGGCGATGGTGCTGTCCTCGGTCTCGCCGGAGCGGTGCGAGATCACGGTGCCATAGCCGGCGCGCTTCGCCATCTCGATGGTGGCGAAAGTCTCGGTCAGCGTGCCGACCTGGTTCACCTTGATGAGGATCGCGTTCGCAACGCCCTGCGCGATGCCCTCCTTGAGGATGCGCGGATTGGTGACGAAATTGTCGTCTCCTACCAGCTGCAGCCTGCGCCCGAGCCTGCTGGTGAGCGTCTTCCAGCCATCCCAGTCGCTCTCACCCATGCCGTCCTCGATCGACACGATGGGGTACTTGTCAGCCAGGTTCGCCAGGTAGTCCGCGAATCCTGCCGAGTCCAGCGTCAGCCTTTCGGAGCCGAGGACGTACTTGCCGTCCTTGTGGAACTCCGACGCCGCGCAATCGAGCGCGAGCAGCACGTCCTGTCCGGCCGTGTAGCCGGCCTTGTCGATCGCCTCGAGAATCAGCTCGATCGCCGCCGCGTGCGTCGGCAGCGACGGCGCGAAGCCGCCCTCGTCGCCCACCGCGGTGGACATGCCCTTCGCATGGATCAGCTTCTTCAGCGCGTGGAACACCTCGGCGCCGCAGCGCAGTGCCTCGCGGAAGCTGCCGGGCCCGACCGGCACGATCATGAACTCCTGCATGTCCAACCCGTTGTTGGCGTGCGCGCCGCCATTGATCACGTTCATCATCGGCACCGGCATCTGCATGCCCGCGGAGCCGCCGAAGTAACGGTAGAGTGGCAGGCCCGATTCCTCCGCGCCAGCACGCGCCACCGCCATGGAAACCGCGAGCAGCGCGTTGGCGCCCAGCCGCTCCTTGTTCCCGGTGCCGTCGAGCTCGATCAGGGTCTTGTCGATGAAGGATTGCTCCGAAGCGTCCAGCCCGACGATCGCTTCCGAGATCTCGGTATTCACGTGCTCTACCGCCTTCAGCACGCCCTTGCCGCCGTAGCGCCGTGCATCGCCGTCGCGCAGCTCGATCGCCTCGCGGCTCCCGGTGGAGGCGCCTGAAGGCACCGCAGCGCGCCCCATGACGCCGGATTCGAGCAGCACGTCGGCCTCGACTGTGGGGTTGCCGCGCGAATCGAGGATTTCCCGGGCGACGACATCTACGATCGAGCTCATGGTGCTTTCCTTCGTCGGTTCATTGCTTCACGGCAAACTCGGCGAAGCCGCTGCGCTTCACCGTACGGTCAAGCTCGGCAAGCGTCTCGAGCAGGGATCTCATCATCGCGAGCGGCCAGGCGTTCGGGCCGTCCGACTTCGCGTTCGCGGGATCGGGGTGGGTTTCCATGAACAGCCCCGATATGCCGCTCGCCACCGCGGCACGCGCCAGCACCGGGATGAACTCCCGCTGCCCGCCGGAGGCAGTGCCCTGTCCGCCTGGCAACTGCACCGAGTGCGTGGCGTCGAACACCACCGGGCAGCCGGTCTCGCGCATGATGGCAAGCGAGCGCATGTCGGAAACGAGGTTGCCGTAGCCGAACGCGAAGCCGCGTTCGCAGACGAGGACGTTGTCCTCCCCGCTCGCCTCGCGCGCCTTGTCCACGACATTCTTCATTTCCTGCGGCGACAGGAACTGCCCCTTCTTGATGTTCACCGGCTTGCCGGCGGATGCGGCGGCGCGGATGAAATCGGTCTGCCGGCAAAGGAACGCAGGCGTCTGCAGCACATCGACGACAGCCGCCACCGGCTTGACCTCCTCGATCGCGTGGACGTCGGTGAGTACCGGAACGTCGAGCTGCTTTCTGACGTCGCCGAGGATCTTGAGGCCCTCGTCCATGCCGAGGCCGCGGAACGACCGCCCCGAACTGCGGTTGGCCTTGTCGTAGGACGACTTGAATATGAACGGGATCCCCAGCGCGCCGCAGATCTCCTTCAACGTGCCCGCCACGTCCACCTGCAACTGGCGCGACTCGACGACGCAGGGGCCGGCGATAAGGAAGAACGGCTGCTCCAGCCCCGCCTCGAAACCGCAGAGCTTCATGCCACCGCGACCGAGCGCGGCCCCTTGCGCGCGCGCGCGCGGAAGGCGATCGATGCCTCGACGAAGGCCTTGAACAGGGGATGCCCGGCGCGCGGGGTGGACGTGAACTCGGGGTGGAACTGGCAGCCGACGAACCACGGATGCCCGGGCAGCTCCATCATCTCCGGCAGGTTCTCGCTCGGCGTGCGCGCGGATATGCGATAGCCCCTGGCCTCGAGCTGGGGCACGTAGACATTGTTCACCTCGTAGCGGTGCCGGTGCCGCTCGTTAACCTCGGCACCGTAGATCTTCGCCGCCAGCGTGCCCGGCTCCACCGGGCATTTCTGCGCCCCCAGGCGCATCGTGCCGCCGAGGTCCGATTTGTCGCTGCGCTTCTCGATCCGGCCGGTACGGTCCAGCCACTCGGTGATCAGCGCCACCACCGGATGCGGCGTGTCCGGGTCGAACTCGGTGCTGTTGGCGCCGGCGAGACCGCAGACATTGCGCGCGAACTCTATCGTCGCAAGCTGCATGCCGAGGCAGATGCCGAGGTACGGCACGCCATTCTCGCGTGCGTAGCGAATCGCGCTGATCTTGCCCTCGGTGCCGCGCTTGCCGAAGCCGCCGGGAACCAGGATCGCATCCATCTGTTCGAGCGGTGCGATGCCGGCATTCTCAAGCTCTTCCGAATCGATGTAGTGGATCCGTACGCGGCTGAGCGTGTGGATGCCGGCATGGATCAGCGATTCGTTCAGCGACTTGTAGGAGTCCTGCAGGTCCACGTACTTGCCGACGAAGGCGATGTCGACCTCGTTCTGCGGGTGCTCGAGCGCATGGACGATGTTCTTCCAGGCCGTGAGGTTCGCCGCCTTGGCGAGGATGGCGAGCTTGTGGCAGACGATCTCGTCGAGCATCTGCTCGTGCAGCATCATCGGGATCTTGTAGATCGAATCCACGTCCCACGCCGAGATCACGGCCTCCTTCTGCACGTTGCAGAACAGCGCGATCTTGCGGCGCTCGTCGTCCGGCAGCGGGCGGTCGGTGCGGCACAGCAGCACGTCGGCCTGGATGCCGATCTCGCGCAGTTCCTTGACCGAATGCTGCGTCGGCTTGGTCTTGATCTCGCCTGCAGAGGCGATGTACGGCACCAGCGTCAGGTGGATGTAACAGACGTTCTGGCGGCCGAGTTCCAGCCCCATCTGCCGGATCGCCTCGAGGAAAGGCAGCGATTCGATGTCGCCGACCGTGCCGCCGATCTCGACGATGGCGACGTCGGCCTCGCCCGCCCCCCGGCGGATGAACGCCTTGATTTCGTCGGTGATGTGCGGAATCACCTGCACCGTGCCGCCGAGATAGTCGCCGCGGCGCTCCTTCTTGATCACCGATTCGTAGATCTGGCCGGTGGTGAAGTTGTTCGAACGGCGCATCCGCGTGGACTGGAAGCGCTCGTAATGGCCCAGGTCCAGGTCGGTTTCCGCGCCATCGTCGGTGACGAACACCTCGCCGTGCTGGAACGGCGACATGGTGCCGGGGTCGACGTTGATGTACGGGTCCAGCTTGATGTTGGTGACGCGGATGCCGCGTGATTCGAGGATCGCGGCGAGCGAAGCGGCGGCTATCCCCTTCCCAAGACTGGAAACAACACCGCCAGTAACGAACACATACTTGGTCATTTGCCTACGGGGAGTAGGGATGACGGAGTTTACAGGAGTTTCCCGGTCGTCTCAATCGCCTCGCAACGGCTTGGGCGATAATTATTCGATGACGACGACCTTGACTCCGATGCTGCGCGTCGACCACGTAGGTAGCCTGCTCAGACCGGAAGCCCTGAAGCTGCAGTTTCGCCGCCGCGCACTCGGCGAGATAGACGACGCGGCGCTGCGCGCGGATCAGGATGACGCGATCCGGAGCGTAGTGCGCATTCAGGAGAAGCACGGATTGCCGGCCGTCACCGACGGCGAGTTCCGCCGCCTGAACTGGCAGGTCAGCTTCTCCGAGGTGTCCGGCTGGGACCTGTGGCAGGGTTCATGGAAGAAGTTTCTCCAGAACCCGGGCGACAAGGCGGCGCACGAGACCCCGCTGCACCGGGGAGACGATGCGGTGCTCACGTTCAAGATTCCGGCGACGGCGAAGCTGTCGCTGAAGCGGAACTTCCCGCTCGAGGAGCTGCGTTTCCTCAAGTCGGTCGCCCGCGGCCCGGTCAAGGTCACGCTGATGGGTGCCGACCGGGTGCACCAGATGTGCGACATCGAGGGATCGCGCGGCCACTATGCCGGTGCGGATGAATTCCTCGCCGACGTGGTGGCGATCCAGCGGCGCATGGTGGGCGAACTGGTCGACGCCGGCTGCGACTACGTGCAGATCGACGAGCCCAGCTACACCGGCTACGTCGACCCCGCGACGCTCGAGCGCATGCAGGCGCGCGGCGAAGATCCCCTGCGCAGCCTGAAGCGCGCGGTCGAGGCCGACAACGCGGTGATTGCCGGGCTGAAAGGCCGGGCGACCTTCGGCCTGCACGTGTGCCGCGGCAACCGTGCCAGCATGTGGCACCGCGAAGGCAAGTACGACGCGATCGCGGAAACGCTGTTCGGCGGCCTCGCCTATGATCGCCTGCTGCTCGAGTACGACACCGAGCGTGCCGGCGGCTTCGAGCCGCTGCGCTTCGTCGGCAAGGGCACCATCGTGGTGCTCGGCATCATCACCACCAAGACCGGGCGCGTGGAGACGGTGGACGAGCTGCGCAGGCGCATCGACGATGCCGCGCGCTTCGTGCCGCTGGAACAGATTGCCATCAGCCCGCAATGCGGGTTCGCCTCCGGCATCGGCGGCAACCTGCTTAGCGAAGCCGAGCAATGGGCGAAGCTCGACGTGATGATGGAGACCGCCAGACTTGTATGGGGAACGACATGAGTGGACCAAGAATCGTGCGCGCGGCGCGCGGCACGCAGCTTGCGGCGAAATCCTGGCAAACCGAGGCGCCGCTGCGCATGCTGATGAACAACCTCGACCCGGATGTCGCCGAGCGGCCCGAGGACCTGGTGGTCTACGGCGGCATCGGCAAGGCGGCGCGCAACTGGGAATGCTTCGATCGCATCGTCGATTCGCTGAAGAAGCTCGAAGGCGACCAGACGCTGCTGGTGCAGTCGGGCAAGCCGGTGGGCGTGTTCCGCACCCATGTCGACGCGCCGCGGGTGCTGATCGCCAACTCCAACCTGGTGCCCAAATGGGCTACCTGGGAGCACTTCAACGAGCTGGATCGCAAGGGCCTGATGATGTACGGCCAGATGACCGCCGGCTCGTGGATCTACATCGGCAGCCAGGGCATCGTGCAGGGCACCTACGAGACCTTCGCCGAAGCCGGTCGCCAGCATTATGGCGGCGACTGGAACGGCAAATGGATACTCACCGCCGGCCTCGGCGGAATGGGCGGTGCGCAGCCGCTCGCCTCCACCATGGCCGGTGCGTCGATGCTCGCGATCGAGTGCGACCCGACGCGCATCGACATGCGACTGAAGACCGGGTACCTGGACGCGCGCGCCGGCAGCATAGACGAGGCAGTCGCGATCATCGGCAGGGCGCACGAAGAGGGACGCGCGGTGTCGGTGGGGCTGCTCGGCAACGCCGCGGAGCTGGTTCCCCAGTTGCTCAAGCGCGCGCAGAGCTCGCAGTTCCGCCCTGCCCTGGTCACCGACCAGACCTCGGCGCACGACCCTTCGAACGGCTACCTGCCCGAGCACTGGTCGCTCGAGCGCTGGAAGGACCTGCGCAGGAAAGACCCGGAAGAAGTCGCCATCTCCGCGCGCGAAGCCATCGCCAACCACGTGCGCGCGATCCTCGGCTTCAGGGCCATGGGCATCCCCTGCGTCGACTACGGCAACAACATCCGCCAGGAGGCGAAGGACGCCGGCGTGAAGGACGCCTTCGCTTATCCCGGCTTCGTGCCCGCCTACGTCAGGCCGCTGTTCTGCCGCGGCGTCGGGCCGTTCCGCTGGGTGGCGCTATCGGGCGATCCTGAAGACATCGCCAGGACTGACGCGAAGATGCGCGAGCTCTTTCCCGCCGACGCCATGCTCATCCGCTGGCTGGACATGGCCGGCAAGCGCATCCACTTCCAGGGGCTGCCGGCGCGCATCTGCTGGGTCGGGCTGGGCGAGCGCCATCTTGCCGGACTGGCGTTCAACGAGATGGTGAGGAAAGGTGAACTGAAGGCGCCGGTCGTGATCGGACGCGACCACCTCGATTCCGGCTCGGTCGCGAGCCCGAACCGCGAGACCGAATCGATGCGCGACGGCTCGGACGCGGTGTCCGACTGGGCGATGCTGAATGCACTGCTCAATTGCGCCAGCGGCGCAACCTGGGTGTCGCTGCACCATGGCGGCGGCGTCGGCATGGGCTACTCGCAGCACGCCGGCATGGTCATCGTCTGCGACGGCACCGAGGCCGCGGCGAGGCGCATCGAGCGCGTGCTGTGGAATGACCCGGCCACCGGCGTGATGCGACATGCGGACGCCGGCTACGACGAAGCGATCGCCTGCGCCAGGAAACACGGCCTGGACCTGCCGATGCTCGGCGGATGAAGCTCGGCGCAACACCGCTGTCGCTCGCCGCCCTGCGCAGGGTGGCCGAGGACGGCATCGCGCTGGAACTCGACCCGGCGTGCCTGCCGGACCTGCGCGCCGGTGTCGCCGCCGTGCAACGCATCGTCGACGCAGGCGCCCCTGCCTACGGCATCAATACCGGGTTCGGCAAGCTCGCGCAGACGAAGATCGACGACGACGACCTCGCCGCGCTGCAGGAGAACCTCGTGCTGTCGCATGCCGCGGGCGTGGGCCCGCCGCTGACGGACGACGCCGTGCGCATGGTTATCGCCCTGAAGGTCGCGAGCCTCGCGCGCGGGCGCTCCGGCGCCCGTCCCGAAACCATCGAGGCGCTGCTCGCGCTGTACAACAGCCGGCGCTATCCGCGCATCCCTGCCAAGGGTTCGGTCGGCGCCTCGGGAGACCTGGCACCGCTGGCGCACCTGGCAATGGCATTGATGCCGATGCGCTTTGCACCCAAGGAGGGCCTCGCGCTCCTGAACGGCACGCAGGTCTCCACCGCGCTTGCGTTGCGCGGCCTGTTCGCCATCGAGAACGCATTCGCCGCGGCGCTGGTTGCCGGTGCACTTTCGGTGGACGCGGCGATGGGCAGCGACACGCCCTTCGATGCCCGCATCCACGAGCTGCGCGGCCACGCCGGGCAGATCGCGGTTGCGGCGCGCTACCGCGACTTGCTGGCGGGCAGCGGCATCCGCGCCTCGCACCTGAAGGGCGATGACCGCGTGCAGGACCCGTACTCGCTGCGCTGCCAGCCGCAGGTGATGGGCGCCTGCCTCGACCTGATGGGCGCAGCCGCAGCCACCTTGCGCACAGAGGCCAACGGCGTCTCGGACAATCCGCTGGTGTTCCCGGACAGCGGCGACGTGCTCTCCGGCGGGAACTTCCACGCCGAGCCGGTGGCGCTCGCCGCCGACACGCTGGCGCTTGCCTGCGCGGAAATCGGCGCGCTGTCGGAGCGCCGCATCGCGCTGCTGATCGACGGCAGCATCAGCCGCCTGCCGCCGTTCCTGGTCGAGCACGGCGGGCTGAACTCCGGCTTCATGATCGCGCAGGTCACCGCGGCCGCGCTTGCAAGCGAGAACAAGTCGCTCGCGCACCCGGCCAGCGTAGACAGCCTGCCGACCTCGGCAAACCAGGAGGACCACGTCAGCATGGCGACCTTCGCTGCGAGGCGACTGGCCGACATGGCCGACAACACCGCGGGCATCGTCGCCATCGAGCTGCTCGCCGCGGCACAGGGCGTGGATTTCCGCGCGCCGCGCAGGACTTCGGCCGCCTTGCAGCAGGTAGTGAAGGAAATCCGCGCCTGCGTGCCGTTCTACGACAAGGACCGCTATTTCGCCGCCGACATCGAGGCGGTAAAGGCGCTGGTGGCGGCCGGACGCTTCAACGCACACGCCGCAGGACTGCTGCCCTCCAGCGGCTGACCCTCGGCTAAGCCGTGCGGCCGGCGCGCACCGTAGCCTGCCGCGGATTGGCGCCGATGGCGTAGGCGAGCTCTGCGGGCGAGTCGATGTCCCAGAGCACGAAGTCGGCAACCTTGCCGGCCTCCAGCGTGCCGTGCGTGGCGCCAAGGCGAAGCGCCCGGGCGCCGTTACGCGTGACGCCCGCCAGCGCCTCCTCCGGCGTGAGGCGAAACAGCGTGCACGCCATGTTCATCACCAGCAGCAGCGAGGTCACCGGCGAAGAACCCGGATTGCAGTCGGTGGCGAGCGCGATCGCGGTGCCGTGTCGGCGCAGCGCGTCCACCGGCGGCAGCTGCTTCTCGCGCAGGAAGTAGAACGCCCCCGGCAGCAGCACGGCGACCGTACCTGCCGCCGCCATCGCCTGCACCCCGGCTTCGGCGCTGTATTCCAGGTGGTCCGCGGACAGCGCGCCGCAGCGCGCCGCCAGCGCCGCGCCGCCGCAGTCGCTCAGCTGGTCGGCGTGCAGCTTCACCGGCAAGCCGAGCGCACGCGCGGCATCGAACACGCGCACGGTCTGTTCCGGCGTGAAGCCGATGCCCTCGCAGAACGCATCGACCGCGTCCGCCAGCCCTTCGCGCGCGATTGCCGGCATTGCTTCGTCGCAGACGAAATCGATGTAGGCGTCCGCGCGGCCCCTGTATTCGGGCGGCACCGCATGCGCACCGAGGTAGGTCGTCTTCACGCCGACTGGCGCTTCGGCGCCCAGGCGCCGCGCCGCGCGCAGCGTGCGCGCTTCGGCGTCGAGGTCCAGGCCGTAGCCCGATTTCACTTCCACCGTCGTCACGCCTTCGGCCAGCAGGTCGTCCAGGCGCCGCCTGCCGGCGGCGACGAGCGCATCCTCGCTCGCCGCGCGAGTCGCGCCGACCGTGGCGACGATGCCGCCGCCTGCGCGCGCGATCTCCTCGTAGCTCGCGCCCTGCAGGCGCATCTCGAACTCGTTCGCGCGATTGCCCGCGTAGACCAGGTGCGTGTGGCAGTCGACCAGCCCGGGAGTGATCCACGCGCCGCGCGCGTCGTGCTCTTCGCGTGCGCGGCCGCTCCAGTCCCTGCGTGCACCCAGCCAGGCGATACGCCCGCCATCGACCGCAATCACGCCATCCTCGACCGCGCCCCAGGGCGCTCCGCCCGCGGACATCGTTGCAAGTCTTGCATTCATCCATACGGCATCGTGCATGCCGATATCATATCGCCACGAACCCGCAGGAGTGAGCGATGCAGAAGCTGGTGGAGTGCGTACCGAACTTTTCGGAAGGCCGCGATGCGGCAGCGATCCGCAGCATTACCGCCGAAGTCGAAGCGGTGCGCGGCGTCACGCTGCTTGATGTCGACCCTGGCGAGGACACCAACCGCACCGTCGTGACCTTCGTCGGCGCACCCGAGGCAGTGGCAGAAGCCGCGTTCCGCGCCGGCCGCCGCGCCGCGGAAGTGATAGACATGTCGCTGCACCATGGCAGCCATGCGCGCATGGGCGCGATGGACGTCTGCCCCTTCGTGCCGGTTGCCGGCGTGACGATGGCGGAATGCGCTGCGCTGGCCAGGGAAACCGGGCGCCGCATCGGCGAGCTGGGCATACCCGTGTACCTGTACGAGCATGCGGCCGCGACGCCACAGCGCCGCAACCTCGCCGCGGTACGCGCGGGGGAATACGAAGGACTTTCGCGCAAGCTGGCCGACCCGGCATGGAAGCCGGACTTCGGCCCGGCGACGCACAACGCCCGCGCCGGCGCGTACATCATCGGTGCGCGCGAGTTCCTCATCGCCTACAACGTCAACCTCGCCACCACCGACAAGCGCTACGCCGACGACATCGCCTACAACCTGCGCGAGCGCGGCCGCCACCTGCGCCGCGGCGACGTGTCGCCGTTCTACTACAAGGGGAGCGTGGTGAACTTCGCCCCCGGCGCCTATCCCTGCGGCGCCTGCGCGCATGTCGCCTCGAGCTGGGCTGCGCTGGCGGCACATTACCGCGAGGCGCACGGCAAGGACCTCTCGGCGCGCTATGCCGCGCTCGGCTACCAACCGGGATCGGTCGAAGGCAAGCCGGCCTATGCCGACGGCCGCTTCACGCATGTCAAGGCGGTCGGCTGGGTGGTCGAGAAGTACCAGCGCGCGCAGATTTCCATCAACCTGACCGACTTCAAGGCATCGCCAGCGCACGCCGTGCTGGAGGCGGCGCGCGGGGAGGCGCAGGCACGCGGCATTGCGGTCACCGGCTCCGAGATCGTCGGCGTCGTCCCCTTCGACGCAATGCTGGAATCGGGTCGCTATTACCTGCGCCGCATGCGCAAATCGACCGGACTGCCGGTCGGAGACGTGATCGAAACCGCGGTGCAGGCCATGGGGCTGCGCGATGTCGCGCCCTTCGACATCGACAAGAAAGTGCTGGGCATGCCGGCTCGTGGCGGCGCGCTGATGGCGCGCAGCGTCGCGGACTTTGTAGACGAGGTGTCCAGGGACACGCCGGCACCCGGCGGCGGATCGATCGCCGCGCTGTCCGGTTCGATCGCCGCCGCGCTGGTGGCGATGGTCGCCAACCTGACGGTGGGCAAGCCCGAGTTCGCGGCGAGGTACGCGGAACTAGACGCGCTCGCGGTGCGTGCGCAGTCGATCAAGGACAGGCTGCTCGCCGCGGTCGACGCGGACACGCAGGCCTTCAATGGCGTCATCGAGGCGATGCGCCTGCCGAAGGACACCGAGGCTCAGCAGGCGGCCAGGCGAGACGCGATCCAGGCCGGCTACCGGCATGCCACCGAGGTGCCATTGCAGACTGCGCGCCTGTGCCGCGAGGCGCTGGACCTGTGCCTCGCCGCCGCACGCTGCGGCAACGCGGCGATGATGAGCGACGCCGGTGTCGGCGCGCTGTCGGCGATGGCCGGGCTGCGGGGCGCGATCTACAACGCGCGCATAAACTTGAAGTCGATCAGGGATGCGGCCTACGTCGCTGCCACCGGAGGCGAGATTGCCAGCCTGCTGGCCGAAGGGCGCCGCGTTTCGGACGCCGTGGACGCCGAGGTCGAGAAGGTGCTCGCGTAACGCGGCTAGGCTAGAAGCTCGGGACGGTTCCGGAACAGCTCCAGCGCCTCGGGGTTCGCCAGCGCCTCGGCATTGCGGATCGCGCGCCCGTGCACGACATCGCGTACCGCGAGCTCGACGATCTTGCCGCTCTTGGTGCGCGGGATGTCCGCCACCTGCAGGATCTTGTCCGGCACATGCCGCGGCGTGGTATTCGCGCGCACCTGCTGGCGGATGCGCGCCGCAAGCTTTTCGTCCAGCGCCAGGCCATCGCGCAGCTTCACGAACAGCACCACGCGCACGTCGCCCTTCCAGTCCTGGCCGATGACCAGGGATTCGACCACCTCTTCGAGCTGTTCGACCTGGCGGTAGATTTCCGCCGTGCCGATGCGCACGCCGCCGGGGTTGAGCACCGCGTCCGAGCGTCCGTAGATCACCATGCCGCCATGCGCGGTGATCTCGCACCAGTCGCCGTGCCGCCAGACGCCGGGGAAACGCTCGAAGTACGCCGCGCGGTATCGGCTGCCGTCGGCATCGTTCCAGAATCCCACCGGCATCGCCGGGAAAGGTTGCGTGCAGACGAGCTCGCCCTTGTCGCCACGCACCGGCCTGCCCGCCTCGTCGAATACGTCGACGGCAAGCCCCAGTCCCCTGGCCTGGATCTCGCCGCGCCATACCGGGCCGGCGGGATTGCCCAGCACAAAGCACGACACGATGTCGGTGCCGCCCGAAATCGAGGCAAGGCACAGGTCAGTCTTGATCGCGGCGTAGACGTAGTCGAAGCCTTCCGGTGCCAGCGGCGAGCCGGTCGACAACAGCACGCGCAGCGAATCCAGACGGTGCGTCGCGCGCGGCTGCAGGTTGATCTTCGCGATCGCGTCGAGGTATTTCGCCGACGTGCCCAGGTGGGTCATGCGCTCGGCATCGGCGTAGTCGAACACGACCCTGCCGCGATTGACGAACGGCGAGCCGTCGTAGAGCAGCAGCGTCGCGCCGCTCGCGAGACCGGACACCAGCCAGTTCCACATCATCCAGCCGAGCGTGGTGAAGTAGAACATCCGGTCGCCCGGCTTCACGTCGCTGTGCAGGCGGTGCTCCTTCAGGTGCTGCAGCAGCGTACCGCCAGTGCCGTGCACGATGCACTTGGGAACGCCGGTGGTGCCGGACGAATACAGGATGTACAGGGGGTGGTTGAACTCGACCGGCTCGTACGCCACGGACGCAGGCTGGAAAGCCTCCAGGCCTTCGACCGTGCCGTCCCCGTATCGCAGCAGGAAGCGCGCACGCACGCTGGGCAACTGCGCCAGGATCGCGGCGTTCTTCTCCGCCAGTTCGAAGGTCTTGCCGCCATACAGATAGCTGTCGCAGCAGAAGAATGCCTTCGGCTCTATCTGCCCGAAGCGGTCCAGCACACCCTGCACGCCGAAGTCCGGCGAGCAGGAGGACCAGATCGCGCCCAGCGAGGCGGTCGCCAGCATCGCGGCTACCGCTTCAGGCATGTTGGGAAGATAGCCTGCGACGCGGTCGCCCTTGCCTATTCCGGCCGCCTTCAGCGCCTGCGCGATGCGCGACACCAGCGCATGCAGTTCACGCCGCGAGTAGCGCCGCCTGACGCGATCCTCTCCCCAGAACACCATCGCCTCGCTGTCGTCCGCATCGCGCAGCAGGTTCTCGGCGAAGTTGAGTTGCGACTGCGGGAACCAGCGCGCGCCGGGCATCCTGTCGGCGTCGATGAGCGCCGGGCCCGCGCGCGTGCCGCGCACGCCCGCGTAGTCCCACAGCAGCGACCAGAAGTCCTCCTTGTGCTCCACCGACCAGCGGTGCAGTTCCTCGTAGGTGCCGAACCCTCCGGCCAGCCGCATGAATGCAGCCATGTTGGTGGCCGCCACCTGCGCAGGCGACGGTCGCCACAGCGGCGCATCACTCATGTCAGCGCCTCGAGCCGCCTGCGGATCGGATCCGGGATGCGTATCGGCGTCTGCTTCTGCATGTCGATGAAGACGACGACCGCAGCGCCTTCGGCGAACAGCGCGGGATCGTCGTCGACACGCATCTCGTAATAGGTAGGCACGCTGGAACCGCCGAGGGCGCCTATAAGCAACTTCACCTCCACCGTCCCCGGATATGTCATGGGCCGACGGAAGGTGCACGAGGCGTTCACGATGACGATACCGGAGGCGCGGCCCGCCACCCGCGGGATCAGCGTGTCGACCCAGCTGATGCGGGACTGCTCCATGTAGCGGAAATACACGGTGTTGTTCACGTGCCCCATGGCGTCCATGTCGCCCCAGCGGATGGGGATGCGTTCGGTGAAAGCGAGTCGCCTGGTCTCGGTCATAGACAGCCATTCTATAATTCAAGCCATGGCACGCGAATCGATGGAGTACGACGTGGTGGTCGTCGGCGGAGGCCCCGCGGGGCTCGCCGCGGCGATCCGCCTGAAGCAGCTTTCTGCCGATACCAGCGTCTGCGTGCTGGAAAAGGGATCGGAAGTCGGCGCGCACATCCTGTCGGGTGCGGTAATGGATCCGCGCGCCATCGGCGAACTGATTCCGGACTGGAAGGACAAGGGCGCCCCGCTCACCACGCCGGTGACCGAGGACCGCTTCCTCTTCCTCACCGAGTCTTCCAGCCTGAAGACACCTGGCTGGATGCTGCCGGGCTGCTTCCGCAATCACGGCAACTACGTCATCAGCCTGGGCAATGTCACGCGCTGGCTTGGCCAGCAGGCCGAAGCGCTTGGCGTGGAGATCTTCCCCGGCTTTGCCGCCGCCGAGGTGCTCTACGACGAACAAGGCGCGGTCAAGGGCGTGGCAACCGGCGACATGGGTGTCGGCCGGAGCGGCGAGCGCACCGACGCGTATCAGCCCGGCATGGAACTGCATGCGAAGTACACCTTCTTCGCCGAGGGTTGCCGCGGACACCTCGCGCGACAACTCGGAGAAAAATTCCACCTGCACGCAGGCGTGGAACCGCAGGTCTACGGCATCGGCCTCAAGGAACTCTGGGAAGTGAAGCCCGAACGCCACCAGCCCGGGCTGGTCGTGCACACCGCGGGCTGGCCGCTGGCAAGCGACACCTACGGCGGATCCTTCCTCTACCACCTCGAGGACAACCTGGTCGCGGTCGGTTTCGTCGTCGGGCTGGGCTATTCGAATCCCTACCTCAGTCCGTACGACGAATTCCAGCGCTACAAGACGCACCCGGCGATCCGCGCCTTCCTCGAAGGCGGCAAGCGCGTGGCTTACGGCGCGCGGGCGATCGCGGCCGGCGGCCTGCAATCCCTGCCGAAGCTCGTCTTCCCCGGAGGCTGCCTGGTCGGCGACGACGCCGGGTTCCTCAACGCATCGCGCATCAAGGGCAGCCATTGCGCGATCAAGTCGGGCATGCTCGCTGCCCAGGCCGCGCACGAGGCGCTTGGCGCGGCGCGCGCACGCGACGAGCTTGCCGCCTATCCAGCGGCGTTCCGGCAGTCGTGGCTGTTCGACGAGCTCTACCGTGCCCGCAACTTCAAGCCCTGGATGTCGAAGGGGCTGTACCTGGGCACGCTGATGGTCGGCATCGACCAGATCGTATTCGGCGGCAAGGCTCCGTGGACGCTGGGGCACAAGGGTCCGGACCATGCGCAATTGCGCCCGAAAAGCGACTTCCAGCCCATTGCCTACCCGAAGCCGGATGGGGTGCTTTCCTTCGACAAGCTCTCGTCGGTTTTCATCTCGAACACCAACCACAACGAGGACCAGCCGATACACCTGACGCTGAAGGATCCGTCAGTGCCGGTGAGCGTGAATCTGGAACTGTACGACGCACCCGAGCAGCGCTATTGCCCGGCAGGCGTCTACGAGATCGTCCGGGACGACGATGGCACGAACCCGCGCCTGCAGATCAGCGCGCAGAACTGCGTGCATTGCAAGACCTGCGACATCAAGGATCCGACGCAGAACATCGTCTGGGTCACGCCGGAAGGCGGCGGCGGCCCCAACTACCCGGGGATGTGAGCGCCGTGGCCGGGAAATATTCGAGCTTCGCGGAGTTCTACCCGTTCTACCTCACGGAGCACGCCAACCGCACCAGCCGGCGGCTGCACTTCGTCGGCACGTCACTGGGCCTGTGCTGTCTGGTTGCGGCAGTGGTGACACTGAACCCGTGGTGGCTGCTCGCCGGCCTCGCCTGCGGCTACGCCTTTGCCTGGGTGGGGCACTTCTTCTTCGAGAAGAACCGCCCCGCCACCTTCACCTACCCGTTCTACAGCTTCGCCGGCGACTGGGTCATGTGGAGCGAGATCTTGCGAGGCAAGATCCGCTTTTGAGGCGTGGAGCGAGGTCTTGCGCGGCAAGATCCGCTTTTGAGGCGTGGAGCGAGATCCTGCGCGACAGAATCAGGTTTTAAGCGGCGAGGAACTGGTCGTCGGCTAGTGCCATCACCGCGCTTGCGCCATTGACCACGGTATCGCGCAGCGAACCCGCCTGCACCAGCACCTGGTCGTTGTAGAAGCGCGCGGTGACGATCTTGGCCTTGTAGAACTCGATATCGCCCTTGCCTTCGGCAACGCGCCTCTCGGCTATGAGCGCGGCGCGCGCCATCTGCCAGCCGCCGGCGACGATGCCCATGAGCTTCAGGAACGGCACCGCACCGGCGAAAGCGGCGCGCGGATCCTTGCCGGCGGTGGCCAGCACCCAGTCGACGCTGTCGGCGATCGCCCTCGTACCCGCCGACAGCCCGGCGCGCAGCGCCGCGACGTCCGCGCTCTTCGATTGCGCCAGTTCGGCGTCGAACTGATGCAGGTGCGCCAGCCACGCCTTGACCGTCGCGCCGCCCTCGCGGGCGATCTTGCGACCGAGCAGGTCGTTCGCCTGGATGCCGGTGGTGCCTTCGTAGATTGTCGTGATGCGCGCATCGCGCAGGTGCTGCGCGGCGCCGGTCTCCTCGATGAAGCCCATGCCGCCGTGCACCTGTACGCCCAGCGAGGCCACCTCGATGCCGGTTTCGGTGCTCCATCCCTTCACCACCGGGATCATCAGGTCCACGAAAGCCTGGTTGCGCTCCCGCACCGCCTTGTCCGGGTGGCCGTGCGCCACGTCCGTTGCGGCGGCGACCACGTAGGCGAACGCCCGCATCGCCTCGGTCTGCGACTTCATCAGCATCAGCATGCGGCGCACGTCCGGATGGCGGATGATCGGCGCGGACTTCGCGCCTTCAACCAGGTCGCGACCCTGCACGCGCTCGCGCGCATAGGCTACCGCCCGTTGCAGCGCGCGCTCGGAGATCGACACGCCCTCCAGGCCCACGGCGAAACGTGCCGCGTTCATCATGATGAACATGTAGGAAAGGCCGGCGTTCTCCTTGCCGACCAGGTAACCCACCGCCTTGTCGTAGACCATCACCGCAGTCGGGCTGGCATGGATGCCGAGCTTGTGCTCGAGCGATGCGCAGGTCGCCGAATTCCGCCTGCCCAGCGAACCGTCCGGGTTGACGAGGAACTTCGGCACGACGAAGAGCGAAATCCCCTTCACGCCTTCCGGCGCGTCGGGCGTGCGCGCGAGCACCAGGTGCACGATGTTCTCGGTGAAGTCCTGCTCGCCGTAGGTGATGAAGATCTTCTGGCCGGAGATCAGGTAATGATCACCCTGGGGTTCGGCCCGGGTGCGCAGCAGCGCGAGGTCCGAGCCGGCCTGCGGCTCTGTAAGGTTCATGGTGCCGGTCCATTCGCCCGAGGCCATCTTGCCGAGGAAGGTCTTCTGCAGTTCCGGCGTGCCTGCCAGTTCCAGCGCGTGCAGTGCGCCCTGCGTGAGCATCGGGCAGAGCGAAAAGCTCATGTTCGCACTGCACCACATCTCTTCGACTGGCGTGGACACCAGCCGCGGCAGCCCCTGCCCGCCCCAGCGCGCATCCACCGGCAGCGCGCCCCAGCCGGCTTCCACGTACTGCCGGTACGCCTCCTTGAACCCCCTGGGCGTCTTCACCGCGCCGTCCTGCCACACCGAGCCTTCCCGGTCGCCGGTGTAGTTCAGCGGATCCAGCACCTCGCTGGCGAACTTCGCCGCCTCTTCGAGGATCGCGTCCACCGTATCCGGCGTCGCCTCCTCGCAACCAGGAAGCTGGGCAATGCCTTCCAGTCCGGCCAGCTCCCTGACCACGAAGCGCATGTCCTTCAGGGGGGCGATGTAGGTGCTCATGGCGCGCTCGCTTGCTCGGGTGGTGCTACTTGTTGAGTTCCTCGATCACCTGCGGCACGACCTGGAACAGGTCGCCGACGATGCCGTAATCGGCCACCGAGAAGATCGGCGCCTCCTCGTCCTTGTTGATGGCGACGATGACGCGGCTGTCCTTCATCCCGGCCAGGTGCTGGATCGCGCCGGAGATCCCGACCGCGATGTACAGCTCCGGGGCGACGATCTTGCCGGTCTGGCCGACCTGCCAGTCGTTCGGCACGAAGCCCGCGTCCACCGCGGCGCGAGAGGCGCCCATCGCCGCGTTCAGCTTGTCTGCGAGCGGCTCCAGCAGCTTGAAATTCTCGCCCGAGCCCATGCCTCGGCCGCCCGAGACGATGATCTTCGCCGCGGTCAGTTCCGGACGTTCCGATTTCTGCACCTCGCGCCCGACGAAGGAGGACAGGCCGCTGTCCGCCGGCGCAGAAACGCTCTCCACCGCAGCCGAGCCGCCGCTTGCCGCGACCGCGTCGAACCCCGTGGTGCGCACGGTGATGACCTTGATGGCGTCCTTCGACTGCACGGTTGCCAGCGCGTTGCCGGCGTAGATCGGCCGCACGAAGGTATCGGGCGCCTGCACCTCGACGATATCGGAGATCTGCTGCACGTCCAGCAGCGCCGCAATGCGTGGCGTCACGTTCTTGCCGTTGGAGGTCGACGGCGCGAGGATGTGCGAGTACGCCTTCCCGACCGAGGCGACCAGCGCGGCGACGTTCTCGGCGAGAAAGTCGCCCAGGTGCGGCGCATCGGCGTGCAGCACCTTCGCAATGCCGGCGATCGAGGCCGCGGCCTTCGCCGCCCCGTCCGCGCCGGCGCCGGCAACCAGCACGTGGATGTCGCCGCCGATCTTCTGCGCGGCGGCGACCGTATTGAGGGTTGCGCCCTTGACCGAGGCGTTGTCGTGTTCGGCAATGACGAGTACGGGCATCAGATGACCTTCGCTTCGTTGCGGAGCTTGTCGACCAGCGCCTTGGCGTCCGGAACCTTGATGCCGGCCTTGCGCTTGGAGGGCTCGACTACCTTGAGCGTCGCCAGCCGCGGCGCCACGTCGACGCCGAGCGCATCGGGCTTCAGCGTCTCGAGCGTCTTCTTCTTCGCCTTCATGATGTTCGGCAGCGTCACGTACCTGGGCTCGTTCAGGCGCAGGTCGGTGGTCACCACCGCGGGCAGCTTGAGCGACAGCGTCTCGAGCCCGCCGTCGACTTCGCGCGTTACCGACGCCTTGCCATCGGCGATCGCCAGCTTCGAGGCGAAGGTCGCCTGGGACCAGCCCATCAGCGCCGCGAGCATCTGCCCGGTCTGGTTGGAGTCGTCATCGATCGCCTGCTTGCCGGTGATCACGAGCTGCGGCGACTCCTTCGCGCACACCGCCTTGAGCAGCTTGGCGACCGCCAGCGGCTGCAGCTCGGCGTCGGTCTCGACCAGGATGGCGCGATCGGCGCCGATCGCAAGCGCAGTGCGAAGCGTCTCCTGGCAGGCCTGCACGCCGCAGGAAACCGCGACGATCTCCGTTGCCACCCCCGCTTCCTTGAGGCGCACTGCCTCCTCGATCGCGATCTCGTCGAACGGATTCATGGACATCTTCACGTTGGCGGTCTCCACGCCGGTGCCGTCGGACTTCACGCGCACCTTGACGTTGTAGTCGACCACCCGTTTGACGGAAACGAGGACCTTCATCGGCTGGGATCTTTCGCTGACTGTGGGAGAGCGCGAATTATACCGGGGCAGTGCCTCGGGGTGCGGGGTCGAGGCAGCGGGCGTAGACTTGCTCATCTGCCACTCTCGCAAAACGAAAGGAGCAGCAACATGGCCACCAAACGCAAAGCCGCTTCCGCGGGGGCGAAGCAACGCAAGCTCGCGGCGACCGTGCGCAAGTCCGCGCGGGAGATCTGGTACGCAGGCCTGGGTGTGTTCGCCACCACGCGCCAGGAAGGCGGCAAGATCTTCGATGCGCTCGTCAAGGAAGGAAGGCGCGCGGAAGCCGGTGCGCGCAAGCTCGCCACTTCCGAGATGACACGCTTGCGCGCCCGCCTGACAAAGGTGAAGGCGACCGCGACCAGGCGCGCCAGGACGACGCTGAAAAAGGTGCGGCGCAAGCTCGCGAAGCGCGCAAGGCCCGCAAAGGCGCGTATCAGCCGGCAGCGCACGACGGTCAGGCGCGCCAACCCGCGTCGCCGCACCGGCAGGTAGCGACACCTTTCCCGCCGAAGAAATTTCGCAGCGGCGATCGCAGGAAAACGGTGCGAAAACGCACCGTTTTCCTGCTTCATTTCACCATTCGGCACCTGCAGCGGTGGCGGAGCGCCATCCACCTGCCCGAATCGCGCTCGAATCGCCTCTGAAACGCCCCTGAGCGCCTGCACGCGGCGCGAAAAGGCAAATCTTTCATTCTGTGGTCGGGACCCGCGGTTGATGAACCGCCCCTTCGCCGGCCAGTCTCCGTCTGCCACCCGCAGATCCAGGGTGCAACCAGGACCAACCTAGACAGGAGACAGACATGGCAAAGAAGCAGAGCAAGCAAGTCCTCGTCCGCCAGATCCCGCAGCAGATCGCCGATGCCCGCAAGGTTCGCTACGGCGGCGGCATGGCGCCTGCCGCGCTTGCGCGCATTCCCGCGAAGTCGCACAAGGCAGGCTGACGCACCGGGAGCGGCCGCGCGTTGACCGACGCGCGGCTGCGCCTGTTCGCTAGCGGAGACGCAGATGATTCTCGACGCCGATGGCCACGCCATCGTCACGTTCTATCGTGCCATTTCGAGCGCCCGCGCGCCGATGCGCGCGGACCCCGCCGCGCTGGGCACGCTGCCGACGCGAGGCTTCCAGTACTGCGAGGCGCTCCGGTCCGCATCTTCGTTCGGCTGGTATGTGTTTGCTCCTATCGATTTCACGCTGCAGTGGGACGGCGCCGACGTCATCTGGACCTATCAGGGCGCTGATGCGTGGTACCCGCTGCACGCCTCGGCGCAGTTTCCGGGTTTCGGGCGGGAGTTCGATCGCGTGGCACCGGCACGCCTGCGCGGTTATGCGCCGCCGTTCCTCGCCGTCGGCGCCGAGCCCGGCCTGATCCAGGTCTGGTCGGGGCTGTTCGTCGAAAGCGCCGAGGACTGGAGCATGCTGGTGCGACCGCCAGCCAACCTGCCTCGCAGCCTCGGCTACGAGTCCTACGAGGGCATCGTCGAGACGGACCGTTGGTTCGGGCCGCTGTTCACCAACCTGCGGTTGGTCAAGACCGACGTGCCGATCCATATCGGCACCGAGATCCCGCTGCTGCAGGTGCAGCCGCTGCATCGCAGCGTGTATGCCAACGAGCAGGCCTCCGCGTGCCACCTGGTGGACGACCCGTCGCGCTTCAACGCGCACGTGTGGTCGCGCTACGAGGAAACGGTCGTCAAGCCCAACAAGGATCCGGCGCGTCCGATCGCAGCCTACGCTGCCGCGACGAGAAAGCGGCGAAAGGCTTCGTGCCCGTTCGCTGCGACGGCGAAGTAGCGGAATGCCTGTCGTGCGCGGGTCGCCCGCCGGAGTACTCACCGGCTACCTGGCAGCAGGGCTGACGGTACTGATCTGGGCGTCCTATCCGGTGGCGACGCGTGCCGCGGTCACCGCGGCGTTCGCACCCGAGGACCTGGTGATGCTGCGATTCGGCATCGGCGCGCTGCTGTTCCTGCCCTTCGTGCTGCTGCGCCTGCGCGACATCCCGGCGCGTACCTGGCGCGAAGGCATTGCGCTGACCCTGTTTCACGGTGTCGGCATGGCAGCGCTGGTGATCTTCGGGCTGCAGTACGCCCCCGCCAGCCATGCCGCGGCGCTCGGACCGGGTGTCGCCTGCGCGTGGGTCGCGGTGCTGGGGTACCTGTTCTTCTCGCACCGTCCGTCCAGCGCCGCCATGGCCGGCGCCGCGCTGATCGCTGCCGGCGTGCTTGCGTTGACCGTCCACAGCGCACCGCAGGCAAGCGCGAGCGTGCTGCTCGGCGACGCCATGTTCCTCGCCGCGTCGGCGCTGGGTGCGCTCTACGTGCTGCGGTTGCGCGCCTCGGGTACCACTGCGTTCGATGGCGCGGCAATCGTGTCGATCTATTCCGCGCTGATCGTGTTGCCATGGTACTTCGCCACCGTGGACGCGCCCTTTGCGCACGTGCCTGCGCGGGACCTCGTGTTCCAGGTGCTGTGGCAGGGAGTACTGATCGGGTTCGTCGCCATGCTGGCGTTCAATCACGGCATCCGCAGGCTCGGCAGCGAACGCGCGAGCGCGCTGATCGCGCTGGTGCCGGCGCTCAGCACCGCACTCGGTGCCGGCCTGCTCGCCGAACTGCCGACTGCAGCCGAAATCGCCGGCATCGCGATGATCGCGCTCGGCGTGGCGATCGCGGCTGGCGGCAGGCGCGTGATGCCGGCTCAGGCCGGAAGTCCGGCCGCGAGCAGCGCGTCGGCGAACCGTGCCGCGTGCGCGCTGTCACGCCCGGGATAGCGGCTGCGGAAACCGCCGGCCGTCAGCGCAGGCTCCAGTTCGCGCAACGTCTCCACGGTGGCGCGCGCTTCATCGATCCGGCCTGACAGCACCAGGCCGACGGCGAGCGCGCGCAGCGAGGGCGTGTGCATGCGGTTCTCGCGCAGGGACATCCGTGCCAGGTCGACCGCACGCTCATGGCGTTCGCCCACGAGGTGAGCGGTGCTGGCTATCGAGTAGAACAGGTACAGCAGCGGATCCAGTGGCGACAGCGAGAGCGCACGCTCCGCTGCACTCATCGCATGCTCGCCCTTGCCGCGCCATGCCAGTGTCGCCGCGTGCCAGGTCCACGCCAGCGACTCGTTCGGGTTCGAATCGAGCGCTTCGGCAATGCGCGCTTCCGCCCCATCCAGGTCGTGCCCCACCCAGGCCGAAACCATGGCCGCGATCGACAGTGCGAGCGCATCGCGAGGATCCTGCTGCAGCGCGCGGTCCGCAAGCTCGGTCGCGCGCGCCGAGTCAATGCCCCTGTCGGTGGACACGCCCGTAATGACGGCCATCACGTGCCACTTTGCCAGCCACGCGAGCGCCGCCGGCGATGTCGGATCGCGTTCGCCAGCCGCCTCCAGCGCAGCACGCGCGAGCAGGAAGTCGTCCCTGGAGGCCTTGTGCATCAGTTCGATGCCGCGCAGCGTCAGGCCGAAGGCATCCAGCTGCTCCCAGCTGGCGACGCGTGCACGGCGCAGTTCCAGCGCGCGCACGAAGGGCGCGATTCGTTGCGCCATGGTGTGCGCAAGCTCGGCCTGCATCGCGAAGACGTCGGCGAGGCTGCCGCTGAGCCGTTCGCTCCACAGCACGCGGTTCGTGCTCGCATCGGCGAGTTCGGCCAGCAGCACCGCCCTGCCCGGCTCGGTGCGCAGGCATCCGGATACCACGTAACGCACGCCCAGCACCTCGCCGATGCTGCGCAGTCCCGGCAGCCGGTTGCGGAACGCCATCGACGAAAGCCGCGACACGACAAAGAAGTCGGCAACGCGGGAAAGCGCGGCGATTGTCTCCTCGGCGAGCCCGTCGCCGAGGAACTCGTGGCCCGGGTCGTGCGACAGCACGCGAAACGGCACCACGGCGATCGAGGGCCGGCCATGCGTGCGCTCGAGCGATACCGGTGCGATGGCGTCGCCGCCTGCGGGCCAGACCCGGAACGCGCGCACGGCGCGCTGGCGGTTGCGCAGCCGCTGCTCGCCGAGGTCTTCTATCGAAGCGTCCAGCCCGCTGGTGATCTGGTCGCGTGCCTCGGCTGACACGATGGTGCCGCCGCTGGCGCCGGCGAGTTCCGCGAGCCGCGCCGCGACGTTGACGCCGTCGCCGAAGACGTCGTAATGCTCGACATAGACGTCGGCGACGTGGATGCCGACCCGGATGCGCATGCCGGGTACCGCATCCGCTGCCGACAACTCGCGATGCATCGCGAACGCGCAGGCGACAGCGCGGGATGCATCGGGAAAGTCAGCGAGGAATCCATCGCCCAGGCTCTTGACCAGATGGCCGCCGTGCGCAGGCAGCAGGCCGTCGACGATCGTGCCCATGAACGCGAGCCAGCGCGCGACCGCACCCTCCTCGTCGGCCTCCATCATCGAAACCGATCCGACGAGGTCGGCGACGAGAATCGCCCGCCGGCTGCGCCTGAGCGCATCAGCGGGACGATCGCCGGCTGCTCCCATATGCTTCCCCCTGGCGGGGGATTCTACTGCCGACCCGCTTCCTGCCGCCAATCAGGCGTGCGGGCGCTCCACGAGCATCGCTTCCAGGGCATCGACATCGCGCACGACAAGCGCGCGTCCCTCGCGCGCGACCAGGCGGCGCCGCTTCAGCGATGAAAGCGTGCGCGTGACCTGCTCGCGCGAAGTGCCGACGCGGCTGGCGACCTCCTTGTGCCGGGGCATCGGCTGGATCCTCGCCGTGTTGCCCGACACGCCCGCCTGCCGCGCCAGGCGCAGCAACTCCATGGTGATCCGCCGCTCGACGTCCAGCGTGCTGATTTCGACCAGGCGATCCGTCAGGTCGCGCACCGATGCCGACAGGTTGCGGAACAGGCGCTGGCGCACGCTCGGGTACTGTGCGAGCAGGTCGTGGAACGCCTCCGGCGACATCGACGCCAGCAGCGCGTCGCTCACCGCGAGCACATCCGCTGAGCGCTCGCGCTGGTCCAGCGCGGAAAGCTCGCCGAACAGCTCGCCGGCCGCGATGTCACGGAAGATGATGCCGCGGCCGTGGGGAGAGCGCGCCGCGACCCGCACCATGCCTGAAATGACGAGGTACACGTCGCGGTCCGTGCCCAGGCGCGAAATGACGCGGTCGTTGCGCTTGTAGCGGCGCCAGCTGCATCGGCGCGCGATCTCCTCGAGGCTGAAAGCGTCCAGGCCCTCGAACAGCCTGATGCCGCGCAGGCCAAGGAAGCTCAGCGTGCGGGGGCTGGTCTCGATGCTCACCTGCCCGCTCCCCCGGGATGCCGGCGCCGTCCGGGGCATCGCAACTCGTCGATTTCGGCTAGCTCCCCCATGGGTCGAGGATTCTATCTGCAATAATCCGCCAACCGACGAGGAGCCCCGATGAGCGACCTATCCCAAGTCCGCATTCCGTCCATGCGCGGCAAGGTCAGCGCCGAAGAATGGCAGGCACGCATCGACTGTGCGGCCTGCTACCGGCTGATCGCGCTGTTCGGCATGAACGACCTGATCTACAACCACGTGTCCGCGCGCGTCCCCGGCGAGGAAGGCCATTTCCTCATCAACCCCTATGGCTACGCTTACGAGGAGATCACCGCGTCCAGCCTCGTCAAGATCGACTTCGACGGCAAGGTGGTGCAGGACTCCGGCACCGGCCTGGGTGTCAACCTCGCCGGCTTCGTCATCCACAGCGCGATCCATCGCGCGCGCACGGACGTAAGTTGCGTGATCCACACGCATTCCCCGGCCGGCATGGCGGTGTCGGCGCTGAAATGCGGCCTGCTGCCGCTGACGCAGAACGCGATGTTCTTCGGCAGCCTCGCCTACCACGACTACGAAGGACCGGCAGTCGACCTGGGCGAGCAGAAGCGACTGGTGCGCGACCTCGGCGCGAGCGCGGCGATGGTCCTGCGCAACCACGGCCTGCTCACTGCCGGCGGCACGGTATGCGAGGCGTTCGTCACCATGCACTGGCTGGAGAGGGCCTGCCAGGCCCAGTTGCAGGCGATGGCCTGCAACACCGAGCTGCTGGTTCCGGGCGCGGACGTCATCGGCGTCACCAACCAGCGCTACATGCCCGGCCAGCGCCGCAAGATCACCGAGCTCGAATGGCCGGCACTGCTGCGCATGCTCGATCGCCGCGATCCTTCGTTCCGGGAATAGCCGTGGGCATGCTCGGTGGCAAGGTCGTCGTCGTCACGGGTGCGGGCGGCGGCATCGGCCGCGATTTCGCGCTCGCGATGGCGGAACAGGGCGCGAGCGTGGTCGTCAACGACATCGGCACCTCGGTTTCGGGCGAAGGGCGCAACGCAGGCCCCGCGCAGAAGGTGGTGGATGAGATCGTGGCTGCCGGCGGCAAGGCAGTCGCTAACGCGGACAGCGTCGCGGAATGGGAGTCGGCGAACCGCATCGTCAAGGCGGCGATCGACGCCTACGGCCGCATCGACTGCGTGGTCAACAACGCTGGCATCCTGCGCGACCGCTTCTTCTTCAACATGTCCGTCGAGGAATGGAAGGCGGTCATCGACGTGCACCTGAACGGCTCGTTCTACGTCGCCCGCGCGGCTGCGCCCTACTTCAAGAGCCAGCAGTCCGGCAGCTACGTCAACATGACCTCCACCTCCGGCCTGGTCGGCAACCTTGGGCAGGCCAACTATGCCGCGGCAAAGCTCGGCATCACCGGCCTGTCGAAGTCCATCGCGCTCGACATGGCCAGGTACAAGGTGCGGTCGAACTGCATCTCGCCATTCGCGTGGAGCCGCATGATCGGCACCATCCCGGCGGAAACACCGGACCAGCAGGCACGGGTCGAGAAGCTGAAGTCGATGCAGACGGCGAAGATCGCGCCGCTGGCGGTCTACCTCGCCAGTGACGCCGCCAGCGAGGTCACCGGGCAGATCTTCGCCGTGCGGGCGAACGAGATCTTCCTCATGGGCCAGAGCCGGCCGCTGCGCTCGGTGCACCGCTCGGAGGGCTGGACGCCGCAGACCATCGCCGAACATGCGATCCCCTCGCTGCGTGCGCATTTCTACCCGCTCGACAGGTCGCAGGACGTGTTCTCGTGGGATCCGGCGTGAAACCGCACGAGGCGGCGGCCACCGGCGTCATCGCCGACAGCCGCGGGCAGAACCTCTACCGCGCCGACCCGGGTTGCGCGGGCCTGCTGGCCCTCTACCTGGGCCCCGGGTTGTTTGCGCACCTCGCGCCGCACCTGGATCGCCTCGGCGCGCTTGCGGGTGGCGAACTCGATGCGCACGCGGCCCTCGCCGACCGCAACCCGCCTGTGCTGCACCACCGCGAGCGCACTGGCGAGGACCGCCAGCGCATCGACAAGCACCCCTCCTACCGGCGGCTCGAGGAAGTCGCCTTCGCGGAGTATGGACTTGCCGCGATGTCGCACCGTGCCGGAGTCCTGGATTGGCCGGAACCGCTGCCGCCGCTCGCCAAGTACGCGCTGACCTACCTGTACGTGCAGGCCGAGTTCGGCGTTTGCTGCCCGCTGTCCATGACCGACGCCACCGCGCGCACCTTGTCGAAGTTCGGCGATGCCGCGCTGGTCGCACGCTACCTTCCGGGCCTTACCGCCCAGGACATGGACACCCTGACGCAGGGCGCCATGTTCATGACCGAGCAGGGCGCGGGATCTGACGTCGGCGCCACCGCGACGGTCGCCGTACCAGACGGCGAGTGCTGGCGTTTGAGCGGCGACAAGTGGTTCTGCTCGAACGCGGACGCTGGCGTCGCGCTGGTGCTGGCACGTCCGCAGGGTGCTCCCGCAGGCACCAAGGGGCTGTCGCTGTTCCTCCTGCCGCGCCTGCTGCCCGATGGCAGCCAGAACAGCTACCGCATCGTGCGCCTGAAGAACAAGCTTGGCACGCGCGGCATGGCGAGCGGCGAAATCCGCCTCGAGGGCGCGCGGGCATGGCTGGTCGGCGATCCGCAGCGCGGCTTCGTGCAGATGGCGGACATGATCAATACCTCCCGCCTGTCCAATGGCATGCGTGCAGCCGGCATGATGCGGCGCGCACTGACCGAGGCGCTGTTCGTTGCGCGCAGGCGTGCGGCGTTCGGCCGGCAACTCGTTGAGCTGCCGCTGATGCGGCGCCAGCTGCTGAAGATCATGCTGGCTGCCGAGGCCGCGCGCTCGGTGATGCTGCACACGGCGCTTGAACTTGCGCGCGCGGATGCCGGGGACGAGGAATCGCGGCGCTGCGTGCGCCTGCTGACGCCGCTGCTGAAGTTCCGCGCCTGCCGCGATGCGCGCCGCGCCACCGGCGACGCGATGGAGGTGCGGGGCGGCATCGGCTACATCGAGGAATGGTCCGATGCCCGGTTGCTGCGCGACGCGCACCTGGGCTCGATCTGGGAAGGCACCTCGAACATCGTCGCGCTGGACGCGATGCGCGCGATCCGCCGCGAGCACGCGCTCGATGCGCTGCAGCCGCGGCTGGAGGAAATGGCACCCGCGGGCGCGCTGCGCAAGTCGGTCGCGCGCGCGGCCGCGTTCGCGCGCGAGGTCGCCGCGGCGGGCGACGACGCCCATGCGCGCCAGGCGGCGAGCGCGCTCTACTACGCCTGCGCCACCGCGATCCTCGCCTCCGAAGGCGAGCGCCTGGGTGCGCATGGCGACGCCAGGCGCCTGGTGCTCGCGGCGCTGCTGCACGACCACAAGCTGCGTGCGCGCGATCCGCTGCGGCCGGCCCGCGGCGAGGTTGAGGGCCGGCTTGCCGAGTCGCTGCTGGCAGAGACGCCGATCGACCGGCAGGCAGCCGCGCAGTTCATCAGATCCTTCGCACTCCAGGAGTAGCCATGGCAGGTCCGCTGTCCCATATCCGCGTGCTCGACCTGTCCCGCGTCCTCGCCGGGCCCTGGGCGGCGCAGAACCTCGCCGATCTCGGCGCCGAGGTGATCAAGGTGGAGCGTCCCGGCAAGGGCGACGATACGCGAGGCTGGGGACCGCCGTTCCTCAAGGACGCTGGCGGCGCCGACACCGCCGAGGCCGCGTACTACATGTCGGTCAACCGCAACAAGAAGTCGATCACGCTGGACATCGCAAGTGCCGAGGGCCAGGCGATCGCGCGCGATATCGCCGCCAGGAGCGACGTGGTGATCGAGAACTACAAGGTCGGCACGCTGAAGCGCTACGGCCTCGGCTGGGAGGACCTGCGCCAGCTGAACAAGGGCCTGGTCTACTGCTCGGTCACCGGCTTCGGCCAGGATGGCCCGATGGCGCCGCGCCCCGGCTACGACTTCATCTTCCAGGGCATGGCAGGCCTGATGTCGATCACAGGCGCCCGGGAAGGCGAGCCCGGCGCCGGGCCGATGCGGGTGGGCATCGCGGTGACCGACATCATGACCGGCATGTACGCCAGCCTGGCGATCACGGCTGCCATCTCGCATCGCGATCGCACCGGCGAAGGCCAGTACATAGACTGCGCGCTGCTCGACACGCTGGTAGCCTTCAACGCCAACCAGATCGTGAGCTGGTTCTGCTCCGGCGAGATTCCGGGACGCTGGGGCAACTCGCATCCACAGGTGGTGCCCTACGAAGCCTTCGCCACCGCGGACAGCCACATCATCCTCGCGGTGGGCAACGACCGTCAGTTCGACAGCTTCTGCGCCGCGGCCGGCAGGCCGGAGCTGGCGCAGGACGAGCGCTTTCGCACCAATTCGCTGCGCATCGTCAACCGCAAGGCGCTGATCCCGCTCGTCGCCGACATCATGCGCACGCGCACGAAGCGCGAGTGGATAGACCTGCTGGAAGCGGCCAAGGTGCCCTGCGGCCCGATCAACAATATCAAGGAGGTGTTCGACGAACCCCAGGTGCAGCACAGGAAGCTGCGCGTCGACATGCCGCACCCGCTGGGCACCGCTGCGCTGGTGGCGAGTCCGATGCGGCTGTCTGCGACGCCGGTCGAGTACCGGCTGCCTCCGCCGCTGCTGGGCCAGCATAACGACGAAGTCCTCAAGGGCCTGCTCGGCAGGAGCGATGCCGATGTCGCGGCACTGAAGGCCGCTGGAATCATCTAGCGAAGCTTGCGCAGGTAGTCGATGGATTCCCCGGAGATCCTCCGGTAGGTGCCGTCCTTGCGCATCTGCGCCAGCGCGCTGGACAGGGCCTTCACCTGTTCCGCCGGTACCCTCCGGCCGCACGCGATGAAATAGTCCTGGCTCATCAGCGAAGAGAACACCTCCTTCACTGCGGGCACACCGGCCTGACGGGCGATCGCCTGCGCCATGAAGCCCTGCGTGATCCACAGGTCGACGCTATCCGCGCTACTGGCGTCCAGCGTGAGGCGGGCCGGGATGTCGCGGTCGGCCTCGAAGGTCGCGATGCTGGGGAATCCGCTCTTGCGCAGGTGGTCGGCGCGAGCATCATTGACGACGCCGATACGGTACTTCTTCAGGTCCCCTGCCGTGGCGATCCGGCCGCGGAAATCCGGAAGCGCGAAAGCCGACCAGAAGCTGCGCGTCAGCGGACCGACCCACTGGAACAGCTCGTAGCGTTCGCTGGTGCGCACGGTAGAGAACACGCAGGCATCGGCACCGTCTCGCGCCCGTGCGTAGGCGTCCTTCCAAGGCAGGACGCTGACGCGGGCCTCGATCTGCGCCCGCCGGGCCATCTCCTCGACCAGCCCGGGCGCGATGCCTATCAGCTTGCCCTCGTGCATGAAGTTGAGCGGCGGATTGTCCTCGGTGTAGAGATTCAGCGCCCTGGCGCCAGGAGCAATCGCCAACAGCAGAACGCCGGCCAGCAGCAGGTTCGTCATGGCTCTCCTCATCAGTGTGGCTACGGCTTCCCGGACCCGCTCCGGCCTTCTCGCTTGCGTACTTCGGTCCGGATTCCGGCAAGCATCTTCGCGTCCGGATCCTGCCATTTGCCACCGGCTGCGCGCGCCATGTAGGCGGTGGCGCGGGCGAATTCCGCCAGCGACAGGTCGGGCTGGCCGCCCCTGGGCGGCATGCCGCGCACGCCCACCCAGGCATGCGCGGTCAGCACGTGCTGGCCTTCCCTGATGAGCGGGGCCCAGGCCTTCCGGTCGCCGAACTTCGGCGCTTTCTCCACGCCGGTGGCATGGCAGGCCGTGCATACCGCCTTGTAGACCTGTTCCCCGGACTTGCCCTCGCCGGCGAGCGCAGTTCCAGCGCCGAGGCCGATCAGCAGGACGAACATTCTGGCTTGCATGGTGGCGATCTCCGTGCGCATGCGGCGCGACGCGATTGTAATCCCGGCTTGCGCGTCAGTGGCGGATGCGATTTGCTATGCTCGCCTCCCCGTGCGCGACCGCATCCTGATCACCGATTCCATAGACGAAAGCGGCGCCGCGCTGATGGCACAGTCCGCGGAAGTCATCCAGGCGCCCGACTCGGCACCCGACACGGTACGGCGGCTGGCGAAGGACGTGGACGCGCTGGTGATCCGCAGTCGCATCCCCGACGACCTGTTCGACATCGCCCCTCGCGTCCGCGTAGTGGCGATTCACGGTACCGGAACCGACCTCGTGCCGATGGCTGCTGCGAACGCGCATGGCGTGCTGGTGTCGAACGTGCCAGGCGGCAACGCCCAGCCGGTTGCCGAGTTCTGCGTCATGGCAATGCTGATGCTGGCGCGGAACATCGTTGGCATCAGCGCAGCGCTGCGGCGCGAGTCCTTCGACGCCGCGCGACTGCTGTCCGCGCCGGCGCAGGAGCTATCCGGGATGACTGTCGGCATTGTCGGCGTCGGCCACATCGGCACCCGCGTGGCGAGGATCTGCCGCGACGGCTTCGGCATGCGCGTGCTGGGCAACCAGCGGCGTCTGGATGCCCTGCCCGAGGGTGTGGAGGCCGCGGCGATCGAGGAACTGCTTTGCGCCGCGGACTTCGTCGTGCTCGCCTGTCCGCTCACGCGCGAGACCCGGCACATGATCAACGCGAACACGCTCACCCTGATGAAGCCCGGTGCCTTCCTCGTCAACGTCGGCCGCGGTCCGGTGATCGACGAGGCAGCGCTGGTGCAGGCGCTGCGCCAGCGCAGGATCGCCGGCGCGATGCTGGATGTATACGAACACTACCGGCTGGAGCCGGGCAACCCGCTGCTGGAACTCGACAACGTCATCCTGACCCCGCACCTCGCGGGAGCCACGCGCCAGTCGCGGCGGCGCGTCGGACAGCTCGTCGCGGCAGAGGTGCTGCGCATGCTGGCAGGCGACAGACCAACGAATTATGTGAACCCCGATTCCTGGAGCAGGCATGCCGAGCGCAGATCTCAAGATCGTTGACATCAAGGCCTATCCCACCTCGTTTCCGGTGCCCGAGGCGAGCCGGGTCACGCTCGGCATCGGCACCTCGGTGAAGCGCGATGCGGTCGTCGTCAAGGTAACCACCGCCGGCGGGCTGGTGGGCTGGGGTGAATCCCACCACGGCCGTGCGCATACCGCGGTGGCAAAGCTGATCGACACCACGCTCAGGCAACTGGTCGTCGGCATGGACGCCGCGGACGTGGTCGGGGTCTGGGCGCGGATCTACAAAATGCAGCTCGGCAGCCACGGCATGGGCGCGGGCACCTGCCTTGCCATGAGCGGGATCGACTGCGCGCTGTGGGACATCCGCGGCAAGGCAGCCGGCATGCCGCTCTACAGGCTGCTGGGCGGCGCGTTCAAGGGCGTGCCGGCATACGCGGGCGGCGTATCGCTCGGCTACCAGCCGGCACCAGAGCTGATCGCCGAGATCGATCGCAACCTCGCGCTCGGTTACAAGGCGGTCAAGCTGCGCGTAGGCGACACGCCAAAGCGCGACCTCGAGCGCATTCGCGCGGTCCGCGGGCACTATGGCGACGATCTCGTCATCCTCACCGACGCCAATACCGGCTACAGCGTCGCCGACGCGCGCGCGGCGATGCCAGGAATGGACGAGCTGGACGTGGCCTGGCTTGAGGAGCCCTTTCCTGCGCACGACTACCGCAGCTACGCGCTCGCCGCGTCGTTCGGCCGCACGCCGCTGGCAGCGGGCGAGAACCACTACACGCGCTATGAATTCAACCGCGTCATCGAGGACGGCTCGATCACCATCCTGCAACCCGACCTGTCGAAGACCGGCGGCCTCACCGAGGCGCTGCGCATTGCCGCCATGGCGTCCGCGTACAAGCTGCCGATACACCCGCACAGTTCGATGACCGGCCTGAACCAGGCGATGTCGATCCACTTTCTCGCCGCAATAGACAACGGCGGCTACTTCGAAGGCGACGTGTCCAGAGGGAACCGCTTCCGGGACGAACTGGTGTCCACGCCGTACACGGTGGACAAGGACGGCAAGGTCTGGCCGCTGGACAAGCCGGGGCTCGGGCTGGAGGTAGATGAAACATTCCTCGCCAGGTTCCCGGCCATCGAAGGCCCGGGCTATATTTGATCCATGAACAGCAATCATCAGGAAATCAGGGACGCGGTGCGCACGCTGTGCGCGACTTTCGATTCGGCCTACTGGCAGAAAGTGGACGAGGAACGCGCCTATCCGGAGGCGTTCGTTGACGCGCTGACCAAAGCCGGCTGGATGGCCGCGCTGATCCCCGAGGCGTATGGCGGTTCGGGGCTATCGCTGACCGAGGCCACCGTGATCATGGAGGAAGTGACTCGCACAGGCGGCAATGCCGGCTGCTGCCACGGCCAGATGTACAACATGAACACGCTGCTGCGGCACGGCTCGGAGGAGCAGAAGCGCAGGTACCTGCCGAAGATCGCCAGCGGCGAGCTGCGGCTGCAGTCCATGGGCGTCACCGAGCCGACTGCCGGCACCGACACCACGCGCATCAAGACCACCGCGGTGAGGAAGGGCGACCGCTACGTCGTCAATGGGCAGAAAGTCTGGACATCGCGTCTGCAGCACTCGGAGCTGATGATCCTGCTTGCGCGCACCACGCCGCTGGACAAGGTGGCGAAGAAGTCCGAGGGCATGTCGATCTTCCTCGTCGACAAGCGCGAGGCGCTGGGCAAGGGCCTGGAGATGCGCCCGATCCGCAACATGGTGAACCACGAGACCAACGAGGTGTTCCTCGACAACCTCGAGATCCCGGCGGAAAACCTCATCGGCGAGGAAGGCAAGGGCTTCCGCTACATCCTCGACGGCCTGAACGCCGAGCGCATCCTCATCGCCGCCGAGTGCATCGGCGACGGCTACTGGTTCATCGACAAGGCCACCGCCTATGCCAGGGACCGCGTGGTGTTCGATCGCCCGATCGGCAGGAACCAGGGCATCCAGTTCCCGATCGCCGAGTCCTACATGGAGGTCGAGGCGGCGAACCTGATGCGCTACAAGGCCGCTGCGCTGTTCGATGCGAAGCAGCACTGCGGCGCCGAAGCCAACATGGCGAAACACCTTTGCGCGAAAGCCTCGTGGGAGGCGGCGAACGTCTGCCTGCAGACCTACGGCGGCTTCGGTTTCGCTGCAGAGTACGACGTCGAGCGCAAATTCCGCGAAACTCGGCTGTATCTGGTCGCGCCGATCTCCACCAACCTGATCCTTTCCTACGTCGCCGAGCACGTGCTCGGCCTGCCAAGGTCCTTCTAGTTCGGAGCAACATGTCCACCTTCAACCTGCGCGGTTTCCTTGCGGATGCCGAGCGCGACGATCCGCACGCCATCCTGCGCTTCAAGGAGCGCATTTCCCTCGACTACGACGCCACCGCCGTGGCGCTGGAGCTGGAGCGCGGGCGTTCCTGGCAGTCGCCGGTACTGTGGTTCGACAACGTCGAGGACTTCGCTTTCCCGGTGGTGACCAATGTCTTCGCCACGCGGCGCCGCTACGCGCTTGCCTTCGGCACCACCGAGGACAAGCTGATCACCGAGTGGGCGTCCCGCGGAGACCGCATGATCGAGCCCCGGCTGGTCGACAACGCGCCGGTGCACGAGGTGGTCTACAAGGGAGCCGACGCGGACCTCGGCCGCATCCCGATCAAGAAGCACTTCGAGCGCGATGCCGGTCGCTACATCACCAACGGCATCGTCATCGCGAACGACCCGGACACCGGCGTGCGCAACGCGAGCTTCCACCGCATGCAGGTGAAAGGCAGAACGCGGCTGGGCACCAGCCTGCACAGCCGTCGCCACCTTTGGGACTACGTCAAGCGCGCCGAGGAGTCCGGCAAGGACATCCCCATCGCGGTGGTGATAGGCGCGCACCCGATCTTCACCTTCGCGGGGCTGTGGAAAGGCCCGTTGACCGCCGACGAGTACGCGGTGGCCGGCGGCCTGCGCGGCGCGCCGCTGGAGATCGCGCGTTGTAAGACCGTGCCGATCGACGTGCCGGCCGAGGCCGAGATCGTGCTGGAAGGCCATATCCTGCGCGGCGTGCGCGAACCCGAGGGCCCGTTCGCGGAGTTCACCGGCTACCACTCCGAGCGATCCACCGAGCAGGTGATCGAGATCAGCGCCATCACGCACCGCCGGAACGCCGTCTACCACGACATCGTCGGCGGCATGTCGGACGAGCATTGCAGCATGCTTGCCGTCCCGCAGGAGGCGCGCCTGCTGCGCGCACTGCGCTCGCACATGTCGAACGTGACCGCGGTGTCGTACCCGAAGTCCGGCACCTGCCGCCTGCACGCCTACATCGCGATGCGCAATCCCACGGTAGGCCAGCAGAAGAATGCCGCGATGATCGCCTTCGCCGAGGACCTGAGCCTGAAGCTGGTGGTGGTCGTCGATGACGACGTCGACATCTTCAATGACCAGGACGTGTTCTGGGCCATGGCTACCCGCATGCAGGCGGACGAGGACATCGACATCATCCGCAACGCCTTTGGCGCCATCCTCGACCCGTCCAACCACGCCGGACGCACCGCGAAGATGATCATCGACGCCACCAAGCCGAGCCCGGATTTTCCGCAGCGCCACACGCTGCCGGAGTCGGCGGTGAAGCGGGCGAAGGAACTGCTGGCGAACCTGAAGCGCTAGCGCGCCGGATGCGTCAGCGCCCGGCGTTCAGGCGCTGGCGCAACTGGTCGTTCATGAGGTGGAATTCGACCAGCAGCGCCTCGCAAGCTTCATCTGGCGCGCCGCACTTGGCGCTCATGGCGATCGACACGTCGCCGTTCGGCGCCTGCACGATGACGCGCTTCACGCCCGAGGGGTGCGCCGGATGCCCGGCCGGCGTGAACGACCACCAGGTGCGGTTCGGCTTGTCGTCGGCAACCGTCCAGCCGTTGCGCTCGAACACCACCACGCCCTGCCGCTGCCGCAGGTCTGCCAGCGCCGCCTCCGGGCTCGGATAGCCGAACTCCAGCCGTTGCGGACCCGGCGCGACGGTGCCGTCTGCCAGGGCAGGCCCGGCCGCCATTGGAAGCCAAGCCAGCATCAGTACCACCGCGGGGAGCGGCCGCACGCTCATGGCTTTGGCGGTGCCTTGCGCTCGATGAATGCATTCATGCCGGCGATTCCCTCGGCATGCACGAAGCTCTCCGAGATCACCCGCGATGCGAGCTGGTACGCGGCGTCCACGCCCATGTCCATCTGCTGGTAAAAGGCTCGCTTGCCCGCGGCGATCGTCGCCGGCGGCTTGCCCGCGATCTGGCGCGCGAGCCGGTCGGTTTCCTGGACCAGCAGCTCCGCCGGGACGACACGGTTGACAAGGCCGAGTTCCAGCGCGCGCTGCGCCTCGACCATGTCGCCAGTGAGCAGCATCTCCATCGCGTGCTTGCGCAGCAGGTTGCGCCCGATCGGAACGCCGGGGGTCGAGCAGAAGAAGCCCCAGTTCACGCCAGGCGTGGCGAACTTCGCCGCACACGAAGCGATCGCAAGGTCGCACTGCGCGACCAGCTGGCAGCCGGCGGCGGCGGCGGCGCCCTGCACCCGGGCGATAACCGGCTGCGGCAGCCGCGAGATGGATTGCATCATGCGGCTGCACTGCTCGAACAGCGCCTGGATCTTCGGCAGGTCCCGGCGATCGCGCAGCTCCTTGAGGTCGTGGCCGGCGCAGAAGCCCTTGCCCGCCCCTGCCAGCACCACCACGCGCACCGACGCGTCCGCGGCGATGGCATCCAGTGCCTCCTGCAGCGCGGACAGCATGCCCGAGGTGAGCAGGTTCATCTGCGCCGGCCGGTTCATCGTCAGCGTGGCGACGCCCGCGGCATCCTCGCGCAGGACGTGCTGGTCTTGCGGTTGCGGTACGGCGCTCATCGCAGCCTCCCTGTCAGGTGTCTATCGCCGAGGCCGACCTGGCCTTCTCGCGCAGCACGAACTTCTGGATTTTCCCGGTCGAGGTCTTCGGCAGCTCGCCGAACACCACCGCGCGTGGTGCCTTGAAGCGCGCCATGCTGGCGCGGCAGTGCTCGATGATCTCGGCCTCGGTCGCCTGCGCGCCTGCCTTCAGTTCGACGAACGCGCACGGGGTTTCCCCCCATTTGGGATCCGGCATCGCCACCACTGCCGCCGCCATCACCGCGGGATGGCGGTACAGCGTGTCCTCGACCTCGATGGACGAGATGTTCTCGCCGCCGGAGATGATGACGTCCTTGGAGCGATCCTTGATCTTCACGTAGCCGTCGGGCTGCATCACGGCGAGGTCGCCGGAGTGGAACCAGCCGCCGCGGAAGGCTTCCTGGGTAGCCTTGGCGTTCTTCAGGTAGCCCTTCATCGTGATGTTTCCACGCATCATGATCTCGCCCATGGTCTCGCCGTCCGCCGGCACCGGCGCCATGGTCGCGGGATCCATCACGCTCAGGCCCTCCTGGACGAGGTAGCGCACGCCCTGGCGGCCGTTCTTCCCCACGCGCTCGTCCAGCGGCATCGCGTCCCATTCCTGGTGCTTCGCGCATACCGTCGCCGGGCCGTAGGTTTCGGTCAGGCCGTACACGTGCGTGATCGAGAAGCCCATCTTCTCCATGCCTTCGATCACCGCAGCCGGCGGCGCCGCGCCGGCGACGAGGCAGTTGACGGTCCAGTCGATGCCTTTCTTCATGTCCGCCGGCGCGTTGATCAGCCCCTGGTGAACGATGGGCGCGCCGCAGTAGTGCGTGACGCGATGCTCACGGATCAGTTCGAAGATCGCCTTCGGTTCCACCTTGCGCAGGCAAACGTTCACGCCTGCATTCGCCGCCATCGTCCACGGGAAGCACCAGCCGTTGCAATGGAACATCGGCAGCGTCCACAGGTACACCGCGTGGTGCGGCATCGCCCAGGTCAGGATGTTGCCGACGCCGTTCAGGTGCGCCCCGCGGTGGTGGTACACCACGCCCTTGGGATTGCCGGTGGTGCCCGAGGTGTAGTTCAGCGCGATCGCCTGCCATTCGTCGGCAGGCCACAGCCATTGCCAGCCGGGATCGCCCTCGGCGAGCAGATCCTCGTAGGTCTTTTCGCCCAGCAGGCTGCCGCCCGCGAACGCGGGGTCGTCCACGTCGATCACCGTGATGCTGCGTCCAAGCTTTCCGAGGGCCGCCGCCATCGTGGCCGAGAACTCTCGATCGGTGATCAGCAGCTTCGCCTCGCCATGGTTGAGCATGAAGGCGATGGCATCGGCATCGAGGCGCGTGTTCAGCGAATTGAGCACCGCGCCGCACATCGGCACGCCGAAATGCGCCTCGTACATGGCCGGAATGTTCGGCAGCATCACTGCGACCGTGTCGCCCGGGCCGATGCCGCGCCCGGCGAGGGCCGAGCCGAGGCGCCTGCAGCGCGCATACGTTTCGCGCCACGTGTAGCGCTGCGCGCCGTGCACCACCGACACGCGCTCGGGATAGACGTATGCCGCGCGCTCGAGGAACGTGATCGGCGTCAGCGGCGCGAAATTGGCCGGATTGCGGTCCAGATCCTGCTCGTACGGGTTGCCCGCGATCATGGGGCGATTTTACGCCACAGGCTTCCCGCCTTCGCCTGCCTGTCGAGCCGGTCCAGCACCTGCTCATGTGCCGCGAGTTCGTCCGGCGTTGCCCCGAGCACCACCAGACCCGACGTGTCTATGCGCGCCGCCTCGGCCGCGGTGCCGGGCGAGTCGAGGTCGATCACCAGGCTCTCCTGCCCCCGGGTCATGGCGAGGTACACCTCGGCGAGCAGTTCGGCGTCCAGCAGCGCGCCATGCAGCGTGCGGTGTGCGTTGCTGACCGCGTAGTGTTCGCATAGCGCGTCCAGCGAATTGCGCTTCCCCGGTCGCAGCTCTCGCGCCATCGCCAGCGTGTCGACAATCCCGGCGACGTGATCCGTGAGGCTGCCCAGGCCCGCCTGCGCGAGTTCCATGTCAAGGAACTCGACGTCGAACGGCGCGTTGTGGATCAGCAGCTCGGCGCCGCGCACATGGTCGAGGAACTCGCCCGCCACGTCCCTGAACAGCGGCTTGTCGGCGAGGAACTCGCGCGTCAGGCCGTGAACCTTGGCAGCGCCCTCCTCGATGTCACGCTCCGGGTTCAGATATCGGTGGAAATGCCGGTCGGTCACGCGGCGATTGAGCAGCTCGATGCAGCCGATCTCGACGACGCGATCGCCCAGCCGCGCGTTCAATCCGGTGGTCTCGGTGTCGAGCACGATCTGGCGGGCGCTCATGCCGGTATGCCGCGGTTGGCGAGCGCGTCGGCGCGCTCGTTTTCAGGATGCCCGTTGTGCCCGCGCACCCAGCGCCAGTCGATGCGGTGGGCTGCGGCCGCCGCATCCAGCTTCTTCCACAGGTCGACGTTCTTGACCGGCTTCTTGTCTGCGGTCTTCCAGCCGCGCCGCTTCCAGCTGTGTATCCACTCCGAGATGCCCTTCTGCACGTACTGGGAGTCTGTATAGACGTGCACATGCGAGCCTGGCTCGAGTGCGCCGAGCCCCTGGATCACCGCTAGCAGTTCCATGCGGTTGTTGGTCGTCAGCGCTTCGCCGCCGCACAGCTCGCGCTCGCCCGATGCGGTGCGGATCAGCACGCCCCAGCCGCCCGGCCCGGGATTGCCCTTGCACGCACCGTCGGTGAACAGCTCCACCACGGCCTCAGCCATCGCGCCGCTGCTCCGTGGTGCCGCGCATGGCGTGGCCGTTGCGCTGCGGTACCGGCGCGAGCCCCCTGCGCCGCGCGCGCTCGATGCGCCATGCCGGCGTGACGATGCGCATGCCGTGAACGCGCTTCACCGCCCGCACCACGTAGGTCCCGCCCATGATCGGCCACCAGCGCGCCCCTGCTTTCTCCATGAATGCGCAGCGCTGCAGCCATTTGCGGCTCGCGAACGGCGGTGCGTAGCAGCCGAACACGCCGCCGTTCAACTCGAAGCCGAGCAGCTTCAGCCAGTCCTTCAGGCGCAGCAGGCCGATGAACTTGCCATCCCACGGTGCGCCGGCGTGTCGCCCTGCGAACAGCTGCCTGAGCCCCCACAGCGAGAGCGTGTTGAAACCCGAAATGACCACCTGGCCTTCGGGCACCAGCACCCTTTCAACCTCGCGCAGCACATGGTGCGGCTCGGTGTGCGACTCGAGCACGTGCGGCATCACCACCAGGTCGAGGCTGTTGGAGGAAAACGGCAACTGCAGAGGGTCCGCTGTGACCGCGCCGCCATGCTCGATCGCGGTAGTGAAGCGGAATGCGATGCGGTTCTGGCGCAGGCAGTCCACGGCCGGCAGGCCGAGCTGCACCGCCCTGTATCCGAACACGTCCTCGACCGCGGCGTCGAACTGCGCGAGCTCCCAATCGAGCACGTAGCGCCCGGCCTCGGTAGTGAGCCACTGCGTGAATGGCGTGCGCCCGCCGTTATACTTGTGCGCACTGTCAGCGATGAAGGAGTTGCGATCCATGTTCGAAGTCGTGCCGCTACGTGCCCTGCAGGACAACTATGTCTGGACGCTGCGCAACGCGACGCATGCTGCGGTGGTGGACCCGGGCGAAGCCGCCCCGGTGCTGGAATACCTGGCGAAGGAGAAGCTCGTCCTGGCTGCGATCCTTGCGACCCACCATCATCCGGACCACGTTGGCGGCATCCCTGAACTGCTCAACGCGTTCAAGGTCCCCGTATACGGGCCGAAGAACGAGCCGATCCCGACGCTTACGCGGCCCGTGGGAGGCGGTGACAGCGTGAGCATCCCGGAGCTCGACGCCCGCTTCGACGTGATCGACATTCCGGGGCATACGCGAGCGCACATTGCCTATTATGGCGCGGAATCACTTTTCTGCGGCGACACGCTCTTCGCCTGCGGCTGCGGCCGCCTGTTCGAAGGCACTGCGGCGCAGATGCTCGATTCGCTGTCCAGGCTGGCGGCGCTCCCGGATGCAACGCGCGTGTACTGCGGCCACGAGTACACCGTCGCGAACATCGCGTTCGCGCGCGCGGTCGAGCCCGAGAATGCGCTGCTGGCGGAGCGAGAACGAAGCGCGAAGGCTCTGCGTGCGCAGGGCAAGCCGACGCTGCCCTCGACGCTTGGCGAGGAGCGCGCGACCAACCCCTTCCTCAGGTCGACGGAACCGGCGGTCGTCGAGTCGGTGAACAAGTACCTCGGCTCCCGCGTCAGCGACCCGGTAAAGGTATTCGCCGCGATCCGCGAGTGGAAGAACCGCGGCTAGTGCCCGATCGGGAACAGCTGGTCGCGGGAAGAGTAGACTCGCGCAACGTTTGGCGGGAGCCCGAGCGGCAGATGCGGAAGCTGGCGAAGACCGGTGCGTTGCTGACAGCCATTGCGCTGCTCGGTGCCTGCGCCTTGCAGCCAACCGGAGGCGTTCCCGGAACCACGGCAGACGGCAGCGAAGCCGGTTCGTCCACGCAGTTCGGATTCGCCGAGCCGTCGGCAGCCACCACTGCACGCGCCGAGCCTGCGCTGGACGCCACCCGGCTTCCCCCCTTCGATGGCCGGCACGAGGTGCTGCGCGAGCCGCTGCGCGGCGTCGCGAAGATTGACCGCACGACGCCGCCGGACGATCTCTGGCAGCGCATCCGCGACGGCTTCAGCATGCCGGACCTGGACGGGCCGCTGGTTGCGGAGAAGGTCGCGTGGTACACGGCGCGGCCGGAGTACCTGATGCGCACCTTCGATCGCGGCAGGCGCTACCTCTACCATATCGTCGAGGAACTCGAACGGCGCAACATGCCGACCGAGATCGCGCTGCTGCCGCTGGTCGAGAGTTCATTCAACCCGATGGCATATTCGCGCGCACATGCGTCGGGCCTATGGCAGTTCATTCCCGGCACCGGGAGGCGCTACGAACTTGCGCAGAACTGGTGGTACGACGCGCGCCGGGACATCGTCGCCTCGACCAGCGCGGCGCTCGACTATCTGCAGGACATCTACGAGATGCACGGCGACTGGCACCTCGCGCTCGCGTCCTACAACTGGGGCGAGAACGCAGTGGCGCGTGCAGTGGAGAAGAACAAGGCCGCCGGGCTGCCGACCGATTACCTCAGCCTCACGATGCCGGCGGAAACCAGGCAGTACGTACCCAAGCTGCAGGCGCTCAAGAACATAGTGTCGAGCCCCGCTGCGCTCGGACTCCGGATCGACCCGATTCCCAACCAGCCCTACTTCGCGACGATCACCAAGACCCGCGACATCGACCTGCAGCTCGCGGCCAAACTCGCCGAGATGCCGGTCGAGGAATTCGTCGCGCTGAACCCGGGTTTCAATCGCCCGCTGATTCCGGTCGCAGTCAACCCGCGCATCGTGCTGCCGGCAGACAAGGTGGACGTGTTCCACGCCAACCTGCAGAAGCACGACGAGAAGGCGCTCGTATCCTGGCAGGCCTACCGGCCAAAACGAGGCGAACGACTCGACGGCATCGCGAAGAAGTTCGGCCTGCCGCTGGCCCGGTTGCGCGAAGTCAATGGCATCGGCGCGCGCGACCGGCGCACGCCCGGCCTGCTCGTAGTGCCGCTGAACGGCGCGGCGGCGAGCGCGGTCAGCCTGCCCATCATGTACGCGCCTCCCCTGCCTGTGCGCGGGCGCGTCCATACCGTCAAGCCGGGAGACACCCTGTGGGGCATTGCTCGCCGCTACGGCGTCGGCGTGGACGACCTGCGGCGCTGGAACAAGGTCGGCCGGCTGATGCCAGGGCAGAGGCTGGCGATTGGGCCGGCCGGCGTCGGGCGTGCCATGCCCAAGGGCAAGGGGCGCACACCCAAACGGACGAGAAGATAGATTTGTAAATACCGTTTACAATCAATATGGTACTTAAATCACTTAAAGCTATAAATAACTTTAAGTTGCGCTGCGGCAACCAGAACCCCATGCGCATGTCTAGAATGCCGCCATGCGCCGGCTCTGCAGAGGGGGACTGCTTTTCGTATTGCTGCTCGCGTTCGCGCTGCCGGCGCGCGCCGCCGACCCGATCCTGATGTTCCTGCTTGGCTTCGCCAGGAACGTCATCGAGCGCCAGATCTTGGAATCAATGAACGCCCCCCCTGAGCCTGCGCCGATGCCGGATCTCGGCAAGACGTATCCCGGCACCACGGTGGAGCCGAAGATCGTGCGCCGCCTGATCGACGACAGCTTCCTCTACCTGTCCGAGGAGCAGCGCGAGGAGATCTTTACCTCCTTCAACAAGGCCCTCCTGAATCCCCGCAACGCGGCAATCCGCGGCCAGTTGATCGAGCATTTCGCGCACAAGGCGCTGGCGGTGCGTGCCGCTCAGCTGCGCTTGTCCCAGCTTGCGTCTCGGGAGAAGGAAATGCTCGCCGAGGAGTTCAGCCAGGAGATCGCCGGAATTCCCGACAGCGAGGTGGAACTCCTGCGCGGCGTGCTCGAGAAGGGCCTGCTGCCGGTGCCGATGGACCTGAACCAGCTGTTTCTCGCGGCGCTGAACGAGCGTCCGCGTCCCGATCCTGCTGCCCCCCTGCCGCCGATGGCGGCTCAGCCCTCGCCGGGCTCCTGATAGAGCACGCAACTCACGCTCCTCGTCCCACTGAGGCGGACCTCGCGCGGATAAGCTGCGACGCAACCCGGCCGCGCCTTGGGGCAGCGCGGGTGAAAGTGGCATCCGGAGGGCGGATTCGCCGCAGACGGCAGGTCGCCAGCCAGCGCGATGGCATGCCGCGCACCGTCCAGCGTCGGGACCGCGGAGAGCAGCGCCTCGGTATAGGGATGCCTGGGCGAACGCAACACCTCATCGACGCCGCCGCGCTCGACAATACGCCCCAGGTACATCACCGCGACTTCGTCCGCGAGGTACTCGACGACCGAGATATTGTGCGTGATGAAAAGGTACGCCAGGCCAAGCCGTCTCTGCAGCGACTTGAGCAGATTCAGTACCTGCGCCTGTACCGAAACATCCAGCGCGCTCGTCGGCTCGTCACAGACGATCAGCTGCGGCTCGACGGCAAGGGCCCGGGCAATGGCGATACGCTGACGCTGGCCGCCTGAGAATTCGTGCGGGTAGCGATACTTGGCGTCGGTGGGCAGTCCCACCTGCTCCAGCAGCTCGTCGACCCGCTTCTCGCGATCTCTCGCAGACGAACCCACCCCGAGCGCCTGCATGCCTTCTGCGAGTGCCTCGATGATACGCATGCGCGGGTTGAGCGAGGCATAGGGGTCCTGGAAGATGATCTGCATGCGTGCACGATAGGGATGCAGCGCATTGCGCGACAGGGTGCCCAGTTCCACGCCGCGATGACGTACCGACCCGGCGCTGGGCCGTACCAGCTGCAGGATCGCCTTCCCTACCGTGGTCTTGCCGCACCCGGACTCTCCCACCAGCGCCAGCGTGCGCCCTTCGCGTATGGACAGGGACAGTCCGTCCACGGCCTTGACCGCTCCGATCACCCGCTTGAAAACGCCGCGCCGGATCGGGAAATGCACCTTCAGGTCACGCACCTCGAGCAATACCTCGCCTTGCCCGGACGTCGACGAATCGGCGCCGACCGGGGCGTGGGCTCCGCGCGGCGGCGCGGCGGCGCCATCCTCGCGCAGGTGACAGCGAACCAGATGGCGGCCGCCATGCAGCGCCACCATTCGCGGCACTTCATCCCTGCAGCGCGCAAAAGCCTGCTTGCAGCGATCCGCGAAGCGGCAGCCGGAGAATCGCGTGGTGAGCGGGGGCACCTGTCCGTCGATGACTTCGAGGCTGCCGGAGCGCTTCCGCGCCGCAGGCAGTGCGGAGAACAGCCTCTGTGCGTATGGATGCTGCGGCGCTGCGAAGAAGGATGCACGGTCGGCAAGCTCGACGATTTCACCCGCGTAGGCCACGCCTACCCGGTCTGCCATCTGCGCCACGACGCCCAGGTCGTGCGTGATGAGCAGGATCGCCATGCCTCGCTCAGCCTGCAGTTTCTTCAGCAGGTCGAGAATCTGTGCCTGAATGGTGACATCGAGCGCGGTCGTGGGTTCGTCGGCGATCAGCACCTCGGGATCGGCTGCCAGCGCACCTGCAATCATCACACGCTGCCTGAGTCCACCCGAAAGCTGGAAGGAATAGTCGTCCATGCGCTGGCGGCCGTCCGGGATGCCGACGGCGGCAAGCAGTTCCAGCGCGCGGGTACGTGCCGGGTCCCCGCGCAGCGCGGTGTGCCGCTCGATCACCTCCAGGATCTGCCTGCCGATGGTCAGCACCGGGTTCAACGAGGTCGAGGGTTCCTGGAATATCATCGCCACCCGCCTACCCCGCACTGCACGCATCGCCGCCTCCGGCAAGGCGAAGACGTCCTGTCCGTCCAGCAATGCGCGGCCGCCAGCGATGTGCGCCGCGTCTGGAAGGAGCCGCAGCAGCGACAGCGCCGCGATCGATTTCCCGCACCCCGATTCCCCGACCAGTGCGAAGCACTCGCCCTTCCGGAGGGCCAGGTCCATGGCATCGACCGCGCGCAGCGTGCCGTGCGGCGTATCGATGTGGGTACGCAGGCCCTCGACGGAAAGGATCGTCTCGCTCATCGCGCCCCCGGCGCGGACAGCGTGCGCGCGGCCATCCGCACGCGCGGGTCGAAGCCGTCCCGCACGGCGTCAGCGAACAGGTTTGCCGCGAGTACCAGCGTGAACATGAACGTGAACGCCGCAGCAAGCGACCACCACACGATCGGATCCCGCGACATCTCCAGGCGGGCGCTGTTGATCATGGTGCCGAAGCTCGTCGTCGACGGGTCGACACCGACACCGACGTAGGACAGCACGGCTTCGGCGAGCACCAGTCCGGAGAAGTCCATCACCAGCGCGATGATCACGATGTGCGACACGTTGGGGAGGATGTGCCGCGCGATGACGCGGCTGTGCGGCACCCCGAATGCGTGCGCCGCCTGGATGTACTCGAGTTCAGCGAGCTTCAGTGACTCGCCGCGCAGCAATCGAGCCAGACCGGTCCAGCTGGTGAGACCGAGGATCATGCACAGGAGCAGCAGGCGCAGGTCCGCGCGATGTGCAGCGGTGGGAAAGAGCTCCGGGTGAGAGTCGATGTACACCTGCATCATCAATACCGCAGCTGCGATCAGCAGCACGCCGGGAATCGAGTTGAGGGTCGTGTAGACGTACTGGATCACGTCGTCCACCCAGCCCTTGAAGTAGCCCGCGGCGATGCCGAGCAGCACGCCCAATGGCAGCAGCACGAGCGTGGTCAGCGTGCCGATGACCAGGCTGGTGCGTATCGACTTGAGCGCCTGCAGCATCACGTCCTGGCCCACCTTGTCGGTGCCGAACACGTGGTAGGCCTGCGACAGCGCGAGCATCGGACCGGCAAGGGCAAGGATTGCGCCCAGCGTTCCCCAGGCCGCCCCCCAGGGCACGTCAGGCAGGCGTCGTCGCAACGGCCGCATGGCGCCGTAGCCGATGACGATCCAGGCCAGGAGCCCAACTGCGAGGCCAACCATCGCACGCAGCAGCATGTCCAGCGGCGCGCCTGCCTCGTCGGCCAGGTGTGCGCCGCCGTGGCGCAAACGCGGGTATTCGCGTACCTGCCTGCCGTCCGGTAGTTCCACCGTTTCCCTCTGGTGCAGCCTGGTGGCGAGGGGGGCAGAATAGGTCTTCTCGGTGCGGACCCGCAGGTGAGTGAACGCCAGGTCGAGCACCGAGAGCACTTCGCCGGAATGTGCCGCGGGCGCGTTCTGCCCTCTCGCCTCGAGCGTCGGCCGGAAATGTAGCGAGTCTGCCAGTCCCGCGGCCAGAAAGCACGCAAGCACTACGCCGGAAACCATCGCGGCCCTGGTACGGAACACCCTCGCCCAGGGCGCTGCCAGATGCGGACGGCGGCTGCAATGGCGCGCGTAGCCCGCTACTGCGGCGACCAGCAGCCACAACAGCACATCCGTCCACAACAGCACGGGGAGGAACGGCATCGTCACTGGAAGCGGATCCTCGGGTCGACCAGCGTGTACGAGATGTCGGTCAGCAGCAGGCCGGCGATGTAGAGCACCGAGCCGATGAACACCATTGCGCGCACGACCGCGAAGTCCTGCGCCTGGATGGCGTCTATGGTGTAGCTGCCAAGCCCGGGGATGCCGAAGAAGGATTCCGTGATCAGGCTGCCCATGAACAGCAGCGGGATAACCACTACCGCGCCGGTGAGGATGGGGATCATCGCGTTCTGCAGCACATGGCGGAACATCACGGCGCCCTCGGCCAAGCCCTTTGCCCGCGCCGTGCGCACGTAGTCCTTGGACATTTCCTCGAGGAAGATCGTGCGATACCAGCGGCTGCCGGAGCCGACGCCCGAGATGACGCCGATGAGCACCGGAAGGATGAGGAACTTCACCGCATCGAGGCCGCCGTGGTAGCCGGAAATCGGCACCAGGTGCCAGAGCTTGGATGCGAGGTACTGCCCGCCAATGATGTAGAAGAGCGTGCTGATGGACATCATCGCCACGCAAAGGACCACTCCCCAGAAATCCAGGTAAGTGGCGCGGAAAAATGCCATCGCCAGCGCGAAGCTGATGTTGACTGCCATGCCGACGAGGAAGATGGGCAGCGCCAGCGCCAGGCTCGGCCACATGCGCGTGCGGATCTCGTTGCCGATGTCGCGCTTGTCTTCCGCGGCGCCGAAATCGAACACGAACAGGCGCACCGATTTCTGGAAGAACACCGTCTGCGTGAGCTTGTCCAGGCCCCGAGCGTCGGCGTTCCACATCATCGGCCTGTCGTAGCCGCGCTCGGCCTTCCACTTCGCTATGGCCTCCGGCGTGACACGCTTGGCGCCAAGTTGCATGCGCGCCATGTCGTCCGGCGTGTTGACGAAGAAGAACAGGCCGAAGGTCAGCAGGTTCACGCCGACCAGCACCGGAATGGCGTACATGCAGCGCCTGAGGATGTACGCGAGCATCTCAGCTTGCGGGGCGAGCAGCCATGCGCTCACGCCGCCGGTACCCCAGAACGGCAGGCACGACGCTGGCTGCCAGCAACCCGGCGATCAGGACGAGCGGAAACCACACCGGCCGGTTCCACTCGGCGCGCATCTCGTCGCGCCGGGCTGAATCGATCCGCAGGTACTTCAGCGTGTTGCCCGCCATGTTGTTCGGCTTTCCGTTCGCCACCCAGGCGTGCGACAGGCTGAAGTCCTTTGGATGAAAGCCGAACATCCACGGCGCATCCGCGCGGACGATATCCAGCATGCGGTCGATCAGCCGCTGCCGCTCCGGTGAGTTCGGCATGTGACGCACCTGCTCGAACAGCGCGTCGTACGCCGGATTGGCGTAGTTGGAGCTGTTCTCGCCCTGCGTCCGCGCACGCGATTGCGGCCCATGCAGCAGGAACAGGAAGTTTTCGGGGTCCGGGTAGTCGGCGTTCCAGCCGAGGATGTAGATCTGCTGGCTGCCCTTGCGTATCTTCTCCTGGAAGCGGTTCCAGTCGGTGTCGCGGACTTCGAGCTGCACGGACAGCTTGGCGAACTGCTTGCGCCACCAGTCGAAGCGCGCCTTGTCGCCGGGCCCCCTCGAGGTGGTGTCGAGGTACAGCACCAGTGGCGCACCGGTACTCGCATCCCGGCCGTCCGGGTAGCCCGCGCGGGCGAGCAAGGCGCGCGCGTGCTCCAGCGTCCGGCGCTGCGCACGGCCTTTGACCCATTCATGCGTGACCGGATTGATCCCGGCCTGACCCTCCCGGTAGCCGAATATGCCGGGCGCCAGCGGTCCGTGCGCGGCGACGCCGCGGCCATTGGCGAAGATTGAAAGGTACTCCTCCACATCGACGGCGACCGCCAGCGCGTGCCGCAGCAAGCGCGCCCGATCGGAACTGCCGCCGACTACCGGATCGAGCATGTTGAAGCCGAAGTAGTAGACCGTGGGCGCCACCGTGGTCTGCAAGCGGATGCCACGCGCCTGCATCTCGGGGGTGACGGTCGTGTCGCCTTCTATCGAGATCCGCACCGCCTGGTCGAAGTTGTCCGACGCAATCCCGGACGAGTCATAGTAGCCCTGCAGGAACTTGTTCCAGTAAGGGATGGCTTCCTTCTCGCGGCTGAAGGCGATGCGGTCGATGAAAGGCATGGTCCTTCCGGCGTCTGCGAGCAGTCCCGCTTCGGCATCCCCCGCATCGCCCGAATCAGGATAGGGCTCGCCGCGGAAGTTCGGATTGCGCGACAGCACCATGCGCGAGTTGGGATCGTTCTCGGTCAGCATGTAGGGGCCGGTACCCACCGGCCACCAGTCGAGCGTGAAGTTCTTCTCCGCCATGCCGGGTTGCTCAAAGAACTTCTCTGCCTCCCAGGGAATGGGGGCGAAAAACGGCATCGCCAGCCAGTACGAGAACTGCGGATACCGCCCCTTGAGCATAATCCTGTAGGTGTGCGCATCGACGCGCTCGACCCCCTCGAGCGGGAACTCGCGCAGATCCAGCCAGGCATCCACGGGCATGGAATCGGCGGCCGCCTTGAGGCGCGTCGCCAGGTCATCCAGCCCGACGATGTACTCGCTCATCAATCCGAAGATCGGCGAGTGCAGCCGCGGGTGCGCAAGGCGCTTGATCTGGTAGATGAAGTCGTCGGCCAGCAGTTCACGCGTGCCGGTCTGCAGTTCGTACGGGCTACGCAGCCTGTCGATATGCGTACGTTCCAGCGACAGGTTGGCCGGGACGAAGCCCGGGTGCGGCTGGAACCGGATTCCCGGCCGGATGCGAATCTCGTACTGCGTGAAACGCCCACCGTCCTGCTCGGCCACCTGTGGCATCGATGCCGCAACCAGCGGAATCAGTTCATAAGGCCGCTTCAGGTAGTGGTACTGCAGCGGCGGCTCGTACACCTGGCGCGTGAAGAGCGCCTCGTCCGAAGTGTAGGACTGCGCGGGGTCGAGGTGCTTTGGCCGCTCGGTGAATGCGGAGTACATGGTGTTGCTGCCGCGCTCCGCCACCGGATACGGATCGTTCCAGACCTCGCCGCATCCAGCGAGGCACAGCACGACCAGGAACAGCATCCGCATGCCGGAAAGTATAATCCGCCGATGGGATTCCTCTCCGGCAAGAAAATCCTCGTTACCGGCCTGCTGTCAAACCGGTCGATCGCCTATGGCATCGCGCGTGCGGCGCATCGCGAAGGCGCGGAACTCGCATTCACCTATGTGGGAGAGCGCTTCAAGGAGCGCGTCACCGGCATGGCAGGCGAATTCGGCTCCGACATCGTGCTCCCCTGCGACGTCGGTAACGACGGCGAGATCGCCTCGCTGTTCGCCTCGCTTGCAGCACGCTGGGACGGGCTGGACGGCCTGGTGCACGCGATCGCGTTCGCACCGCGCGAAGCGATCGCCGGGGATTTTCTCGACGGCCTGTCGCGCGAGGCCTTTCGTCAGGCGCATGACATATCCGCCTACAGCTTTCCAGCGCTGGCGAAGGCCGCGCTGCCGATGATGCAGGGGCGGCGCGCGTCGCTGCTGACGCTCACGTATCTGGGCGCCGAGCGTGTCGTGCCCAACTACAACACCATGGGCCTGGCGAAAGCCAGCCTCGAGGCCTCGGTGCGCTACCTCGCCGCCCACCTCGGACGCGACGGGATCCGCGTGAACGCGATCTCCGCGGGTCCGATCAAGACATTGGCCGCTGCCGGGATCGCGGGTTTCTCGAAGATACTCAGGTTCGTCGAGGAACACGCACCGCTGAAGCGCAATGTCACCACCGAAGATGTCGGCAACGCAGCCGCGTTCCTGCTATCGGACCTCGCCGCGGGAATCACCGCCGAGGTGGTGTATGTCGATGCCGGGTTTCACCACGTGGTCGGCGGCATAGGTGCCACCGGCAATGGTGTTGCGGCGGACTGAGACGCGCTAGCGCTTCTCCAGCGCCGGCTTGTTGACGTCGATGTCGGCGCGCAGGCGCAGCGCCTCCACGTACGCCTGATACTGCTCCGCACCGGCCTGGCGCTCTGCATTGACGAGACCTGCCTTGCGCTCCTCGTCCTTGCGCGGCTCAAGCGGCAAGAGCCTGGCGATCCGGTACAGGCGGTAGCCGTCGTCCTGAGCGACGCCGAAATGAGCCGGCACTTTGGCGGGGTCGACGGAAAACACCTTCCTGAGGGCATCCGGCGACATGTCCGTGGACTGCCGTCGCGAAACCGTCTTCGGCAGCGACCACTTCAGGCCTGCGTCGCCGCCCTTCGCAAGCTCCTCCAGCTTCGCTGCGCCCGCCTTGTGCGCAAGCGCCGCAGCAGCGCGATTTCGCAGCTTGCGCTCGATCTCCGCCTTCACCTCCTCGAGCGGACGCAAGGCCGCGGGCTGGTGTTCCGCTACCCTCGCTGACACCAGCGTATTGGTCGCCACCTCTATGGCGTCGGTGTTGCGCCTGGCCTTCAGCGCGTCGTCCGAAAACAAGGCGGCGAGCAGTTTCGGGTTGGCGAATACGCCGGCGTCCGGCGCGGCCGTCCTCGAAACCCAGTCGCTGGTCTGCAACTTGAGCTTCAGCTTTTCCCCCGCCGGCTGCAGGCTGTCGGACTGCTCGTAGACCAGATTGCTGAACTGCTCGGCGACCTCGGCGAACTTCCGGATCCCTGCCTGCCTGCCGATCTCGGCGACGATCTGTGCGCGCACCTCCTCCAGCGGCCTTGCCTTGGCGGCCTGGATGCCGGTGATGCGAATCACATGGTGGCCGAACTCGCTCTCGACCGGACCGAGCGTCTCGCCCTCCTTGCCTGCGAAGACCGCGTCCTCGAAGGGCTTCACCATCATGCCCCGGGCGAAAAAGCCGAGGTCCCCCCCCTGCTCCGCCGAACCACTGTCCTGCGAGTGCTTCTTCGCCAGTTCCGCGAACCGCTGCGGCGACTGCCTGGCCTCGGCGAGCAGGCGATCAGCTTCCTCGCGGGTCTTCACGAGGATGTGGCTGGCACGCCGCTGCTCGGGAACCTGATACTGGCTTGCCCTCGCCTCGTAGGCCTTTTTCACCTCTTCTTCGCTGGGTGGGATCGCCGCACCAATCTCGTCCGCTGACAGAACCAGAAACTCTGCACGCACACGCTCGGGGGTACGGAACTCGTCCTGGTTGGCCTCGTAGTAGGACTTCACCTGCGCCTCGTCGACCTGAACCTCGGCGGCGAACTGCGTCGCCGGAATCAGTGCCTCCTGCACTTCGCGCCCCTGGCCCTCCAGTCGTGCAATGCGTTCGGCCAGCGCACGCGGCTGGATGGCTGTCTCGGCCACCGCACGGGTAAGCTGCCCCACCGACATGTCGTAGCGCAGCGTGGCTTCAAAACTTGCCGGCGTCTGACCTTGCGCTCGCAGCACCGCCTCGTACTGCTCCCGGGAGAAGCTGCCTCCGACCTGGAACGCCGGAATCGACAGGATCGTCTCGCGCAGCGCTTCATCGTCGACGATAAGGTTCGCACCAACTGCCTCGCTCGCGACCAGGCGCCGCGAGATCATCGAATCCAGCACCACCGAGCGCGCCTCGGGCGTATCCATCGCGGAAAGGTCGAAGTCCCGACCCACCACCGCACGCAACTGCTCCTGCTGGCGCCGCAGTTCCTCGCTGAACTCACGCTCGGAGATCTTCGCGCCGTTCACGGTCGCGACAGTGCTCACGGAGGGGCCGCGCGTATACGACTCCAGGCCCCAGGTGACGAACGTGATGGCGATCAGCACCATCAGGATCTGGATGAGCCGCTTGTTTCGCTCGACTAAGTCGAATATGGACATCGATCGTGAGAACCGGTCTCTATACGAAAAAAGGCCCGCAAGGGCCCTTGGAATGCTGGCGGAGCGGACGGGACTCGAACCCGCGACCCCCGGCGTGACAGGCCGGTATTCTAACCAACTGAACTACCGCTCCAGCTTCCCTGCTTCGATCAACCTTTGGTGGGTGCTGAGAGGGTCGAACTCCCGACATCCGCCTTGTAAGGGCGGCGCTCTGCCAGCTGAGCTAAGCACCCTTGTAGTCAGAGCAACGCAAAAGGGGCGCTAGTTTAGCGCATCCCGCAGGGCTCGGCCAGCGCGGAACTTCGGCACCGTGGCCGCCTCGATGCTGATCTCCGCACCGGTACGTGGATTGCGTCCCTTGCGTGCCTCGCGCCTGCTCGCGTGGAACGTGCCGAACCCCGCGAGCGTGACGGTATCGCCCGTTTTCAGGCTCGCCTTCACCGCGACGACCAGCGCATCCACCGCTCGTTCCGCCGCTGAGCGGGAGATGTCAGCGGACTGCGCAATATGCTCGATCAACTCGGCCTTGTTCAAGTCCGTCCCCCTCAGTGCTTCACGGCAGGCTGCACCGCGCCCTTGTCGTCCGGCGTTGCGGCTGGCAGCGGTGCCGCTACGGCCTCCGGCAGTGGCTCCGGCTGTCGCTCCAGCGCGATCTCGAGCACCTGGTCTATCCATTTCACCGGGATGATCTCCAGCCGATTCTTGACGTTGTCGGGGATGTCCACCAGGTCCTTCACGTTCTCCTGGGGAATCAGCACGGTCTTGATCGTGCCGCGATGGGCTGCCAGCAGCTTCTCCTTCAGTCCGCCGATCGCCAGCACCTCGCCTCGCAGCGTGATCTCGCCGGTCATTGCGACGTCGGCCCGCACCGGAATGCCGGTGAGCACGGAAACCATCGCCGTGCAGATGCCGATACCCGCGCTGGGACCGTCCTTGGGCGTCGCGCCCTCCGGGAGGTGGATGTGGATATCGTTCTTCTGGTAGAAGTCCTCGTTCACACCCAGGCGTCGAGAACGGTTGCGCACGACCGACAGCGCAGCCTGGATCGACTCCTGCATGACGTCACCCAGCTTGCCCGTCGTGATCGTCTTGCCCTTGCCCGGCATGGTCACCGTCTCTATCGTCAGCAACTCGCCGCCGACCTCGGTCCACGCGAGGCCGGTCACCTGCCCGACCTGATTTTCCTTCTCAGCGACGCCGAAGGTGTACTTGCGCACGCCAAGATACTTGTCGAGATTGCGTGGCGTGACGTTTATCCGCCTGACCTTTCCTTCGCCTTCCTGCTTGTCGGTCAGCAGCTGCTTGACCGCCTTGCGGCAGATCTTCGACAGCTCGCGCTCCAAACTGCGCACCCCCGCCTCGCGCGTGTAGTAACGCACGATGTCGCGGATCGCGGCCTCGGTGACGCCCAGCTCCCCTTCCTTGAGGCCGGAGTTCGTCTTCTGCTTCGGCAGCAGGTAGCGCACGGCAATATTGAGCTTCTCGTCCTCGGTGTACCCGGACAGGCGGATCACCTCCATCCTGTCAGCCAGCGCCGGCGGGATGTTCAACGTGTTGGCGGTAGCGACGAACATCACCTCGGACAGGTCGTACTCGACCTCGACGTAGTGGTCGACGAAAGTGTGGTTCTGCTCCGGATCGAGCACCTCGAGCAGCGCGGACGACGGATCGCCGCGCCAGTCCATGCCCATCTTGTCGACTTCGTCGAGCAGGAAGAGCGGATTGCGCACCTGGACCTTGGTCATGTTCTGCAGGATCTTGCCCGGCATCGAGCCGATGTACGTCCTGCGGTGGCCGCGGACCTCGGCTTCGTCGCGTACCCCCCCGAGGGACATGCGCACGAACTTGCGGTTTGTCGCCTTCGCGATCGACTGGCCGAGCGACGTCTTGCCCACTCCCGGCGGACCCACCAGGCACAGGATCGGCGCCTTCATCTTGTCCACGCGGCTCTGTACCGCCAGGTACTCGACGATGCGTTCCTTGACCTTCTCTAGTCCGTAGTGGTCCTTGTCCAGCACCGCCTGCGCAGCCTTGATGTCCTTGGAGATCTTAGACTTCTTGCGCCACGGCAGGTTTACGAGGGTCTCGATGTAATTGCGCACCACGGTGGCTTCTGCCGACATCGGGGACATCAGCTTGAGCTTCTTGAACTCCGCATCGGCCTTCTTGCGCGCGTCCTTGGGCATGTGCGCACGCTTGATCTTCTTGTCCATCTCCTCGAGGTCCGCGCCCTCTTCGCCCTCGCCCAGTTCCTTCTGGATCGCCTTCACCTGCTCGTTGAGGTAGTACTCGCGCTGGCTCTTCTCCATCTGCCGCTTGACGCGGCCGCGGATGCGCTTTTCTACCTGGAGGATGTCGATCTCGGTCTCGAGCTGGGACAGCAGATGTTCCAGGCGTGCCTTGACGTCGAACATCTCCAGCACCTGCTGCTTCTGCTCCAGCTTGAGCGGCAGGTGGGCGGCGACGGTGTCGGCGAGCCTTCCGGCTTCGTCGATGCCGGCCAATGAAGTGAGGATCTCGGGCGGGATCTTCTTGTTGAGCTTGACGTACTGGTCGAAGGCCGAGAGCAGCGCACGGCGCATCGCCTCAACCTCCGGCACGGGGTCCGGATCGGCCGGTATCAGGCTGCCGTCTGCAACCCAATGCGTCTTCAGGTCGGCGATGCCGGACAGGCGTGCGCGACTGCCGCCCTCGACAAGCACCTTCACGGTCCCATCCGGGAGCTTGAGCATCTGCAGGATCGAGGATACGCAGCCGATCTCGTACATGTCCTGCGGGCCTGGATCGTCCTTCGCAGCCGATTTCTGCGCCACGAGAAGGATCGACTTGCCGATCTCCATCGCGGTTTCCATCGCCTTGATGGACTTCGGCCGTCCGACGAACAGCGGAATCACCATGTGCGGAAACACCACCACGTCCCGCAGGGGAAGCAGGGGGTACTGGCTGGTGGAGGGTTCAGGCAGGTCGGACATTGGGCATCCTCTGTGGCGGTCGAAGCACTGGCAAACTCATCCGGCAAAACCGGATTTCCTGCTCTTAATCAAAAGGGTACACGCAAGCGGCAGGTGCCGCAATGCGCCGTACGGCCGTCTTGCCGTGCCTTAACCGGCGCTGCCTGCGACCTTCGGCTGGTCGGAGTAAATGAGGAGCGGCTTCCCATCAGCGGCAATCATGGCTTCGTCGACGACTACCTTGCTGACATTCTCCAGCGTCGGAAGTTCATACATGGTGTCCAGCAGCACCGCTTCGAGAATCGAGCGCAGCCCGCGCGCACCGGTCTTGCGTGCCAGTGCTTTCCTCGAGACAGCCGCAAGCGCGGCAGGACGCACCTCGAGTTCGACCCCTTCCATCAGGAACAGGCGCTGGTACTGCTTGAGCAGCGCGTTCTTCGGCTCCGTCAGGATCTGGATCAGCGCGCTTTCGTTGAGTTCCTCCAGCGCCGCAACGACCGGCATCCGCCCGACGAATTCCGGGATCAGCCCGTACTTGATAAGGTCCTCCGGCTCCACGCTCTTCAGCATGTCGTAGGTTGCCTTGGCATTCGTCGGGCTGCGCACCTCGGCGCCGAACCCGATGCCGCTCTTCTCCGTGCGATTGCGCACGATGCGCTCCAGGCCATCGAACGCGCCTCCGCAGACGAAGAGGATATTGGTCGTGTCGACCTGCACGAAGTCCTGGTTCGGATGCTTGCGACCGCCCTGCGGCGGCACCGATGCGATGGTTCCTTCGATCAGCTTCAGCAGGGCCTGCTGCACGCCCTCGCCGGAAACGTCCCGGGTGATCGACGGGTTGTCGGATTTCCTCGAGATCTTGTCTATCTCGTCGATGTAGACGATGCCGCGCTTGGCCTTGTCGACGTCGTAGTCGCAGTTCTGCAGCAGCTTCTGGATGATGTTCTCCACATCCTCGCCGACGTACCCTGCCTCCGTGAGCGTGGTCGCGTCCGCGATCACGAACGGCACGTTCAGCAACCGGGCGAGCGTCTGCGCGAGCAGGGTCTTGCCGGAACCGGTCGGTCCGATGAGGAGGATGTTGGACTTCGCCAGTTCAACATCGTCGTTCTTCGACAGGTGCTTCAGCCGCTTGTAGTGGTTGTAGACCGCTACGGAAAGGATCTTCTTCGCCTGGTCCTGGCCTATGACGTACTGGTCGAGGATGTTGCGGATCTCGTGCGGCGTAGGCAGGTCGGACTTCGCGCCCTTGCCACCTTTGTCGCCCGCAGTTTCCTCGCGGATGATGTCATTGCAGAGTTCGATGCACTCGTCGCAGATGAATACCGATGGCCCGGCAATGAGCTTGCGCACTTCATGCTGGCTCTTGCCGCAGAACGAGCAGTACAGCAGTTTCTCGCCAGAAGAACTCTTTTCCGACATTCAGCGCCCCTCTTACGTGGTTTCGCGTTGCGACAGGACCTTGTCAACAAGCCCGTACTTTACCGCGTCCTCGGCCGACAGGAAGTTGTCACGGTCGGTATCCCGGGCGATGGTATCCACGGACTGGCCCGTGTGCTTGGCGAGGATCTCGTTCAGGCGTCCGCGCAGGAACAGGATCTCCCTGGCATGGATCTCGATGTCCGAGGCCTGCCCGGAAAATCCGCCCATCGGCTGGTGGATCATCACGCGCGAGTTGGGGAGAACGAACCGCTTTTCCTTCTGGCCGGCTGCAAGCAGCAGTGCGCCCATGCTCGCCGCCTGCCCGACGCAAAGAGTGGAGACATCCGGCTTGATGAACTGCATGGTGTCGTAGACCGCAAGGCCTGCCGATACCGAACCACCCGGCGAGTTGATGTAGAAGAATATGTCCTTGTCCGGGTTTTCCGACTCGAGGAACAGCAGTTGCGCGACAATCAGGTTGGCCGTCACCTCGGTTACCGGTCCGACCAGGAACACCACGCGTTCCTTCAGCAGGCGCGAATAGATGTCGTAGGCGCGTTCGCCGCGCCCCGACTGTTCTATCACCATCGGAATCAGGCCGAGGTTCTCGGCGTCGGGAAGGTTCTTCTGCCAGTTCATGCGCCGCTCCCCATCAGTTCATCGAAGGGAACAGCCTTGTCTATGACTTTCGCTTTGCCAAGCACCCAACTGACGACATTGTTCTCGAGCGCCAGACCTTCCATCTCGGACAGTCGCTGCGGCTGCATGTAAAACCATTTTACCACCTCGGCCGGGTTCTCGTAGCTCTGCGACTCCGCCTCGATCATCGCCCGCACCTGCTGCGGCTTGGGCTGGAGGCTTTCCGCGCGCGACAGTTCGGCGATGATCAGCCCCAGGGCGACACGGCGCTTCGCGCTCGCTTCGAACGCCTGCGGATCGATCGGCAGCTTTTCGATGCTCATGCCACGCGCCTTCAGATCCTCGGATGCGCGCTGCACCAGGGCCTGGGCCTCCATGTCGACAAGCGATTTCGGCAGCTCGAGCGGAGTCGAATCCAGCAACACCTGCATGGCCTGGTTCTTGAGCCGTGACTCAACGCGCTTCTTCAGCTCGCGCTCCACGTTCGCCTTCACCTCGCTGCGCATCTTGGCCAGGTCGCCGTCCGCGACGCCGAGCGACTTCGCGAACGCCTCGTCTACGGGCGGCAGCCTGGGCTCGGCAACCTCGCCGACGCTGATCGTGAACTGCGCCGTCTTTCCCGCCACGTCCTTGCCGTGATAGTCCGCCGGAAAAGGAAGGTCGAAAGCCTTTGACTCGCCGGCCCGCATGCCTTTCGCGGCAGCCTCGAACTCGGGCAGCATGCGGCCTTCGCCGAGGACGAAGGCGAACGCCTTGGCACTGCCGCCCGCGAAGGTCTGGCCATCGATCTGCCCTTCGAAGTCCAGCGTCACGCGATCGCCTTCCTGCGCAGCCCGCTCGACCTTCTCGTACGTGGTGCGCTGCTTGCGCAGGATTTCGATCGTCCTGTCCACCGCAGCGTCGTCAGCCTCCGCGATCGGGCGCTCGACCGTCTTGTCTGCAAGCTCGCCGAGCTTCACCTCGGGATAGATCTCGAACGTGGCGCTGAACGAGATCGCCGCGCTGTCGCCGCCTTCCGTGGGCTCGATCTTCGGGTTACCCGCCACCTTCAGATTGGCTTCCCTGACGGCGTCCGCGAACGCCTTCTGCACGGATTCGCCCAGCACCTCGTAGCGCACTTGCGGCCCGTACTGTGCAACGACGATCTTCATCGGCACCTTGCCGGGGCGGAATCCGGGCAGCTTCACATTGCGCGCCAGCTTCTTCAGCCGTTCGTCCACCTGCTTCTCGACGGACTCGGCCGGGACCGACATCGAAAGACGTCGCTCCAGCGTGCCCAGCGTTTCCACGTTTACAGCCATCAGCCTTGATCCTTTCGGTCAATCCCTGGTGCGAAGGAAGGGACTCGAACCCCCACGCCTCGCGGCGCTGGAACCTAAATCCAGTGCGTCTACCAATTCCGCCACCTTCGCGTAGGCGGGTCGAAAAAGGGCGCTATTATACCTGCGAAGCACCTCTGCCCCGCCGCGAGAAAGGCCTGAAACGCCTTTCAGATCAAGCCTTGCCCGTCGATCATTACGAGAATTTTCCCGTCGCATCGCTGTTGCTGCCGGCCGCGTTGCGTCCGCCGGTCGAGGTGATCTACCGCTTCGCGCGCAGCGCGGACGACTTCGCGGATGAAGGCGACGATCCACCGGCGCTGCGCCTCGAAAAGCTCGACGCCTATCGCGCTGAGCTCGGCCGGATCGAGCGCCGCGAAACGCCACAGAGCGGCCTCTTCCGCGACCTTGCCCGCGTCGTGCACGAACACGCACTGCCGATCCAGTTGTTCCGCGACCTTCTCGATGCGTTCTCGCAGGACGTGGTAAAGAACCGATACGCGGACTATGCCGAGGTACTCGAGTATTGCCGGCGTTCGGCGAACCCGGTCGGCAGGCTGTTGCTGCAGGTGTTCCGCCGTGCGAGCGAGCAGAATCTGCGCTGGTCGGATGCGATCTGCACCGGCCTGCAGCTCGCCAACTTCTGGCAGGATGCCGGGATCGATTTCGCAAAGGACCGCGTGTACCTGCCCATGGACGAGATGGCACGCTTCGGCGTCAGCGAGAAGCATCTCGCGGATCGCTATTGCGATCAGAACTGGCAGGAACTGATGGAGTTTCAGGTCGATCGCACGCGCGCACTACTCCTTGCCGGCCTGCCACTTGGCCGCGAGCTGCCCGGGCGTGTCGGACTGGAGATCCGCGTCACGGTCCGTGGCGGCCTGCGCATCCTCGACAAGCTGCAAGCGGTGCGTTTCGACATGTTCCGCCATCGCCCGGTGCTGCGCCCACTCGACTGGCTGCTGATCCTGGCGAGGGGACTTTGAGGGCCGGGCAAGGCGGTACTCCTGCATGACCCCCGACCAGTATTGCCAGCAGAAGGCGGCCGCATCGGGCTCGAGCTTCTACTACTCGTTCCTGTTCCTGCCGGCGCAACGGCGACGCGCGATAACGGCGCTCTATGCGTTCTGCCGCGAGGTCGATGACGTCGTGGATGAGTGCACCGACCCGCAACTTGCGGCTGCGACGCTTGCCTGGTGGCGCCTCGAGGTGGCAAACCTTTACGCGGGCAAACCCAGCCATCCCGTCACGCGCGCGCTTGCTCCCGCGATCGGGCCCTTCGGCATCGCGCAGGAGCGGCTCGGCGAGATCATCACCGGCATGGAGATGGACCTGGCACATGCAAGGTACGCGGATTTCGCCGCCCTGGAGCGTTACTGCTACCACGTCGCCGGAGCGGTCGGCCTGCTCTCGGCCGGCATCTTCGGCTACTCGGATGCAAGGACACTGGACTTCGCAAGTAACCTGGGCACCGCGTTCCAGCTTACCAACATCATCCGCGATGTCGGTGAGGATGCCCGCAAGAACCGCATCTATGTGCCGATGGAAGACCTGAGGTCATACGGCGTAAGCGCGGAAGACATCCTGAACGCCCGTTACAGCGACGCATTCGTCGAGTTGATGCGCTTCCAGGCGGCGCGGGCGAAGGAGTTCTACGCCAGGGCCTTCGCCGCGCTGCCGGCGGCAGATCGCCGCTCGCAACGCACCGGGCTGATCATGGCGTCGATCTATCGCACCTTGCTCGCCGAAATCGAGCGGGATGGCTTCCACGTGCTCGACCGGCGCACGTCGCTCACCCCGATACGCAAGCTGTGGCTTGCCTGCAGGACCTGGATCTCCACATGAATGTTGCAGTTGTCGGCGGTGGCTATGCGGGCATGGCCGCTGCGGTAACGCTGGCTGCTGCAGGGGTGACGGTGACGGTGTACGAGGCAGGGCCGGTGCTGGGGGGGCGCGCGCGGCGCGTGCAGAGCCGCGGCGAGGCGTGGGACAATGGCCAGCACATACTCGTCGGTGCGTACGGCAGCCTGCTCGGCTTGATGCGCACCGTCGGTGTTCCCTCGGACGCAGTGCTGCGCGTTCCCCTTGAACTGCGCTATGCCGATGGCTTCACGTTGCGCTCACTATGGCTGCCTGCGCCGTTCGGGCTGCTCGGCGGCCTGCTGCTTTCGCATGGCCTGCCCTTGTCGGAGCGACTTGGTGCCGTGCGCTTCATGGCCACCATGCGTGCACGGCGCTTCCGCCTCGATGCCGACTGCAGCGTAAGCGATCTGTTGGCACTGTACCGCCAGAACGGCCGCATCGGTCACTACCTCTGGCATCCCCTGTGCGTCTCGGCGCTGAATACGCCACCCGCAATGGGTTCGGCGAATGCATTCCTCGCCGTCCTGCGCGATTCCCTGGCCGGCGACGGCGACGCCAGCGACCTGCTGCTGCCGAAGGTGGACCTGTCACGACTGTTCCCGGAGCCCGCGGCCGAGTTCATATGCGCCAGGGGCGGGGAGATACGGCTTTCCGCGCCGGTGCGGGACCTTGCAGCGCTGATGCGATCTCACAGCCACGTCATCGTCGCCGTGGGGCCGCATCAGCTCGAGCCGCTGCTGCCAGGCGTCGCGGTGGCCTACACGTACCAACCCATCTGCACCTGCTACCTGCAGTACGGCAACACGGCGAAGCTGCCCTTCCCCATGCTCGGCCTGGCAGGCGGACTAGTGCAATGGGTATTCGACCGCGGTGCGCTGCTCGGCGAAAAGGGGCGCCTCGCCTGCGTGATCAGCGCACAGGGCGACCACCAGCAGATGCAGCAGGATGAGATCGCGGAGACCTGCGCGCGCGAACTGGCGGCTTTCTACCCCTGGCTGGGTACCCCCCTGCACTCCCGGGTGATCATGGAGAAGCGTGCCACGATTGCCTGCACGCCGGACCTGGCGCGCATCGGGCCCGCTACTGCACTCACGGGCGTCCTGCTTGCTGGCGACTACACCGACGCAGAGTATCCGCCGACGCTCGAGGCGGCAGCGCGCAGCGGCATTCGCGCCGCCGGAAGACTGCTCAGGCCTTCTCGAACGGCACGTTGAGGCCGAGTTCGGCGATGTGCTGCTTGTGCCTCTCGAGCGTGCCCAGCGGCACGATTTCGTAGTTCACGTACGTCGTGATCGGCAGCGGCTCGAGAACCTTGCGCAGCATGTCGTTGTTCTCGATGCTGATCAGGATCGCGTAGCCGACGACGTCCTCGACCAGGCGGTACACCTGCGCACCGTGCTCTTCACGAATCCTGTCCAGCAGCCGGTCAGTACCCGCATAGTCCAGGTCAGGCGGGATCGGCTTCGCGGGACGGGCGAGGATGAGAAAGCGGTTCTTGCCGGGTTCTGCCGGCAGTTCCTGCAATGGCGCGTCTTTCATGGGGCTCTCGTCCTCAAGTATGTACACCCTGTAAGTTTCATCCATCCACATCGGGTTGCCCTGGAGGATCGTGCGCAACTGCGCTGCAGTATCGATCTCCATGACCATCACGTATCCGCGCACGAACATGTGCGGATAGATCGTCACGCACTCCTGGCGCATATGCCATTGCACCCAGTGCGTCAGACAACCTTGGTGCCGCAGCGGTGTATGCCACGGCGGCAGCGGCCGCGGCTCGGAACTCATCACCAGTACACGCATGGACTTGCCTCCTTGCTGCACATTGGACCGGAAAAGACAGCTGCGGTACTAGTCCGATTTCGCATGGCTCAGAGGTTCCGCAGGGCCTGCACCGCCTCGTCGACGCGTTCCACCGCGATCACTTCGATTCCCGCAGACTTCCCTTTCGGGGCATTTGCGCGCGGGATCACGGCCTTCTCGAAACCGAGCTTCGCGGCTTCCCTGAGCCGGTCCTGCCCGCGCGGTGCCGGGCGCACTTCGCCGGCCAGGCCGACTTCGCCGAACACCGCGATCTTGCGGGGAATCGGCCGGTCGGTGAGCGACGACACGACCGCAAGCGCCACCGCGAGGTCGGCTGCGGGCTCGCCGACGCGAACGCCGCCGACTGCGTTGATGAACACGTCCTGGTCGTGCGTGACGATGCCGGCATGCCGATGCAGGACCGCGAGCAGCATGGCCAGCCGGTTCTGCTCGAGCCCCACCGACAGGCGCCGCGGGTTGGGTGCGTGCGCGGTATCGACCAGCGCCTGGATTTCGACCAGCAGCGGCCGCGTGCCTTCGAGCGTCGCCAGGACACAGGAGCCCGGTATCTCCTTCGCATGCTGAGCGAGGAACAGCGCGGACGGGTTGCTGACGCCGCGCAGGCCCTTGTCGGTCATGGCGAAGACACCGATCTCGTTCACCGCCCCGAAGCGGTTCTTGATCGCCCGCACGAGCCGGAAGCTGGAGTGCTGGTCGCCCTCGAAATACAGGACCGTATCGACGATGTGCTCGAGCACCCTTGGACCGGCGATGGTGCCATCCTTGGTGACGTGGCCGATGATGAACAGCGCCGTACCGGCCGATTTCGCCTGCCGCGTGAGTTGCGCCGCGCATTCACGCACCTGTGCCACCGATCCCGGCGCCGATTGGAGCGCATCCGAGTACAGCGTCTGGATGGAATCCACCACCGCGACGCGGGGCGCGGCCTTCTCGATCGACGCGCTGATGCGTTCCAGGCGGATCTCCGCCAGCAGCGCGACGCCCTGCGCCTGGAGTCCCAGCCGCCGCGCGCGCAACGCCACCTGCTCTGCGGATTCCTCGCCGCTGACATACAGCGTCGACAGGCCGGCGCCCAGGCAGGCGAGCGCCTGCAGCAACAACGTGGACTTGCCGATGCCCGGGTCACCGCCGATCAGCACCACCTGCCCGGCCACCAGCCCGCCGCCGAGGGCACGGTCCAGTTCCTCCAGGCCGGTAGGCAGGCGCTCTACCTCGCGCGCCGGGATGTCGCCGAGCGGAACGGGCGCGGCCGCCGCGGACGCGAGGCCTGCGTACCGGTTCGCAGAGGGGCGATCGGCCAGCGTCTCCGTGAGCGTCCCGGCCGCGCTGCAGGAAGGGCATGCACCGAACCACTGCAGCGCGGTGGCGCCGCACTCGCTGCAGACGTAGGCGCTCTTCGCCTTCGCCACGCCTAGGCTTCGATAACCGGGACGCGCGGCGCGAGCGCGCAAAGCAACTCGTAGCTCAGCGTCCCCGCAGAGGCCGCCACCTCGTCCGCAGAAAGCCCCTCGCCCCACAGTGTCACCGGCGTGCCGATGTAGGCCTCCGGGATCGTCGAGATGTCCACCGCGATCATGTCCATCGACACCCGCCCGATGGTGCGGGTACGCTGCCCCGCTACAAGGACCGGCGTACCGGTGGGTGCATGGCGCGGATAGCCGTCGGCATAGCCGCAGGCGACTATGCCGATGGTGAGCTCCTCGGCCGCTTCGTAGCCGAAGCCATAACCGACCCGCTCGCCCTGCTGCAGGTTCTGCACGGCAATGATCTCCGAGCGCAGCGTCATCGCCGGCCGGAGTCCGAGGGACTCGGCGCTCGTGTCCGCGAACGGCGAGCATCCGTACAGCATGATCCCGGCCCTGACTGCATCGGCGCGTGTCTCGGGAAAACGGACAAGCGCGGCGGAATTCGCCAGGCAGCGGGGCGCCTCGAAAGCCTGCGTCATCGAACTGAACCACTCGAGTTGTGCCGCCACGCCGCTGGCACCGTCCGCATCGGCAAAATGCGTCATCAGCGTCACTTCGCCTATTCCATGGTGGTTCTTGAGCGCGTTCCATGCAAGACGCACGTTGTCGACATTGAAGCCCAGACGGTTCATGCCGCTGTTCACCTTCAGGTAGGCGTCGATCGGCTGCGGGAGCGACGCTTTCTCGATGATCTCGATCTGCTCGAGGTTGTGGAACACCGGGGTCAGCCGATGCTCGGTGAGCAGCGCCACGTCCTGCGGCTTGAAGATGCCCTCCAGCAGCAGGATGGGCTTGTCGATGCCCGCACGGCGCACACGAATCGCCTCGTCGAAATCGAGCAGCGCAAAGCCGTCGGCATCCTGCAGGGCTCGCGCAGCGCGCTCCAGCCCGTGCCCGTAGGCATTGGCCTTGATCACCGCCCAGATCCGGGACTCGCCCGCATGCCCGCGGGCAACGAGGAGATTGTGCTTCATCGCACTCGAATCGATAGTTGCCTGGATCGGCCTCGGCATCGTCAGCGTCCTTCTGCTATCACGAACACGGCGAATTGGTGCCGTTCGACACTGCTGGCACCCGCCTCACGAACCCTGCAGCGTCGCCAGGCGCTGCTTGGCGAAGTCGATGAAGGTGTTCGCCAGCCGGGAGCGGAATTTCTCCCTCGGATAGACCACCGACAGGTTGCGGATCAGCCGGGGCGCTAGCGGGACGCTGGCGAGCTGTCCCAGGCGCAGCTCGTTGCTGACGGTCGCGCGTGACATGACCGTAAACCCCAACCCGGTTGCGACTAGGCCCTTCAGGGCTTCAGGACTGCCCAGTTCCATCACCACGTCCAGCGACTCCGGCTCCACGCCCGCATGCTGGAAATAGCGATCCACGACCTCGCGTGTCCCTGAGCCCGGTTCGCGGCTGATGTAGGGGTACTGCACCAGCTGCCCGGGTTCGACACCTTTCAGGCGCGCGAGGGGGTGTCCGGGAGCACATACGACCATCAACTCGTCTTCGCAACAAACGTCGGACGTCACCCCCTGCAGGTGCGACGGCGACTCGATGAATCCGATGTCCAGGGTGCGTGCCGCCACGCGGCTTTCCACGGTTTCCGAGTTGGCGACAAACAGGCGCGGCATCACTTTCGGGTACCCGGACTTGAACTCGCCCAGCACCTTCGGCAACAGGAATTCGGCAATGGTCGTACTCGCACCGATCAGCAGCAGCCCTGCGACATCGCCCGTGAGCTCCTTCAGCCGCGTATCCAGTTCCGCCGACAGCGCAAGTATCTGCTCGGCATACTCCATCACCACCTGCCCGGCCGGCGTAATCGCTATCCGGCCATGCCCACGTTCAAACAAGCGCGTATTGAAGTGTTCCTCCAACTGCTTGATCTGGAAGGTGACGGCGGGCTGCGTCATGAAGAGCGCCTCCGCCGCCTTGGTGAAGGACAGGTGCTTGGCGACGGCGTGGAAAACCTGCAGCCTTCGATCAGCCATATGCGCTATAAATCCCGGTTGAACAGGCGCTTATTGAAGCATAATCCGCGCCCCCCCGACCAGTGGACGCCCGCCTGGCGTTCCTCCCTGATGCCATCAAGGCCAGGTTCTCAAGTATGGCGCGAGCTCAGCCCCGCGCCGGAATCTTCGCGCCTCGCTTCCGTGCTATAAAGCGCGGCCCATGAGCGCCGGCTTCTACATCATCATGGCGGCGCAGTTCTTCTCGTCGCTTGCCGACAATGCGCTGCTGGTGGCGGCCATCGCGATCCTGATGCTGGGCGACTCCCCCGCATGGCTCACGCCCTACCTCAAGTTCTTCTTCGTCATCTCGTACGTGGTGCTGGCGCCCTACGTCGGCGCGTTCGCCGACCGCCTGCCCAAGGGTCATGTGATGTTCATCGCGAATTCGATAAAGGTCGCCGGTTGCGCGCTGATGATGTTCGAGGCGAATCCGCTGGCTGCGTACGCGCTGGTCGGACTGGGCGCGGCAGCCTACTCGCCTGCCAAGTACGGCATCCTGACCGAATACCTGCCGCCGACCAAGCTGGTGCTCGCCAACGGCTGGATCGAGGGACTTACCGTGAGTTCGATAATTCTCGGTACGGTGCTGGGCGGCGTGCTGATTCACGACCGCGTAGCCCATCACCTGCTGGCGATCAATTTTCCGCTCGTGGACACCGGGATCAGTACTGCCCCTGAGGCAGCGGTCGCGGTGATCATCTTCATCTACGTGGCGGCAGCGATCTTCAATCTCTACATCCCCAAGACCGGGGCACCGATAAAGAAGCTGCCCGCGCATCCTCTGGACACGCTCAGGGACTTCGCGTTCTGTGTCACCAGCCTCTGGCGCGACAAGCTCGGCCAGATCTCGCTCGCGGTGACGACGCTGTTCTGGGGAGCAGGCGCGACGCTGCAGTTCATCGTCATCGAATGGTCGCGAGAGGCGCTCGGCTACAATCTTTCGCAGGCTTCGATCCTGCAAGGCGTGTGCGCGCTCGGCATCGCCATTGGGGCCGTCGCCGCATCGATGACCGTTCGCCTGGATCGGGCAGTGTCCGTTATTCCTCTCGGCATCGCGATGGGTCTGGTGGTGATCCTGATGAACGTGGTCGACAGCCTGTGGACCGCGCTACCGCTGATCGTGCTCATCGGCGTGCTCGCGGGTTTCTTCGTCGTGCCGATGAACGCGCTGCTGCAGCACCGGGGGCACAACCTGATGGGCGCTGGCCGCTCGATCGCGGTGCAGAACTTCAACGAGAACGCCTCGATTCTGGCCATGATCGCGATCTATTCAGTTCTGCTGGGTGCAGGATTGTCGATCTACTGGGTGATCGCGATCTTCGGCACCTTCGTCGCCGGCACCATGACTGCGGTAAAGATCTGGTACGAGCGCAACAGGCGGGTGCATCACGACGAGATCGAGGCGCTGCTGGAAATCGCGCGCTCGGAGAAACACTAGCAGCCGGCGCCCTGCTACCCGTGGATGGAATGCAGGGGTCCGGCGGAAGAGAGGCGCTTCTCCGCAGTGCAGGCATAGGCAAGCAGCACCGCGACGAGCACCGCGACGATGGCGGCGCCAATGCGCACGACCCACCCGCCTGCATCCCCGCTTTCGGCCTGTGCGGCAGCCTGGCGCTGCACGCTCGCCAGCTGCGTCTGCATCGCTTCCGCGTGCTGCCGTGAATCGAGCAGTTCGCCTGCAGCCAGCCGCTTCACCGTGTAAAAGCTCTGCACCGCAGTGCCGCCTGGCGCGAACTCGCGCAGTATCAGCGCCGTCTCGCCTTCGAACCGCCCTGACAGCAGCAAGCCTGCGGGGGGGGCTGCGCCAACAGGTGCGCCAAGGGTGCCGAGCACGTTCAGCTTGTCGACCCCGCGCAACACATAACGCACCCCCATCACCGACAACTCGTTGCCGCTGGGCTCGGGGGCCGCGGAAGGCGAGAACTGTTTCAACACTGCGTATTGCCCGCCGCGCTCTTCGAGGATCTGTGCCGCGCCGCCGGCATCCACCAGCAGGTAGCGAATCGCCAGGGAGCCATCGGCAAGCTCGAGCCGGGCGATGCCAGCGACACGCAGGGCTTCCCCGGCGAGATATATCGTCTCCTCGAGTTGGTAGTTCGATGGCTTCAAGGGTTTGCTCTGCGTTACCGGGAGCCGCCCATACTAGCCTAGGCGACCAGCGCGCGGCGCGCAAACACCAGGTCCGCCCATGCCTTGGACTTGTCCGGCAGACTGCGCAGCAGGTACGCCGGATGATAGGTCACGACCAGCGGCACACGCTGGTAACTGTGCAGCTGCCCCCTCAGGCTTGCGATGCTTGCGTCGGTTCCCAGCAGCGTCTGCACGGCGAACCGGCCCATGGCAAGGATCAGCTTCGGTTGAATCAGCTCGATCTGCCGCGTCAGGTGCGGAGAGCACATCGCGACTTCCTCGGGCTCCGGATTTCGATTTCCGGGCGGACGGCACTTAAGGACATTTGCGATGTAGACGTCATGGCCGCGCGTCATGCCGAGCGCGGCCAGCATATTGTCCAGAAGACGGCCGGCCTGCCCGACGAAGGGCTCGCCCAGCCTGTCCTCCTCGGCGCCCGGCGCCTCGCCGACCAGCAGCAGATCGGCCTGCTCGTCACCGGTGCCGAACACGGTCTGCGTGCATCCCGCGCGCAACTTGCAGGCCTTGCAGCCTGCAACGGCCGCCTTCAGTTCCGGCCAATCCATTCGTCGGATGCGCTCGCTCCGCGATGAAGGCATCTGTGCCTCCTGCCCGGCGGCGTCTGTGCGCAACTCCTGGATAGACCCGGGCCCAGATTGTCGCGGGTCCGAGTTGCGCAGCCGCCAGACCGGCGCAAGCCCCATCTCGGCAAGCAGATCGTCGCGCCGGCTCACAGGTCCAGCCTATAAACGTACGCGTCCTCGCGGCCCCCGGCCACGGGATAGTAATCGCGCCGAACCGCGATCTGCCGGAAGTCGAACCGTGCGTAAAGAGCTTGCGCGACGGCATTTCCGGGCCGCACCTCCAGAAAGATGCTCTTCGCACCGTGGCTGCGCGCGATGCTGATCCCTTCGCGCAGGAGCGCGGTGCCGTAACCATGCCGCTGCTGCGCGGGCGCGACCGAAAGGTTGAGCAGATGCGCCTCACCTGCGGCAACTGCGAGGATGAAGTACCCCGCGAGCATGCCGGCGACTCGCAGCGTCCTGCACTCGTACCCCGCGCGGAGAGAATCGGCGAAGTTTCCCTGGCTCCATGGATGCGTATAGACGGCCCTCTCGATCACCAGCACGTCCGCGAGGTCGGCGTCAGTCATGCTTCCCGGCCTGGGGACATCCCGCAACACGGCACTCATCGCCCTGCCCGCTCCTGCTCGGTATATGCAACCTTGTCGCGCACGTAGACTGGCAGCGCCTGCGCTGCATCAACGCCTTGCCCGATGGCAAGGCGCGGCGCGGCGAGCCGGGCGACTGCCACCGCGCTAGCCCTCGCATTGACGTCGACACCACGCAGATGACCTGTCAACGCGCTCCCCAGAGACGCACCGTAGACCGCGAATCCACTACCGCAACCCACCCAGTCGCCGCCTTCGGGTGGAGGCACGTCGCCCGGAGAAGCGCACAGCGGCGCGACAATCTCGTGCCATACGCCTTCGCCGGGCGCCCCGGCCTGACGCGACAGCGCGGCATAGTACACTTCGCGCATCCGCGCATCGACACATGCGATCACCTTCGCCGCACCTGAGTCCTCGGCGAGTGCCTCCAGCGTTGAGACGCCCAGAACCGGCAGTTCCCTCCCCCACGCCATCCCCTGCGCCAGGCCACAGGCAATGCGCAACCCGGTGAATGCGCCCGGCCCGGCGCCGAAGGCGATGCCCTGGAGTTCCGCAGACGTCAAGCCTGCCGCTGCAAGCAGGCGCCCCAGCATCGGCAGCACCACTTCCCCATGGCTGGTCGGCGCCCGGCTTTCGATCGCCGAGATCTCTCCATCGCACCATAGCGCGACAGAACACCATTCTGCAGAGGTCTCGAGTGCGGCGAATCTCATCGCGATATTGTAGCGGCTGGTAAAATTGAGCAGCCGTACTCGCCTCACTCAACATCTCCGGAGAGACCCATGAAGGAATACAAGATCGCCGTCATTCCCGGCGACGGCATCGGCCGCGAAGTCATCCCTGAAGGCGTACGCGCCCTCGAGGCAGTAGGCGCAAGGCATGACATCAAGTTTGCATGGCAGGAGTTTCCATGGAGCTGCGACTGGTACAAGACGCACGGCCGGATGTGTCCGCAGGATGCGCCGGAGATCCTGCGGAAGTTCGATGCGATCTATTTCGGCGCCGTGGGGAATCCTGCCATCGTCGCGGACCACGTATCCGCCTGGGGACTGCTGATCAACTTCCGGCGCTGGTTCGACCTGTACGTCAACCTGCGTCCGGTGCGCCTGTTCGAGGGCGTACCCAGTCCGCTCGCGGGTCGCAAGCCCGGCGACATTGACTACATGGTGGTTCGGGAGAACACCGAGGGCGAATATGGCAACGTCGGCGGACGCATCTTCGAAGGTACCGAGCGCGAGATCGTGACGCAGCAGGCGGTATTTTCCCGCAAGGGAGTCGACCGCATCATGAAGTATGCGTTCGAACTCGCGACAACGCGCAAGAAGCACGTCACCTCATGCACGAAGTCGAACGGCATATCGATCACCATGCCTTACTGGGACGAGCGTTTTGCGGAAATGAAGAAAAGCTACCCCGGCGTCCGCTCCGATCAGTACCACGTTGATGGTCTCACCATCCAGATGGTGCTGAATCCGGATCGGTTCGACGTCATCGTCGCATCAAACCTGTTCGGCGACATCCTCTCGGACCTCGGGCCGGCGACCGCAGGCACCATCGGAATCGCAGCCTCAGGCAACATCAACCCAACACGTGAGTTTCCGTCGATCTTCGAGCCGGTGCACGGCTCTGCTCCGGACATCGCGGGCCAGGGGATTGCCAATCCGATCGCGGCCGTGTGGTCCGGGGCACTGATGCTCGAGCACCTGGGCCATGCTGACGCGGCGGCCGAAGTGGTAAAAGCCATCGAACGGGTCATAGTGGATGGCCCTCGCACCAGGGACATGGGAGGCACGGCAAGTACCGGCGAAGTCGGGACTGCAATTGCGGATGCCCTGCGCGGGCAGCGGAAGAAAGCAGCCTGAAGTGAAGACGTATCGTATTGCTGCGATTCCCGGCGACGGAATCGGCAACGAGGTGATCCCCGCAGGCATCGAGGTACTCGACGCACTCGCGACAAAGGCCGGTTTCGGGCTGTCCTTCGAGCACTTTGACTGGAACTCCGCCCGCTTCCTGAAGACCGGCGCTTACATTCCAGAGGGCGGACTCGAGGCGCTGAAGAAGTTCGATGCCATCTTCTTCGGCGCGGTGGGATCGCCGGACGTCCCCGACCACATATCGCTGTGGGGGCTGCGCCTGCCGATCTGCCAGGGCTTCGACCAGTACGCCAACGTGCGCCCCACGCGCGTCCTTCCTGGCGTGTCCAGCCCGCTGGTGCGCAGCGCAGGAATCGACTGGGTGATCATCCGCGAGAACTCCGAGGGCGAGTATTCCGGTTCCGGCGGGCGCGTGCATCGGGGGCTGCCCGAGGAGGTGGCGACCGAAACGTCCGTGTTCACCCGCAAGGGTGTCGAACGCATTCACCGCTTTGCGTTCGAGCTGGCCAGGAAGCGCCCGCGCAAGCACCTGACGCTGGTGACGAAATCGAACGCGCAGCGTCACGGCATGGTGATGTGGGACGAGATCTTCCACGAGGTCGCCAGGGACTACCCGGACGTGAAGACCAACCGGGAGCTGGTGGACGCGATCACGACGACGATGACCCTCAAGCCGGAGCGCCTCGACACCATCGTTGCCAGCAACCTGCACGCGGACATACTGTCCGATCTGGCAGCCGCGCTGTCCGGATCTCTGGGCATCGCTCCGACCGCGAACCTGAATCCCGAGCGCAAGTTCCCTTCGATGTTCGAACCGATACACGGTTCGGCCTTCGACATCACGGGCAAGGGAATCGCGAACCCGATCGCGACGTTCTGGACCGCGTCGATGATGCTCGATCACCTGGGGGAAGCAGCCGCCGCGGGACGATTGATGAAGGCGATCGAATCGATCACCGGCGAGCAGATGTTCACGCCGGATCTTGGCGGCGTGCATGACACCGGAGCGGTTACGCGGGCGCTGATCCGGGCGCTCTGATGCTTCATGCCGACAGCGCGCGCAACCGGCTGATCGGCATCGGGCTCGTCTCATCGACCTTCCTGTTCTTCGCGCTGCTCGACGCCGGCGCCAAGTGGCTCGTCCGCACGCTTCCCGTGGTCGAGGTGGTATGGCTGCGGTTCGCCAGCCACGTGATCTTTGCCGCGGTACTGCTGGCGCCGCGCCACGGGCTGAATCTGGTTCGTACGCGCCGACCCGGCCTGCAGTTGATCAGGTCGCTTTTCATGCCGGTGATGACGGCGCTGAACTTCTGGGCATTGCAGTACCTTCAGCTCGCCGAAACCGGGGCGATACAGTTCACCGTACCCATCCTGATCGCGTTGATGAGCGGCCCGCTGCTGGGCGAACGGCTCGATGCCGGGCGCTGGGCCGCCATTGCGATCGGTTTCGTCGGCATACTCGTGATCCTGCGACCAGGAACGCAGGGCTTCCATCCTGCGCTGCTGCTCGCGCTCATCAATGCCGTGCTCTATGCGCTCTTCAATCTGATGACGCGCAAGCTTGCGGCCCACGATCCTCCGGAAGCGACGCAGTTCCTGTCGGCGCTCGGAGCCGTGATCGTGATGGCGCCGTTCGCGTTCGCCGTATGGCAGACCCCAGCTACCACGCTGGAGTGGACAATGGCATGCCTCATCGGGGTAGCCGGCGGGCTGGGACACTACTTCCTGGCCATTGCGCACCGATTCGCTCCTGCATCAGTGCTGGGACCGTTCCTCTACCAGCAGATCGTCTGGATGGTCCTGTTCGGTTACCTGGTATTCGGCGACGTACCCGCGGGTGCTGTCGTGCTCGGCGCGGCGATCGTGATCAGCAGTGGCCTGTACCTGCTGTATCGTGAACGCCGGGGAGGAGGATGACAGAAGCGGTTCCCGTACCGGCCTGGGTGCTCCTGCTGCTCACCGCGCTGGCGGCCTGGGCGGCTTGGGAACACGCTGTCCTGCCCGGGCTGCGATGGCTGGTGACCCGGCCTTCGAACCAGGTGATCGACGACGTCTCCAAGCGGCTGCGCATCCGGATTCGCCCTTTTCAGCGGACGCGCCGCCAGATCTTGATCCATCGCCTTCTTGGCGACCCCAAGGTCATGCAGGCCGCCGAGGAGTACACGTTGAAGCGCGGGATTCCCGAGGCCATCACGCTGCAGATGGTCGAACAGTACGCACGCGAGATCGTGCCAGCGTTCAACGCATATCTATACTTTCGCATCGGCTACTGGATCGGGCGACGCGTTGCGCAGGCCCTCTATCGGGTGCGCCTGGGGTACGTGGATTCCGAAGGCCTGGCCGCCATCGACCCGGAAGCGACGGTAGTTTTCGTCATGAACCACCGGTCGAACATGGACTATATCCTCGCCGGATACCTGGCCGCCGACCAGGCCGCGCTGTCCTACGCAGTAGGCGAGTGGGCACGCCTGTGGCCACTCTCGGGGCTGATCCGATCGATGGGTGCGTACTTCGTTCGCCGCAATTCCAAGGACGACCTGTACCGCCGCGTACTTGAACGCTACGTCGCCATGGCAACGGAGGCCGGGGTGCCGCAGGCCGTATTCCCGGAGGGTGGCCTTACGCGAGACGGACTCATTCGCGAGCCACGTCTGGGCGTGCTCGACTACATGATGCGCGGATTCCGCCTTGAGGGAGAGCGCGACCTGGTATTCGTGCCGCTGGGAATCAACTACGACCGCGTACTCGAGGATCGTAGCCTTCTCTTGTCCGTGGACAGCGACTCGCGAAAGCCCGCATACGCGAGAGCAGTCGCGAACACGCTCGCTTTCCTGATCCGCAACTTCCGCTTGCTGATGAGGAGCGAATGGCATCGCTTCGGCTATGCCTGCGTCAACTTCGGCTCCCCGGTGTCGATGCGAAGCTACTGCGCGGAGCATGGCATCGATTTCCAGAAGCTCTCCGGGGACGATCGCCGGCGAGAGATGGGCGCGCTGGGGAGGCATCTGATGGACGCGGTCAGCGGAATCATTCCGGTTGTGCCGGTACCACTGATGGCGACCGTCTTCGTGCGCAACCCCGACCGCGCGCTGTCCGAACTCGAACTGAAGGCCGAGGTGGAATCCCTGCTCCTCGACTTTCGAGCAGCAAAGGCGCACGTCTACATCCCGCGCAAGGACCTTGACTATGCGCTGAGCGTCGGCTTGCGCATGCTTACCATGCGCCGGCTGGTATCGGCTGACGACGGACTGTACCGCACGATCGCGGCGGAGATGCCCGTGCTGCGCTACTACGCAAATTCCATCGCGCACATGGTGTAAGGCAGCAGCACGCGGAAACGAAAAAGCCCCGAAGCGAGGGCTTCGGGGCTTTTTGGTCTACATATGGCCTGGCGGTAACCTACTTTCGCGTACGAATGCACACTATCATCGGCGCAAACCCGTTTCACGGTCCTGTTCGGGATGGGAAGGTGTGGTTCCAGGCTGCTGTGGCCGCCAGATTGGCTCT